>NZ_PYYB01000001.1:2221623-2962164 GCF_003044185.1 Paraconexibacter algicola
CCGCCCCGTTCCCGTACGCCTCCTGGGGCGCCATGGACCAGGTCGCGCGGATCAAGGCCGGCAAGCAGCCGTGGGAGTCCACCGAGCTGCCCGTGGCCCTCGTCACCAAGGACAACGCCGCCCAGGTCACCGACGGGTTCTTCGCCCCGGCGGACTTCGACTACGAGGCGATGTTCAAGGAGCAGTGGGGCAGGTAGCCCGCTGACCGTCCCGGGATCACCACCATGAGCACGCACGACATCGCCATCAGCGGGCTGCGCAAGAGCTTCGGTCGCAACGAGGTCCTGCGCGGCATCGACCTGCGGATCGAGGCCGGCGAGTTCGTCGGGCTCATGGGACCCAACGGGGCGGGCAAGTCGACCCTGATCAAGATCCTCGGCGGGGTGTACCAGCGCTCCGCCGGGGAGATCACCTACGCCGGCGAGGCGGTCCGCAGCCTCGCCGAGCGCCCCGAGGTCGGGTTCATCCACCAGGACCTCGGGCTCGTCGACGCGCTGCCGATCGTCGACAACCTGCGGCTGGGCGAGGCGCCGATGCGGCGCCTCGGCCCGCTGCTGGACCGCGGCCGGGAGCGGCGCGCCGCCGAGGCGGCGCTCGCCCGCGTCGAGCTGGACCGGCCCGTCACGACGCTCGTCGGGGACCTGTCCCCGGGCGAGAAGACCCTGGTCGCGGTCGCCCGGCTCCTCGACCGCGGCGCGCGCGTCCTCTTCATCGACGAGACCACGTCGACGCTCCCGCCCGGCGATGCCCAGCGGCTGATCCGGACGCTGCGCGACACGGTGGCCGCCGACGGCGCGACCGTGATCATGGTCAGCCACAAGCTCAGCGAGATCCTCGACGCCACGAAGCGGATCGTCGTGATCCTCGACGGCGTGATCGCCGCCGACGTGGCGGCCGCCGGCCTCGACCGCCCGCGACTGGTGAAGCTGCTCGTCGCGCACGAGCGACCCGACGGCGGGCCGGTGCTCGCCGCCCACGACCGCGGCGAGGAGCGGCTGCGCCTGGAGGGCGCGTGCGCCGGGCGCTGCGGCCCGGTCGACCTGACGGTGCACGCCGGCGAGGTCGTCGGGCTGACCGGGCTCGCGGGCTCCGGGCTGCACGACGTCGGCTACCTCGCCCACGGCGCGCTGCGACCGACCGCCGGCCGGGTGGTCCGCGCGCCCGGCGTGCGCAGCGCGCTCGTGCCACCGCACCGCGAGTCCCAGGGCGGCTTCGCGGAGCTGTCGGTCCAGGCGAACCTGACGATCTCCGCGCTGCCGTCGTGGCGCGGCCGGGCGACCCGCCTGCTGCGCGGCCGCGCCGAGCGCAGCGACGCCCACGAGATGGTCGGCCGGCTGGACGTGCGCCCCGGGGATCCGCAGGCGCCGTTCGGCACGCTCTCCGGCGGGAACAAGCAGAAGGTCGTGTTCGGCCGCGCGATGTTCCGCCGGCCCGACGTCTACGTCCTGTGCGAGCCGACCCGCGGTGTCGACGTGCAGACCCGCGAGACGCTCTACGACCTGATCCGCGGGCTGCGCGCCGAGGGCGCCGCGGTCCTGCTCATCTCCTCGGACTCCGAGGACCTGTTCGCGGTCTGCGACCGCATCGCCGTGGTGGAGCAGGGTCGGCTGCGCGACTTCACCGCCATCGACGAGATCACCCCCGACGCGCTGGAGGCGTTCATCTGATGTCCACCCCCGAGGTCCTTCCCGCCCACGCCGGCCCGCCGCCGAGCGCGCCCCCCGCGCCCGCGGCCGCACCCCGCGACGGCGCCGTCCGCCGGTTCCTGGGCTCCACCGGCTTCCAGGGCTCGATCACGTTCGTGGCGTTCCTGATCGTCTTCGCCGTCTACGTGATCTGGCTCGGCGACACGTTCGCGAGCACCGACGCGCGGTTCCTGGACATCCACCAGAACGCGCCCGTGCTGATCCTCGGGCTCGCGGTGATGGGCACGCTCATCGCCGGGCAGTTCGACCTGTCGGTCGGCGGCATGGCGACGCTGACGACCTTCCTGGCGATCGGGCTGAAGATCAACGAGGACTGGCCGTTCGCGCTCGTGCTCGCGGTCTGCCTCGGGATCGGCGTGCTCGGCGGGCTCGTCAACGGGCTGCTCGTGATGCGGCTGAAGGTCAACACGTTCATCGCCACGCTCGGCACCGGCGGGCTGTTCGGCGGCTTCGCGTCCGTCTACGGCAAGGGCACGCAGCTCTCGCCGACCGACGACTCCGCGCCGCTCCCGGGCTGGTTCACCGGCCCCGACTCGATCGGCGCGTTCGGCCACAAGTTCCCGGCCGCGATCCTCTGGGCCGGCGTGGCGGGCGTCGCGCTCGCGGGGTTCCTGGCGCTGCGCCGCCGCCGGCCCGCGGACCGCTCGCCGCGCACGTGGGACGCGATCAGCGCCCTGGTGACGCTGCTCGTCCTCGGGCTCGCGGTCGGCGTGCTCGGCGTCGACGGCTGGATCGAGACGACCTCGTGGACGATCGGGATCCTGCTCGTCGTCGGCCTGCTGGTCTGGGTGCTGTTCACGCGCACGACCTACGGTCGGTACCTGCACGCGACCGGCTCCAACCCGGAGGCGGCGCGGCTGGCCGGGGTCAACCCGGAGAAGGAGACGATCCGGGCGTTCGTGCTCGGCGGCCTGCTCGCCGCGCTCGCCGGTGTCATCCTCGCCGCCAACCAGGGCTCGGCGTCCCCGGACGCCGGGGTCGGCTTCCTGCTCCCCGCGTTCGCCGCCGCGTTCCTGTCGACCGTGGTGCTGTCGACGGGGCGCTTCACGGTGTGGGGTGCGCTGATCGGCGGCACGTTCCTCGTCTGGGTCTCCCAGGGCCTGATCGTCGGGGGCCTGGCGTTCACCTACACCGACGTCGTCAACGGCGTCGTGCTCGTCCTCGCCGTCGCGCTGTCGACGACGCTCGGGCGCCGGGCCCTGCGCTGAGACGCGCGGCGCGCGCGGCGATGGCCGGCCGGTCGTCGCCGTGCGCGGAGGTGCCGCTGCGCGCCGTGGGCGAGTGCGCGCAGCTCCTCGCGCTCGACCCGACGGGCGGCACGACCGCGCGTGCCGCAGGTGCTCGCTCGCGACCTCAGCGCAGCCCGGCGAAGGTCGCGGCCTCTTCGAGCAGCCGCGGGACGTCGTGCTCGAGGTCGCGCGCGTACGGCGTCGTCAGCGCGCCCGCGAGGAACTGCGCGTACGCGCCCTCGACGATCGTCGCGAGCTTCCAGAACGCGAGCGTCATGTACCAGTCCAGGTGCTCCAGCGAGCGACCTGACGCCTCCTCGTAGCGGGCGGCGAGGACCGCGCGCCCGGGCGCGCCGGCGCCACGGGTGACCGCCTGGACCTTCGGCATCGCCGGGGTGGCGGGGCGCTCGTCGCCCCAGAACCCGAGGAACAGCCCGACGTCCAGCAGCGGGTCGCCGATCGTGGCCATCTCCCAGTCGATGATCGCCGCGACGGCCGGTGGCTCGCCGAGCGTCACGAGGCAGTTGTCGAGGTGGAAGTCGCCGTGGAGGATCCCCGGCTCGCCGTCGGCCGGCTGGTGGGCGGCGAGCCACGACGCGATCTCCGCGTGCCAGGGCAGCTCGCGCACGCGGTAGCGGTCGAGCTGCCGCGTCCAGCGACCGACCTGCCGGTCGAGGAAGCCGTCGGGGCGGCCGAACCCGTCGAGGCCGGCGGCCCGCCAGTCCGCGCGGTGCAGGGCGCCGAGCGCGTCCATGACCGCCTCGCCGATGCCCGTGAGCGTCGCGGCGTCCGCGACCCGGTCGCCGGGCAGGTCCCACAGCAGCGCGTGACCCTCGGCCGCCTCCATGACCAGCGCGGGGGCGGGCACGACGGCCGGGTCGTCGATCAGCGCCAGCGGTGCCGGGGCCGGGACGTCGGTCTGGGCGAGCGCGGTCAGCAGGGTGTGCTCGCGGGCCATGTCGTGGGCGCTCGGGTCGATGGCGTCGTGCGGCGGCCGTCGCAGGATCCGCCGGGCGGTCGGGGAGCGCAGCAGCAGCGTCTCGTTGGAGTTCCCGCCGCTGAGGCGGTCCAGGACGAACGGGCCCGGGTCGCCGAGGTGCTCGGTGAGCCACGCCGACAGCGGCCCGTCGACGGGCACGCCGCGGCCCCCGGGGCCGGACGCGGTGGGATCGGACGCGGACGCGGAGGAGGACACGACGACGAGGTTCGCGCTCGGCGCCCGCGTGCGCCCGCGCGTGGGCGCGAGGGTCTTGGAGCGTTCTCCAACCCCGTGCGGCGCAGGGCCGGGGTGGCGCGCGGTCGCGCACCTATGGTCGAGCCATGTCCCACGCCGCTCTCATCACCGGCGCGAGCCGCGGCATCGGCCGGGGCGTCGCCGTCGCCCTCGCCGGCGCCGGGTTCGACGTCGCCCTCACCGCACGGAGCGCCGACGCGCTCGGGGAGACCGCCACGGCGGCGCGCGAGGCGGGCGCGGCCACGGCGGTGGCGCTGCCCGCCGACGCCGGGGACATGGAGGCGATGCGCTCCGTGGCGCACGACGCGGCCCGCGCGCTCGGACGCGCGCCCGACGTCCTGGTGCACTGCGCCGGGATCGCTCGCAACGGTCCCAGCGCGCAGCTGTCGCTCGGCGACTTCGAGGAGTCCCAGCGCGTCAACGTGACCGCCGCGTTCGTCCTCGCCCAGGAGCTGGCGCCCGCGATGGTGGAGGGGGGCTGGGGTCGGATCGTGACGATCGGCTCCCTGTACAGCCGCTTCGGCGTCGCGCAGACCGCCGCGTACACGTCGACCAAGCACGCGGTCCTCGGACTCACGCGCGTGCTCGCGGCGGAGTACGTGCGCAAGGGGATCACCGCGAACTGCATCGTCCCGGGCTTCGTCGACACCGAGATGGTCCGTGACGAGGTCGCGAAGGCGGCGACGGCGCGCGGCACCTCCGAGGAGGAGATCCTCACGAAGTTCCTGCGCATCCAGCCGATCGGCCGGATGGTCACGACGCAGGAGCTCGGGGCGCTCGTCGCGTTCCTCTGCAGCGACGCGGCCGCGCCGATCACCGGGCAGGCGATCAACATCGACGGCGGCGCGCACCAGGCATGACGACCCGGTCGACCCGCGCCCTGGTGTTCCGGGCGCCCGGCGAGCTCGCCCTCGAGGAGCGGGCGCTGGCGCCCCTGCGCGACGGCGACGCCCTGCTGCGCGTGGAGTGGTGCGGCATCTGCGGCTCGGACCTGCACGTGTTCTCCAGCGGCTGGCGGGTCGCGCCCGGGCAGGTGCTCGGGCACGAGTTCTCCGCGACCGTGCTCGAGGCCCCGGGCGTCGACGGTGTGGCTGCGGGCGACCGCGTGGTCGTGAACCCGTTGCTCGGGTGCGCGGACTCGTCGTGCCGAGCCTGTCTGGCCGGACTGCAGCACCTGTGCCAGCGGCGTCGCGGGGTGCTCGGCCTGACCGTCCCGGGCGCGTTCGCCGACCTCGTCGTCGTGCCGGGCGCACGCCTGGGCGTGGAGCTGCACCGGCTGCCCGACGCCGTCCCGGGCGACGTGGGCGCGCTGCACGAGCCGCTGACGGTCGCGCGGCACGCGTTCGAGGTCTCGGACGTCACGCCGGAGGATCACGTGGTGGTCTACGGGGCGGGCGCGATCGGGCTGGGCCTGGTCCGCTGGCTGGTCCGGGCGGGCTGCGCGACGGTCCTCGTGGTGGACCCGCTGCCGGTGCGGCGCGAGGCGGCGCTGCGCCAGGGCGCCGACGCCGCGCTCGCGCCGGAGGAGCCGCTGGGACCGCTGCTCGGCGGCGCGTGGACGCCCGGCAAGGCCGACCTGGTCGTGGACTGCGCCGGGGTCGCCGCGGTGATCGAGGACGGGCTGAAGATCGTCCGCCCCGGCGGCCGCCTGACGCTCGCCGCCGTGACGCTCGGCCCCGACGCCGTGCCGTCCACGCGCGTGCTCGACAAGGAGATCACGGTGCGCGGCGCGCAGGGCTTCACCGTCGCCGAGCACACCCGGGCCGTCGCCGAGCTGCCGTCCTGGGACGCCGCCCCGTCGGTGATCTCCCACCGCTTCCCGCTGGACGGGTGGGCCGACGCGTTCGCCGCCCAGCTGGACCGCGGCGCGAGCGTCAAGGTCCTCATCGGCGGCTGACGCGCCCGGCCGGGCGCGCGGGGGCCGGCCGGCAGGCGCGCGGCGTTGCGGGCGCGCGCGGCGTTGCGGGCGCGCGTCAGGCCCGCCGCGCGCGGGTTTCTGGGTGATCCGAAAACCAGATACGGGCGCCGGATCACCCAGTACGCAGGGCTGGTGGGCGCTCGCGCCCGGGCCGCACGTCGCAGGCGCACACCTGCGTTCTGGGTGATCCGAGTGCCGGATATGGGGGCCGGATCACCCAGTACGTATGGCTGGTGGGCGCTCGCGCCCGGGCCGCACGTCGCAGGCGCGCGTTCTGGGTGATCCGAGCGCCGGATATGGGTGCCGGATCACCCAGAACGCGGGCAGCGCCCCGCGAGGCGCGCGCGAGCGACGCGGTCCGGGGCTGCGCCCGCGAGCCGCGAGCCGCGGTCCGGGCCGCGCCCGCGCCGCGCCGGCCCCCGCCTACCCGCCCGGCTCGAGGCCGAACACCGCGCGCAGCACCGGGGCCGTCTCGTCGGCGCGGCGGTGCAGCACGCCGTGGACGCCCAGCCGGGCGGCACCGTCGAGGTTCTGCTGCAGGTCGTCGACCATGACGCACCGCGCGACGTCGACGCCGACCCGGGCAGCGGCGAGCGCGTAGATCCGGCGGGACGGCTTGCGGCACGCGACGTCCGGGGCGTGCGAGAGCACGACCGCGTCGAAGTGCCGGTCGAGGTCGTAGCCCTCGTAGGAGGCGTCGTCCAGCGCGTTGGACACGAGGACGCACGGCACGCCGGCGGCGCGCACCGCGTCGACGACGTCCCACATCGCGTCGTCGCGCCGCAGTGCCGCGGTCATCCCGGCGAGCAGCCCGGTGGCGGGGACGTCCAGCCCGTCCGCGCGCAGCAGTGCGCTGAACCGCTCCTCGTACGCGGTCTCCGACAGCCGGCCGGTCTCGCGCTCGACGAGCAGCTCTCGGGCCGCGGCGGACTCCCGGAAGGCGCGGGCGATCTCGTCCCCCCGCCCGCCCGCGGCGCGGCAGAACGCGCCGAACGACTCGTGGACGTCCGTGGTCAGGACGCCCCCGAAGTCGATCAGCAGGGCCTGCGGCGGGCTAGGCAAGCGCGCCGAGCGCGGCGAGCTGCTCGCCGTACTTCTCCAGGGCGGCGGCCCGGCGGGTGGGCACGTGCTCGCTCGGCAGGTCGTGGGGCTCGTAGCCGCGCAGGATGCGCTTGGCGACGCCCATCTTGTGGACCTCGTCCGGCCCGTCGTAGAGGCGTGACGCACGCGCCCAGCGGTACATGTGCTCGAGCGGCAGGTCGCCGGAGAACCCGAGCGCCCCGTGGATCTGGATCGCGCGGTCGAGCACCTCGTACTGCGACGTGGCGCAGTGGTACTTGATCATCGCGATCTCCTGGCGGGCGTTCGTGGCGCCGACCTCGTCGATCTTCCACGCCGCGTGCAGCGTGAGCAGCCGCGAGGACTCGATCGCCGCGATCGACTCGGCGATCCAGTTCTGGATGACGCCCTTGTCCTTGAGGTAGGACCCGTGGACGCTCTTGCTCACGGCCCGCTCGCAGAGCATGTCGAAGGCCCGACGCGAGACGCCGATCCAGCGCATGCAGTGGTGGATGCGGCCCGGACCCAGACGCTTCTGCGCGAGCGCGAAGCCCTTGCCGCGCTCGCCGAGGAGGTTCTCGCGCGGGACGCGGACGTCCTCGTAGGTGACCTCGACGTGCGTGTGGAGGACCCCGTGGTCCTCGGGGTCGCTCATCAGCGAGATCGGCCGCGTGGTGATGCCCGGCACGTCGGTGGGGATGATCAGCATCGACGCGCGCGAGTGGCGGTCCGCGTCCGGGTCGGTGACGCACATGAGGATGTGGATGTCGGACCGGTCGCCGTTGCCGACGCAGTACTTCGTCCCGTTGACGACCCACTCGTCCCCGTCGAGGACGGCGGAGGTCGTGAACTGCGTCGGGTCGGAGCCGGTGCCCTGCTCGGTCATCGAGTAGGCGGACCAGATCTCGTTGGCGAGCAGCGGGTCCATCCACTTGCGCTTCTGCTCCTCGGTCCCCCCGATCGCGAGCAGCTCGGAGTTGCCGGTGTCGGGCGCGTGCACGCCGAACACGGGCGGGGCGAGCTCGGAGCCGCCGAGGATCTCGTGCATCAGCCCGAGCTTGACCTGGCCGAAGCCCTGGCCGCCGAGCTCGGGACCGAGGTGCGCGGCCCACAGGCCCTGCGCGCGGACCTCGTCCTGGAGCGGCTTGATGATCTCCCGGAACTGGCGGTAGTCGAGGTCCAGCGTCTCGAGCGGGTAGACCTCCTCGCGCACGAAGTCGCGCATCCACTCGAGCTTGCGCTCGAACTCGGGTTCCGTGGAGAAGTTCCAGGACATGTCGTTCAGCCTCCGGGCGTGACGTTGCGGTACCGCTCGAACCTAGGTCGCGCGGGACGCGGTGCCGCGCCGGGACCGCCCGGCGGCTGTGGGGTTCTCCAACGGCCGCGAGGGCCGGCCGTGGCGGCGGCACGGTCCGGCGGGGAGGGTGGGGCCATGTCCTCGCTGGTCACGGTCGAGCGCCTGCGCGACGGCGTCGCACTGCTCACCCTCCGCCGTCCGGAGAAGCTCAACGCCCTGACCTGGGACATGATGCGGTCGTTCCTCTCCTCCCTGGAGGATCTCGGCCGGGACGAGTCGGTCCGCGTGGTCGTCCTGACCGGGGAGGGCCGGGGCTTCTGCGCCGGCCTGGACATCGGTCAGGACGACGGCGTCGGCTCCCGCGCCGACGTGTTCAGCGCGTACCGCGGCCAGGAGACCGTCGCGCAGCTCGCGCTGACGGTCCGCAACCTGCCCCAGCCGGTGATCGCCGCGGTGAACGGTCCGGCGAGCGGGGGAGGGATGGCGATCACCCTCGCCTCGGACATCCGGATCTGCGCGCCGCAGGCGCGGTTCAACGTCGCGTTCGTCCGCATCGGCCTGTCCGGCGCGGACGCCGGCGTCTCGCATCTGCTGCCGCGCATCGTCGGGCTCGGGATGGCGTCCGAGCTGATGCTCACCGGCCGTCAGGTGCTGGCCGACGAGGCGTTGCGCATCGGCCTGGCCAACCGCGTGGTGCCCGCGGAGGCGCTGCTCGACGAGGCCGCGTCGCTGGCCGGGCAGATCGCGCAGAACTCCCCGTTCGGCGTGTTCATGACCAAGCAGGTGCTGCACCGCAACGTCGACGCGGGCTCGCTGGAGCAGGCGATCGAGCTGGAGAACCGCACGCAGATCCTCGCCAGCCGCACCGAGGACATGCCGGAGGCCCTTGCGGCCTTCAAGGAGAAGCGGTCGCCGAACTTCAAGGGTCGATAGGAGGCCCCCATGGGTGCACTGGACGGACTGAAGGTCATCGAGATCGCGGGCCTCGGCCCCGGACCGTTCGCGTGCATGGCGCTCGCGGACATGGGCGCCGAGGTGCTGCGCGTGGACCGCGCGTCCGCGGTGGACGGCGCCGACGGCCGGCCGGAGACCACGCAGCCGGACTACCTGCTCTACCGGGGCCGACGGTCGGTCGCGCTGGACCTCAAGCACCCGGACGGCGTCGCCACCGTGCTGCGGCTCGTGGAGCGGGCCGACGTGCTGGTCGAGGGCTTCCGCCCCGGGGTCGCCGAGCGGCTGGGCATCGGTCCGGACGCGTGCCACGCGGTCAACCCGCGCCTCGTGTACGGGCGGATGACCGGCTGGGGGCAGGACGGGGCGATGGCCCGCGAGCCCGGCCACGACATCAACTACATCGCGCTCACCGGCGCGCTGGACGCGACCGGTCGGGCGGGTCAGCCCCCGACGCCGCCGCTCAACCTCGTCGGCGACTTCGGTGGGGGCGGGATGCTGCTGGCGGTGGGGATCCTCGCCGCGCTGTGGTCCGCGCGCTCGACGGGCGCGGGCCAGGTGGTGGACGCCGCGATGGTCGACGGCGCCGCCCTGCTGATGACCGGCTTCTTCGGCTGGCGGGACCTCGGGCAGTGGTCCGCCGAGCGCGGCACGAACCTGCTGGACAGCGGCGCGCCGTTCTACGACGCGTACGCGTGCGCCGACGGGAGGTACGTCACGGTCGGCGCGGTCGAGCCGCAGTTCTACGCGTCGGTCCTGCGGGTCATGGGACTGGACGGCGAGTACGACGTCGCGTCCCAGAACGACGTCGCGCAGTGGCCGGCGCGCAAGGCCCGCTTCGCCGAGGTGTTCCGCTCGCGCACGCGCGAGGAGTGGGTGCGGGCGTTCACCGGGCAGGAGGCCTGCTTCTCGCCGGTGCTGTCCCTGGACGAGGCGCGCGAGCACCCGGTCAACGTCGAGCGCGGCACCTTCGTCGAGGTCGACGGGCACGTGCAGCCGGCGCCGGCGCCGCGCTTCTCCGCCACCCCGAGTGCGACCCCGGGACCGGTCGCGCTGGCGGGCCAGCACACGGTCGAGGCGCTGCGGGACTGGGGTGTCGACGCGGGCGCGGTCGACGCGCTGCTCGCCTCGGGCGCGGCGCGGACGAACCCGCACGTGTGAGCGGCGGGCGGCGCTGCCCCTCATCCTGCGGCGCCGCCCGGGTGGGCCCGCACGTCTGTGGCCGTCCATCTGCCGCCCCTCTGGGGGCCGGAGATGGACAGCCCGGTGCCCGCTCCGCGCCCCCTCAGCCCGCGTCGCCGGGCAGCACGTAGCCGCCGTCGACGGCGAGCAGCGCACCGGTCGTGTACGAGGAGGCGTCGGAGGCGAGGTAGAGCATCGTGCCGACGATCTCGTGCGCCTCGCCGCCGCGGCGCAGCGCGAACCCGGCCGCGTGGCGCTCGAACTCCTCCATGTCCCACGCCTTGGAGATGTCGGTGAGGAACGCGCCGGGCAGCACGGCGTTCACGCGCACGGTCGGCCCGAAGGCGCGCGCGTAGGCCTGGGTCATCGCGTTGAGGCCGGCCTTCGCGGCCGCGTAGGGGATGACGCCGCCGTGCGGGGCGTTCGCCGCCGCGGAGGACACGTTGATGATCGACCCGCCGCCGTCGGCGACCATCCGCTCCCCGATGAGCGCGGACAGGCGGAACGGCCCGGTGAGGTTCACGTCGACGACCTTGCGCCACAGCTCCTCGGTGACGGTCGACGGGGTCTCGTAGAACGGGGACATGCCGGCGTTGTTGACGAGCACGTCGACGCGGTCGAACGCCGCGTACGCGGCGGCGGCGAGGCCGTCGATCTCGTCCCACTTCCCGGCGTGCGCGGCGTGCACGACGGCGCGGCGGCCGGTCGTCTCCCGCACCTCGCGGGCGAGCGCCTCGCAGGACTCGACGCGGCGCGAGGAGATCAGCACGTCCGCCCCGGCGCGCGCGAACGCGAGGGTCGTCTCGCGGCCGAGGCCGCGGCTGCCGCCGGTGATGACCGCGGTGCGGCCGGTGAGGTCGAACGTGGAGAACGGCGCGGGGATCGAGGTCACGCCCCGACGCTATCCCCGCCGCCCGACGGTCCCGTAGCGGCGTCGGCGGGCGGTGGTGGAGAACTCCAGCGCGCTAGCGTGGCGGCCATGAACGAGGAGCAGATCACCCGCGTCGGGGACGTCGAGCTGTGCCACCAGTCCTTCGGCGATCCGGCCGACCCGGCGCTGCTGCTCGTCATGGGTCTGGGGTTCCAGATGATCGCGTGGCCGGACGGGTTCTGCGAGCGGCTCGCGGCGCGCGGCCTGCACGTCGTGCGGTTCGACAACCGGGACTCCGGGCGCTCCACGCACCTCGACCATCTCGGCGCGCCGTCGCGTCGTGAGCTCTTCACCGGCCGCGTCGCCGCGCCCGCGTACACGCTCGCGGACATGGGGGCGGACGCGTTCGGGCTGCTGTCGGCGCTGGGGATCGAGCGGGCGCACGTGGTGGGCGCGTCGATGGGCGGAATGATCGCCCAGACGATGGCCGCGGCCCAGCCGGGACGGGTGCTGAGCCTCACGTCGATCATGTCGACGACCGGCAGCCGCCGGGTGGGCCGGCCGACGCTCAAGGCGCTGCGGTTCCTCGTCAGCCCGCCCGCCGCCACGCGCGAGGACTACGTCGAGAAGGGCCTGCGGGCGGCGCGCGTGCTCGGCTCCCCGACGCTGACGAAGAGCGAGGCGGTGCGCCGCGACCTGCTGGAGCGCACCTGGGACCGCGGGATCACCCCGGCGGGCTTCGCGCGCCAGCTGGCCGCGATCGTCTCCGACGGTGACCGGACGGCGGCGCTGCGCACGATCCGCGCGCCCACGCTCGTCATCCACGGCGCCGCCGACCCGCTGATCCGGCCGTCGGGCGGTCTCGCGACTCGCAGGGCGATCCCCGGTGCCAACCTGCTGCTGCTCGACGCGATGGGCCACGACCTGCCCGAGCCGCTGTGGCCGGTGATGGTCGACGGGATCGCCGGGAACGCCGCGCGCGCCTGACGCCCGGCGCCTCAGGCCGGACCGTGCGGCTGCCGATGATCGGGGCGTGCGCTCCCGTCTGCTGATCCTTCTCGTGCCGCTCGCCCTCGCCGCGCCGGGGACCGTCTCGCACGCCGAGCCGTCGGCGGACCCCGCGGTGCTCTGCGAGCAGTCCCACCCGGACGACACCTGCCAGGACGGCGGTGGTCGGCGCGTGCCGGGCGGCGGGGAGAAGGTCTCGCACGTCGGGTGGCCCGCGATCACCGGCGTGTTCTGGCAGGTGAAGTCGGCGTCCGGCCGGCGGTTCAGTGGCGGGCCGGCCAACGACGAGCTGCTCGGCCACCACGGCGACGACCGCATCCAGGGCGGTGCCGGGCGCGACGTGCTCTGGGGCGACTGGGATCCGGAGGGCAACACGACCCGCCAGCGCGACTTGCTGGACGGCGGCCCGGGTGACGACTGGCTGTACACCTCGCACGGGCACAACACGGTGCGTGGCGGCAGCGGCGCGGACCTGGTGTGGGCGTACTACGGGCGCGGCACGATCGACTGCGGGCCGGGGTTCGACACGCTGCGGATCCGGCTGCAGCACGGCTATCGGGTGCGGAACTGCGAGCGGATCCGGAACTTCTGCGCGCACGGTTCGAAGCCGGGCAACGCCGGAGGGTGTTACAGGCCTGGCGAGAATCCGCGCAGAGAGCGGTGAGATCTGCACGGGACGTGCCGGACGGTCGGGACCCGTCGCTACGGTCTGAGGGGTGCACGACGCGCTGACCCAGCTGGCCTCCGTCTTCGCCGATCCCGCCGCGCCGGGGGCGTCGGCGGCGCTCGACGGGATCCGGGGCCGCTGGAGCACGTTCACGAAGGCCGAGCGGGACGCGCTGACGCCGCTGGCGAAGCTCGCGGCGCAGCGGGTGAAGGACGCCAACGTCCCGGCGCTGTTCGCGCTGGAGGAGGAGCCGGCCCCGCCGCCCGCCCCGAGCGCGGCGGCTCCGGCCCCGGTCGCGGACGTCGAGCCGGCGGGGCCGACCGCGGCCGACGAGGACGACTACCTCGCCTACCTGGCCTCGATGGAGGAGGCGGGCCCCGCGGCGGGCGAGGGCGCGCCGGTGTTCGCGGCGGAGCCGTACGCGGCGCCCGTCCCGGCCGGTCCGGCGCCCGACCGCACCTCGCTGGCGGACGTCGATCCGGACTCGCTGCTCGGGCTGCTGGGCCTGTCGCAGTTCCGTCCCGGGCAGCGGGAGGCGGTGCTGGCTGCGCTGCAGGGGCGCGACGCGCTCGTGGTGATGCCGACCGGCGGCGGCAAGTCGCTCTGCTACCAGCTGCCGGCGCTCGCCGGTCCGGACCTGACCGTGGTGGTGTCGCCGCTGATCGCGCTGATGCGCGACCAGTGCGCGCGGCTGACCGACCTCGGTCACCCGGCGGTGATGCTCGCCTCCGGCGGCGACGGCTCCGCCAACCGCGCGGCGCTCGACGGCATCCGCGACGGCAGCGCGAAGGTCGTCTTCGCCGCGCCGGAGCGGTTCGCCTCGGGCGCGTTCCGGGCCGCGCTGCGCACGCGCGCGATCGCCCTGTTCGTCGTCGACGAGGCGCACTGCGTCAGCGAGTGGGGCCACGACTTCCGTCCCGACTACCTGCGCCTCGCCGGGGTGATCGCCGAGCTCGGTCACCCGCCGGTGATGGCGTGCACGGCGACCGCGACGCCGAAGGTCGCCGACGAGATCGCGGTGCGCCTGGCGCTGCGCGACCCGGAGCGCGTGCGGTCCGGCTTCGACCGGCCGAACCTGTCGTTCGACGTGCTGCCGTTCGACGGCGAGGGCAGCGTCGCGCGCAAGCGGGCGACGCTCGTCGCGGGCGTGTCGATGGAGGAGAACCGGCCGGCGGTCGTGTACTGCGGCACGCGCAAGAGCACGGAGGAGATCGCGGACCTGCTCGCGTCGAGCGCGCTGCGGGTCGCCGCGTACCACGCGGGGATGAACGCCGACACGCGCGCCGCCGCGCAGGACGCGTTCATGCGCGGCGAGGTCGACGTGGTCGTCGCGACGAACGCGTTCGGCATGGGCGTCGACAAGGCCGACGTGCGCAGCGTCTGGCACTGGGCGCTGCCGTCCTCGCTGGAGGCCTACTACCAGGAGGCGGGCCGTGGCGGCCGTGACGGGCAGCTGGCCCGCGCGGTGCTGCTGGCGTCGCGGTCGGACCTGGGGCGGCTCGTGCGGTTCATCAACGAGGCCGAGGTGAAGGTCGCGCAGGTCGGTGCGCTGGTCGGCCGCCTGCGGGCGCAGGCCGGGCCGGACGGCGTCGTCGAGGAGGACGCGCGCGCCGACCGCGACCGGGTGGCGCTCGCGGTCGCCGAGCGCGCGGGCGCGCTGCGCCTGTCCCCGGGCGCGGGCGGGCGGCTGCGGGTGGAGCTGCTCTCCGGCGAGCTCGACCATCGCGAGGTCGCGCAGCTGTGCCGGGCGGCGACGAACCGCCGCTGGGAGGCGTACCGCTCGATCGAGGCGTACGCCAACGGCGGGGACGGCGCGTGCCGCCGCCGCCAGCTGCTGGACCACTTCGGCGACCCGGAGGAGGGCGCGCCGGTCGGCCGCTGCTGCGACGTGCACGACCCGGTGGACTGGCTGCCGGAGATCCGGGTGAGCGCGTCGCGGTCGCGCTCCCGCTCCGGGGGCGGCGCGACCGCGGCCGACGACGGTCCGCCGGTGGCGGATCGCGACCTCGAGCCGCTGAAGGCGTGGCGCCGGTCGCGCGCGAACGGCAAGCCCGCCTACACGGTGGCCAACGACGCGACGCTGCGCGAGATCGTGCGCAGGCGGCCGAGCACCGAGCACGAGCTGCTGGCGATCAAGGGCATCGGGCCGAGCTTCGTCGAGAAGCACGCGGACTCGCTGCTCGAGCTGCTGCACGGCTGACCGGGGGCCGCGCGCCCGCGGCGCGTCAGTCGTACTGCGCCAGCGCGTAGCGGCGGCGGAGGTCCAGCAGCTTGTCCGCGTACGCGGGGTCGGTCGCGTAGCGGCGCGCGATCTCGCGCAGGAACCGGACGGGGTCGTCGGTGTGCTGGAACGCCGCGGCGTAGGCGGGGTTCGTCGCGAGCCGGCGGCCGTGGTCGAGCACGGAGGCCTCGAGCGTCGGGTAGGCGCGGAAGGCGGCGATCTCGGTGGCGCTGCGTCCGGCGCGGACCTCCCAGGTCTTCTTGAAGACGCAGCCGCCGGCGAGGTCCTCCCAGCGCCACGTGCTCGCCGCGACGTTCTGGGCCTTCATCCCGAAGAAGTTGTTGGCCAGCGCTGCGACCTTGCCGCCGCCGGTCTCCAGCACGGCCTGGGCGAGCGTCACCGACGGCGGCACGCCGTACGTGTCGCGCGAGGCCTGGGCGGCGGGGGCGACGGCGGTGACGAACTGGCGCGCGTCGGCGAACGGCGGGATCAGCGCGAAGGGGGAGACGGACCCGCAGCGTCCCTGCCCGGCGACGGCCGGGTCGGGTCCGGCGGCGCCGATGCCACAGTACGGGGCGACGAGCGCGCTCGTGCGGGTGGCGAGGTAGCCGTCGGAGACGTAGCCGCGCCGGCCGGTCGCGGTGCGCACGCGCGCCCACACGCGGGTGGCGCCGGCGGCGGTGGTGGCGAGCGGCCCGTTGCGCTGGCACTCGACCGTCACGCGCGTGCCGCGCGCGAGGCGGGCGAGAAGCCGGCCGGCGGGGGCGGCGCGCAGCGCGAGCGACGGCGCGGTCGTCGTCGTGGCCGGTCCGGGAGTGAGCGGCGCGGGGGCGCTCGCCTGCCGTGGTGCGACGGCCCCGCCGGTGGTGGCGGCGGCGGGCGCGGCGAGGACCAGGACCGCCAGGGCGGCCGGGAGGACGGCGGCAGGACGCAGCATGCGACGCGACATGGTGCCGGGCGGACCCGGCCGCGCGCGCAGGTTGCCGTGCAGCGCCGAGTGCGTGGGAGCGCACCATTGCGGTGAGCTGCCGCGCAGAGGACCGCCCGCGCCCGTCCCTGCATGAGGCCACGGTGAGATCTGCGCCTACGGTCGCGAGCACGGGGGTAGGAGGCGCCCATGACCCGGACGCGAACCCTCGCCGCGACCTGCGCGGCCCTCCTGCTCCCGCTGCTGGCGTCCGCGCCCTCCGAGGCGAAGAACGTCACGAAGCTTGAGCCGTGGAAGGCGTCCAACCGCTACCTCGCGAAGGCGGACATCGACGGTCGCTCGCAGCCGAAGCTCGAGCCGCGCGCGAAGACGAACCACGTCCGCAAGGGGCAGTGGGTGAAGATCAGCTGCCAGACGACCGGCCAGTCGGCGTTCGGGTCGACGGTGTGGTCGAAGGTCGGCCGCTACTACGTGCCCGACCAGCTGCTGAAGACCTACACCGACGGGCGCCTGCGCGGCGCCCCGTCCTGCGGCCGTTCGGCGCCGTCGGCGCCCGCCCAGGGACGCTGCACGGCGGTGACGCTGTACGGGGTGCGCGGCTCCGGCGAGCCGATCGCCGGGCCCTACGGCATGTCCACCACCGTCGGGCGGACGGTGGAGCGCGCGGTCGCCGAGATCCGTCGCAAGGGCCGCTCGGTCCGCGCCCTGAACGTCCCCTACGAGGCGGCGTCGGTCGAGACGATCATCTCCGACCCGTCGCGCTTCCAGCGCTCGATGGAGTTCGGGAAGATCCTGCTGAACGCGATGATCTCCAAGCGGGTGAAGCAGTGCCCGCGCACGCGCATCGGCGTCGTCGGCTACTCGCAGGGCGCCGGGGTCGCGAGCGAGACGCTGCGCGGCCTGTCGGTCCCGGCGCTGCGGCGCGTCCGGGCGGTGACGCTGTTCGCCGACACCTACTCGGCCGGCCGCTCGGAGTACACGGTGACGCCGAACCCGTTCCGTCCCAGCGACACCGACGCGGACCGCAGCGGCAGCGGCATCCTCGGCGACCGGCGGCTGCCGCGGCAGATCCCCTACAAGTGGGACGTCTGCTTCGTCGAGGACCTCGTCTGCGACGGCCGCAGGTCATCCCTCGGACTGCTGGCCCAGGCGTCGGTGGCGAGCGTGCACACGCGCTACAAGGACTTCGTGATCGCGGGCTTCACGCTGCCGCAGCTGCAGGGCCTGCTGATGGGCCGCACGATCCTGCGCTGAGGAGCGCCTGGGGCCCGCGGGTCCCGTCAGTCCCAGAGCCGCTCGCGCAGCGCGCTGGCGCGCGCGGCCGGGCGGCTCACCGCGCCGCGCACGGCCTCCTCGGTGCCGACGACGACGAGCTGCTGCGAGGCGCGCGTGACGCCGGTGTAGAGCAGCTCGCGCGTGAGGATCGGCGAGTCGGTGCCGGGGAGCAGCACGGCCGCGGTGTCGAACTGCGAGCCCTGCGCCTTGTGGATCGTCATCGCGTACACGGTGTCGATCGCGCTCAGGCGCGTCGGGCTGAACTCGAGCGCCTCGCCGCGGCGCTCGAACGCGGCGGTGACGCGGTCCTGTGCCCCGGCGATCACGACGCCGGTGTCCCCGTTGTAGAGCCGCAGCGAGTGGTCGTTCTCGGTGACGAGCAGCGGCCGGCCGACGTACCACTCCCCGGCGCGCGGGTCGAACCCGTCGAGCGCGTCGGTCAGCCAGCGCTCGATGGTCCACATCCACGGCGTCGCGCCGTACGGACCGCGGCGGTGCGCGGTCAGGACGCGGAAGGAGCCGAGGGCGGCCAGCGCCGCGCGCGGGTCGCCGGCGCGGGCGGCGTCGAGGACGGCGCGCCCGGCGGCGACGGCGGCGTCGCGCACGGGCGCGAGCAGCGGGTCCGGGTCCGGGCCGGCCTGCGCGTCGAGCGGGATCCAGCGGACGCTGGGGTCGGCGGGCTCGGCGAGCCGGGCGAGCACGGCGTCGGGGTCGCCGCTGCGGATCGCGGCGGCGAGGTCGGCGATCGCGCCGCCGAACCGGTGGGTGGTGTCGAGCACGACGACCGCGTCGCGCAGCGCCCCGTCGACCGGTGGTGCGCCGGGATCCTCGGCGGCGGGCCCGACGACGTCGCCCAGGACGGCGCCAGCCTCCACGGAGGTGAGCTGGTCGGGGTCGCCGACGAGGATCAGCCGGGCGTCGGGACGGACCGCCTCGACGAGTCGGCCCATGAGCGAGAGCGAGACCATCGAGGTCTCGTCGACGATCACGACGTCGTGCGGGAGCCGGTTGCCGCGGTGGTGGCGGAAGCGGCTGTGGCTGTCGGGCCGCCAGCCGAGCAGGCGGTGCAGCGTCGTCGCGCAGGTGGCGAGGAGCGCGTCGCGGGCCTCGGTGTCCAGGTCGGGGGCCTGCTCGTGCAGCGACTCCTCCAGCCGCGCGGCGGCCTTGCCGGTGGGCGCGGCGAGCGCGATCAGGGGCGGTCGCCCGTCGGCGGCCTGCTCGTGCAGGAGCGCGACGATCCGCGCGACCGTGGTGGTCTTGCCGGTCCCCGGGCCGCCCGCCACGACGGTGAAGCGCCGGTGCACGGCGGTGCGCGCGGCGCGCACCTGGGCGCTGTCGGCGGGCTCGTCGGGCCAGCGCAGCCGGTCGAGCCCGTCGTCCAGCAGCGCCGCGTTGACGAGCTCCGGCTCGCGGGCGGCGAAGCCGCGCAGGTCGGCGGCGATCCGCTGCTCCTCGCGCCAGTAGCGGTCGAGGTACAGGTGCGTGCCGACGAGCCGCAGGGGCAGTCGCTCGCCCGCGTCCTCCCCGACGGCGACGAGGGCCGGGCAGGCGCCGAGCGCGTCGAGCCACGCCGGCACGGCGGGCCACGGCAGCGCGGACAGGTCGACGGCCTCCTCGCCCTCGGTGGTCGCGCGCCGGGCGATGGTGGCGAGGTCGACGAAGACGTGCCCGAGTCGGGGGGCGCGGACGGCGAGCGCGACGGCGAGCAGCACGTCGGGGTCGTCGGCGGCCGCGAGCGCGGCGAGGCGGCGGGCGACGTGCACGTCGGCGGCGGCGAGCACGCCCGCCTCGTTGAACGCGCGCAGCGGCCCGTCGGGGGCGGCGTGCGCGACGCGGGCGTCGAAGGGGTCCTGCGCGAACGCGGTCACGACGAGGCCCCGCGATCGAGCACGTCGCTGAGCGCGACGACGAGGTCGCCGGGCGGATGCCAGGAGAAGACGCCGGCGCCGGGCTCCCCGGTCATGCCGCGCAGGAACAGGTAGTGGACGCCCGCGAGGTCGGTCGCCGGGTCGTGGTCGGGCACGCGCCAGCGCAGGTAGCGGTGCAGCGCGACGGTGTAGAGCAGGCCCTGCAGCGCGTAGTGCGACGCGTACATCTCCTCGCGCAGCGCGTCGGCGTCGAACGCGGCGAGCCGGTTGGTCTTGTAGTCGGCGATCCCGTAGCGGGGCCGCGGCCCGGGCAGCCGGAAGACGAGGTCGATCGAGCCGGTCAGGTACCCGCGCAGCGCGGCGCGCAGGTCCGGGTCGGCCAGCCGCTCCGCGTAGGCGCGCAGCGGGTCGTCGGCGGGGAGGTGCTCGCGCAGCACGCGGCCGATCGCCCCGGGGGTGAGGACGCCCGTGGGCGTGGCGCCGCCGACGAGCGGCATCTCGAACTCGAGCTCGTCGAGGCGGTCGTGGCGCGCGATCGCGGTGAGCGTGACGCCGTCGAACGGGGTGCGCAGGGCGGTGGCCAGCCCGTCGACGAACACGTCCGGCGGGCCGACGTCGACCGCGCGGCGCGCCTGCGCCTCGGCGAGCCGGGCGCGCAGCTCGTCGGGCAGCGGGTCGGCGGTGAAGTCGGTGCGCTCGAGCAGGTCGTGGACGAGCGTGCCGACGTGCACGCCACCGGGCATGTCGGCGAGCGGGACCGCGGGCACGGCGGGCAGGTCGAGGGTCTCGGCGGGCTCGTCGGTGAGCAGCGCGCCGTCGGCCTCGGGCTCGCTGGCTGCCGCGGCCGGGCCGCCGGCACCCGCGTCCCCGTGGGAGGTCGCGGCGGTGATGTTCGAGTAGGACGTGCGCCGCCAGGTGCGGTCGATGCCGCGCGCGAAGCGGGCGGCGGCGAGCTCCCCGTGCTCGACGGTCTCCGCGCCCCAGCGGGCGGGCGCACTGACCGTCGAGGTCTCGACCGACACGCAGCCGGGGCAGCCCGCCGCGAGGTCGGCGAGGCGTTGCAGCACGTCCTCGTCGGACGGCACGCCCTGCCCGGCGGGCGCGATCGCGCCGCCCGGGTCGCGCGAGAACAGCAGCCGCGAGAGCGGTGCGTCCTGGGAGGCCCACGAGCCCGCCCACCAGACGACCGCCTGGTGCTGGGCGCGGGTGAGCGCCACGTACGCGAGCCGCAGGTCCTCGCCGCGCGTCTCGCGCTCGTGCTGGCGGCGGTGCGCCGCGTAGGAGCTGCCGTCCAGGCCGACGTCGATCGTGCGCCGGTCCTGGTTGTCGGGGTCGTGGAAGAAGACCGGTTCGGCCTCGCGGCTGATCCACGAGGGCTCCCACAGGTCGGGGTAGAAGACGATCGGGAACTCGAGGCCCTTGGAGCGGTGGATCGTGAGGACCTGCACGGCGGCGGCGTCGGACTCCAGCCGCCGGGAGCGCTCCTCGTCGGCGTCGCGGGCGGCCTCGGCGATGCGCTTGCGCAGCCACGCGGTGAGCGCGGCGATGCCGAGGTGCTCGTCGGTGGAGGCCCGGTGCAGCAGCTGGCCGACGTGGCGCAGGTCGGTGAGCGCCCGTTCGCCGTCGGTGACGGCGAGCATCCGCTCGGGGAGCCGCTCCTGCGTGGTGATCGTCTCCACGAGCGACGCGACGCCGCGCTCGCGCAGCACGTGCGCCCACGCGTGCATGCGGCGGTGGACGGTCTCCCAGTCCTCGTCGGTGGCGGCGGCGATGCGGTCGGCGGGCCAGCCGAGGAAGACGGTGAGCGCGACCGCGCGGGCGCGGGGGCTGGAGGAGGGACGCTCGAGCGCCTCGAGCAGCCGCAGCCAGTCGCGGGAGGCGTCGGCGTCGAACACGCTCCCGGCCCCGGCGAGCACGGCGGGCACGCCGCGCGCGTCGAGCTGGGCGCGGATGGCGGCGGCGTCGCGGTTGCGGCGCACGAGCACGGCGAGGTCGCCGGGGCGCACGGTGCGCGTGCCGGTGGGGCTGCCGTCGGGCGCGCGGGTCTCGATCTCCGCGCCGCTCTCGAGCAGCGCGACGACCTGGCCGGCGACGTCGTGGGCGATGTGCGCGCGGGTGCCCGCGACGCTCGCGAAGCCCTTGGGGGTGAGCGGCACGACGCCGCTGCGGCGGTCGACGACGCGCAGCCGCAGCGCCTCCCCGACCGGGGCGCCGCGCAGCCGCGAGCCGCGGTTGGCCTCGACCGCCTCGACGTCGCGGTAGACGATGTCGGGGTGGCCGAGCTGGGAGCCCTGGAACAGCTGGTCGTAGGCGGAGATCAGCTGCTGGTCGGAGCGGTAGTTCGTGCCGAGCGTCTGCCGGTTCGTCGCGGTGCGCGCGGCGTTGAGGTACGCGTAGACGTCGGCGCCGCGGAACGCGTAGATCGCCTGCTTGGGGTCGCCGATGAGGACGAGGGTGCCGTCCTCGTGGTCGAACGCCCGGTGCATGATCGACCACTGCACGGGGTCGGTGTCCTGGAACTCGTCGACGAGCACGACCTTGTAGCGGTCGCGCAGCCGCTGGGCGACGGTCTCGCCGCTGTCGGGGTCGCGCAGCGTCGCGTCCAGGCGGGTGAGGAGGTCGTCGTAGGTCATGACCGAGCCCAGCCGCTTGCGGCGCTCGAGCTCCTGGCGGGCGGCCTGCGCGAGCCGCACGCGCATGGCGGCGTACGTGTCGGGTCGGGCGTTGCGGGGCTCGAGCGCGTCGGCGGGGTTGGCGATCGCCGCGGTGGTGATCGCGCGGGCCTCCTGCGGGCCGAGCGCGCGGTTGGGGTCCCAGTGGAAGCGGCGCACGTAGAGGTCGTCGACGACCTCGTCGATCAGGTCGCCGACGTCCTCGACGAACGTCGTGTCGGGCGCGACGTCCCCGGTGAAGCCGAGGCTGCCGAGGGCCTCGAGGCAGAACCCGTGCGTGGTGGTGATCGTCGCCGCGTCGAAGTCCGCGACCGCGGTGCGGAGCCGGTCGCGGGTCGTGGCGATCTGCTCCTTCGTCGCCCCGATGATCAGCAGCATCGCGATGTCGTCGTCCTGCGGCGGCTCGGTGCCGTGGGTGAGGTGCTCGTCGAGGATCCGCTCGGCGGAGACGAGCCGGTCGCGGACACGCTCGCGCAGCTCCCCGGTGGCCATGCGCGTGAACGTGACGATCAGCAGGTCCTCGAGCGGGTGCCCGGCGGCGACGTACCGGACGGCGAGCGCGGCGATCGTGAACGTCTTCCCGGTGCCGGCGCTGGCCTCGAGGATCGCGACGCCGCGCGGCAGCGGGCCGGTGAGGTTGAACGGGGTGGGCTCCTGGGTCACTGCGTCCTCAGATGACGACGAGGTGCTCGTCCGTCGCGTTGCGGACGGCTGAGAGCACGACCCCGTGATCGAAGGTCACGAACCGACCCTGGTGGTGTGTCGCGAGGGCGAGCAGGTAGGCATCCGTGACCTGTCGTGGTCCGTGGACCCGGGTCCGGTCGATGATCGTGTCGTCGAGGATGCTGACGTCGCACGGCCAACGGGCGTGATGACCGGCGGCGCAGGCTGCGGCCAGCACCTCGACGGCGACCGTCGGGGAGACCGGACTCGGGTACCGCGGCTGGCTGATGATGCGGACGAAGCCGTTCTCGGTGATGGCGCAGGACGCCCACCCGCTGGGACCGTTCTCCGCGAGCCACTCGTGCGCGCGGCGGTGGTCGATGTGATCGCTGTCCAGTAGCGCGAGCAGGACGTTGATGTCGAGGAGCGCGCGGCTCACTCGTCGTCGTCCTCGCGGAGGCGGTCGATCAGCGCGTTGGTGACGGGCGCGCCACGCGGTGGCAGGGGACGGAAGCCGAGCGTGGCGGGGCCGACGTCGGACGCGGGGACGCCGGACGTGAGGGACTGGCGTGCGAGCTCCGAGAGCACGCGGCCGGCGGTGGTGCCGTCGCGCCGGGCACGCTCCTTCGCGGCGAGGAGGACGTCGTCGTCGATGTCGAGTGTGGTGCGCATGCATCTGATGCTAGTGCATCACGTCAGCGGTCCTGGACCTGTTCGTGGTCGAGGAGGGGCGCCCAGAGCCGCTGTGCCCACGTCGGGAACTCGGGGCGGCGCTCGAGCAGCTCCGCGAAGCTCAGGACGCCGCCGAGGAGCAGCCGGTGCTCGGGCTCGGCGTCCTCCTTGGGGAACTTGAAGTCCGACTCCCACGCCTTACTCGCGGCGTGGTCGGCGTTGCGGCCCTGCGCGGCGGCCTCCGCGTGGGCGTGCGAGGTCGCGGTCGCCAGCGGCGGCGGCTCGCGTCGGCCGCGGTCGTAGAGGTCGACGAGGTCGTGGAGGTGCGTGCGCGCGTCGTCGTAGGCGAGCTCGGGGAGCCGCGCGATCGTCGCGTCCGCCCGTCGGACGCCGCTGCGCGCGCGGCCGATCACGATGGCGTCGAGGTGCCGGTCGGGGTGGGCGACCGTGAGGACGAGCAGGCGGACCCAGTTGGCGAGCCGGTGCTTGGGCCCGACGCGGGAGTAGAGGACGACCTGCAGCTGGTCGCCGTGCAGGTAGGGGACGGTGCCGCTGAGCACGCGGCCGTCGGCGAGCGTGATGCGGGCGTCGAGGCTCGTCGCGGGCGGGCGCGGGTCGCCGAGCTGCTCGCGCGCGGCGGCGTACACGGCGCCGACCTTGCGCTCGATCGGCCGCAGGATCGGGTCGGCGAGGTGCCCGGGCGGGAGCGCGCCGCGGGCGAGCTCGGCCGCGCGGGTCTCCTGCGCGCTGCGGCCCTGCAGGCGGGCGCGCAGCATGCGGTCCCCGATCGCCCACTGCTGCAGGCCGTCGAGGTCGACGGGCAGGGCGTCCTGCACCTCGTCGTCGTTCTCGGTCAGCCGCACGCCGAGCCGCTGCCGCAGGAACGCGCGGGCGGGGTGCTCGACGAAGCGGATGAGGTCGTCGAGCTCGACGATCGCGGAGGTCGGGGCGGGCAGGCGGTCGGTGAGGAACGGCGGGCGCTGCGTGCGCGGGCCGGTGAGCGCGCGGGCGCCCTGCAGCGTGGTGGTGTCGAAGCTCAGCGGGGTGGCGCCGTCCCGGGTCTGGAAGTTGCGCGGGTCGAACGGCTGCAACGGGTGCTCGACGACGGGCCGGGCGTCGGGCGCGGTGCGCGCGATGACGTCGAGCAGCTCGGCGACCGGGACGGCCGGGGGCTTCTGCGCGTTGGTGCGCTCGTCGTTGCCGGTGTAGGTGATGATCAGCCGGTCGCCGGCGGCGAGCAGGGCGTCGAGGAGCATCTGGCGGTCCTCGGAGCGGCCGTCGTGGTCGCCGGGCTGGTGGTCCTGGACGATGAGGTCGTCGCCGTCGCGGGGGGCCTTGCGGGGGAAGACGGTGTCGTCGAGGCCGAGCAGGCAGACGACCCGATGGGGGATCGACCGCATCGGCTGCAGCGTGCAGAACGTCAGCGCGCCGGTGCGGAAGTTCGCGCGCGTGGGGCGGCCGCGGAGGTGCTCGTCGAGCAGGTCGCGCAGCTCGGCGACGTGCAGCGGCGCGGTGCTGCCGGCGGCGTCGGCGGCGATGGTGGCGAGCAGCCGGTCGGCGGCGTCGCGCTGCCAGGCGTCCCTGGGCGTGGTGTCGGTGAGCAGGTCGGCGGCGTGCCGCAGGTGCTCCGTGTACGCGGTGAGCGTGTGCGGCTGCTGCAGCGTGGTGATGACGGAGTGCAGCCGGTCGACGAGCTCGGCGAAGCGCCCGGCGAGGTCGATGGCGCCGGACTCGACGTCGTCGAGCGGGAGCGTGTCGTGCACGAGCGGCTGCTCGTCTTCGGTCATCGTGACGCCGAGCAGCACGCGGTCGAGCCCGGTGCGCCACGTGTTGCTCTCGAGCTTCTGGAGCTTGAACGGCGCGCGGTGCGGGGCGTCGAGGCCCCAGCGCACGCCGGTCTGCTGCGTCCAGTCGGTCAGGCGGGTGAGGTCGTCGTCGGTGAAGCGGAACCGTCGTCTGACCGGCTCGCGGTCGGCGAGGTCGAGGACCTCCGTGGCCGTGAGCCGGCGGTCGACGAGCTCGAGCAGGCGGCCGAGCGTGCCGAGGACGGGGTTGGTCTGTCTGAGTGCGCGGTCGGCGAGGCGGACCTGGAGCCGCGTGGGGTCGTTCTCGGTCTCCGGGTCACCGCTGCTGCCTCCTCCGAACGTGGCGTGGATCAGCGGCGCGAACGCCTCGATGTCCGGGCACATGACGATGACGTCGCGGGGCTCGAGCGTTGGGTCCTGTGCGAGCGCGTGGAGGATCCGGTCCTTCAGGACCTCGACCTGGCGGGCGCGGCCGTGGCAGCTGTGGACCCGGACGCTCGTGTCCTCGTCCGTGGCCGTGTGCGCTTGCGGGGTCGGCGTGGGCGCGCGGTCGTGGCGCACGTCGTGCTGCAGCTGCTGCAGGAGCGTCCGGGGCGGCGGGTGCTCCTCGTGCGTGGGGTGGTCCTCGATCTCGTCGCCGAGGACGGTCTGCAGCTCGCGCGCGTCGCGGCCCCAGGAGGCGAGCAGGCGGTTCGTCGGGATCGTGTCGCCGCCCGCCTGCCACAGCGCGGGGGAGGGGTGCAGGAGGAACAGGTGCACCTCGCGCGTGCGCGCGAGCGCCCGGAGGATCTGCAGGTGCGCCTGCGGCAGTCGGGTGAGGCCGAAGAGGCTCAGGCGGTGCGGGAGGGTCGAGTTGGCCCCGTGCTCGATCCTCTCCGCGGCGGTTCGCAGCCGGGTGGCGGGATCGGGCGCGTCGATGCGCGCGGCGAGGCGACGCCACAGCTCGGCCTGCCAGGCCAGGTGCGGGGCGAGCTGCCCGCCCCGGCCGTCGACGTCCTCGCCGTCGGCCCAGCGCCCGAGCATCGGCGGACGGTGCAGGGCGTAGCGGTCGAACAGCTGCGCGAGGTGCCGCACGGCGACGAGCCGGCGCGGCTGCTCCTCCTCGACCCCGCTGTCCTTCAGGTGGTCGGCCAGCGTGCGCAGCCACGGCTCGTGGAGGTGCTCGTCGACCAGCTGCAGCAGCGGCCAGACCGTCCGCTCCCTGCGCCACGGATCGTCGTCCGGGTCGATGCCCGTGGCCGCGCCGATCGCCTGCGTGACCAGCTCCCGCGGGGAGGGGAAGTCGATGTTGGCGACGATCCCATCTTGCGTCGTCGCCCCGAGGTGTGCGCTGAGCGTCTGCGTCAACCACCGCTCGACCCCGCGGGTCGGGACCGAGACCAGCTCCGGCGCGAACGGGTCCCCGGGCGGGGCGTCGGCGAGCAGGGTGCCCAGGGTGGCGACCAGCGCGTCGGCGTGCGTGGCGTGGTGGGCGTGGAGCACTGGGGCGTAGTCGTATCAGGGGGCCGTCGTCTGACGGGTTAGCGTGCCGAGGGGCGTGGCGCGCCGGATGGGGGCCGGGCGCTGGTGAAGAGCTCGGACTGCCGCCCGCTGTGCAGGAGGCGCTCGGAGAGCTGGTGAATGCGGCGAAGGACGGCCTGTTGGCCGTGTGCGTCGCGACCGGCCTGGGGGTGTTGAACACGTTGATGGAAGAGGAGGTCGCCGCGGTCGTCGGACCGAAGCACGCGCGCGTCCCCGACCGCACCGCCGTGCGCCATGGTCGGGAGGCCGGCGAGGTGACGCTCGGAGGCCGCCGGGTCGGTGTGGATCGGCCGCGGCTTCGGACCGCTGACGTGCCGTTGAAGACCTACGCGCATTTCGCCGACCGTGACCCGTTGACCCGGGTGTTGCTGGAGCAGATGCTGTCCGGGGTCTCGACCAGGACGTTTGTCAGGACGCGTGAGCCGGTCGGCCAGGACGTGCTCGCCGCCGAGCGCTCGACGAGCAAGAGCGCGGTGAGCCGCGAGTTCGTCGGGCGCACGAGCGAGCATCTCAAGGCGCTCATGAGCCGATCGCTGGCGGACGTTCGGTTGGCGGCGTTGATGCTCGACGGGAACGAGCTGAAGGGCCGTTGCTGCGTCGTCGCGCTCGGGGTCACGACCGATGGGATCAAGGTCCCGCCGGGGTCGTGGGACGGCTCGACGGAGAACAAGACGATCACCGTCGCGCTCCTGGCCGACCTCGTCGACCGGGGCCTGGACGTCGAACAAGGCGTCCTCGTGGTCCTCGATGGCGGCAAGGCGCTGCGGGCCGCGGTCGCCGAGGTGTTCGGTCCCGTTCCGGTCCAGCGGTGCATCCGCCACAAGGGACGCAACGTCCTCGATCACCTCCCCGAAGGCGACCGGCCGGCGGTCAAGCGCCGTGTGGCCAGGTAAGCAGCTTGGACGCAGCGTTAGTTCACCTCGCGCCACGCCGCACGTATCGCCGCGACGAACGGCTCATCGCTCTCGCGTGCTGATGCGTCCAACTCTGAGAACGGGCGCAAGGCCGGGTGGTCTCCTTGGTTCTCCTGCATCCAAACGGACCATGCGTTGTGGACGTCCTCGTCGGTTACCTGCTCGCCTTTGGCAAGCAGGAGCACGGCGTAGATGCGGAAAAGGAGCCCGGTGTCTCCATCTGGCATGACCTCCGAGGGCACCCGGTTTTCGATCTCGGTTGCGATTCGATCGATATACGTCACACGCCTGCCTGCCTAAGTAGTTCGATGATGTAGATGAGCGCGAACACAACGGGAACGATGCGCTCGACCTCGCCGAGCTCACGGTATTTGGTCGCCCAGGCAGAGATCCTCGCACGTCGCCCGACCTCGCCTTGGGCGACCACTTCGCCCTTGTAAAGGCGGTACTCCTCCGAGAACAACTGTCGTGAAAAATCGACTTCCATCGCCGTAATTACGGCAAACTTCGCGGTGTTCAGTTTTCGGTAGCTGCTCAGTAGTAGCCCCCACGCGAGCGAGAACACGATCCCCGCCGCCGCGACGTACCAACGCAACGTCGTTCCACCGACCAATGCGACCAGCCCAGTGTTGATAGTCAGAAAGAAGCTGTTGGCGACAGCGCGTCGAGCCGACACTCGATCAGCCATCTCAACTGCGAGCTTGTAGAGCTCGAGCCTGTGCTCCGGCATGGCGTCCGAGGCCGCCTCTGCGGCGGCGAGGTCCGGGTCTTGGGAGGAATCGTCGTCGCGCGTAGTCATGTGACCCCTAGCGGCGTTACGCGTTCTTCCCCTCGCCCATCATCTGGTCGACTGCGGCCGCGATGAGCTTCCAGTTCCAGGCCATCGTGCGGTTGCGCTGCAGGCCCGCCGGCAAGATGCTCGTAGTGCCCGCGCCGTCGACGTACACGCCGAACACTGGCACGTCAGCTTCATGCGCCATCGCGACTTCCTTTGCGACGCCTCCCGCGGTCTTGAGGTTTCGGCCGACCAGCACGATGCACATGTTCGTGGCTGCAATCTTCTTGGCGATGGTCGCTTCCCAGGTCGCCTGCGGGAGCGAGCTCTTCGAGGACCAGTCTTGAACGGTGAACGGTGTTGGGGAATCGCTTTTCGCCTGCCCAGCGAACAGCGTCTTTGACGTCTGGTCGTTGTCGAAGTCGAAGCTGACGAAAGCGCGGGGATCGGGCATCTTGTTCTCCAGTGGTGGCGTTGCTTCAGACGGTACGCCTGCCGCCGGTCGGGATCGATTCGGCTGATAGTGGTGACCGTCCCACACAGGCGGCTATGCTCGCGGCTCCAGCGGTCGCGTCGGGAGTCCTCGGACCGTTCTCACGTCTCGTATCGAAGCGATAATCATGGCCGCCAGCAAGAACGTCTTCGTCAGCAAGCCCAACGCGCTCAATGGGAACCAGCGGGCGTTCTGGGACAAGCTCGCTCACGTGTTGGACCAACGGAGCTTGATACCGCGGACACTGGGAGAAACGGACTACCCGAACGCGGCCCCTATCGAGGCCGTTCGGCGTTTGCTCAGCGAGTGCGAAGGTGCTCTCGTCCTCGGACTCGCGCAACTAGATGTCGGACAGGGGGTCCGCAAGGCTGGGTCGGATGCCGAAGCCGATGCGTCTGGTTCGCGGTGGCCGACCGCCTGGAACCACATCGAGGCAGCAATGGCTTACGTGATGGAAAAGCCTTTGCTGATTGTGCACGAACCAGGTGTCGAAGGCGGCATCTTCGACGTTGGGAACACTGACCGGTACATACACAAGGCGGAGCTCACGGTCGAGTGGCTTGATAGCCCTCGGTTCCTCCAACCACTGAACGAGTGGTTCCTAGAGTTGCACGCAACCTGAGCGTGTCGTTGGTCGGGACAGCTCGCCGGTGGACCGCGGTACGCGGATGCTGCGCCGAATACGCTGACGGCATGACCAGGCCATTCGACGCCTACCGCGACGCATATGGGGCGCAGCCGCAGCCGCTGCAGGAGCGTGTCGAGGCGGCAGCAATCGCCAAGCATGGCCAAGCATGGTGAGAAGTTCGGTCCGCCGATGGCCAAGGCGCTGACCGAACGCGCCGTCGGGCGTGGCGGCTGGACCGAAGGCGAGGTGGAGGCTCTCGAGGCCGACGGGGCGGCTGCCGTGGAGGAACGAGAACGGGATCGGTACGAGCAGCAGGAGCTTTTCCAGCGGGGCCGACGCAGTTAGCGCACCGCCAGAGCGTCGGCGAACTGGTCGCGCTTGCCTCCTGCCCAGGCGTTGATCAGCGCTGCGCCGTGAGGAGTTAGGTCTGGAGTTCCGATTCGTGAAGCCGAACTGGATCGGGAGCAGAGCCGAGCCCCGAATCAGCCGCCTTGACCGTGCCGCATTCTTGGGACCACCAAGACCAGGAAGTCGTGACGTCGGCAGTTATCGCCGACCGACGCGAGCGGCAGTCATGCCGCCACCGCTAGTCGCGAGGCTGCCAGCGCCTGGGCCACCGATTCTCCGACTGCCCTTGCGACCGGGGGAGGGAACGCGTTTCCGATCTGCCGGTACTGGGCGGTCTTCCTGCCCGCGAAATCCCAGTCGTCGGGGAATCCCTGAAGACGAGCTGTCATGCGAACGGTGAGTCGCGGCTGGTGATCAGCCGGAGCCGCCGGCCCAGGAGCGGCGTCTGCAATACCCATCCCGCTGCAGCCGAGCGTCGTCCACTCACGCTTGGCGCGAGTGGGACCTAGGTCTGGACCTCCGTGTTTCTTAGAGCCGCCGACGAGAGTCGGTGCGATGCGGTCGGCGCGAGAGGCCCAGTCGTCGGCATGGGGCCAGCCATCTGCTCCCATGAGGTCTTTAAGTGCGTCGCCGACCGTAGGTGCGGGCTGGGGGCTCGGTTTGGGCCACGTCCAGTCCGCTCGGAGATCGTCACGTAGGGCCACCAGAACCGCCCGTGGTCGAAGCTGCGGAACTCCGTAGTCGGAGGCCTGCAACAGCGCCCATTCCGCGTTGCTGTAGCCGATCGCCTCGAGGCGCTCCAGAATGGCGCCACGGTAGGGCTCAAACTTTCTTCCCATAAGACCACGGACGTTCTCGATCATCACGGCGCCGGGCTGGAGACCCTCTGCGAGGTCGAGAATGGCTGGGAAAAGGTCTCGTTCGTCGTCGGCGCCGAGTTGCTTGCCGGCCATCGAGAACGGCGGGCATGGGACGCCGCCCGCGAGCAAGTCGCAGCCGGCATGTTCGTCGAGGCAACCCTCGGCAACGACGGCCCGGAGATCACGCTCAATGACAGTCCACTTCGGCCTGTTCAGACGGAGCGTCGCGCAGGCATGCGCGTCGATCTCGACACAGGCAAGGTGCTCGAATCCCGCCTGCGCGAGGCCCAGAGCCTGCCCGCCGGCCCCAGCGCATACCTCGACGCTTGTAAGCGGTGTCGGCGTGGACATGCGGGGCAGGCTACGCGACGAACCGGCGGGAACCGCGCCGACGCTAGTCGGCCTGAAGCATGGCTCGTATCTCATTGCGCTCGGCGTCGGACGCACGGCGATACAGCGCCCAGGCTCGCTCGAGGGCAGACGACCCGCGCTCCTCGACGCCGACCCATACACGTAGCGTTGCGCGGTCTTCAGCCGACAGCGCACGGACCTCGTCGACGGCCGAGGCCGCGATCGTGCCATTCCGCAGGCTGCCGAGACACCGGTCGCACAGGCATTCGAGCCCAGCACTGCCGCCCGGACGTGAAACGCGTGCGGCGCCCAGCTTTGCACGCCTGAGCGGATCTTCCGGGTAGGAGTCGCCCGCCGTGATTCCGCAGAACCGGCACAGGTAGTCCGCGGCCGCGAGGACCGCCTGACGTTCCTTGGCCGTGGGCACTTTGGGCGCGCGCGACTCGTAGCCAGGCTCCCAAACCGCGCCGCCCATCGCCTGAAGTCGCAACTGCTCAGGCGCGAGGGTGACGTCTTCGCGGTTTGTCGCGATCACCCAGCCTTCAGCCCGGAGGTCGCGCATACGACGATCGACTTGTTCAACGCCCTCGAACGCCGCTCGGAGGTCGGCTTTAGTGAAGACGCCTCCGACGCCCACCTCGGACGCCAGCCACAGCGCGACGCGAGTTCGCGTGCCCGCGTCAGATGCGCGCCAATCCGGGAGACTCATGGTCGTATCCTCTCCGATCGGAGAGGATGGAATGAGACGACGTTTTGCCGAGCCTGGAGGAGGCCGATGACCGCCGTGCGCCCGCCGAACCACAACGAAGTCCGCGCCCTCATCGAAGAACGCCTCAGCGCGTTCGAGCAGGGTACGGGTGAAACCGTGAGCATCGACTGGCGCGACGACGAAAAGCGAACGCTGAGCGTGATCAAGCTCCCGGTCAACGCGCTCTATTTTAATCCGGACACGCACCGCATCCGTGCTCAGCGAACGCTCGATCCAGAGAAGGATCGTCAGCTGAGTGAAGACAAGTACAGCGCCGAAGCGCAGGCGTACCTGCGGGATCTTCTGCGCGGTGACCCGTCCGATCCGAGCAAGGTCGACCCGGCGTTCGAGAAGCTCAAGGACGACCTCCGCGAGCACGGGCAAAACGACCCCGGGATCGTGACGCGCGATGGCGTGCTGATCAACGGCAACACGCGGTGCGCCGCCCTTCGGGAGCTCGGCGTGGATCACATCCGCGTCGGCGTGCTGCCGACGGACACGAACCTCGATGACATCAACGCTGTCGAGCTGACGCTGCAGTTGCGGAAGGACCATCGCCGCGACTACTCATTCATGAATCTGCTGCTGGCCATCGACGAACGCGTCAAGGCCGGGTGGACGACGAAGCGCATCCAGCGCGAGTTCCGGTTCACGGCAAAAACCGTGGACAGGAATCGGTGGATCCTGAGTCAGGTACGCGAACTCATCGAACGAAGCACGGTTACTCACGCCGATGGCAGCACGACGGCGCTTCGCCTCGTCGATTTCGAGACCGATCAGGGGAAGCTCGAGGAGCTGCATCGCGCCTACACCGTTCTTAAGGCGGCGTCACCTGATCAGGCCGAGCAGCTTCGAGAGCAGCGCCTCCTCGCAATCGCGATGGATCACTCGAAGACCGACGTGCGGTTCATCGAACCGGACTTCATCGAGCGGCACGGCGCTGAGCTCAAGACGCTCGTCCCGAGCGGTGAAGTACCCGCGCCGCAGCCCGCTGCCATCCCGGGAACATCGATCGTGCCCGAGGCGCCGTCCAAAGAAGCATGGGACCTCGAGCGCTTGACGACGGAGGTCCTGCGGGCGAAGGCGATCCACCGATCGACGGCGACGACGGACCACGACGCGCGCGAGCGCGCGAACGAGACGATCACGCGCACGAGGGCCGCCCTGAAGTCCGCGCTTGACAAGGCGGGCAAGACCGCGCTGCTTGAGAAAAAGAAGCGCGGCCCGCTGGAGCGGCTCAGCGATGCAAACGATGATGTCTTGGCGGCTCGCGACGACATTGTCGCCGCGAAGGCGACGGGTAATTTCGAGCCGGACGAACTCGACGACGTTCTCCTCAGCCTTCGTGCGGGCCTTCGAAAGCTCGCGGAGGCCGCGCGAACCGATCCCGCGAGTCCGGCCACCGGCGTGAGGTGGTTGATGCGGGTGGCTGCCTTGAGCACCGAAGAAGCGGACTGACTTGCTCAACCTGCAGTTCGCCACAGAGGCCGGATTCGTCGAGATGAGCAGCGACGAAGCGCACGCTTCGTCGCTGCAGCACCTGAGCATGCGCTTCGGGACCGCGCGCATGCTCGGACAGCGATCAACCGTCATCGCTATTGACGACTTCCTGCTCAACCTGCCGGAAATCGCGTCGTGGCCCGCCGAGGATCACTCCAACGTCATCTGGCAGCCCGAGCTGCTTGATCTCGTCCAGAGCAGCGACTCCGACGCGCGGGTCATGAATTCCCGACTCACGCAAGACCAGGAGACTGGCCAGCACTTCGAGCTAGGTGACGAGTGGACCGCCCCGCTGACCGACTTTCAGCGGCGGGACGTAGGAGCGCTGATTGGGCTTACGCACGGAGCCAACTTCAGCGTCCCGGGCGCCGGCAAGACACGGGCGGCGCTCGCGGTATTCCAGGAGCGGCGCCTGCGGGGGGCGGTCGAACGCTGCCTCGTCGTGTGCCCCAAGCCGGTATTCGAGAGCTGGGAGGACGAGATCGCACAGTGCTTCGCGCGCGACAGCATCACCGTGACCTCAATGACTGACAGCGTCGTCCCGCCGACGGACGTCGTTCTCATCAACTACGAGCGCCTTCCCGACGCAGTCTCCCCGCTGACGCACTGGTTGCGTCGCAATCCGGCGATGCTGATTCTTGACGAGGCGCACAGGACCAAGCGAGGGCCCGGCGGCGCATGGGGATCAGCGAGTCTTGCTCTCGGACCCTACGCTCGATCACGCCTGATCCTCTCGGGAACACCAGCGCCGAACGGAGCCCGAGACCTTGAGAACCTCATGGGTTTCGTCTGGCCGGGTCGCGGCAGGAGGGCCGTTTCGCAAGCCCTCGCTGGGCGGGACCTGAAAGCGGCAAGTCAGCTCCTCCGTCCGCTGTTCGTTCGCACGACCAAGGCTGAGCTGGGGCTCCCTCCCGTGAACAGGGTCGTGCGGCAGATCGACCTCCCGCCGCTGCACCGGGAGATCTACCGCGCGCTTGTCGGCCAGGCCAGTTCATCCTTGACGGGAACGGAGGATGCTGACGCTCTTGGCCGCGTGCTGCTGTATCTCCTCATGGCTGCGACGACACCGGCGCTCCTCGCCGTGGGCTCGTCCAAGTACGAGCCGCTGCCGTACCGCGTGCCACCGCTCGAGATTCCCGAGCACACCGATCTTGCTACCGCGATGCGCGATCTACCGCTGTACGAGATTTCGCCGAAGTACCGCGAGGTCGCCAGTATCGTCGCGGCCAACGCAGCCCGCGGGCGCAAGACCCTGGTCTGGTCGACGTTCGTGCGCAACCTGACCTCACTCCAGACATTCCTGGGTCGCTTTCAGCCGGCGATGGTGCATGGTGGCACCGAGGACCGTGCCGCTGAACTCGACCGGTTCCGGCACGACGGCAACTGCATGGTGCTTCTGTCGAATCCGGCCACGCTTGGTGAAGGCGTGAGCCTCCATCAGGTCTGCAACGACGCCGTGTACATCGACCGCGACTTTGCGGCAGGCCGCTTCCTACAGAGCGTTGATCGAATCCATCGTCTCGGTCTCCCGCCCGAGACCGAGACGAACGTCACTTTCTTGATCGCGACGGACACGATCGACGAACTCGTACGAGTGCGCCTCGAGCGCAAACTCGACTTCATGGGAAGCGTGCTCGACGATCCCGCAGTCTTGACGCTCACCGACTTCGACGAAGAGCCCAGCGCATCTGCGGGAATGAACGACGCCGATGTCGCGGCGCTGATCGGACACTTGCGTTCAAGTGCTCCCGCCTAGCGATGTCCTGCGGGCCGCGACCCGGTGGCTACGGTTGCTGCAGACGTCCACCCGGGACCAGGCATGGGAACTGGTCCGCGCGCGCGCCGCATACGCCGATGTTTCGTTGACCCAGTACGGGTTGGCCGAGGACCTGCTCCGCGAGACTGGCCTGATCGCACCGCATTCATCGTCAAGTCAGCTTCGAGAAGACCTGACCGACGCTTCGTCCGAGGTGCTTTCGACAGCGCTCTTCGACGCCATGCTGTCGGCGGCGAACCCCCGGTGGTTGCCGGATGCCGACCTCTTGGTCCCTACGCTGGACGACTTGCCCGCGGACGCAGCGGAGGCGGCCGACGCTGTGGGGCTGTCGGAAGCGGCCGCATTTCTCGCGATCGAGCGCGCACAGCGCAAGTTCGATGCCACCGATCGTGCCGCCGTTGGGACGGCTGGTGAACAAGCCCTGGTAGAGCTCCTCGAAGCCGATTACCCGGGCGGGGTCGACCATGTCTCCCAGCGCGACGACACGCTCGGATACGACATCAGGGTCGACACCGGCGATGCGTCCTGGCACCTTGAGGTCAAGAGCACGACTCGACGAGGGCGACTGACGGTGTTTCTGTCCCGCAACGAGTTCCTGGTCGCCCAGCACGACGCGGCGTGGAAGCTCGTAGTAGTTGGACTTCGAGAAGACCTTTCCCCGGGCGCAGTCTGCACTGGTAGTCGTCCCGCCCTGTGGGAGGCGGCTCCTACCGACCGCCCCGGAGCGAGATGGGAGACCGCGCGTTTCGATCTTGCGCCAGAAAGTCTGACGCTCGGACTCCCGTTTCTCCCGAAGGCCGAGCAGACCATGCACCTGGTCTCGCAACGCCACCGGTTCGGCTGGGCGCCAGCGACTAGCGGACATCAGTGAGGGCACCGGTACCTGACCGCGGTTCTCTTGACGGGGGTTCCTGACCCCAGACTTCCGCCCGTCGCCCACGGGTCCACTTCGGGGTCCAAAGTGAGCGTTTGGAACCCGACTCAGACGAACTCAGGTACCCTCAGCGCCCATGAACGCTGGGTTTCTCGCTCAGCGGAACCATCTCAGTGGCGCTGGGAGCCGGGCGGTCGCAGGTTCAAGGCCTGTCTCCCCGACCGGCAGCAACGCTGGCAGCGACGAGACCTACAGCGCCGCCACCTGCGGGCCGTCTGGACAGTGTCTGGGGCATTGGTACCGGCACGCGCCCAGGTGAATGCGACGGGTCGCTCGCCACGGTGCTCGACGTAGTCCGCGGGGCCGAGGAACGTGAAGGGCTGCGTACCGAGTTCGGACTGCTTGCGCTCCCGGACGAAACGCAAGACGTGCGTGCCGAGGGCCTGGTGGTTGATGTACCGCTTGGCTGCTCAGCCGTCTGGCGGAACTGCGATTCCCAGTGGAACAGCTCGCGGTTGATGGCGTAGTCGCGCGGGCCCGGCGGCGTCGGAGCGGCACGCTGCTGAAGGTCACGCTTGGGGTCGTGCTCGGCGGCACGCTGCTGATCGGCGGGTGCGTCGCGCTCCTCGGCGCCGGGTTGTCCAGCGAGGAGACGGACGGCATCACGCGCACGCAGTTCGACGGCATCTCCCAGGGAACGCTCCAGCAGACGATCGAGGAGCGGTTCGGCGAGCCGGAGGACGCGCAGGAGTTCGAGTCGCAGATCCCCGAGCTCGGCGACGCGCCCTCGCGGTCGTCGTGCATCTACTACCCCGAGAAGGGCAAGCCGATCCTGGAGGGGCAGTCCTTCCAGCTCTGCTTCGACGAGGGTCGGCTGACCTCGAAGAACGCCTACTGACCCGCGGCTGGCGCGACAGCGACCACCGTCCTGGCGCGCCGCCACTGTCAGAACACCTGTTCGCATGACGACCGTGGGTCATGCAGCCCGATCTCCGCGTCACCATCCGCCGCGACGGCGTCGTCCGTGCCGTCACCTGGGGGCCGCATCTGCGGCTGTGCGGGCCGACCGCGACGCTGCTCGAGGCGCGCGACCGGGCCGGGGTCACGCTCGCGGATCTGCGGATCCTGCGCGACGAGGAGGACGGGCCCGCGACCGAGGTGATCGTCGAGCCGCTGACCGGCACCGGCCGTCCGGATGCGCACCGCGTGCTGGCCGACTGGGCGGCGCTGCTCGGCTACCGGCGCGTCTGGCTGCCAGGGGACGTCCGCACGCTCGACACCGTCGACCACGCGCTGGCCGGCTGCGGCGGCAAGGTCCAGACGCACTGCACGACCTGCCGCGGCCGGCTCGCCGACGGCACGCCCGCCTTCTGGCGCTGGGTCCGCACGCTCGGCTTCTTCCCGTGCGCCTGCCCGCTCTGCGGCGGCGACCTGCCGCAGTGGTCCGCCGTCCCCGGTGTCGTGCGTCGCGCGTCGGCACGGCCCGCGCCAGATCGCGGCAGCGCGACCGCCGATGTGGGAGTGTCAGACCTCCGGCACCCGGAGCGACCCTGACCTCGTGGAGCGACGCGCAGAACAGCTGATGAAGGAGTTCGTCCGCGCCCGCGCGCGCGGCGACAAGCCCGCGATGCAGCGCTGGTGGGGGGAGCTGCTCGCGCTCCAGTTCGACCGCCTGACCGCCATGGTCAAGCGCCACGCCCAGGGCGTCGTCTTCGGCTCCGAGGTCGACGACGCGATCTCCGAGGCCGCCATGCGCATGGCCCTCAAGGCGTGGCGCCAGCACGAGGGCGACACGGTGGGGTCCTTCAACGCGGCGATGTCGACCGTCTGCCGGTTCAGCTGCCGTGAGGTCCAGCGCAAGGCCGCGCGGATCTCCGAGCGCCGCGCCGGCTCGCTCGACGCCGTCCCGCGCGACGGCCGCGAGGCGCAGGGCTGGGCCGCCTCGACCTACGCCGACTTCGAGGCGGAGCGGCTGCGCGCCCACGCCGAGGAGGAGGAGCGCCGCGAGACGCTCGCCGCCGACCGCGACTTCGTCGCCTGGGCGGTGCCGCAGCTGCCCGGCCGGCCGCGCGAGGTGTTCGAGCTGCTGCTCGAGGGACGCACGCCGACCGAGATCATGGAGCGGCTGGGCATGGAGCGCAACGCCGTCGACCAGAACAAGAGACGGGCCGTCCAGGCCCTCCGCAAGCTCAAGGAGCAGTACCCGTCATGACCTCCATCGAGCAGGTGCTCAGCGAGTTCATCGAGGCGTGGAACAGCGGCCGGCGGCCCGACGTCGTCGCGTTCCTCGACCGCGTCGCCGCCACCGACCGGGACGAGCTCGCCGAGGAGATCGGCCTCTGGCTCGAGGTCGCCCCGACCCCCGACTACGACGACGCGACGCTCGCGTCGATCACCGCCGACCCGCGACTCCAAGCGGCGCTCGCGGCCGGTGCCGCCAGCGTGCAGCCCTGGTCCGCGCGCGTCCGCGCGCTCCGGGAGAGAGCGGGGCTCGCGGTCGAGCAGGTCGCCGAGCGCATCGCCGCGCTCGTCGGCCAACAGGGGCAGGAGGCCCGCACCGCCGCGTACCTCACCCGCCTCGAGGCGGACGAGCTCGACGAGCGACGCGTCTCCGGCCGGCTCGTCAGCGCGCTCGCCGCCGCCCTCGGCGCGGACCGCGACGCCCTGCTGCCCGGCCCGACGTTCACCGGGCGCGCGCTCGCCGCGCAGAACTACCGGGCCGAGGGCGAGGTCGACGCGTCCCTCAGCGCCGACTTCGACGCCCTGTCGCGCGCGGCCGCCGCCCCGGCACCGGCGCGCGAGCTCGACGAGATCGACCGCCTGTTCCTCGGCGGCCCCGACGCGTAGCCGGGCGCGGCTAGACCCCGAGGCGCGCGAGCCCGCGCGCGAGCGCCTCGGGCTCGCAGCCCGCGAGCCGGGCGACGTCCTCGACCGTCGCCTCGCCGCGCAGCAGCGCCCCGAGCCCACCGTCCGACATCCGGGGAGAGAGGCGCGGCAGGTCCGCCGGCGCGATCGCGGACAGGGCGTCCTCGTGCTCGGCGGGCCCGAGGCGCTCCCAGACCGCGAGGTGCTCCTCCGCGTCCAGGCGCGGCTTCAGCGCCGCGTCGCTGTCGAGCAGCCCGAGCGTCACGCAGCGGTAGAGCGCGACGTGCGCGCTCACCCCGAAGTGCGCGGCGAGCTCGACCACGACCTCGAGATCGACGGTCCGACCGCCCACCACGTCCACCACCCCGGGCCGCGGGGCGAGCAGCTCGGCCGCGAACGCGTTGGCCTGCGTCTCGGTCGGCACCGTCTTGCCCCACATCGTCTTCGGCGTGTCGACGATCATCAGCTGGTCGTGCGCGCACCGGACATGCCCCAGCTCGTGCGCGAGCGTGAACCGCGACCGCGGCACGAACTCGTGCAGGTGCACCCACAGCATCCGCTCCTCGCCCAGCTGCCAGCACACCCCCTCGACCGTCCCGCTCATCCGCGTCACGTGCACCGGGATCCCCAGCCCGTCCTCCGCCAGCCCGAGCACGCAGCCGACCGGTGCACCCGCGTCCAGGCCAAGCTCGGCGCGCAGCTCCCGCGCGCGCTTGGCACCACGATTGGTGTCGGGACCGGGCATCGGTGGGGCAGGCTACGCGACGCCCCGGGCGGTCCCGCACGCGTCAGATCCGCGCGGACCGCGACGACCCCGTAGAGGACACGACCCAGGAGACAGCCCATGCCCGAGCAGCACACCGACACGCCCCTGCTGACCAAGCGGTTCGACGCCGCGCTCACCTACGCCAGCGGCCATCACCGCCGGCAGCTGCGCAAGGGCTCGGGGATCCCGTACGTCGCGCACCTGCTCGCGGTCGCGGCGATCGCCCTGGAGATGGGCGCCGACGAGGACGAGGCGATCGGCGCGCTGCTGCACGACGTCGTCGAGGACGGGGGCGGGCCCGCCGCGCTCGCCGACATCCGGGAGCGCTTCGGCGCCGCCGTCGCCACGATCGTGCAGGCGAACTCCGACACCGACGTCGAGCCCAAGCCGCCTTGGCGGGAGCGCAAGGAGGCGTACATCGACGGCATCGCGCACAAGCCGGTCGCCGCCGTCCGCGTGTCGCTGGCCGACAAGCTCCACAACGCCCGCTCGATCCTCCAGGACTACCGGCTCCACGGCGAGCAGCTGTGGTCGCGCTTCTCCACCGGCAGCGGCGACGACGTGCGCTGGTACTACGCGGCGCTCGCCGCCGCGTTCACCGCGCGCGCCGACGAGCTCGGCCCCGGCGCCCGCGCCGCGCTCGACGACCTGCAGCGCACGCTCGACCAGCTCGACGCGCTGACCGGGCGCTGAGCGCCACGGGGCGGGCGCCCCGTGTCAGACCCGCGGGCCGGGTGGCGACTCCGGAGCATGTCCGAGTCACCGACCCCCGAGCCCGGCCCGGGGACCACCACCATCACCGTCCCGTCCCCGCGGCGCGTTCTCACGACGCTCGCGCTCGTCGTCCCGCTCCTCCTCGCCGTCAGCGCCGCCGGCTTCTTCGTCGGGCAGGGCACGCGCAAGAGCGACGACCAGGTCGCCCGCGAGAGCCGCGCCGCGGCCGCGCAGGCGGTCGCCGTCGCCGTGCCGCGCGCCGTGAAGATCGCGGTCGAGCGCAAGGGCGCGGAGGACAAGGCCAAGCGGCTGCGGATCATGGAGCGCGCCGAGCGCCGCCTCAAGGCGCGGCACCGCACCGTGCTGCGCCGCGTCGTGCGCAAGCTCAAGAAGTCCGGGGACCGCAAGGCGCAGCTCGCGTACACGAGCGGCAGCAGCGCCGGCTACTCCAGCGGCCGCGAGGACGGCCACGAGGACGGCGTCCGCGACGGGATCGTCACCGCGTCCGACGACCTCAGCTGCAGCGACGACCCGGACGTCGCCTTCCTCCCCTACTGCTGACCCACGAAAGGACCGACGACCATGCTGCGCCACCTGGCGCTCGCCCTGACGAGCGCCCTCCTGCTCTCCGCCTGCGCGGAGACCGACCCGGCCGACCAGCGCGCCGACCAGGCCCCGCCCGAGACGATCACCGTCACCCGCACGGTGATCCCCGACGCTGCGGCGGCCGCCGACGAGCCCGCCGAGGACCGCGCTCCCGCCGAGATGCCGGAGCCCGACCCCGAGCCCACCGACGACGGCGGCGACTGCATCACCGTGCCGGCGGTCCAGGGCAAGGACCACCAGCTCGCCCAGGACACCATGCAGGCGGCCGGGCTCTACCTGCTCGACGAGGAGGACGCCACCGGCCAGGGGCGGATGCTCATCATCGACCGCAACTGGACCGTGGTGGAGCAGCGTCCCGCGGCCGGCGCCTGCGTCGACGCCGACACCACGATCCTCCTGCGCAGCCGCAAGGACGGCGAATGAGCACCCCGCCCTCCACCCGTCGGCCCGGCGGCCTGCGCGCCCGCGTCGGCCGCCGTCCGCTGACCTGGCTCTCGGCCGTCGTCCTGGCGGCCCTCCTGGTCGGGGTCGCGATCGGTCAGACCGACACCGTCCTGGCGGCCGACCTGAGCAAGGCGCGGAGCGTCAACACGCGGCTCCAGGCCGACCTCGACGCCGAGCGTCGCCGGGCCACGGACGCCGAGCGTGCCCGCGACACCGCGGTCGCCAAGGCCGACCGCGCGCTCGCCGAGGCCCGGCGCATCACCGCGCGCGGAAAGGTCCCGAGCTTCCAGGGCCAGGACGTCGACACGGCCCGTGACCGGGCGGTCGTCGACGACTTCGACTGGCGGGTGACGCAGCGCTCCAGCGTGTCCCGCGCGGAGCCGGGCACCGTCATCGCCCAGCGGCCGAGCGCGGGGCGGACGCTGGCGCGCGGCGGGACGATCGAGCTCGTCGTGGCGAAGAAGCCGCCACCCCGGCCCAAGCAGTGGGTGACGATCTACTCGCTCGACGGCGCGGGCTCCAAGCGCACCGGCGAGTTCCGCATCCCCGGCGACGTCAAGGTCCGCGTGCGCTACACGTTCGGCGGGGACTCAAACGACACGCTGCAGCTGAAGACCCCCGAGGAGGGGGACGACAGCTTCGGCGACCTGATCGTCAACGAGATCGGGCCGTTCAGCGGCTCCACGCGCCTCTACGGCAAGTCCGGGACGTACTACTTCGACGTCAACGGCGGAAGCTGGACGATCGAGGTCCAGGCGTTCAAGCGCCCCTGAACGCCGCCCCGACCGCCTCCAGCGCCGGCTTGGGCGTGCGGTCCATCGCCATCAGCCCGTAGTTGTGCTGCGGGTTGGCGGGGTCGGTGCCGACGTCGCGCAGGCGGTAGACGAACACGCCGCTGGTGAAGTCGATGCCCCACGCGGGGTCCTGCAGCATCGCGATCGCGCGGCGCAGGTAGTCGGCCTGCTGGGCGGGGGTCACGCCGTCCAGCCAGGTCAGGCCGCGCTGGGCGCTCGTGTTCCAGCCCAGCTCGGTCAGCCACACCGGCGTGGTATCGCGACGGGCGTCGCGGGTGGCGCGGATCGTGCGCAGGCCCTGCAGGAACGTCGCGCTCGCCCAGCGGGCGTCGAGCAGCTGCGCCGGGTCGCGCCCGTCGTTGTACGGGTGGACCGAGAGCACGTCGTAGGAGCCCTTCATCCCGGCGACGTAGAGGCGGTCCAGGAACGCGGCGTCGGACCCGGCGAGCGCGCCCGCCACCACCGGCAGCGTCGGCGCCGCCCGCTTCACCAGCGGGTAGGTCGCGCGCAGCAGCCGCACGTAGCTGCCGACCGGGTCGCGCTCGTTCCAGAACGACGGCATGTTCGGCTCGTTCCACACCTCGATGCCCGCCAGGCGGGTGCCGTAGCGCCCGGCGAGGAACGCGGTGAAGCGCCCGTAGTCGGCCGGGTCGCGGGGGCTCTTCAGGCTCACCTCGCGGGCGAGCGTCGGCCGGCCGCACGCGTTGGCGACCGTTCCCGCCCAGCACGGGGTGCGCAGCGGCGTGAGCAGGACCCGCACGTCACGCGCGGCCGCGCGGGCGACGAGCGCGTCGAGCCGGTCGAGGTACCAGGTCGCGTACTGGCCGCGGCGCAGCGGCTCAAGGCCCGACCAGTCGAGCGCCACCCGTACCGTCGTCGCCCCGAGCGCCGCCGCGGCGTCGACGTCCGCGAGCTCCGCGCTCGCCGGCTCGGTGAAGCTGATGTCGATCGCGACGCCCCGCTGCTCCAGCGGCACGGCGGCGGGTGCCGCGGCCGCGGGGAGGAGGCTGGCCAGGAGCGCGGCGAGGAGTCCCAACCGGCGGGCAGGCCCCCGACGCACCCCGACAGGACGATGGAGTGCGAACACGCCAACATCATCGGGTGTGACCGCGCCGGTCCCGCGGATCGTGCCCAAAGGTCCGAACATCCGTCCCTTCGGGGCAGCGGCGTGGGCGTGGCCTCACTCCTGGAGCGAGCCGTCCAGCGCGTCCGCGCGTGGGACGTGGATCCAGCCCTCGCGCCGGGCCAGCTCGCGCAGCGCGTCCGGCACCGGCTCGCTGCGCCCCAGCGCGACGACCCGGGCGAGCACCGCGGTCACGAACGCGTCGAGCGCGTCCTCGCTGCGCGCGAGCAGCGCCCGCTGCGCCGCGTCGGCCGCCACCCCGGTCGCGTCGAGCAGCGCGGCGGCCAGCGCGGTACGCGCCGGGTTCTCGGGTGCGGCGCCCCGGTAGCCGGCGGTCGGGCAGCCGAGCGTCGGCGCCCAGCGCACGAGCGCGGCGCCCGGGTAGACCTCGGCGACGAGGCCGCTGCCGTCGCGGGGCACGAGCGCCGGGTCGCGCTCCCCGATCGTGCGCAGCAGGCCCGCGCAGCGCAGCGCGATGTAGGCGATCTTGTCGGTGCTCACCGAGAGCGGCCGCTTGCCGGTCTGCGCGATCACGTGCCGGTCGGTCTCGCGCAGGTAGAACGGCTCGCGCCCCGGCCGGTCACCCGCCGCGACCGGGAACCCCTCGCCGTCGTGGTGGGCGCGCACCGCGCGCACGAACGGCTCGGGCCAGCCGAACGGCGCGTCGATCGCGAGCAGCTGCACGCCGTCACCGGCGGCCGCGGCGACGATCGCCGCGTCGTCGACACCGAGCTCCAGCCGCACGACGCGCGCCGGGCGCTCCCAGGCGATCTCGCACAGCGCGGTCTTCTTGTCCTGCGAGGCGAGGTCGACGCCGAGCGTGCTCGTCATCCCGCGATCCTGACGGACCCGGCAGGACGCCGACCGCCACCGGGTGTCAGGCGTCTCGTACGTGGGACGGTTCGCCGGCGTAGTGGCGCGACTCGTCGACGGCCTGAGCCCGCGACGGTTCTCGTCACGGCGCCCGGCCCCATCACCGGGTGCGGGCACGCCGACCATCCAAGCGCCCGGCACTCCGCCGCGCCAGCGCGCTCGCCGGTCCACAGACCCGGGTGCGGAGGGTGATGGGTGGCGTCGTGGGCGAGGATCTGGATCTGGCAGATCACGCACGTAGCGATGTCGCAGCCGTGGCGCTTCGTGTGGACCACGGCGGTGTGATTCCTGCCGCTGGCCGCCGCGTGCGTGTACCTCGGCTCCCGGCTGGAGTTCCTGCACCCGTCGGAACCGAAGGTGTATTTGGCGCTCACCCCGCTGCTGCTCGGTATTTTCCGGAACATGGGCAAGGGTCTCGGAAGCGCGGCGCTCGGCGCCGCGGTCGTGCTGCTGGCGGCGGGGGACGCGGCACAGGCCGCCGCACCTCCGACGTTCGAGGTGGGGGCGAGCGGGTTCATCTCGCCCGGTACGAGCGCCACGCGCGAGCCGGACGTGTGCGTCGGGGACTTCGACGCCGACGGCCACCTCGACGTCGCGAGCGCCTCGGCGTTCGTCATCTCCGGTGCCGCGAGCGTGCGGGTCCTCGTGCGGTACGGCACCGGGACCGGGGCGCTCAGCGCGCCCGTCGAGGCGCTGAACGTACCGACGGCGAACAGCGTGCGCCCGACATGCGCCACGGCGCAGCTCACGCCGGGCGGGGCACCCGAGCTCCTGCTCCTGGTCCCCAATGACGCGAACGCCTACGTCGCGACCGCCGCGGCCGGCCGCACCTTCACCGCGAGCAGCTTCCCGATCGGAGGGTTCAGCGCGGGCATCGCCGCGGGCGACCTCGACCTAGACGGCGACGACGACGTCGTGACCCTCCGCGTCATCCCGTCCGGCACGGGCGACGGCACTGACGTGCTGGTCCCCTTCGAGAACACGGGGTCCGGGTTCGTCGCCGGGACCGCACGCTCCACCACGCTGGCGGACCCGAGCCGCGTGGAGCTCGTGGACCTCGGGGAGGACGGCCGTCCCGACGCCGTCGTGAGCAGCCAGATGTCAAGCGCCGTCGTGACGCACAACGCCTTGATGACTGGCGTGGGCTTCGGGGCCGCGGTGGCCGCACCGGGGATCGGCGGCCTCCCGGGTCGCAACGCGGTGGCGGTCGCGGACGTCGACGCCGACGGCCGGCGCGACCTCCTGACCAGCAATGGCGCGGTGGTCCGCACGTCGCTCGGGAACGGCACCGGCGCGTTCGCGACGCCTACCAGCTCGGTCAATCCGACCGTCCAGAGCATCGTCGGCACCGCCCTCGCGACGCTCGACGGCGACGGGGACGGGGCGGTGGACGTCGTCGCCGGGGGACCCGCCGCGACCCTCGGGCTCGACGGGAGCCCGTTCCGGGGCGTGACGTTCATCGGCAAGGCCGACCCGGCCGCGCGCTTCCAGTCGTTCGTGTCGTTCACGTTCGGCGTCACCACCAACGGGACCAGCGGGACGGAGGCCACGCAGGACCTGGCCCAAGGGGACTTCGACGAGGACGGTCGTCCGGACCTCGTGGTCGCCACCGGCGGGGCCGCGGCCGCGGATCTCCCGCGCATCGGGATCCTCGTCAACACCACGAACGTCCCCTCGGTCCGGAACGTGACGGCCCAGGCGGGGTCGCCCACCACCGCGACCGTCCGCGCGACCGTGAGCGGCAGCACGCTCGCCGCGACCGCCGAGGTCGAGCGGGTCCGCCCGAACGGGCAGGTCGACGTCGTCGCCGGCTCACAGCAGAGCCTGCCCGCGGGCAGCGTCGCGGTGCCGGTCGAGTTCCCGGTCGCGGGGCTGACGGCAGCGTCCACCACGTCGTTGCGGGTCGTCGTCCGCACGACCAACGGCACGGTGCGCTCGCGGTCGGTGACGGTGACCACGCCCGCGGAGCAGGCGGGCGGGGGCGGGACCACCGGGACCGGTGGTGGCCCGACCAGCGGGTCCGGGACCACGACGGTGACGGTCGAGAAGCTGGTGCCCGTCCCGACGCCCGCCGCGCCCGGTGTGCTCGCGAACCGCGTCGCGCCGAAGGTCAAGGGCCGCGCGCGGGTTGGGCAGACGCTCGGCTGCGACGTCGGCGTGTGGACCGACGGCGGCCGGTTCAGCGTGCGCTGGCTGCGCGGGACCACGGTGATTCCGAAGGCCACGAGCGTGGTGCGCAAGGTGACCACGGCGGACGGTGGCAAGCAGCTGCGCTGCCGCGTGACCCTCCGCCGCGCGGACGGCGCGACGCTCACGGTTCGCAGCGCGGCGGTACGCGTCCCGAAGGCCGCGGCGAAGAAGCGCGTCTGACGTGCGGCGCCGCAGGGTCGTGGTCGGTGCCGCTCTCGGCGCCCTCGGGCTGACGGCCTGGTCCGCGCCGGGCGCGGCGGGGGCGGCGGTGACGCCGACGTTCCAAGTGGGGCCTTCGGGGTTCGTGGCGCCGTTCCCCGGCGCGAGCCTCGTTCCCGACGCCTGCGTCGGTGACTACGACGCCGACGGGCACGCGGACGTCGCTGTCGCGGTCGGCGGTGAGGAGCCGACGACGCCCCCGGTGAAGCTCGTGGTCCGGTTCGGCGACGGGACGGGCGCGCTCTCCGCTCCAGTCGAGGCGGCACGGACCCCGGCCTTCGTCTCCACCAGCCCGAGGTGCGTCGCCCTGGAGGCCACGCCGGGCGGGCCGACGGAGATCGCCCTGACCCACGCGAGCTCGCAGGTGACCATTGCGTCGTCCAGCGGCCGCGCGTTCGCGCAGCAGACGCTCGACGCCGGGCCAGGCCGTGTGGTGGGTCTCGACGCCGGAGATCTCGACCTCGACGGCGATGACGACCTCGTGATCCTCCGACAGGTCGTGACCGGCGACAGCGTCGATCTGCTCGTGCCCTTCGAGAACACGGGTACCGGGTTCGTCGAACGGGCCTCGAACGCGACGACCCTGACCGATCCGACCCGCGTCCAGCTCGTCGATCTCGGCGAGGACGGGCGCCCGGACGCGATCGTCAGCAGCACGTCACCCGGCGCGGTCGTCGTGCTCCCCGCCCTCCGCGCCACGCTCGGCTTCGGGCCCGCCCGAGCCGTCGCCGGGGTCGGCGGCGTGGGCGGTCGCAACGCCGTCACCGCCGGCGACGTCACTGGCGACGGGCGGGCCGACCTCCTCGTGGGAGGGGACGGAGTGCTGCGCGCCTTCGCGGGCGACGGCACTGGCGGCGTCGCCGCGCCGCAGACAATCCCCGGCGTGCCGGTCGCCCAGTTCGGCAGTGCGACGGTCGTGCTCGACGCGGATGGCGATGGAGCCCTGGATGCGGTCGCAGCAGCACCACCAGCGTCCCCCGGCACGGCCGGCAGTGCGTTCCGGGCGGTGGCGTTCGCGGGATCGCTCGACCCTGCTGCCCGCTTCCTCGCCTCGGCGACATCCACGTTCGGGGCATCGACGAGCGCCGCGACGACGGAGACGACGCAGCGCCTGGTCCCGGGGGATCTCGACGAGGACGGGCGCCCCGATCTGGTCGCGGTCACCGGTGGGGGGGCCGGGGCGGAGCCTCGCATCGCGGTCCTCCTGAACACGACGGCCGTCCCGTCGGTCCGCGAGGTCTCCGCGAGCGCGACGTCGGCGACGTCCGCGGTCGTCCGGGCCACCGTGCGCGGCAGCAACCTTCCTGCGACGGCGGAGGTCGAACTGGTGCGCTCCAACGGCCAGGTGGATGTCGTCGCCGGCTCCCAGCAGGCGGTCCCCGCGGACGCCCCGGCGGCCACGGTCGAGTTGCCGGTCGCCGGGCTCCCTCCGGCGACGGCCAGTGCTCTGCGGGTCGTCGTGCGCACGGCCAACGGCGCGACGCGCTCCCGGGGCGTGGTGGTCACCACGCCGGCGGCACCACCGGGCGGTGGGCCCACCTCGGGCTCCCCGGTTCCGGGAACGTCGGCCGGCGGGGCCGGCACCCCGTCCGCCGCGCCCGGCGTCCTGCAGAACCGGGTGCGACCGCGGATCCGGGGCCGCGCGCGGGTCGGTCAGGCGCTGGCGTGCGACGTCGGGGCATGGAGCGACGGCGGGCGGTTCATCGTGCGGTGGCTGCGCGGATCGCAGCAGGTCCGCGGCGCGACGACGATCCTCCGCACCGTCAAGGCCGGGGACCGCGGGAAGACGCTGCGCTGCCGGGTCACGCTCCGCCGCGATGACGGCGCGGCACTGACGGTCACGAGCCCCCCCGTGCGGGTGCCTGTGCGCACGAGCGGTCGGCGACGCTGAGCGATCGATCGAGGTGTGTCGCGCCGCCCACCCCGCCCGTGAAGATTCCGTGACGCCACGAACTAGGACAGAACCAGGCCACAAGCGGTCCTAGGCTGGCCCGCATGACCTCCACTCCAGCGATCAGCGTCCACGGGCTGATCAAGTCCTTCGGGGACACGCACGCGCTCCGCGGCGTCGACCTCGAGGCGCGCCCGGGCACCGTCCTCGGCGTCCTCGGGCCCAACGGCGCCGGCAAGACCACGACCGTCCGGATCCTCGCGACCCTCATGCGGCCTGACGGCGGGACCGCGCGCGTCGCCGGCCTCGACGTCGTCACCCAGGCCGACGAGCTGCGCCGCACGATCGGGCTCGCCGGCCAGTACGCGGCGGTCGACGAGGCGCTCACCGGCCGCGAGAACCTCACGATGGTCGGCCGCCTCTACGGCGAGAGGCGCGCCGCCGCCAAGCGGCGCGCCGACGAGCTGCTCGAGCGGTTCAGCCTCACCGACGCGGCGGCGAAGGCGGCCAAGGACTACAGCGGCGGCATGCGCCGACGGCTCGACCTCGCCGCCGCGCTCGTCGCGCGTCCCGCCGTGCTGTTCCTCGACGAGCCGACCACCGGCCTCGACCCGCGCAGCCGGCTCGACCTCTGGGCGGCCATCGAGGAGCTCGTCGCCGAGGGCACCACCGTGCTGCTCACCACCCAGTACCTGGAGGAGGCCGACCGTCTCGCCGACCACATCGCGGTGATCGACCACGGCCACGTGATCGCCGACGGCACCGCCGACGAGCTCAAGCGCCGCGTCGGTGGCGAGCGCGTCGAGGTCCGCCTCACCGACGCCGGCCACGCGGGCAACGCCACGCGCGCGCTGCAACCGCTCAGCGACGAGCCCGTCAGCGCCGACGGCGACCTCGTGCGCGTCGTGCCCCGGCTGGCCGAGGGAGCGACCGTCGCGGTCGTCCGCGCGCTCGACGCGCAGGGCGTCGGGGTCGCCGACGTCGCCACCACGAAGCCGACGCTCGACGACGTCTTCCTGACGCTCACCGGCAAGCCGGCCGAGACCGCCGCGGCGGCCGCGACGACCGACCCGACCCCCACCGGCGGCCCGGACGGGCCCACCGCACCCCGGACCACGACCCGCGAGGAGATCCCCGCATGACCCGCCACATCTCCGACACGCTCGTCATCGCCGAGCGCAACCTCGTCCGGCTGCCGCGCACCCCGGACCTGATCATCGCCTTCACCGTCCAGCCGGTGATGTTCGTCCTGCTGTTCGTCTACGTGTTCGGCGGCGCGATCACCACGCCCGGCTACGACTACGTCGACTTCCTGCTGCCCGGGATCATCGTCCAGAACATCGCGTTCGGCGGGTTCATCACCGCGCTCGGGCTCTGCGAGGACCTCAACAAGGGGCTCGTCGACCGCTTCCGCTCACTGCCGATGAGCCGCGCCGCCGTGCTCGCCGGCCGGACCGCGGCCGACATGGTCACGAACACGATCTCGCTGCTCGTGCTCGTCGCCACCGGCCTGGTCCTCGGGTTCGGCTTCGACGCGAGCGTCGTGGAGATCCTCGGCGGCTTCGCCCTGCTGATCCTCTTCGGCTACGCGTTCAGCTGGGTGTTCGCGCTGCTCGGCACGATCGTCTCCACCCCGGAGGCCGCCAACAGCCTCGGCTTCCTCGCGGTCTTCCCGCTGACCTTCATCAGCTCCGCGTTCGTGCCGACCGACTCGATGCCCGCGGGCCTGCAGGCGTTCGCCGACGTCAACCCGTTCACCGTGATGGTCGACGCCATCCGCCACCTGTGGCTCGGCGACCCGTCGGGCAGCGTGCTCGGCGCCATCGCCTGGTCGCTGGCGATCCTCGCGGTCTTCGCTCCGCTGGCCGTCAGCCGCTACCGCAGCGCCAGCGCGCGCTGACGTAGGGTCACGGGCATGACCGCCCCGCTGCGCCCACACCCCGGTTCCGTCGCGGTCATCGGCTCCGGGTTCGGCGGCGCGGTCAGCGCGCTGCGCCTCGCCGAGCAGGGCTGGTCGGTCACCGTGCTCGAGCAGGGCCGCCGCCACACCGACGCCGATCTGCTCGCCGCCCGCATGAGCCTGCGCGACTACCTGTGGGGGCCGGAGCTCGGGGCCCGCGGCTTCTTCTGGCAGCGGGTCTTCGGGCACATGGGGATCATCGGCGCGAGCGGCGTCGGCGGCGGCTCGATCGTCTGGGGCGCCGTGATGCTCGAGCCCGGGGACGCGTTCTTCGACGACCCCGCCTGGCCCGCCGGGACCGCCTGGCGCGAGGAGCTCGCCGAGCACTACGCCACCGCGCGCCGGATGCTCGGCGTCACCGAGACGCCGGCCCGGGCGCTGTCCGCCCAGGACGACCACCTGCTCGCCGCCGCCACCGCGATGGGCGCGCAGGACACGTTCGGCCGCGTGCCCGCCGCCATCTACTACGGGGACCGTCCGGGCGTCACGACCGACGACCCGTTCTTCGACGGCGCCGGCCCGCCGCGCACGAGCTGCCGGCTGTGCGGCGGCTGCCTGGCGGGCTGCCCGTACGGCGCGAAGAACTCGCTGGACCGCAACTACCTGCACCTCGCCCAGCGCGCCGGCGCGCGGATCCAGGAGCGCACCCGCGTCGACGCGATCGTCCCGCTCCCCGACGGCGGCTACGCGCTGCGCTGCAGCGACCCGTTCGCGCGCGGCCGCGCCCGGCACCGGCCCGACGTGCTCGCCGAGCGCGTCGTCGTCAGCGCCGGCGTCCTGGGCACGATGGAGCTGCTGCTGCGCTGCCGCGACGAGCTCGGCACGCTGCCCCGGATCGGCCCGCGCCTGGGCGCGCACGTGCGCACGAACAGCGAGGCGGTCACCGGGATCCTGCAGCCGCCGGGCTCCCCGTCCCTGACCCGCGGGCCGTCGATCAGCACCGACTTCCACCCCGACGGGCGCACGCACATCACGCAGAACCGCTACGTCGGCGGCGGCACGCTGCTGCGGCTCTCCTACGGGCCGCTCGTCGACGGGGAGGACCCGCGCGCCCGCGCGCGCGAGACGCTGCGGCGGATCGTCCGCCACCCGGTCACCCACCTGCGCACCGTGCTGGCTCGCGACTTCGAGGCGCGCTTCACCGCCCTGACCGTCATGCAGTCGGGGGAGGGGGACCTGCGGCTGCGCTGGGCGCGCTCCCCGGTGCGGCCGTGGCGGCGCGTGCTGCGCTCCGCCCCCGGCAGCGGCCCGGCGGCGCCGAGCTACCTGCCGGTCGCCAACGACGCCACGCGCGCGTTCGCGCAGGCCTCGGGCGGCACGCCGCTGAACCTCACCGTCGAGTCGATCGCGGGCCGCTCGTTCACCGCGCACGTGCTCGGCGGCGCGGTCATCGGCCCGGACGCCGACCACGGGGTCGTCGACGAGCGCCACGAGGTCTTCGGCCATCCCGGCCTCTACGTCGCCGACGCGTCGGTGATCCCCGCCGACGTCGGCGTCAACCCGTCGCTGACGATCACCGCGCTGGCCGAGCGGTTCGCCGCGCGCTTCGGCTCCCCGGAGACGCACGGCGGGGCGACGCCCGCACCGGTGCAGGACGACCTGCCCGCGGGCCTCGCGGCGCTCGCCCGCCGCTGGGCGGTCCTGCCCGCCCCGGACGTCGCGAGCCTCGAGGGCGACTGGCGGGCGACGTTCGTCGGCCCGGCCGTGCTGCGCGCCGTCGCGCCGCGCGGCGTCGGCGCGCTGGGCCTGCCGCGGTGGTGGGGCAAGCGGTTCGACGCCCACGGCAGCGGCATCAACCTCGTCGACGACGGCCACCGCGAGCACCAGCCGATGACCGCGACCCTCGCCCCGTCGGCGATCGACGGCCGCCCGGTCCTGCTCGTCACCTACCCGCCCGACGCGCCGCTGCCCTGGCGGCACGTGCGCGACGAGCTGCGCCAGCTCCCCGACGGCCGGATGCTCGCCATGTCCGCGATCGCCACCGGACCGCTCACCCGCGGGCTGCCGTTCGTCCTGGCGCGGGACGGACGGACGAATGTGCGATCTCACCGGGCGCCCGCCGCGCCGTAGAAGGGGGCACGGCCAAGGTTCCCCCGGCGCCGCCGCGCAGCCCATGACCCGCACCCTCCCCCCGCGCGCCCGACCGGTCGCGCTCGCGCTCGGCCTCCTCGTGGCGGCCTGGCTGCTCGTCCACGTCGTCGACGTGCACCAGACCATGGAGCTCGTCCTCCTGGCCGCCGTCGGCGTCGCCGTCATCCAGGCGCTGCGGCTCCGCGGGGCGCTCACGGTCGCCCGTGACGCCGGGGAGCAGGCGCTGCTCTCCGGCGCACAGGCCCGCGCGCTGCTCGCCAACGCGCCCGCGGCGATCTACTTCCGAGACCGCGAGGACCGCTTCGTCTTCGCCAACGACACCGCCGCCCGGATGGTCGACCCGGCCGGACGCGAGCTCGTCGGCCGGACCCTCGACGACCTCGTTCCCCCGGAGGTCGCCCGGTCGCTACGCGCCCACGAGCGCATCGTGCTGCACGAGGGCCGCGTGATCCGCCACGAGCAGGTCGCCCCGCACGCCGACGGCACCGACCACACGTTCCTGGTCACGAAGTTCCCGGTCCGTGACGACGATGGGGCGATCGTCGGGCTCGCCGGCGTGACGCTCGACATCACCGACACGAAGCAGGCGCAGGAGGGCCGCCGGGCCGCCGAGGAACGGTTCCGCGGCGCGTTCCACGGGGCCCCGATCGGCATGGCGATCGTCGACCTCGACGGTCGGTACGTCGAGGTGAACCGGGCGCTGTGCCAGCTGCTCGGTCGCAGCGAGGAGGACCTGCTGGGCCGGACCGTGCACTCGATCACGCACCCTGACGACGTCGCCGCGAGCATCCGCGCCATCGAGCGCGCACTCGCCGGTGAGCAGCGCGTCTACCAGCTCGAGAAGCGCTACCTGCACCTCGACGGCCACCCGATCTGGGTGACCCTGCACGGCACGGTCATCCGCGACGCCGAGGGCTGCCCGACCGCGATGCTCCGCCAGGTCCAGGACATCACGCAGCGGCGCGACGCAGAGCAGCGGCTGCGCCACCAGGCCGACCACGACCCGCTCACCGGGCTGCTGAACCGCCGGCGGTTCGAGGAGGAGGTCGCGGCGGCCGTCGTCCGCGGGACGGGCGCGCTGATGGTTCTCGACCTCGACCACTTCAAGCTCGTCAACGACACCCGCGGCCACTACGCGGGCGACCGGCTGATCACCGCGGTCGCCGCCACGCTGCGCAACCGCCTCGCCGACGGCGACGTCGTCGCGCGCCTGGGAGGCGACGAGTTCGGAGTCCTCCTGCCCACCGCCGACCGCGAGGAGGCCGAGGTGGTCGCCTCCGCGATCGTCCGCGACATCGAGGCGACGGTGTCCGGGGCCGCGCGCGGCGTGACCTGCAGCCTCGGCATCGCGCTGCTCGATCCGCTGCTGTCCGGCGAGCAGGCGCTCGTGCGTGCCGACCTCGCGATGTACGAGGCGAAGGAGAACGGCCGCGACCGCTGGGCGCACTACGCCGCCGACGACGCCCCGCAGCCGCGCATGAAGACCCGCCTGGACTGGGTGCAGCGCCTGCGGGACGCGCTGGACGAGGGGCGGTTCGTGCTCGACGCGCAGCCTATCCTCGACCTGCGGACCTCCGAGGTCCGCCAGCACGAGCTGCTCGTGCGCATGCGCGACGACGAGCGCGGACGGATCCTCCCCGGCGAGTTCCTCGAGGCCGCCGAGCAGTTCGACCTCGTCCAGGAGCTCGACCGCTGGGTCGTCGGCCGCGCGATCGACCTCATCGCCCGGCACCGGGCCGCCGGTCAGGAGCTCGTGCTCGAGGTGAACCTCTCCGGCAAGTCGCTCACCGAGGACCGGTTGCTCGCCCTCGTCGAGCGGCGGCTGCACGAGACGGGCGTCCCCGCCTCCAGCCTGATCTTCGAGATCACCGAGACGGCGGCGATCGCGAACATGGCGGCGGCCCGGCGGTTCGCCGAGCGGCTGCAGGCGCTCGGCTGCCGCTTCGCGCTGGACGACTTCGGGGCGGGCTTCGGCTCCTTCTACTACCTCAAGCACCTGCCGTTCGACTACCTGAAGATCGACGGCGAGTTCATCCGCGACTGCCTCGACGACGAGACCGACCGGCTCGTCGTCGCCGCCGTCGTCGACATGGCGACCGGGATGGGCAAGCAGACGATCGCCGAGTCCGTGGTGGACGACCGCTCCGCCCGCTTCCTGCGCCGGCAGGGCGTCGACTTCGCGCAGGGCTTCGGCGTCGGCCGGCCGCGGACCGTCGAGGAGATCCTCGCCGTCTAGCCGCGAGCCTGCGCCGCCGTGACCGGCCGGCGGTAGCGCAGCGCCACGAGGATCGCGGTCCCGCTGCCGCACAGGCCGACCGCGTTGGCGACGATCAGCGCCGCGTTCCCGAGCGCGACCCCGTAGCTCAGCCAGGCGATCCCGCCGCAGAACAGCACGGCGAGGAACCCGAGGCTCACGTCCTGCGCGGACCGTCGCTCGTGGACCCGGCGCGCCTGCAGCAGCGGGCTCGCGCCCATGCCGACCCCGAAGGCGGCCGCGAGCACCGCGAGGACATCGGTGGGATCCATGCCCGGCATGGTGCATGATCGGCGCTCCATGCGGATCACGGTCACCAACGTCTTCGTCGACGACCAGCGCAAGGCGCACGCCTTCTACACGGAGGTCCTCGGGTTCGTCACCAAGCACGACGTGCCGATGGGGGACTTCTCCTGGCTGACCGTCGTCGGCCCGGGCGAGCAGGACGGCGTCGAGCTGCTGCTCGAGCCCGCCGACCACCCGGCCGTCGGGCCGTTCCGTCAGGCGCTCCGGGAGGACGGCATCCCGTACACGTCGTTCGGCGTCGACGACGTCCACGCCGAGCACGAGCGGCTCGTCGGCCTCGGGGTCGAGTTCACGCAGGAGCCGACGCAGGCGGGCCCGGTCACGATCGCGGTGTTCGACGACACCTGCGGCAACCTCATCCAGATCGCCAGCCAGGCCTGACGCAGCTCAGCGGTCGGCGATCGCCCACACCTCCCCGGACTCCGACCCGACGTACAGGGCCCCGTCGCTCCCCAGGGCGGGGTAGGACTCCACGCTCGCGCCGGTGTCGACGTCGAACAGCAGGCGGCCCGTCCGGGCGAAGCCGTACACGTGGCCGGGGCGCGTGCCGACGTAGACGCGACCGTCCCGGTCGGTCACCGGCATCGTCCAGACCCCGACCGCGCGCAGTCGGGCGCTGCGCGCCAGGCCCACGTAGCGGGCCACCACCCGCCCGGTGCGGACGTCGACGACGGTGGTCCGGCCCCGATGATCGCCCCACAGCGCCTGCCCGGCGCGCGTCACCGCGGGAGAGGAGTACGTCAGGGCGCCGCGGCGTACGCGCCAGCGAACACGGCCCTCGCGCGACACGCCGTACTGGTACGGGTCGTTGGAGCCGATCACGACCGTGCCGTCCGGCCCGACCGCCGGGGACACCTCGACCAGATCGCCGGTCCGCACGCGCCAGCGCACGCGCCCGCTGCGCGTCTCGTCGCGCACCGCGACGAGATCGTTCGCGGCGGTCCCGTAGACCGTCCCGTCGGGGCCGACCGCCGGACTCCCGTACGACGGGCCGGACCCCAGGCGCAGGCGCCAGCGCTCGCGCACCGCGGCCGTCGTGACCTCCAGGGCCCGCAGTTCCCCGCCCATGTCGGCGACGTACACCGACCGGCCAGGACCGCGGACCGGGGAGAGCACCATCGCGCCGAACTGCACCCGCCAGCGCTCGCGGCCCTCCGCGTCGAGCGCGAACAGGGTGTTCTGCGGGCCCGGCCACAGGATCAGGTCGTCCCCGAGCACGAGTGGGCTCGTCGACAGGTCGATCCCGTAGGAGCCCTGACCGTCGAACGTCCAGCGGTCCCGGCCGGTGGCGGGGTCGAGCGCGTGCAGGACCCCGGCGTTGGAGGCGGCGAGCACCGACCCGTCGGCCGCGAGGACCGGGCCCGGGACGGCCGCGCCCTCCAGCCGCCGGCGCCAGCGCACCCGTCCCGTCTGCGGACCCGTCACGGGCGCCGAGCCGCTGTGCGCCGGGTCGTGACCGGCCATCGGCCAGGCCGAGGCGGGGGCGGGCACCGGCGTGGGAACCGGGACGGCGGTGCTCGCCGGCGCGATCGTGCGGTCGTCCCGCGGCGCGACCACGACGGGCGCGGCGTCCGCGGCGCCGTTCCCGGGGCGCCGGTCCTGGCCCGCGCAGCCGGCCAGCACGACGCAGACGAGGACGAGCGCGGGAGCGGGCGAGCGGCGCGCCGGGCGGAGGGGGTCCATGGATCGGACGGTAGGCGGGAGATCTGAACGGACGGTGACGGGACGTCGGCACGCCTGGGATTGCGGTCACCCCCGAGCGGGTACGAGGGCGCGCAGTGTCGTTCCTCTCCCACGATCCGCACCCCTGGCCCGAGCGCACCTGGCGGCGCACCGAGGACGGTCTGCTGCGCCCGCGCAGCACCGTGCTCGTCGCCGGCGAGGACGACCTGCCCGTCGCCGTCCTGCGCCGCTGCGTGCGCTGCGACGACGTGATCGTCGCGGGCCCGCTCGTCACGCTCGAGGACGTGCTGCCCGAGGCGCGCGAGCTCCGCCCCGACCTCGTCCTGCTGTGCGGCACGACCGACGACCCGCGCCTGCACGCCGCGATGCACGCCCTCTACGCCGGCGGTGGCCCGTCGCGCGTCGCGCTGCTCGTGCGGCTCGGCAGCCTCGTGCGCTGCCTGCCGATGGGCGACTTCGACCCGGCGCTCGACCGCCTGCTGCTGCACCTCGCGGGGGAGACCGCCGAGGGTCGCGCCGCCCGCTGAGTCGCCGCCGTCAGACCGCGGCCCGCGTGACCGTGGGCCCGCGCGCGACGAGCAGCGCCGGCAGCAGGCACAGCGCCAGCACGCCGCCGAGCAGCGCCAGGCCGACGTAGTCGGTGGCGGCGACGACGAAGCCGCTGCCCATCCCGCCCGTCGCCCCGGCGAGCGCGACCCCGAGATCGACCCGGCCCTGCGTCCGCGCGCGTTCCGCGAGCGGCACCGCATCGGTCACCAGCGCCGTGCCCGCGACGAGCCCGAGGTTCCATCCCAGGCCCAGCAGCACCAGCGCGACCGCGAGGATCCCGACCGAGTCCGCCGGGGCGAGCGCCGCGACGCCCCCGGCGAGCACGAGCGTCCCCGACCCCGCGGCGAGCACCGGCCGGCGCCCGACCCGGTCGACGAGCTGGCCGGTGAGGGGGGAGGGGAGGAACATCGCCGCGACGTGCAGCGAGATGACGAAGCCCGCCGCGCCGACCCCGTGGCCGTGGTCGCGCATGTGGACCGGCGTCATCGTCATCACCGCGACCATCACGAGCTGCGTGACGATCATGCCCGCCGCGGCGAGGCGCAGGGTCGCAGTCGCCTCCTGCGCCTGCGCGTCGGCGGCCCGCGCGGCGGCGGCGTCGGTCGCGGTCGGCGCTGCGGCCGTCGGCGGCGCGGCGGGCTCCTCGGCCGCCCAGGCGCGGGCGGTCAGCAGCGGGTCGGGACGCAGCAGCACGGCGACGGCCACGGCGGCGAGCGCGTACGCGCTGCCCGCCAGCAGGAACGGGCCCGCGAGCTCCCGGATGCCGAGCTCGCGGGCGAGGCTGCCGGTCGGCTCGACGAGGTTCGGTCCGATCACGGCGCCGAGCGTCGTCGCGACGAGCACCGTGCTCACCGCGCGGCCGCGCCGCTCGGGGTCGGCGAGGTCGGCCCCGGCGTAGCGGGCCTGGAGGTTCGTCGCGGACCCGGACCCGTAGAGCACGAGCGCGACGAACAGCAGCGGCACGTGGTCGATCGCCGCCGCGACCACCACGCCCGCGGCGCCGACCGCACCGACCGCGTAGCCGGCGGCGAGACCGGGCCGCCGACCGGACCGGTCCGACAGCCGCGCGACGAGCAGCGCGGCGGCCGCCGCACCCCCGGTCAGCAGCGCGGCGGGGACCCCGGCGGCACTCGTGGTCCCGAGCATGTCCTCCGCCAGCAGCGCCCCGACGGTGATCCCGGCGGCGAGGCCCGCCCCCGCCAGGACCTGGGCGAGCAGCAGCACCCGCAGCACGCGCCGCTGGACCGCGCCGCGGGCCCCCGCGTCGGCGTGCGCCCCGCTCACGACGGGACCGGGGCGGCGGCGCCGCGGGGGCCCGCGCCCGCCTGCGCCGCGGCGTCGAGCACGACCGCGAGCACGTCCGTCGCCGGGCGTGCGGGGTCGTCGAGCAGGCCGTCCAGCCGCGCGCCGGTCAGCGCCCGGACCTTCTCGCCCAGCTGCTCGCCGCTCATCGGCTGCTGCGGCGAGCCGAGCGCCGCCTCCACGCGCGCGACCTCGATCTCCCCGCTCGCGGTCTCGTGCACGAGCACCGCCTCGGACTGCAGCAGCGTCTCGTCGGTGACGACGCGCACCCGCCGGGCGTCCGCGCGCACGCCGCCGTCGACGACCGCGAAGTCCTCGAGCCGCGCGGGCGCGCGGCCGTGGCGCAGCGCGAACGCCGTGCAGTACGGGATGGAGAACTTCGCCGCCAGGCCGTCGGTGACGTCGTCGAGCGCCGCCGCCCGGCGCGACACCGGGTGCACGACGATCGTCACGGTCCGCAGCCGCGGGCCCGCGAGCGTCACCCCGCGGCCCGCCGCCTCGACCGCGCACTCGATCGCCCCGTGGGTCTGCAGGCAGCACGGGTACGCCTTGATCCACAGCTCGTCGAAGGCGCTGGGCCGCTCGCTCTCGGCGGTGCTCGCGAAGGTCGCGCCGAACGCCTCCTCGAAGCCCGCGGCGCCGCGCTCGACCGCGCTCGCGCCGACCGTCGCGCCCGCGGCGGCGAGCTGCGCGGCGCGGACCCCGTCGGCGGCGGCGAGCCCGACCTGCAGCGCCTTGCCGTCGCTGCCGAACGCGGCCCGCAGCCCGCCCGCGCGCAGCAGCGCCAGGGCGCCGGCGGCGCGCGCGTCGGCGCCCAGCAGGGCCGCGGCCGCGACGGCGGCGCCGAGCACGCCGCCGACCGCGGTGGGGTGCCAGCCGCCGTCGTAGAGCGCCGGGTGCGACGCCGCGGTCAGCGCGGCCATCGCCTCGACCCCGGCGGCGTACGCGTCGAGCAGCGCGCCGACCGGCGCGTCCTGCTGTGCGGCGAGCGCCAGCGCGGCGGGGGCGACGGCGGCGCTCAGGTGCGCGAGGCCGGGCCCGTAGGTGTCGTCGAAGTCCAGGACGTGCCCGGCGGTGCCGAGCACGGTGACGTCGTCCGCGGTCGCGGCTGCGGCGCGGACGGCGCGGCTGTCGGTCCCGGCGACCGCGCAGGCCAGCCAGTCCCGGAAGGCGTCGGCGACGGCGACGGTCATCGCGGCCGCAGCCCGGTCAGCGCGCCGCGCAGCGCGGTGGCGACGGTGGCGTCGAGGTCGTCGGTCTCCAGCATCCCGGCCCCGGCGAGCGACGCGAGCCCGTGCAGGAGCGGGAACAGCACGGCGACCGCGTCGTCGACCGCGCCCGCGAGCTCCCCGTCGACCCGGCCCTCGGCGAGCAGCTCGAGCATCACCGCGAACGCCTGCTCGGCGGCCTCGTGCAGCGGGCCGTCGGGGTCGAGCTTCTTCGCCGCGAACATCAGCTCGAGCAGCGCGGCGTCGCGCACGGCGAACCCGACGTACGCCTGGGCGACCCGCTCCAGCCGCGCCGCGTAGGGGCCGCGGCCGTCGCCGGCGGCCGCCTCGAGCGTCGTGCGGAGGCGCTCGAAGCCGCGCTGGGCGAGGCCGTCGAGCAGCGCCTGCCGGTCGGGGAAGTGGCGGCGCGGGGCGGCGTGGCTGACCCCGGCGTCACGGGCGACCTCGCGCAGCGACAGCGCGGCGACCCCGCGGTCGCGCACCGTGTCGAGCGCGCGGTCGAGCAGCTCCTCGCGGAGGTTGCCGTGGTGGTAGGGGCGGGTCGCCACGCCGGGCAGTTTACCGCGCGGAGCCCTGAAGTTGTCATTGACACCATTGTTTGCAGTGGCTACATTGGCGGCATGTCCACCTCCTCCTGGCTCTCCGCCAATCTCCCCGACCAGTCCGGCCGCACCATCGTCGTCACCGGCGCCAGCAGCGGCATCGGCGCCACCGCCGCCCGCCACCTCGCCGCCGCCGGCGCGCACGTCGTCCTCGCCGTCCGCGACGTCGCCAAGGGGCAGGCCGTCGCCGACACCCTCCCCGGCTCGACCGAGGTCCGCCGGCTCGACCTCGCCGACCTCGCCTCCGTCCGCGCGTTCGCCGAGGGCTTCGGGGACGGCGACACGATCGACGTCCTCGTCAACAACGCCGGCGTCATGGCGCTGCCCGAGCAGCGCACCGCCGACGGCTTCGAGATGCAGATCGGCACCAACCACCTCGGGCACTTCGCGCTGACGAACCTGCTGCTGTCGCGCGTGACCGCCCGCGTCGTCTCCGTCGCCTCCTCCGCCCACCGCGCCGGGCGCATCCGCCTCGACGACCTCAACTGGGAGGAGCCGGGCAGCTACGACCGCTGGCGCGCCTACGGCCAGTCGAAGCTCGCCAACCTGCTCTTCACCAGCGAGCTGCAGCGCCGCCTCGCCGCCGCGGGCTCGCCCGTCATCGCGACGGCCGCGCACCCCGGCTACAGCGCGACCCACCTGCAGGGCCACACCGGCAGCCGCCTGCAGGGCGCGCTGATGGCGATCGGCAACCGCATCGTCGCCCAGGACGACGCCGCCGGCGCCCTGCCCACCGTGCACGCCGCCGTCGCCGACATCCCCGGCGACAGCTACGTCGGCCCCAACGGCCCGTTCGAGCTGCGCGGCACGCCGAAGCTCGTCGGCCGCACCGACGCCGCCAAGGACGCCGACGTCGCCGCGCGCCTGTGGACGCTGTCGGAGGAGCTGACCGGCGTGCGCTGGCCGCTGGACGCGGCGTCCCGGATCACGGTGTGATCACCACCTGAGCCTGCCGGGGCGGGATACTCCCGTCCCGTGGCCCGTCTCCTGCTCCCGCTCCTGGCCGTCCTGGCCCTCGTGGCACTCGCCGTCGGCGTGCCGCCGGACCGCTCCGGCCCGCGCAGCGCCGACGCGCAGGGCCAGGGCCCGCAGGACGACGCGACCCGCCCGCTCGTCTACGTCTTCTCCTTCGACGCCACCGACGGCGACCGCGCGATCGACCAGGGCCGCGCCCCGTTCCTCGCCTCGATGGTCCGCGGCGAGGAGGGCGCCCGCTCGACCTACTACCGCGACTCGCGCGGGATCATGGTCTCGGAGACGAACCCCAACCACACCGCCATGGCCACCGGCGCCTACGGCGAGCGGTCCGGCATCCCCGGCAACACGTTCGCCGTCTACGACGAGGCCGCGCGCCGGACCTGCCCGGCGGAGGGCGGCGACCCGAACGGCCCGATGGTCACCAGCGGCGAGGCGTCCACCTGCCTGCTGGCCGAGACGTTCTTCGCGGCGCTCAAGCGCCAGGCGCCCGACGTCGTCACCGCCGGGATCTTCGGCAAGCCCAAGCTCGGCCGGATCTTCTCGACCCGCACCGTCGACCCGCAGGCCTACGACGCCGACCACCTGTGGGCGCCCTGCGAGGGCTCATCCGACGATCCCCCGTACTGCCGCAGCGTCGCCGTCGACCCGGTGCAGCGCTACACCAACGACGTCGTCGTCATGGACGAGGTCCTGCGCACCGTCCGCGAGGGCGTCCCCGCCGACGGCGCCACGCGCCGCCCGAACCTCACGTTCGTGAACTTCCCCACGATCGACCAGCTCGGCCACTTCACCGGCGCGGGCCCCGTGTACGAGACCGCGATCGGCAACGCCGACCAGCAGCTGCGCCGCTTCGTCGCCCAGCAGAAGCAGCTCGGCCTGTGGGACCGCACGACGATCTTCGTCGTCTCCGACCACTCGATGGACACGACCACGAAGCTCGCGCCCAACGCGATCGCCTCGTCGTTCGGCGCCGACGCCGACGCCGTCGAGATCGTCCTCAACGGCAGCGTCAACATGGTCTACCTCAAGGACCGCAACCGGCCCGACCGCGACGCGCTGCTCGCCCGCCTGCGCGCCGCCGCCCTGACCAACCCGCGCGTCGACGAGGCGCTGTACCGGCTGCCCAACGCCGCCGACGGGGACACCCGCCACACCCTCGACGGCGTCCACCCGGGCTGGAAGATCGCCGGCGAGCGGACCGGTGACCTGCTCGTCACCGCCAAGCCCACCGAGAAGTTCGGGGACGGGATCCCGGGCGGCATCAACCCGCTCAGCGGCAACCACGGCGCGCCGCAGACGCTCGACCACATGTTCGCGATCGTCGGCGGCGACCCGCGCATCCGCCAGCAGGCGATCGCCTCCGAGAAGGTCGACCCCGTCCGCTTCAGCGACACGGTCGAGAACCCCGGGTCCTCCGAGCAGGTCGACGTCGCCCCGACCGTCATGGCCCTGTTCGGCAGCCGCCCGCCCGCGCAGGCGCAGGGCCGCGTGCTCGACGAGGCGTTCTCGTCGCTGCCGCGCGTCGCCGGCTCGTGCACGGTGCCGACCGCGCTGCGCGGCTTCGCCGTCCTGCCCGACGGGCGCGGCGTCCGCGTCACGCTGCCGCGCACCGCCGGGACCACCTTCGCGGTCGACGTGTTCCGCCAGTCCGCGGGCCGTCGCGCGATCGCCAACGCCCCCGCGGCCCGCTTCCGGCGCAGCGCGAGCTTCCGCTGGGACGGGCGCGGCGCGCTCGACGGCTCCTACCTCGTGCGCGTGCGCGCGCTGCGCGGGACGACGACGGTCGACACCCGGCGGATCGCGCTCGTGCGCCGCGCCGGGCGGTTCGTCGGCGCCGCCGCCCCGGAGGCGCCGCGCTCGTGCGGCACGATCGCCAAGGCGAAGCTCGACCGCACCGCGTTCGGCGGGACGCGCGGCACCGCCCTGCGGGTGAGCCTGCGCCTCAACCGCGACGCGCGCGTGCGCGTCGAGCTGCGCGACGCACGCGACCGGGTCGTGCGCACGCTCGGCGACCGCACCCGCCGGGCCGGCGCCACGCAGCGCCTGACGGTCCGCGCCGCCGGGCTGCGCCCCGGGACCTACCTGGTCCGGATCCGGGCGACCGCCGGCGGGCGCACCGTCACGCGCAATCTCGGCGCGACCCGCCTGTGATCGCCCGCCTGCGGCGCGCGCTCGACGCGCGCGCCGAGGCGCTGCGCGCGCTGTGGGCGATCCCGGCCGGCCGGCTCGCGCTCACCGCCGTCGGGGTGATCGCCGCCGCCACCGCCCTCGGGCTGTTCGTCCTGTGGCCCGGTGACGGCGCGGTCGCGGGCTCGAGCCCCGGGGCGGACGCGCGCGGCGCGGAGGTGGTGGCGGTCGGCACCGACGGCTGCCGTCCGGAGCTCGGCCCGGGCTGCCGCACGCTGCGCATCGAGCTCGACGGGCGCGCGAGCACCGCGACGTTCGCGGGCGACGCGCTGACCCCGCTGCCCGAGCCGGGCGCGCGGATCCGCGTCGTGCCCGCCGTGCCCGTCGGGGCGGGGGAGGGGGCGACGCCGCCCTGGGTGTTCCTCGACTACGACCGGCGCGCGCCGCTGCTGCTGCTGTCGCTGCTGTTCGCCGTCGTGATCGTCGTGCTCGCGCGCCGCCGCGGGCTGCTCGCGCTGATCGGCCTGGGGGCGAGCCTCGCGCTGCTCGCGACCTTCGTCGTCCCCGCGATCCTCGACGGGCGGCCGCCGATCGCGGTCGCGCTCGTCGGGGCGCTGGCGATCCTGCTCGTCACGCTCGCGCTCGCCCACGGCGCCAGCTCGATGACGCTCGCGGCGATCATCGGCTCGGCCTGCACGCTGGTGCTGACCGCGCTGCTCGCGACGCTCGCGGTCGACGCCGTGCAGCTCACCGGCCTGGTCTCCGAGCAGGCGTTCGTGCTGCGCGTCGCCTCCGACGGGGAGATCGAGCCGCAGGGGCTGCTGCTCGCCGGCATGGTCATCGGCGCGCTGGGCGTGCTCGACGACGTCACCGTCAGCCAGGCGTCCGTCGTCGCCGCGTTGCGCCGGGCCGCCCCGTCGATGCCCGCGCGCACCCTCTACGCGGAGGCGCTGCGCGTCGGCCGCGACCACCTCGCCGCGACGGTCAACACGCTCGCGCTGGCCTACGCGGGGGCGGCGCTGCCGATCCTGCTCGTGTTCTCCACGGTCGGCACGAGCCTCGGCGACGCGGTGAACCGCGAGATCGTGGCCCAGGAGGTCACGGCGCTGCTCGTCGGCTCGATCGGGCTGGCGTGCGCCGTGCCGCTGACGACCGCGGTCGCGGTCGCGCTCGCACGGCGCGTGCCGACCGAGCTGCTGGGCGACGCCCACGCAGGGCACGCCCACTGACGGTCAGCTGCGGCGCCCCCGGCGCTTCTTCTCGCCCTCGGGACGCGGCTCGGGCTTGGGGTACTTCGCCCGCTCCTCGGGGGTCATCTGACGGACGGTGAGGGAGCCGCTCTCGATCTGCGCCTCCATCTCCTCGAGCTTCTTGGCCCGGGCGTCCGCCTGTCGCTGCTGCTGGGGGCTGAGCTTCGTCATGATCCGCACAATCCTAGCGTGTCGCCGCGGTGACCCCGAACCGCTTTTCGGCGCGTCGGGCGGCCACCAGGGGTCTTGAGGTGGGTGGACGGACGTCCGATGCACCGTTCACCACTTCTGACGATCAACGGGACATGCCCCCCGAAGAGCCGTTCCCCCTCACCCCCGACGAGGAGCTCGCCGCCGACCGGCTGCTCGTCGAGCTGCTCGCCGAGCGCCTCAACACCGTCGACCTCGGAGCCGGTACGGCGGCCCGCGACGACGCACCGGCGCACGAGCTGCGGCCTCCGGCCGCGGCCGCCGGCTGACGACGCACGGCGGCGCCGCGCCGGACCGCCTGGGGGCAGGCAGGTCCGGCGTGGCGCCGCACGGCGTCAGAGCCCGGCGGGATGGCGGCTCGTGAAGCCGCCGCGCCGCCCGATGACCGGGCGCCAGCGGACGCCCTTGCGCCCGCCGCGGTCCCCGACCGCGCTCGTGTCCAGGCGCAGCCCGGCGACCTCGAGGTACACGTGCCCGCGGTTGGCGTGCACCGACACCCAGCGGCCCGCGCCCCGGCTGCCCCAGCGCGCCAGCGACCCGCTCACCAGCGGCGCGCGCAGCAGCCCGGTGCGGATCAGCGCGTAGCTCACCGCGCCGCTGCAGTCGTAGCCGCGGTCCTTCAGCTTCGCGTGGCCGCCGCCCCACTTGTACGGCTTGCCGACGATCTCGTTGGCCGCGGCGATCAGCTGCCGCACGCGCTTCGGGGCGCCGCGCGGGATCGCCGCCTTCCCGTCCCGGCGCACGTACGCGACCGTCCCGGGGATGGTCTTCGTCGTCGGCACGGGGATCGTCGGCAGCAGCGGCTCGGGCTCGACCTCCGGCTCGTCGTCGACCGGCAGGTCGCCGTCGGTGACGCCGGGCAGCGGCAGGTCGTCCAGGCCCGTCCCCGGGTCGCTCTGCGGGGGCGTCACGTCCTGGACGGGCGCGTCGGGGTCGTCCTCCTCCCACCACGGGATCTCCTCGCTGCCCGGATCGTCGGGCACGTGCCGCTGCGCGGAGGCGACGGCGGCCGGACCGAGCAGGCCGAGCAGGAGAACGGCGACGAGCAGCGCGGTTGCGCGAGAGAGCATGAGGAGGTCCTCGGCACGAGGCGCCCGTGGCTGGAGTCGCGGTCCAGGCGGCCTGGACGCGTTCTTCGCCCGCGCTTCAGGAGATCGAGCGCACCGCGACCGAGAAGGTGGCGGTGTACCGCTCGCCGGGCGCCGCGTGCTGCAGCCCGACGCCGCTGACGAGCGCGTTCGTCGGCGCGGTCATCGGCTCCCAGGCGAGGAAGTCCTCGCCGCGGGGGGCCCACAGGTGGCCGATCGGGTAGCCGTCCGCCGCCGCGAACCGCACCCGCAGCTCGCGGCCGCCACCGCGCAGCACGACGTCCCCGTCCCAGCCGTCGTACTCGGCGTCCAGGTCTCGTTCGTCCAGCGCGCCCGGCGCGATCACGACCGTCTGACGCCGCCCGTCGGGGATCCCGCGGTCGTCCAGCACGAGCTCCCGGCTGACCGGCAGCGTCACCTGCAAGCCGTCCCGGCGCACGCCGGGCAGCGTGAACAGCGGGTGCCAGCCGAACGCCACCGGCACCGGCGCGTCCCCCGTCGCGGTCAGCACGGTGATCACCTCGAGGCCGGTGCCGCGCAGCTCGACCGTCACCTCGAGCTCGTGCGGGAACGGGAACACCGCCAGCAGCGCCTCGTCCGCGGTGACGGCGGCACGCAGCCGGTGCTCGCTGCGCTCCCGCACCGTCCACTCCCGGCCGACGAGCACGCCACCGCCGTCCTTGGGCAGCCCGACGTCCCCGCCCTTGACGGTCGCCGCGTCGAGCCTCACGTCCCCGTAGCGCAGCCCGTCGAGCCGGTTGGCCCACGGGGCCAGGAGCGGGATCCCGAACGCCGACCCCTTCGCCAGGTACGCGTCGAGGCCGCCGCGCTGGCCGAGCAGCTCGCCGCCCCGGTGGCGCAGCGAGGCGCCGACCATCCCGTGCTCCGGCAGCCAGGTGGTCTCGAGGTCGCCGCAGCGCAGGGTGACGGGCACGCCGCGAGTCTTGCGTACGCGCGCGCAGATCGACAACCCCGGTAGCCTCGATGCAGCATGGGTTGGAGAGCCGACCTCACGCGCGACCTGTTCCGCGTCTACGAGACCGAGGGCGCGTCCGCCTTCTTCGACCGGGTCCCGGAGGACGTCGTGTGGACGCCGATGGTCCCCGGCCGCAGCTTCGTCGGCCGCGAGTTCATGGAGTTCCTCCAGGAGGAGGGCCGCCGCGGCGAGGCCCGCGAGCACCAGGTCCTCGAGATCGACGAGCTCGGCGAGCACCACGTGCTCGTCAGCGGCGCCCTGCAGGTCCGCTCCCGCGACCTGCACGTCGACGTCCAGCCCTGCTGGCTGTTCCGCTTCGCCGATCGCCGGCTGCGCGCCATGACCTCCTACCCGACGCGCGGCGCGGCGCTCGCGGCGTTCGACGCCCTCCCGCCCCAGGAGCGATGAGCACGCGGGAGCGGTTCGGCGTCCTCGCCGAGCTCACGACGATCTTCACCTGGTCGGGCACGGCCGACGGGCACCTCGAGTTCTGCAACGAGGCGTGGCTCGCGTTCCGTGGACGCACGCTCGAGCAGGAGCTCGGCCTCGGCTGGATGGAGGGCGTGCACCCCGACGAGGTGCAGCGCGTGCGGGCGCTCGCGCTCGAGGCCTACCGGCGCGAGCTGCCGTTCGACCACGAGTACCGGATCCTCGACGCGACCGGCCGCTACCGCTGGATCCTCGACCGCGGCGAGCCCCGCCGGGATGCCGACGGCACCGTCATCGGCTACCACGGCACCGCGCTGTCGATCGACGACCGGGTCCGCGCCGAGCAGGCCACCTCGATCCTCTCCGAGGTCGGGCGCCTCGCCGCCGCCGCCGAGCACCCCACCGACGCGCTCGAGGAGATCGCCCGCGCGACGATCCCGTGGCTCGGCGACGTCTGCGTCATCGACCTGCTCGACGGGGAGGGCGGCCTGGACCGTGCCGTGCTCGCGCACCGCGACCCCGAGCGCGAGAAGGTCGCCCGGCGCCTGGCCGGCCCGCAGCAGCACTCGCCGCTGTTCGACGTGCTGCGCGACGGGCAGGCCGTCCTGCTGCGCCACGACGCCGAGACGTTCGCCGACGCGGGCGCCCCCGAGGACCGGGAGTCCCGGCTGGGCTTCGCGCTGCGCAGCAGCATCGTCGCTCCGATCAGCGCGCGCGGTCATGACCACGGGGTGATGACGTTCGGCTCCCACGAGCCCGACTTCCACGAGGGCACCGACGACCTCGCGCTCGCCGAGGAGGTCGCGCGCCGCGTCGCGCTGGCGCTCGACCACGCCGCCTCGCTGCAGGCCGCGGTCGCGGCGCGGGAGACGGGGGAGGCCACCCGCGTGGACCTCCAGACCGCCCTGGACCGCGCGAGCCTGCTCGCCGACATCAGCGGCGTCCTGGAGTCCTCGCTGACGCTCGACCCGACGCTCGACCACGTCGCCGAGCTCGTCGCGGGCCGGCTCGCCGACGCGGTCGCCATCGACGTCGTCGACCTCGCCGGGCGCACCGCCCGGCGCGGGGCGGCGTCCGTGCTCCCGCACCTGCTCGACCCCGCCCGCGAGGCGGCCCGCGACGGCCGGCGGCTGCTGACGCTGCCGCTCGCCCGCTCCGAGCGCGCGCTCGGGGCCATGACGTTCGTCTGGCGGCCCGGCCGCGGGCCGCGCAGCGGCGACCTCGCCCTGCTCGACGAGATCGCGCGCCGCGTCGCGCTGGCCGTCGACGCCGCGCTGCTGTTCGCCGACCGCGCCCAGGCCGCCCGCACGCTCCAGGAGTCGCTGCTGCCCGAGCGGCTGCCGCGGATCCCCGACGTCGCGCTCGCGGTCCGCTACCTGCCCGCCGCCGGCGGCGAGGTCAGCGGCGACTTCTACGACGTGTTCGCGCTGCCGGACGGCACCTGGCTGCTCGTCGTCGGCGACGTCTGCGGCAAGGGCGTCGAGGCGGCCGCGCTGACCGCCCAGGCCCGCTACACCGTGCGGGCGCTCGCCCCCTGGCTGATCGACCCGGCGGCGGTGCTGATCGGCCTCAACGCGTCGCTGCGCCAGCAGCGCGACGACGACCGCTTCGTCACGCTCGCGATCCTGCGCCTGGACCCGCGTGACGGGACGCTCACCCACTCGACCGCGGGGCATCCCTCCCCGTTCGTGCTGCGCGCCGACGGCGTGGAGGTGCTCGAGCACACGGGGCCGGTCGTGGGCGTGCTCGACGAGATCGAGCCCGAGCAGGGCCGCACGACGCTCGCTCCCGGGGACGTCGTCGCGATCTTCACCGACGGGATCACCGAGGCCAGCCGCTCCGCGGTCCGCGGCAGCGCCGGGCTCGCCCAGGACGTGCTGTCCGCCCGCCCCGGCGGGCCGCACGGGGTCACCCGGGCGCTCGAGGAGATCGCCCGTCTCGCCGCGGCGGGCGCGCCGCGCGACGACGTCGCGATCCTCGCGGCCGCGCTCGACCCGCGCCGCTGACCGGGCCGGGCGCACGACCGGTCGAGGCGGCGGGCGCCGTGGCGTAGCCTCCGTGGACCATGGCCAACATCACCCGTCGCCAGCGCGAGAAGCGCGCTTACCAGCTGACGCTCGCCTCGGGCGGCTTCAGCCTCGCCTCCGTCGTGCTGTTCGTCACCTCGCTCGTCGGCGTGACGGGCTTCGGGCTGTTCGTGCTCGCGCTCGTCGGCGCCGCGCTGTCGGTGCTCGCGCTGCGCCGCACGATGGGCAGCTGAGCCGCCCTACTTGCGGCGCAGGACCTTCTTGCGCGACCGCGCGGTGATCTCGCAGTTGCGCACGCGGTCGGTCGAGTCGACGTAGGCCTTGTCGCGGCCCGGGCCGCAGTCGATCACGTCGGCGCCGCCGCCCATCGCCACGACGATGTCGTCGCCGCGGCCGCCGTAGATGCGGTCCCCGTGGATGCCGCCGTTGAGCCGGTCGCGCCCGTCGCCGCCACGGAGGATGTCGTGCCCGCGTCCGCCCTCGAGCAGGTCGTCGCCCGGGCCGCCGTCGAGGCGGTCGTTGCCGGTGCGCCCGTAGAGGAGGTCGTCCCCGAGGCCGCCGAGCAGCAGGTCGTTGCCCGGCTCGCCCTCGAGGTGGTCGTTGCCGCCGAGCCCCTCGAGGACGTCGTCGCCGCCGCCGCCCAGCAGCAGGTCGGCGCTCGGCAGCAGATCGGTCTCGCGGTCGGTGCCGATGATGTGGTCGCGGTTCGGGCCGCCGGGGAGGATGTTCTGCGTCAGCCCGCCCGACAGCGACCCGGAGCTGCCGGCCTGCGGGCCGCCCGTGTCGAAGCCCGCGTTGCGGGGGCCGAACAGCAGCGGGTCGGTCGGCAGGTCGACCCGCGCCGGGTGGAAGACCGTCTCGCAGTCGACGAGCTCCGCGCGCGACCCGGCCTGCAGCGTCACGCGGTCGGCTCCCGGGCCGCAGTCGATCCGCAGCGCGTCGGTGGCGAGGATCTCGTCGTCGCCCGTCCCGCCGAGGACGACGTCGCCCTCCCCGGAGGCGAAGAGGTGGTCGTCGCCGTCCCCGCCGTCGACGAGGTCCGGGGCGCTGCCGCCGTCCAGCCGGTCGGCGCCCGGGCCGCCGTAGAGCTTGTCGGCGCCGCGCCCGCCGCGCAGGACGTCGTCGCCCTCGCCCCCGAGGATCAGCGGGTCGTCGCCGCGGTGGCCGTCGATGTAGTCGTCGCCCGGGCCGCCGTCCAGGAGCTTGTCGTTGCCCTGGCCCTGCTCGACCACGAAGTCGTCCCCGAAGCCCGCCCGCAGGACGTCGTCCCCGTCGCCGCCGTCGAGGATGTCGTTGCCGTGGCCGCCCTCGACGCGGTCGTTTCCGGACCCGCCGTTGAGCCGGTCGGCACCGGAGCTGCCCGACAGCCGGTCGTTGCCGGAGTCCCCGTAGAGCTCGTCGTCGCCGCGCAGGCCGAACAGCCGGTCGTCGTTGAAGCCGCCCGCGAGCACGTCCGCGAGGTCGGTCCCGTAGAGGAGATCGGGCCGCTCGGAGCCGGCCGAGACGCGGCCGCCGAGCGCCGGTCCGCCGAGCGCGAGGGCGGGCGCGAGCAGGGCCAGCACGGCCAGCACGACCGCCGTCCCTGACGCCCCTCTCGAGAACCCCCGACCCACGGGGCGCATGCTCCCACAGCGGAGCGGCCAGGTGAAGCGGTTCTCGTGCGGGATGTCGGGCATCGGTCGCTCACCGCTGCAACGCGGGAGCGCGCCAGAACCGGCGGCAATCCGCGCCAACCGTCGCGGAGGGGGTCCGACGGTCGGGGGAGACCGGGGGTCAGCCCCAGCGCGCGCGGGCGTCCTCGTCGCTAGCGTCCGGCCGCGATGCGCCACCTGAGCCCTGAGGACCTCGACCAGATCGCCCGCGAGCTCGACGCCATCGGCGATGCCGTCCGCGCCGATCTCGGCACGCGCGACGCGACCTACATCCGCCGCGTCGTCGCCACCCAGCGCGGCCTCGAGGTCGCCGGCCGCGCGCTCGTGCTCGGGGCCCGCTGGCGGCCCGCCGCGGTCGCCGGGGCCGCCGTCCTGGCCGTCGCCAAGGCGCTGGAGAACATGGAGATCGGCCACAACGTGATGCACGGCCAGTACGACTTCATGAACGACCCGGCGATCCACTCGACCACCTGGGAGTGGGACGCCGCCTCGACCGCGGAGTCGTGGAAGCACAGCCACAACTTCCAGCACCACACGTACACGAACGTCCTGGGCAAGGACCGCGACCTCGGCTACAGCGCGATGCGCGTCGATCCCGAGCAGCCGTGGCACCCGGTCTACCTGCTCCAGCCGCTGTACGGCATCGGCATGGCGCTGACCTTCCAGTGGGGCATCGCCCTGTACGACATGGAGCTCGACGCCGTCCGCGACGGGCGCAAGACGCGCGAGCGCGCCCGCGAGGAGATCCGCGCGTTCGTGCGCAAGGCCGCCGCGCAGGTCGCCAAGGACTACGTCGTCTTCCCCGCGCTCGCCGGCCGTCGCGGGTTCCGGCGCGCGGTCGCCGCCAACCTCGCCGCCAACGCGGCCCGCAACGTGTGGGTCCACACGATCGTGTTCATGGGGCACATCCCCGAGCCCGCCTCGACGTTCACGTTCACCGAGGAGGAGTTCGAGACCGAGTCGCGCGGCGGCTGGTACGTGCGGCAGCTGCTGGGCTCCTGCAACCTCGAGGGCAGCCCGCTCTTCCACGTGATGACCGGCAACCTCTCCCACCAGATCGAGCACCACCTGTTCCCGGACATCCCCGCGTCCCGCTACGCGTCGATGGCCCCCCAGGTCCGCGCGGTCTGCGAGCGCTGGGGGCTGCCGTACCACTCGGGGCGGCTCGGGCCGCAGTACCGGTCGGTCGGGAAGAAGATCCTGCGCCTGTCGTTCCCCGGGGGCGGCGGCGTCGCGGCCCGGTCGGGGCAGCCGCGTCCCGGCACCACGCCGGACGGCGCGGCCCCCGCGCCGCGCGAGCCCGCCCTGGCGTAGCCCGCGACGCGGTCAGGCCCCGGCGCGCGGCGTGCCGGCGACGATGCCCGCCGCGAGCAGCGCGGCGATCCCGGGCGCGTGGCCCGGCAGGTGCGGGCGGGCCTGCTCGCCGATCGGCGCGGGCGTCGACCCGGCGGCGGCGATCCGCTCCTGCGCGCGCTCGCACAGGGCGTCGACGAGCGCGAGGACCGGGTCCCCGGTGTCGGTGGCGCACGCCAGCCGCGCGAGCGACAGCGGCTCCTCGACCGGGCCGCCGTGGAACGAGCCCAGCGACGCGATCCCCAGGTAGGAGATCGCGCGCCGCGACGCGAGCCGGGCGATCAGCGGCCGATCGTCGGCGAGGACCGCCTCGCCCGGCGCCGGCCCGAGGTCCAGCGGCGGCTCGCCGTCGAGGACCCGCTGCAGCTGCGCGCCCGCCATCGCGGCGACCACGTCCGGGCCGTGCCCGGCCTGCACGGCGCAGCGCATCAGCGCCAGCGACGCGAACACGCCACCGCCGTAGGGCATGTCGGACGCGTAGTGGATCTGCCCGGGCGGGATCGTCGCGTACATCTGCAGCATGTCGTCGACCTGCCACCAGGAGGTGTCGAAGCAGAGGTTCGGCAGCCGCGACGCGGGCTCGGCGACGAGCCCGAGGTCGGACACGCCCGTGTGGGCGAGGATCAGCCGCACGTTCGGGTGGCGCTCCGCCAGCGCCACGGCCGACGGGCCGAGCGCCGGGATCCCGCGGCCCGCGTGGAACAGCAGGATCGGATCGCGGCCGCTGCGCACGCCCCATTCGCCGAGCAGGTCGCCGAGCGCGTCGACCGTCGGGTGCGGCAGGCCGAAGGCGTCCGAGCGCGGGTGGAGCTTCACGCCCACCGCGCCCGCCTCCAGCCCGGCGCGGGCCTCCTCGACGGCGTCCGGGTGGCCGGGGTCGACGCGGACGAGCGTGCGCAGCCGGCCGCCGGAGGCCGCGGCGTCCGCGCGGACCGCGGCGTTGAACGCCGCGTACCCGTCCGGCTCGTGCGTGGGGAAGACGACGGCGCCCGCGTGCCCGGCACGGTCCAGGCCGGCCAGCACCTCCTCGCGCGTGCAGGTGACGCCGTCCGGGTCGTTCTGGCCGATGTGCGTGTGCGCGTCCAGCCACACCGTGCCCTCCGGCACGCTCGCGGCCAGCGTCCGCGCGTGCAGCTCGAGGAGGTCGTCGTCCTGCGGGGCGCCGGGGATGAGCATCGCCCGGACGCTACCGGGCGCCCGGTCCCGCCCTCAGCCGACCGGGCCGAGCCAGCGCGAGAACAGCCGCAGCGCGGCGCGCGCCGCGGCCGGGCCGTGCGTCGCGAACCCGGCGCGCACCCGGTCCGGGTCGTACGGGCGAGGGTCACGACGGTCCGCGGCGATCCAGCCGTCGAGGATCTCCGCGGTCGCCTCGGGGTGGAACTGCACGCCCAGATGCGGTCCCGCCGCGAACGCCTGCACGCCGCCCGCGTCCTGCGCGAGCACGCGGGCGCGCGGCGGCGGGGTCACCGCGTCCTCGTGGAACGCGAGCCACGGGCCCGGCGGCACCGCCTGCGGGTCGGCGCTGGCCAGCGTCACCCAGTCGACCTGCGGGCGGTCGAGCCGGTGCACCGCGCCGCCGAGCGCCGCGGCGAGCGCCTGATGGCCGAAGCAGATGCCGAGGATCGGCACCCCGGCCAGCGCGGCGCGGCGCAGGAACAGGACCTCGTCGGCGACCCACGGCTGCGAGCCCGTCCCGACCGCGGAGGCGTAGGAGCCCAGCACGACGATCCGCTCCCCGGCGGTGGGGGAGGGCAGCGGCTCGGCGTCGACGCGAACCGTCCGCACGCGCGGGCCGCCCGCCGCCTCGCGCGCGGCGAGGACGCCGCCGAGCAGTCCGGGCGGGACGTCGTCCTGGTGCTGGAGGAGGAGCAGGTCGGGCACGTGCAGCGCGCACGGTAGCGTCCGCGGCATGCCCGCACTCGCCTCCACCGGTCTCGACGTCCATCCGCTGTGCCTCGGCGGCAACGTGTTCGGCTGGACCGCCGACGAGGACGCGTCGTTCGCCGTCCTGGACCGCTACGTCGCCGCGGGCGGCACGTTCGTCGACACCGCCGACGTCTACTCCTCGTGGGTGCCCGACCATCCGGGCGGCGAGTCCGAGGCGGTCCTCGGCCGCTGGCTGGCCGCGCGCGGCGGCCGCGAGGACCTCGTCATCGCCACGAAGGTCGGCATGCACTTCAAGGCCGACCTCGCGAACCTGCGGCCGGAGTCGATCCTGCGCGCCTGCGACGCGTCGCTGGAGCGGCTCGGGGTCGAGACGATCGACCTCTACTACCAGCACCGCGACGACGAGGACGTGCCGCTGCAGGAGAGCCTCGGCGCGTTCGACGAGCTCGTCCGCGCCGGGAAGATCAAGCACGTCGGCCTCTCGAACTTCAGCGCCGCGCGACTGCGCGAGGCGGTCGCCGTCACGCAGGAGCACGGGTACGCGCCGATCAGCGTGCTGCAGCCCCAGTACAACCTCCTGGACCGGGCCGGGTTCGAGGGCGAGCTGCAGGACGTCTGCGTCGAGCACGGCATCGCCGTCGTGCCCTTCTACGGCCTGGCGATGGGGTTCCTCACCGGCAAGTACACGCGGGAGAGCGAGGCCGCGGACATGGGCACGCCGCGCGCGAAGGGCGCGATCAAGACCTACGGCGGGCAGGAGCGCTCGTGGGCCACGCTGGACGCGCTGCGCGCGGTCGCCGCCGAGCACGGCACGAGCGTCAGCGCGGTCGCGCTCGCCTGGCTGCGCGCCCGGGACGCGGTCGTCGCCCCGATCGCCAGCGCCCGCACCGTCGAGCAGCTCGAGGAGCTCCTGCCGATGGCCGAGCTGCAGCTGCGCGACGAGGACCTCGCGGCCCTGGACGCCGCCTCCGCCGGCTGACCGCCCGGGCCGTGTACACGCTGCTCGGACCCGACGGCCCGTACCGCAGCGCCACCCCGGGGACGCTCGGCGGCACCCGTCGCGGGCGCCGCTACGGCCGCCTGGACTGCCCGAGCGCGCTGCGCGCCCTCGCCCGCGGCGACACGTACGCGGCGGGCCGCGTCTTCTTCGCCGACGAGGCCGCGGCGATCGCCTGCGGGTACCGGCCGTGCGCCCGCTGCCTGCCGCAGGCGTACGCCGCCTGGAAGGCGGGCGGGTAGCGTGGCCTCCATGCGCCTCGCGGTGACCGCCGACCTCCACGGCTTCCTGCCCGACGTCCCCCCGTGCGACGTGCTCGTGATCGCCGGGGACCTCACGCCCGCCCACGACCACGACGTCGCCTTCCAGGCCCGCTGGCTCGACACGACGTTCCGCGCCTGGCTGCAGGCCGTCCCCGCCGAGCACGTCGTCGCGATCGCCGGCAACCACGACTTCGTCTTCGAGCGCGCCCCGGAGACGGTGCCGACCGACCTGCCCTGGACGTACCTGCAGGACACGGGGACGACGATCGACGGCGTGCGGTTCTGGGGCTCGCCGTGGCAGCCGTGGTTCTTCGACTGGGCGTTCAACGCCCCCAAGGGCGACACCGACGAGACGTTCCTGCGCGAGCGCTTCGCCGTCGTGCCCGACGACACCGACGTGCTCGTCGTCCACGGGCCGCCCGCCGGGTACGGGGACCGCACGAGCACCGGGATGAGCGTCGGCTCCGCCGCACAGCTCGACCTCGTCCGGCGGACCGCCGCGCAGCTGTGCGTCTTCGGGCACATCCACGAGGGCCGCGGCGACTGGCAGCTCGGCCCCACGCGGCTGATCAACGCCAGCGCGGTGACGCTCAAGTACGCGCTCGTCGACGAGCCGGTCCAGCTCGTCGAGCTCTCCCGGCCGGACTGAGACCGACCTGAGACGGACCTGCGACGCCCGGCGTGCATGCTGGCGGGCATGCGTCCCACGTCCCGCACGCTCGGCCTCGCCACCACCCTCCTGGCCGCCGGGCTCCTGACCCTCCCGACCACCGCCGGGGCCGCCGCCTCGGTCGCCTACGTCGACGACGGCGCGGTCTGGGTCGCGGCGCTGGACGGCACGAGCAAGACCCGGATCGGCCCGCAGTTCACGTTCACCGACAGCTCCGGCGCCCCGGTCACCCAGAAGTACCTCGACGTCGCGATGGCCGACGGCGGCCGGATCGTCGGCGTGCGCAACGAGCCCGGCAAGATCGCGAACCTCAGCCGCTTCCGCGTCTGGGAGCCCAACGGCCAGGTCGCCCGGGGCAGCGGCGGGCAGGAGCTCGACGGCGCGCTGGGCAACGACGGCGCCGGACCGTTCTACGTGTATCCGCTGTCGCTCGACCTCACCCCGGACGGCGCGCTGATCCTCAACAGCTTCCAGAAGACCGCGTTCAACTTCAGCTCGCAGACCTACGGCTACTACGCCCAGCCCGTCACGAACCTCACGGGCCTGCAGCCGGTCAGCGTCACCGGGAACAAGTACGCGACGCTGTTCGGCCGGCGCACCCTCGTGCTCGCGTCCTCCACGCAGATCGCGCTGCAGCAGAACGTCCCGTCGGCGCCCGTCAGCCAGTCCGGCGAGTTCGACCCGTTCCTGACGCTCCAGGCGCCCGCCGGGGAGGACCTCACCCGCAGCGAGCTGTCCGCCGACGGCAAGGTGCTCGCCGTCGCGCGGCAGCGGTTCGACGGCGGCACGCTCGTCTCGCAGGCGATCGACGTCCTGCCGATCAGCGTGTTCGGCCCGCCCGCCACCGGGGACTTCGCCGCCGGCTGCACGATCCCCGCGACCGGGAAGGCCGACCACGTCTCGATCTCGCCGGACTCCACGCGCATCGCCTGGCACGACGAGGGCGGCGTGAAGGTCGCGCCGATCCCGACGTTCACCGGGGCGGACGCCTGCCAGTTCAGCTCCCCGCCGGTCGTGATCTCCCCGACCGGCAGCGCACCCTCGATCGGCGGTGCCGACGCCGCGGTGATCAGCGCGACGATCGACCCGCGGCCCGCGCCGACCACCCCGACGACGCCCGGGACGCCGACCACTCCGACCCCGATCCCGGGCGGCGGCGGGCCCACGACGGCCCCGACGCCGACCTCGTCCGCGCCGACCGTCACGGTGCCGTCGGCCGGCCTCAGCGCCGCGGCGCTCACGTCGACGCGCGGGCTGCGGTTCACCGTCACCGTCCGGCGCGCCGGGCGCGTCACCGCGCGCCTCACCGTCCCGGCCCGCGTCCTGGGCAGGTCGGGCCGCCGTGCGGTCACCATCGCCACCGGCAGCGCGACCGCGCGCGCGGCGGGCCGCCTCACCGTGCGGCTGAACCGCACCGCCGCCGCGAAGGGCAAGGCGCGGCGACTGCGCCGGGCGCGCGCGACGCTCACCGTCACCCAGGCGGGCCGGACCACCACGCGGACGGTCACGCTGCGGTAGGCCGCCGGTTCGCGGCGTGCGCCCCGGGTAGCCGCAGGACATGTCTGCTCCCGCGCCTGTCCCGCCCCCGGAGCGCGCGTCGCGATTCCCGTTCCACTTCGCGCTCCTCCTCCTCGCCGTCCCGGCGACCGTCACGCTGCTCGGCGCCCTCCTGGGCGGCGGCCCGGTCGTCGCGGTCGGCCTCGCGCTGCTCGTGCTCGCGCTCGTGTTCCTCGGCGTCGGCGGCCTGCTGCGCCGCCGCGGCTTCGAGGAGCGCCCCGGCCGCCACCCCGTGCGGCCACCGTCGGCCTGAGCGGTCTCGACCCGGTCTCGGGGCGTGGCACCGGGCGGACCCGCACCGTAGGTTCGCCCGATGGGCATCCTCGCGGACGTCGTCGACAGCGTCTTCTTCGACGTCTTCACGCCCGGGGGCCGCGACCGCGGGCTGGCGCGGCTCGTCGCCCACGGCGAGGCCCGCCCCGCGACGGTGGACGGCTACCGCGTGCGCTCCGGAGGCGACAGCACCGACGAGCACTGGATCTCGCTCACGGTCCACGGGGACGCCGGCCCGTTCCGCGCCACCGTCCGCCAGCAGCTGCTGCCCCACCCCGAGCGCGCGCCGCTCGGCACGCCCGTCACGGCCCTGCACCACCGCGACCGCGTCGCCGTCGACTGGGGCGCGACGCTGCGCGCCCAGGGCGTCGACCCGGGCGACCGGGCGACCGTGCTGGCCGGTCGCACGCTGCGCCGACCGCTGCCCCCGGGGATCGACGACGCGCGGATCGATCGACGGCGCCTCGAGCGCGGCACGGCCGCGGAGGCCGCCGTCGTCGCGGTCGAGCCCGTCGAGGTGTTCGGCATGCCGACCGAGAACGTCGACCTGCACCTGCAGCTCGAAGGCCGTGCGGTCACGGTGCGCCGCGCGGTGCTGCCGCACTACGCCGTCGCGCTGACCGTCCCCGGCGCGATCCTCCCGGTCGCCGTCGACCGCAAGGACCCCACCCGGGTCACGGTCGACTGGGCGGCGGCCGCGGAGCGCGCGGCCGCCTGAGTCCCGGTCAGTCGCAGCCCTGGATCGCCTTCGCGGTCCGCTGCGAGAGCTCGGTCAGCACGGCCTTGTCCTGGCCGACCGCCGCGACGATCTCGTCCTCGCTGATCGTCGAGCGCAGCTCCTCGAGCACGCAGTCGATCTGCTCGGCGCTCGCGCCGTCGCGCTCGGCCGACTGCCGGATGCCCGACTCGAACTGGCTGCGCAGCAGCGACACGTCCTCGTCGGAGGAGCCCGAGGCGTCCTCGGACGATGCCGACGAGTCCTCCTCGGCGCCCGAGGCGCCGGTGCTCGCGCCCGAGCCGCCCGCCTGCGCCGCGCAGTCGGTGATGACCTTCACGAAGTTCGCGTCCGGCTCCTTGTCGCCGATCGCCGCGTAGGCCAGCTTCTTGAACGCGGCGTCGTCCAGCTTCTGGAACCCGGCGCCGACGCAGTCGCGCACGGACTTCTCCGCCAGCGGCCCGTCGCTCGCGTCGAAGCTGCCCTGCTCGATCGAGGTCGTCAGCTGGGACCGCAGGAACGAGACGCCGAGGTCGCTGACCTTCCAGTCCCCGTCGGCCTTCTCGAAGCTGATCTCGCCCTTCGCGCCGTCGCTGTCGCCGCCCTGCACCGTCACCTGCGCGGTGGCCTTGTCGCCGTCGACCTGCACGTCCGAGACCGACGCGCCGGTCGGGCGCGGATCGTCGTCGGGCTTCGGGGTCTCCGCCGTGCGGCAGGCGTCGACCGACCCGTACACGGCCGTGACGAAGCCGCTCGTCACCGTCTCGACGCACTTGACCTCGGGGTCGGTCGTGCTCAGCGCCTTGCTGACGACCGCCTCGATGTCCTGCTCGTCCCCGCCTCCGCCGCTCTCGCCGTCGTCGCCGCAGCCGGCGATCGCCAGGGCCGCGGTCCCGGCGAGCAGTGCCGCCGTCCTCGTGAAGTTCCTGTTCATGCCCGCATCCTCGCTGGTCGGGCGGCGGCGCGCCAGCCCGGCTCGCCGGACCGGCTTTTCTATCCTCGGTGCAGTGCCCGCGTCGTCCACCGCCGCCCGGGCGGCCCGGCGGGCCGCATCGGTGCCCCCGATCACCTATCCGCCGCAGCTGCCGGTCAGCGCCCGGCACGACGAGCTGCTCGCAGCCATCCGCGACCACCAGGTCGTCATCGTCGCGGGGGAGACCGGCTCGGGCAAGACGACGCAGCTGCCGAAGATCTGCCTCGAGCTCGGGCGCGGGGTGGAGGGCACGATCGCCCACACGCAGCCGCGGCGGATCGCCGCGCGCACCGTCGCCGCCCGCATCGCCGAGGAACTCGGCACCCCGCTCGGCGGGGTCGTCGGCTACGCGGTGCGGTTCGAGCGCAAGGCCACCGACGAGACGCTCGTGCGGCTCATGACCGACGGCCTGCTGCTCGCCGAGATCGAGCACGACCGGCTGCTGCGCCGCTACGACACGATCATCGTCGACGAGGCGCACGAGCGGTCGCTGAACATCGACTTCCTCCTCGGCTACCTCGCGCGGATCCTGCCGGAGCGCCCCGACCTCAAGCTCATCATCACCAGCGCCACGATCGACGCGGACCGCTTCGGCGCGCACTTCGGCGGCGTCCCGGTGATCGAGGTGTCGGGCCGCACCTACCCCGTCGAGGTCCGCTACCGCCCGCTGGGGGAGGACGAGGACCCGTCGCCCGACGGCGACGAGGACGACGAGGACGCGGGACGCACCCGCGACCGCGACCAGACCGAGGCGATCGGCGACGCGATCGAGGAGCTCCCCCGCCAGGGCGACGTGCTCGTGTTCCTCTCCGGGGAGCGCGAGATCCGCGACACCGCCGACTACCTCGCCGGCCGGCTCGGGGACCGCGTCGACCTGCTGCCGCTCTACGCGCGGCTCTCGACCGCCGAGCAGCAGCGCGTCTTCCGCCGCGGCCCGCAGGAGACCAACCGCCGGGTCGTGCTCGCCACCAACGTCGCCGAGACCTCGCTGACCGTGCCGGGCATCCGCTACGTCGTCGACACCGGCACCGCGCGGATCAGCCGCTACAGCTCGCGGCTGAAGGTCCAGCGGCTGCCGATCGAGCCGATCAGCCAGGCGTCCGCCAAGCAGCGCGCCGGCCGCTGCGGCCGCGTCGCGGACGGCATCGCGATCCGCCTCTACAGCGAGCGCGACCACGACGCGCGGCCCGCCTACACCGACCCGGAGATCCTGCGGACCTCGCTCGCCGCGGTGATCCTGCAGATGGCGGCGCTCGGGCTCGGGCAGGTCGCCGACTTCCCGTTCCTCGACCCGCCCGACGCCCGCCAGGTCCGCGACGGCGTGCTGCTGCTGGAGGAGCTCGGCGCGCTCGTCCCGCGCGGCCGCGACGAGCGCGCACCGCTGCAGCTCACCCCGCTGGGCCGCCGCCTCGCGCAGCTCCCGGTCGACCCGCGGATGGGCCGCATGGTCCTGGAGGCCGACCGGCTCGACGCGCTCGACGAGGTCATCGTCATCGTCGCCGCCCTGTCGATCCAGGACCCGCGCGTGCGCCCCGCCGACCTGCGCGCCCAGGCCGACCAGCAGCACGCCCGCTTCAAGGACGAGGACTCCGACTTCCTCGCGTTCCTCAACCTCTGGCGCTACCTCGAGGACCTCCAGCGCGAGGTCTCCCGCAGCGCCTTCCGCCGCCGCTGCCGCGACGAGTACCTGCACTTCCTGCGGGTGCGCGAGTGGCAGGACCTCGTCGCCCGCCTGCGCCAGGCCACCCGGCAGATGAAGCTGCGCATCAACGCGACGCCCGCGCACCGCAACCACGTGCACCAGGCGCTGCTCGCCGGCCTGCTCTCCCACGTCGGCATGCGCGACGCGGCCCGTCGCGAGTACGCCGGGGCGCGCGGCGCGCGCTTCGCGGTCTTCCCCGGCAGCGCCCTGTCACGCCGCCAGCCCGACTGGGTCATGGCCGCCGAGCTCGTCGAGACCTCGCGGCTGTTCGCGCGCGAGGTCGCCCGCATCGACCCGAAGTGGATCGAGCCGCTCGCCGACCACCTCGTCAAGCGCACGTACTCCGAGCCGCGCTGGGACCGTCGTCGCGGCGGCGCGGTCGCCACCGAGCGCGTGACGCTCTACGGCCTGCCGATCGTCGCCGGCCGCACCGTCCCCTACGGTGGCGTCGACCCGGAGGTCGCGCGCCAGCTGTTCATCCAGCACGCGCTCGTGCAGGGCGAGTGGGACACCCACCACGCGTTCGTCGCGGCGAACGCCGCCGCCGTCGAGCAGGTCGAGCGCCTGGAGGACCGCTCCCGCCGCCGCGGCCTGCTCGTCGGCGACGACGTCCGCTACGCGTTCTTCGCCTCCCGGATCCCGCTGGAGGTCCACTCCGCCCGCCACTTCGACCGCTGGTGGAAGGACGCCCGGCGCACCGACCCCGACCGGCTCACGCTCACCACCGAGGAGCTGATCGACCCTGCCGCGCGCGCCGCGCTGGACCCGCAGGCGTTCCCGACCGGCTGGAAGCAGGGTGAGCACGTCCTGCGGCTGAGCTACCGCTTCGAGCCCGGCGCGGCCGACGACGGCATCACCGTGCACGTGCCGCTGGACGCGGTCGGCCAGATCCGTCCGCGCGAGTTCGAGTGGCTCGTCCCCGGCCTGCGGGAGGAGCTCGTCACGACGCTCCTGCGCGGCCTGCCGAAGGAGCTGCGCCGCCCGCTCGTCCCGATCCCGGAGAGCGCGACCGCGGTCCTCGACGGCCTGCGCCCGCGGCGCGAGCCGCTGCACGCCGCGGTCCGTCGCGAGCTCGAGGCGCGCCGCGGGGTGCGCGTGCCCGACGGGGTGCTCGAGGCGATCGCGCTCCCCGACCACCTGCGCGTCACGTTCCTCGTGCAGGACGCCGACGGGAAGATCGTCGCGGGCGGCAAGGACCTCGACGCGCTGCGCGAGCGCGCCCGGCCGAAGCTCGCCGACGAGATCGCCGCGCAGACCCCGGCGCTCCAGCGCAGCGGCCTGAAGGCCTGGACGATCGGGACGCTCCCCCGGGAGGTCCCGGTCCGCGACGGAGCGGCGACCGCCTACCCGGCGCTGGTCGACGAGGGCGCGACCGCCGGCGTGCGCGTGTTCGACAGCCGCGACGCGCAGGCCCAGGCGATGCGCGCGGGCACGCGCCGGCTGCTGCTGCTCAGCGCGCCGTCCCCGGTGCGCTGGGTCAAGGACCAGCTCGACCTCTGGCAGCAGGTCACGCTCGCCGACGCCCCGCTGGGCGGCACCGACGCGGTCCTCGCCGACGCGGCGGGCGCCGCGGTCGACGCGCTCGTGGCGACCGGCGGCGGCCCCGCCTGGGACGAGGCGTCGTTCGCGCGCCTGCGCGGCCACGTCGCCGGGTCGCTCGCCGAGGAGACCGCCGCGATCGTCACCGTGCTCGTCGACCTGCTCGCCCGCCGCGGCGAGGTGATCGAGCGCGCGGCCCGCCTGGAGTCCCCGGCGGTCGCGCCGCTGCGCGCCGACGTGCTGGCGCAGCTCGGGTTCCTCGTGCATCCGGGCTTCCTCACCGCCGCGGGCGCGGCGCGCCTGGGGGACATCGACCGCTACCTGCGCGCGATCCTGCACCGCCTCGCGCGGCTCGCGCAGTCCGACGCCCGCCACCGCGAGCTCGTGCAGGGCCTCGAGGCGGAGATCGCCGGGGTGCGGGCCGGATGGCCGGCCGGGCGGCCCGTCCCGACCGCGCTGCTGGAGCTGCCGTGGCTGGTGCAGGAGCTGCGCGTCAGCCTGTTCGCGCAGTCGATCGGCACCCGCGCCCCGGTCTCGGAGAAGCGGATCCGCGCGGTGCTCGCGCAGGTCACCGCGCAGCGCTGAGCGCCCCTGCTCCCGCCCGGCCGCGCGGCGCGGCGCTCAGAGCGCGAGGAGCTGCGGGCGCACGCCCTGGCGGCGGAGCGCGTCGAGCAGCCGCACGAGGCGCTCGTCGGGATGCCCGTCACCGCGGCGGGCACCGGGGACGCGCAGCTCCGCGCCCCCGCGCAGCTAGGCCGTCACGCGCGCGGCCGGGCCGAGGTCGAGCGTGCGGACCGCGGCGCGCAGCCGGGCCTCGTCCGCGGGACCGACGCGCACGACCGCGTCGGTGGCCCCGGCGGCCGCCCCGACCGTCCGCGCGACGAGCTCCGGGCGGACCGGCACGCGCGGCGTCGCCGTCCGGGGACGGGCGCGGGCGCCGAGCCCCGGCGGGGCGAGCACGGCGTTCGCGAGCATCCGCTCGGTGCCCTCGACCGACCCGCGGAACGCGGCGTCGACCGTGAAGATCACCGCGCGGCCCGCGCCGAACCGCTCGTCGAGCACGACCGGGGTGCCCGCGAGCACCTCGGTGCCCTCCGCGTACCCGGAGATCACCAGCGCGCCGGCCGGCGCGTAGGCGACCGCCTCGCGGCCGCGCGAGCTGCCGCGCTCGACGATCGGGTCGCCGGTGTTGAACACCCAGCTGCGCCCGCCCAGACCCCAGGTGACGGGGGAGCGGTCGTCGACCCGGACCGCGATCGACACGCCGGGCACCTGGAAGCCGCGCGGCGCCGCGACGGTCCGCGCACTGGTCAGGCCCGCCGCCTGCGCGACCCCGAGACCCTGTGCGCGCAGCCCCACGTACGTGCCGCCCGCACGGACGAAGTCCTGCACCGCGCGCAGCCCGAGCGCCGTCAGCGTCGGTGCTCCGAGTGCCGCGTCGGGGACGACGAGGGTCGTGATCCCGCGTGAGGCGAGCGTGCCCAGCTCGGTCTCGGCGACGCGCACGACGTCGACGCCGAGCTCGCGCTCCAGCAGCCAGCGGACCCAGCCCTCGCTCGGGGCCAGGGCGGCCGCCGCCCCCGGGCCGCCGAGCGGCAGCCCGACGTCCGGGACGGTCGTGTCCCCGACGGTGCCCGTCGGGTCGCGCAGGACCGCGACCTTCGGCGTGGGCACGGTGACGGGCGCCGCGCCGGCCGGCGACGCGGTCGAGAGCGCGGTCACCGCCGTGTGGTGCCGGCCCGCGCCGCGGCGCAGCAGCGCGCGCGTCGTGCTGCCGCCCGCCACGATCGCGGTGCCGCGCCGGTGGCGACGCCCGCGGTCGCGGAACGGGGCGCTCGCGCGCCGGACCGTCACGCCCGCGCGCTGCAGGGCGAGCACGAGCCGCAGGCTCTCCAGCGCGTCGGCGTCGACCGCGTAGGCCGGGGCGGCGGGCAGCGACGGTGCGGGCGACGCCCCGACGCCGACGGGGCGCAGCAGCCGCCGGTCGGCCGCGCGCAGCGGGGCGTGCAGGACCCCGCCGTCGAGGCCCATCAGCAGCGGGTTGGACCAGCCGCTGACGTCGTAGAAGTACGGGAACGGCACGTGCGCGTCGTCGGCCAGGAGGGCCTGCACCCAGTGCTTGCGCGACTGGTCCATCGGCACGACGTACGTGCCGGCGGGCAGCGTCACCGTGGTGGCGCGCGGGGCGCCGAGCGCCCGCATCCGCGTGCGCAGCGGGCCGCGCAGGCGCAGGACCTCGACCCCGACGGTCCGCAGCCGCTGGGCGAGCACCGCGACGTCGGCGGCGTGTCGGCCGGCGCGCAGCACGTGCGCGTACACGCGCTCCCGGGGCACCGGGAACCGCACCGTGTTGGTCGGCTGCACCACGACGTTCGGCTCCAGGACGCCGCGCGCGCCCTGCCGCCGCGCCGCCGTCCACTGCGCCGCCCATTCGCGCAGCAGCGCGGTCCGGCCCTGTGCGGCGACCGCCAGGACGGTGTCGGCGAGCAGGCCGTGCTCCTGCACCTTGGCGGGGTAGACGTCCTGGCCGCCCTTCTCGAACGTCATGCCCGCCGCGCCGTAGAGCGTCGTGGGCACCGTGTCCCCGAAGCCCATGAAGAACAGGTCGTAGGTCGTGTAGTTCGTGTAGTCGCGGCCCGCCGCGTCCATCGCCGCGCGCAGCGCCGGCCCGTACACCGCGTTGATCTGGCGCAGCGGGCCGTCGGGGATCTCGTGGTGGATCGGGTCCGCGTTGGGCGGGAAGAACGCGCCGTCCCCGGCCTGCTCGTGCCCGTCGACGAACGCGATCGGCGGGTAGCGCTCCAGCAGGTCGATCTTCACCCGCGTCTCGGGCTGCGTGCGCGCGAACCAGTCGCGGTTGAGGTCGAAGCGGTAGCCGTTCGTGCGCTGCCCGAGCACGCGGCCGTCCGGGTTCTGCAGCGGGAACAGGACCGTCAGCAGCCGGTCCAGCCGCACGGTCCGCGCGCAGTCCGTCGTCGACGCGAGGTCGTACAGGATCCGCATGTGCGCGTCGGTCGCGCTCGGCTCGTTGCCGTGGACCCCGGCGGCGATCCAGACGATCGCGGTGTCGTCCGGTCGCACGCGCGGCGTGCCGGGCCGCGCGTCGCGCAGCGCCCGGGCCCGCGCCCCGATCCGCCGGCGCCCGGCGGGCGTCACGTGCTCGGGCGCGCCGACGTGGACGACCGGCAGCGCGCGCCCGTCGACCGAGCGGCCGGCGATCCCGGCGTCCACCCGGTCACTGGCGGCGTCGACCGCGGCGACGTACCGCTCGATCTCGGCGTTCGTCGCCTGCCGCTCGCCGAGCGGGAAGCCGTTGACGGCCTCCCAGGTCGGGACCGCGGGGAGCGGCGCCCCGCCGGGCGTGCAGGGCACGGCGGCGGCCGCGACACCGGGGAGCGCGAGGGCGAGCAGGAGAGCGAGGAGGAGCCACCGGCGCATCGTCAGGGGCCGAACGGTATCCGGCGGAGGCCGGTACGCGGCGGCCTCACGAGCGCGTGCGACGGCCGTCGCCGTTTCGGCGGCGACCCGTCGCGAACGGCGCTAGGGTGGCGCGGATGGCGTTGCACGCGGTGTTCCTCGTCGGCGCGGGCGCACCGCGGCTCCTCGCGGCCCTGCGCCGCGGCCGATCGGTCTGGACGGCCGATCTCGCGGGCCACGGCGGCAGCGACCCGCAGGTCCGCGAGCGCTTCGCCGCGGCGCTCCGCGACCGGGAGGGCCGCCCGCCGGACGCGCACGCGGCCGGGCTCGCGCTCGCGACGGCCCCCGCCGCGCTGGTCCCGGCACTCGCGAGCGCGTTCCCGGGCGCGCGGTTCGTGCTGCTCGACGGGCTCCGTGACGACCTCGCGCCCGCGCGACAGGTCGCGGTGGACGGCGAGGCGCTGCTGGCCCGGCCCCGCGCGGTGCTCATCGAGCTGTGCGCCTGGCTGGGCACCGACTACGACCAGGCCCTGCTGGGCCCGCTCGAGCAGGCGGCGCGCGAGGTCCGCGCCGGGCAGCCGCTCGCCAGCGGTGCCACCGACAGCGTGCCGGAGACGCTCGCGCGCCTGGGCGGCTCGCTGCTCGTCTCGACGTACCAGGCGGGCAAGCTCGTCTGCGCGCGGGCGCAGCCGGACGGCACGCTCAACACGCACTTCCGCGACCACGACAAGCCGATGGGTCTCGCGCTCGGCCCCGACGGGCGCCTCGCGCTCGGCACGCGGACGGAGGTCTGGGACTACCGCGACGTCCCCGACGCCGCCGCGAAGCTCGAGCCGCCCGACGTCCACGACGCGTGCTTCGTCCTGCGCAACCGTCACGTCACCGGGGATGTCGCCATCCACGAGATGGGCTTCGCGGGGGACGAGCTGTGGATCGTCGCGACGGGCTTCTCGTGCCTGGCGACGCTCGACGCCGACCACAGCTTCGTGCCGCGCTGGCACCCGTCGTGGATCACCGAGCTGGCACCGGGGGACCGCTGTCACCTGAACGGCCTGGAGATCGTGGACGGCGTGCCGCGCTACGTGACCGCGCTGGGCACCGGGGACACCCCCGGCAGCTGGCGCGCGGGGAAGGCCACCGGCGGCGTCCTGCTCGACGTGCCCAGCGGCGAGGTCGTGGCGTCCGGCCTGTCGATGCCGCACTCGCCGCGCTGGCACGACGGCGAGCTGCTGGTGCTCGAGTCCGGGCGCGGGCACCTCTCGCGGGTGGACCCGGCGACCGGCGAGACGACCTGCGTGGCCGAGCTGCCCGGGTTCACCCGCGGGCTCGCGCTCGTCGGCCGGACCGCGTTCGTCGGGCTGTCGCAGATCCGGGAGTCGTCCACCTTCGGCGACCTGCCGCTCACGCAGCGACTGCGAGAGCGCCAGTGCGGCGTCTGGATGGTCGACCTCGACAGCGGCGAGACGACCGGGCTGCTGCGGTTCGCGGATCTCGTCCAGGAGGTCTTCGACGTGCTCTGGCTCCCGGATCGCCGCTTCCCGGAGATCGCCGAAGTCGGGTCGGTGTCCACTTCGGACACGTATGTGCTCAAAGCTGGAGGATTGAGGTAGAAATGCGCCCTCATGTCGCAATCGCGTGCCTTCCTCCGTGCCCAGCAGCGTCGTCGTGACGCCGAGCAGCGCCGCGAGGTGCGACTGCGCCGCGCCGCGCTCGGCGCCCTGGTCGTCGCCGGCGCCGCCGCTCCGTCCGCGTCCGCCGCGACGTTCCCGGTCTCCAACCTCGCGGATGCCGGAGCGGGCTCGCTGCGCCAGGCGATCCTCGACGCCAACGCGGCCCCCGGCGCCGACGAGGTCACCTTCGCGGCCGGGCTCACCGGGCAGATCTCGCTCGCGTCGCAGATCCCGGTCGCGGACGCGCTGACGATCACCGGCCCGTCCGCGGGCGGCATCGTCCTGGACGGGGGCGGGACGACGCGGCTGCTCGACGCCACGGCGGCGCTCACCGTGTCGGACCTGACGCTGCGCAACGGCGACGCAGGCGGCGGCAGCGGCGGCGCGATCGCGGTCTCCGGCAGCCCGCTGCGCCTGACGGACGTGACGGTCACCGGCAGCACCGCCTCGCGCGGCGGCGGCGTCTACGTGAGCGGCAACTCCGTGGAGATCTCCGGCACCACGATGACCGGGAACACCGCCACGTACAGCGGTGGCGCGCTCACGACCGACGGCAACTCGTCCGTGGTCGCCTCGGACCGCCTGACGATCTCCGACAGCGTCTTCAGCGGCAACACCTCGGCCGCCAACGGCGGCGGCGTCGCGCTGTACGACAACTACGTCGACACGCTCGTCCAGCGGACGACCATCGACGGCAACACCGTCACGGGCAACGGCTCGAGCTTCGAGGACGGCGGCGGCATCTGGATCGAGGACACCTACAACGGCCGCTCGACGACCGTCCGCGACTCGACGATCACGGGGAACACGACGCCGGACGCCGGCGGCGGGATCGCCTTCGGGGAGAACTTCTACGGCCCCACCGAGGTCGTCGGCAGCACGATCACCGGCAACACCGCGGCCGTGGGCGGCGGCGTCAGCATGGCCGACGACGAGCCGCTCGCAGGACTGACGGCCTTCGCCGTCCGGAACTCCACGATCACGGGCAACACGGCGACCCAGACCGGCGGCGGCCTCTCCATCGGCTACGCGTCCGGGAGCTCCGACGGGGACACGGCCGTGGTCGGCACCGTGCTCGCCGGCAACACCGCGTCCGGCGGCGCGCCCGACCTCTTCCGCCGGCCGGGGCACACCGGCACCATCACGGTCGGCAACAGCCTCCTCCAGGACCCGACGGGTGCGACCTTCACCGAGGCCCCGGCGGGCACGGTCATCACCGGCGTCGATCCGCGGCTCGGCGCACTCGCGGACAACGGCGGGCCGACGCGCACGCGTCTGCCCCTGGTGGGCAGCCCGCTACGCGACGCGGGCGTCGCGAGCGGCCTGACCGCCGACCAGCGCGGACGGACCCGCACGGTGGACATCCCCGGGGTCGCCGACGCGGCCGGCTCGGACGGGACAGACATCGGCGCGGCCGAGCTGCAGGTCAACGCGATCCCGACGATCGCCGGGCCGGCGAGCGCGGCGGTCGACGAGGACACCCCCGTCACGATCGCCGGCCTCTCGGTCACCGATCCCGACGACACGGGCGCCGCGGGGACCGCGACGTTCGCCGTCGACCGCGGGACCGTGTCGCTCGCGCTGGCGGGTGCGACCGGCAACGGGACCGGGACGGTCACGGTCAGCGCGACCCGTGCGGCCCTGAACGCCGCGCTCGCCGGCGGCGCGCTCACGTACGCCCCGGCACCGGACAGCACGGCCGGCGCGACCCTCACGGTCACCTACGACGACGGCGTCACCGACGAGACGGGGACCCGCGGTACCGCGGTCCCCCGCACGGTGACCCTCGACGTGCGGGCGATCAACGACGCCCCCACGCTCGCCGTCCCGGGAGCCCAGCGCACCGTCGCCGGGGGCTCGTTCGCGTTCGGCACCCTCGGCGGCAACGCGATCCGGGTCGCCGACGTCGACGCCACCACCGTCTCGGTCACCCTGGTGACCGGTGGCGGCACGCTGCGGCTCCCGACGGCCGACGGTCTCGCCTTCCAGGAGGGCGCGCCGTCCGGCGCGACGCGGCTGCGGTTCACCGGTGCCGTCGCCGCGGTCAACGCCGCGCTCGACGGTCTGGCGTACACCGCGCCCGCCGGCCGCAGCGCGCCGGACCGGGTGGACGTGACGGTCGACGACCAGGGGGGGACCGGGGCCGGCGGCGTGCTCTCCGCGGCGGCCGCCGTCCCGGTCACGATCGCCCCGACCGTGACCCCGGCGGGCTCGCCGGTCCTCTGCGGCGAACCGGTGGTGCTCCGTCCCGTCCTCACCGGCACCCGCGTGCAGTTCACCGGCGTGACCCTGCCGGCGTACGCGGGCCGCCAGGTCGAGGTGCGCTCCGGCTCGACGGTCGTCGCCCGGACCACGGTCGCGGCCGACGGCACGTTCAGCCGGACGATCAAGGCGCCGCCGAAGCGCCGCCAGGCGTCCGTGACCTACAAGGCCGTCGTGGCGAACACCGGCTCGCCGACCTACCGGCTCGTGCGCCGGGTCACGATGACCCAGGAGGGCACGAGGCTCACCGGGCGCCTGCGGCTCTCGCGGCAGATCCGCCGGGGCACGACCGGCATCCTCTACGTCGACACCTCGTGCGGGGGACGCAAGCGCGCGGCGAAGATCACGCTCGCGCGCGACGGCCGCTTCACGGCCACGGTGAGTCGCCCCTCTCAGGGCTTCGCGGTCTACCGCGTGCGCATTCGCGTGTCCCGCACCCTCGTCACCTGGACGGCGCCGCTGATCGTGCTGCCCGGATCCGCGCGGTAGCGGTCGGCGCCGCGCGCCGCCCGCGCTCGCGGGCGGCGCCTCAGCGGTACTCCGGGTTGGGATGCCCGAAGTCGCAGCCGGCGTCCCACTGCTCGCGCTGGTTGCCGTAGGCGGGCATGCCGCCGGCCCGCTTGAGCAGCGCGGCGAGGTGCATGAGGTTCCAGGCCATGAAGACCGTGTTGCGCTGCGTGAACTCGTTCTGCGGGCCGCCCGACCCCTCGTCGGAGTACGACGGTCCGGGGCCGGCCTCGCCCAGCCAGCAGCTGTCGGCCTGGGGCGGCACCGCGTAGCCGAGGTGCTGCAGCGAGTACAGGGTCTCCATCGCGCAGTGCTTGGCGCCGTCCTCGTTGCCGGTGACGATGCAGCCGCCCGCGCGCCCGTAGTAGATCCACTGTCCCTGCTCGTTGAGCTGCCCGCTGTTGCCGTACAGCCGCTCGATCACGCGCGTGGCGACGCTCGACTTCTGCCCGAGCCAGATCGGCGTGCCGAGCACGAGGATGTCGGCGGCGAGGACCTGCTCGAAGAAGGCGGGCCAGCCGTCGGTCGCGGCGCCGTGCTCGCGCATGTCGGGGTAGACGCCGGGCGGCAGGTCGAGGTCGACCGCGCGGGCCACCTCGACGGTCACGCCGGCGCTGCGCATCACGGCGATCGCCACGTCCATGAGCGCCTGGGTGTGCGAGCGCGCCGGGGCGGGCTTGAGCGTGCAGTTGACGAACAGCGCGCGGAGGTCGGAGTAGTCGGGCCGGTCCATGGCGCGACGCTACCGCGTGGCCGGTGACGGGTCGGTGAACATGCACGTCGACCGGCCGGTCAGTAGCCTGCCGCGCCATGGCTACACCTGTGAAGCTTTCCGGACGGACGGCCGTCGTGACCGGCGCCGCCTCGGGGATCGGCCGGGCCAGCGCCCGCCTGCTGGCGCAGCGCGGCTGCCCGCTCGTGCTCGTGGACAAGGACGAGGAGGGCCTCGCGGGCACCGCCGAGGGCCTGCGCGTCCCCGTGATGACGAAGGTCATGGACGTCAGCGACCGCTGGGCCCACCAGCAGCTCGCCGCCGAGGTCAAGGACTGGAACGGCCCGATCGGCCTCGTGCTGAACAACGCCGGGGTCACCGTCTCGCAGACGATCGCCGAGTCCTCCCCGGAGGACCTCGAGTGGCTCATGGGGATCAACTTCTGGGGCGTCGTCCACGGCACCCAGGCCTACCTGCCGATCCTGCTCGAGCAGGACTCCGGCGTCATCGCCAACGTCTCGAGCATCTTCGGGATCATCGCCTGGCCGACCCAGGGCATCTACAACGCGTCGAAGTTCGCGGTCAAGGGCTTCACGGAGTCGCTGCGCCACGAGCTGCACGGCACGAACGTGTCGGCGGTCTGCATCCACCCGGGCGGCATCGACACGAACATCGTCAACAACGCGCGCATCCACGTCGACGACCTCGGTCGCACCGACCCGGAGGCGCTCAAGCGCGACTTCAAGAAGGTCGCCCGCACCTCCCCCGACAAGGCCGCGAAGACGATCGTCGAGGGGATCGAGAAGGGCAAGGTCAAGATCCTCATCGGCCCCGACGCGGTCGCCACCGACTGGCTGCAGCGCACCGTGCCGGTGAACTACTACAGCGTGATCCGGCGCCTGCAGCCGCTCCTGCGCCGCTAGCCGGGTTCAGCGGGCCCGCCCCGTCGCGTCAGCCGCGCGGCGGGATGATGTCCAGCAGACCGCCGGGCGCCACGTCGCGCTCCACCGGCACGCCCTGCAGCCGCCGGTGGAACGCGGCGGCCACGCGCGTGGCGTGCCGCTTGGCCTCGTCGGCGCGCTCCCCGGCGAACAGCTCGTCGACGGTCTGGGTCCACAGCGTCAGCCAGCGGTTGAAGTGCCCGCCGCGCAGCGGCGAGCGCGCGTGCAGCTGCGCGTGGACGGCGAACGCCCCGCCGCGGTACGCCTCGCCGCCGAGCAGGATCGTCTCCCAGAAGTCGGTGATGTCCGGGAGGTGCGCCTCGAGGTCGAGCTGCGCGACGTCGGTGAACAGGTAGCCGATCATCGTGTCCGCGAGCGCCTTCTCGTAGAACGCGCGCGTGAGCCGCTCGATGTCGGCGCGGGTGGCGATGTCGGTGGCCGGGGCGGGCACTAGAAGACAAGGTACTGCTGCGTGACCGGCGCCAGCCGGCCGCCGAACAGCAGCGCCAGCAGGCCGCCCTGCAGCCGCTCGCCGAGGTCGCGGACCTCGTGCCAGAGGAGGTCGTCGCCGCGGCGCTCGCGCGTCAGCGCCTGCAGCCGGGCGCGCGCGTCGCCGTCGCCGAGGATCCCGATCCAGCGGTCGTACGCGGCGAGCGTCCGCGCCCCGGTGTCCAGCGCGCCCTGCGTGCCCGCGGCGAGGAACGCGTCGGCGATCCGGTCGGTGGGCGGCGCGGCCAGCTGCGCGACGAGCACGTCGGCCATCGCGTCGGCCGCGTGCTCGTGGCAGCGCAGCACGGGCACGAGCCCGCCGGCGAACAGGAGCTTGCGTGACAGCCGCAGCTTCGCGTTGCGCATGACCCACTTGCCGGTCCCGTCGCCGTCGGGCTCGCGGTGCTTGCCCTCGAAGTCGACGGCGATCGTGCGCCAGTAGCGCACGAGGTCGTTCAGCAGGAACCGCGGCGGCCGGTGGTCGCCGCCGTCGGCGGTCGGGTCCAGGTACGCGCCGAGCACGCGGCGCACCGCGCGCGCGTGCACCTCCGGCTGGGCGACCGCGACGGACTCGAGCAGCAGCAGCATGCGCCGCGTGAGGTTGAGGTTCGTGTCCTCCTGCAGGCCGATGCGGGCCGCGAGCTTCTCGGCGCTCACGACCTCCCCGAACGTCCCGGTGGCGCCCGGGACCGCGTCACCGGTGCCGAGCGCGTCGCCGACCCAGCTGAGCAGCTGCTGCCGCTCCCCGAGGTCCTCGCCGCCGGAGTCAACGACGAGCGCCCAGTCGTCGTCGCTGTGCTCGGTGAGCTCGGCGCGTCCCCAGGAGCCGAACAGGACGACCGCCTCGCGCGGGCCGTCCTGGTCGGCCAGCAGCGAGGTCGCGGGTCCGTCCTCCAAGCGGGGGCGCAGGTCGGCGAGGCGCTCGCGCGTCAGGGCGCGTGCGGCGAGCAGGTGCGGGAAGGGCGTCCCGGTGCGCTCGGACAGCAGCTCGAGCGCGCCGGACGGCCCGTGGGCGGGATCGGCGTCCACGACGCCGCGCAGCGTATGCGATGGCGGCGGCCGGACCGCCCGCGGGCGGCGGCCCGCCTCAGACCGGACGCAGCGGCGCCTCGAGGATCCACGGCACGTCGCGGCAGCGGTCCAGGAGCGGCGCGAGGTGCGCCTCGTCCGCCGCGGTGGTCGGCCGGTGCTTGCCGCGCTCGTCGAGCGCGCTGACGTGCACGTGGCGCAGCCGCGAGCCGAAGCGGTCGAGGATCTCGTGGCCGGCGGCGAGCGTCGGGTCGACCTGGGCGGCGTGCGCGACGTCGAAGCAGAGCTGCGCCTGCGGGAGCGTCGCGAGGATCGGGGCGAGCTCGTCCGCGGTGCGGCCGGTGGGCTTGCGCAGGTCCATGTTCTCGACCGTGAGCGTGCGGCCGAGCGGGATCCACGCCCCGAGGTCCTGCATCGTGTCCGGGTGCACGACGATCGCCTCGACGCGGCCGACGAGCGGCTCGAGCAGCGCGACGAGCTCGGCCTCGGGCAGCTCGCGGTGCTTGGACGGCGCGTGCACGCTGAGGAACCGGAACGGCAGCGCCGGGGACGATCCGAGGAACGCCAGGAGGCCGGGCAGCTCCCGCTCGCTGAGCGCGGCCAGCTCGATCGCCTCCGTGCTGGTCGCGCGGGCGCGGGTGACCATGTCGGTCCAGTCGTCGCCGCCGTCGCGCAGGAAGCCCGTCGAGCACCCCAGGCGGGGATGGGCGGCGAGCGCGGAGACGTGCTGGGTGGTGGAGGTGACCATCGAGGGTGGACCACGGTAGCGGGGCGCCCCGACGGCGTGACAGCCGCCTTGCAGGATCGCGGCGACGGTCCCGCACGTTCCGGGAAACAGGTCACGCCCTGGCCGCGTGGCGCGGTACACCTGGTCGATGACCTCGATCGGCAGGACCCGGGACGCGGGCTGGCAGTGCGGCGTGCGGCGCACCGTCGCGGGCGTCGACCCCACCGGCGCCTGGGCGCGGCTGGCGTCCGCCGAGGGCACCGCCATCTGGCTCGGCGGCCCCGTCGCGCTCGAGCCCGGGCCCTACGCGCTGGCCGACGGCCGGGAGGGCGAGATCCGCGTGGTGCGACCGGGCTCGCACGTGCGGCTGACCTGGCAGGCCGCCCCCGGTGACCCGGACACGACCCTGCAGCTGCGGGTGCTGCCCGCCCGGACCGGGACGACCGTCGCGGTCCACCAGGAGCGCCTCGCCGACGCCGAGCAGCGCGCGCAGATGCTCGCGCACTGGGAGGGCGTGCTCGACGCGCTGCGCCCCGTCCTCGCGAGCGGGGCCTGACGCCGCGCGCCCCGGGTCAGTGGGCGGCGCGGCGCGCCGCGGCCCGCCGGGCGGCGCTGCGGCGCGCCGCGGCCCGGGCCGCGGCGGCCTGCCGCTCCGCGCGCCGGGTCGCCGTCCGGGCGGCGGCGGCCTGCGCGCCCGCGCCCGGCCGCTGCCCGCCGTGCTCGGCGCACCAGGCGTCGCGCGCGTCCGCGCCCGCGGGCGGGATCGCCGTCGCCGCCGCGATCCCGCGCCCGACGACCTCGGCGTACGCCTCGATCTGGCGCGCGACGCGCGCCTTCGCCGCCGGGGTGCGCGCCAGCAGGAGCCGCTCGGCGTTGCGCCACACGACCTCGCGCCAGGACTGCAGGATCGTCGTGGCGAGCAGGTTGTCGACGACGCCGAGCTCGACGTCGTCGGCGGTCGGGTCGAAGCGCTGGGCGACCTCGCGCAGCACCGGCTCGTAGAGCGCGGCGAGCCGCCGGTTGTAGGCGTCGTGGTCGGGCTTGCGGGTCGTGCCGTCCGGCGCGGTGATCCCGATCGCCGCGAGCAGGAACGGGAAGTCGCGGTTGATGTGCGCGTTCATCGCCATCAGGAAGTTGCCCAGCGCGCTGACCTTCCGGTCGCGGGCGGCGTCGAACGCCAGCAGCCAGGCGGGGGAGAGGCCCGCCCGGCGCTCGGCGGCCCAGTCGTCGTAGGCGGTGAAGTACATGCGCGCGAAGACCGCGTCCTCCTGCGCGAGCCAGACGCGGTCGCGGAACACGCCGGCCTTCGACGCGTCACGCACGTCTTCGGTCACCCGCTGGTAGGCGAGCGCGAACACCGCGTTGTGCGAGCAGCGACCGACGACGTCGTCCAGGCGCCGCTGCATCTCGACGATCGTCGCGTCGATGCACGCGTCGGACCCGTCGGCGCAGTCGGGCTCCGTGTTGGCCGTGTGCGGCACGGGCAGGGCCGGCAGCAGCGCCGGCCAGTCGACGTACGGCGCCTCCTGCGCGGACGCGGCGGCGGGCGCGACGAGCGCCAGTGCCCCGGCGGCGAGCGCGGCGGCGAGGTTCCTCCCGAGACCCATCGCGCGAGCGTACCGCCGCCGTCGACGGCGGGCCAGTCCGCCCGGCGAGCGCCGGGAAGTACCCTGGGGATCGACATGGCCGCGAGCTCCCAGCCCCAGACCTACCGACGCGTGCGGATCCTGTCCGCGGGCGGCACGATCGGCATGACCGGCGGGGGTGGCGCGACCCCCGAGCTCGACGCCGACCAGCTCGTCGCCGCGGTGCCCGGCCTCGCGGGCCGCCAGGGCCTGACGGCGGAGACCGTGGCGAACAAGCCCTCCGCGCACCTGACGCTCGACGACCAGCTGCGGATCTGCCGGGCGGCGCGCGACGCCGCCCGTCGCGGCATCGGCGTCGTCGTCACCCACGGCACCGACGTGCTCGAGGAGACGGCGATGCTCGCCGACGTCATCCACGGCGGGGAGGCGCCGATCGTCTTCACCGGCGCGATCCGGCCGGCGAGCGCCCCGGGCGCCGACGGTCCCGCGAACCTCGTCGACGCGGTGGCGGTGGCGGCCTCCGAGGAGGCCGCCGGCCTCGGCGTCCTCGTCGTCTTCGGCGGGGAGATCCACCACGCACGCTGCGCCCGCAAGACGGACACCACCTCGCTCGTCGCGTTCTCCTCACCGCAGACCGGCCCGCTCGGCCGCGTCACCGAGGGCCATCCGACGATCTGGTCGCAGCTGCCGCGCAACCCGCCGCTGGACCCGCCCGACCTCGACCGGCGCGTGCTGATCGTGCCCGCCATGTCCGGGGACGACGGGGCGCTCGCGCGCGCGGCGCTGGACACCGACCCGCACGGCGTCGTGATCGGCACGCTCGGCGCCGGCCACCTCGCGCCGGACATCCTCGCCCTGTGGGCCGACGTCGCCACGCGCATCCCCGTGGTCGCGTACTGCCGTCCGGAGCGCGGCGTGGTCCTCAACTCGACCTACGGCTACGCGGGCTCGGAGATCGACCTGCGCGGCACCGACATCATCCCCTGCGGGTTCCTGTCGCCCCAGGCGGCGCGGATGAAGCTGCTGGCGTGCCTGGCCTCGGGCCTCTCGATCGACGAGGTCCGCTGGGCGTTCCGGCAGGACGACGGGTAGCCCCGGGCCGCGCGGGCCTTGAGTTCGCGCGGGGGAGCGCCGATAGTGGACGCGGATGCGTGGAGGTTCCCCGTCGTCGCTGTCCGCCTGGTCCTGCGGTCTGCTGCTGCTGCTGCTCCTGATGGTGGCGGGCCCGTCGGTGGCCGCGACGCCCCGGGCGACCGCGACCGTCACGGTGGACGCGGGCGGCACCGTCCGCGCGGTCGTCGCCGTCGGTGCGCGCGACGCGCGCGGCCTGCCTCGCCGCGTCGAGCTGCGCCGGGGGCGCACCGTCCTGGTGCTGACCCGCCGGGGCGCGTGGCGCCCGACCGCCGGTGGCCGGCGGTCTGCCACCTGGACCCGCACCGCGGGCGGCTCCGCGACGCGTCGCTCGACCGCGCTCGCGCTCGCCGGCACCCGCGCCGAGCTGCGGCTGCTCTGGCGGTCCGCGCGGGCCGCCCGGATCACGGTGCGCGTCGGCGGCCCGCCGCGCCCGGGCGTCGCGACGCCGAGCCCGTCCGCGTCGGTCACCGCCACCGGCACGGTCACGGCGCCGTCCCCGACCGCTCCGGCATCCGCGACCGCTCCCGCTTCCGCGCCCGCCGCCGACGCCCCGGTGGCCCCGGCGCCCACGCCCACGCCACCGGTCGTCGTGGTCGGGACCCGTGACCTGCCGGTCCTCGCGGGCGAGCAGCCGCTGGGCGGCGCCCGGCTGGGCAGCAGCTTCGCCGACGGCAGCGTCCGCGCCGCGATCCGCGCCGACGCCCTGACGCTCCAGCCCGGCCGCTTCTACCGGCTGACCACCTGCCTGCGGATCGAGGGCCCGTCCGTCGCCGGTGCGCGCCGCTGCACCCGAACCGTCGAGGACCGCACCACCGCCGACACGGTGACCACCGCCGCCGCCCCCGAGGTCGCGCTCACCGTCCCGGTCGACGGCGACCGGGCGGCGTCCCTGCTCGCGCACGGCCTCGTCACCGTCGAGGTGCCGGGCCCGGCCGACTGGGAGGTCCTGGCCTCCAGCCCGACCGCGAGCGTGTCCGCGGCGGCCGTCCGCCCGGCCGACGCCACGCCGGTGCAGCCGCTGCCCGACCTGCTCGGCGTCCCGTTCGTCGCCGAGCCGCAGAAGCGCGGCGGCGTCGACACCGGCTCCCCCGACTCGTTCTGCGCCGGCTTCGACGCCGGACCCGCGCCGCCGACCCCCGAGGGCGTCACCGCCGACGGCCTCGGGCCCGGCCTCCCCGCCTACCACGAGGTCGGCGAGCCGACCGTCCCGGGGCCGGTCCGCGGCGTCGTGGTGCTGCTCCACGGCAGCGGCTGGCTCGCGCACGGGCCCAACGCGGCGGCCAGCCTGCGCCCGGTCGCCGACCGCTGGCGGGCGCGCGGCTTCCGCACCGTCGCCGCGACCCACCGGCCCTGCGCCATGAGCCTGCCCGACACGCTGGCCGTCGTCGACCGCGTGCTCGCGCAGGACGGGGCGTCGCTGCCGGTGTGCGTCTCCGGCGCCTCCGCCGGCGGGCACCTGGCGCTGATGGCCGCCGCCCTGCGCCCCGCCGTGGACTGCGCGATCGGGGAGGGCGCCCCGACCGACCTGCTGACGCTGCGCGACCAGCAGCCCGACGGCTACACCACCCCGGTCGACGGGCCGCGCTGGGCGACGAACCTCGCGATCGCCGCGTTCGGCGCCTCGCGCCTGGAGGAGCTCAGCCCCGCCCGGTACCCGATCGCCGCGCGCGTCCTGCTCGCCGTGTCGGCCGACGACTGGGCCGTGCCCTACGCGCAGCTGACGGGGCTGCGGGACGCCCAGCACGCCCGCGATCCCGCCGCGGTCGTCGACCTCGTGCGGCTGGAGGCCGGCTCGGAGCGCTGGGTCCACGGTGGCGTGTCGAGCGCGGCGCTGGAGCGCCTCCACGAGCGCGAGGAGGCGCTCGTGGACGGGCTCACCGCCGGCCCCTGACGCCCCACCCGCGCCCGCGGCAGGATCGCGCCCACGCCGTCCGGCCCCGGCGGTAGCGTGCGCGCGCCCGTGACCGTCGTCCTGCCCGCCCCGACCGCCCTCGACCTGCCCGGTCCGTCGCGCCGCGTCCGCGTCGAGCCGCTGGAGCTGCCGCTCCCTGCGCGACCGCCCGAGCCCGCGCCCGAGCGCGCCCCGGACCCGGCACCCGCCTCGCCCGCCCCGGCCCCCGAGCGCGAGCCCGTCCCGGCGTGACCCCGTCGGACACCCCCGACTTCCTCGAGCCGGTCGTCGGCTACCGCGCCTGGCGCCTGGCCGACGACGGCGAGCTCGTTCCCTGGACCGTCGCGCGCGCCGGCGCCTGGGTGCCGGGGGTCAACACCGCGGCCTGCCACCTGTCGCACTTCATGGTCGCGATGGGGGAGGGCGCCCGGCGCACCCCACGCCACCGGCCGCCGTCCCCGACGTGCATGTGCGGGCTCTACGCCCTGCACGACGCCGCCGACCCGCGGATCGCGCCCGGGGGCGGCAGCGCGCTCGGGGCGATCGTCGCGTGGGGGGACCTCGAGGTGCACGCCACCGGGTTCCGGGCCGAGCACGCCTGCGTCGTGGCGCTCGCGCTGCCCCACCGCTGCGGCGAGCAGGAGCGCGTCCGCCTCGAGCTCGCCGCCGCCCGCTACCGCGTGCCGCTCGTCCCGCAGGAGCAGCTCGTCGCCGCCGCGCACGAGCACGGCGCCCCGCTGCCGGACTACGACCGGCTCCCCGCGCGTCGCCGCGGCGTCGGACTGGGGGAGCGGCCCCCGTGGGCGTTCCCCGCGCCCGACCTCGCCCCGGGCGGGGAGGTCGGCTTCGACTTCAGCGCGCACGTCTGGGCGGAGACCGCGGTCGACCACGTCCTCGTCGGCGTCACGAAGCCGTTCGCCGACCTGTTCGGGGACGACCCGGACGCCGTCCACGTCGCCGTCGCCGAGCCGGGCACCGCGCTCGCGGCCGGGGACGTCCTCGCCCGCGTCACCGTGGGCGGCGGGACGTTCCTCGTCTGGACGCCGGTCGCCGGCACGGTCCGGGAGACCGCGGCGCAGCCGCAGCGGCTGCTCGGCGCCCCGGAGGGTGCGGGGTGGCTCGCGGCGGTCGTCCCGTCGGCCTGGGCGACGGATCGCGACGGGCTGCGCTGGGGCCCCGAGGCCCGCCGCGCCTACCGGGTCGACGCCGGCCGCCACCAGGACGGCGTCGATGCGTTCGCCGACGTGCGCGCCGAGCGCATCACCGCGCTGCCGCGCGTCGCCTCCTGGGGGGACGTCCTGGTCGAGCTGCGCGCTGCCCGGGCCCGCGAGCTGCCGCGGTTCGCCGACACCGCCGAGCTCTACGACCGTCTCGGCGTGGACCTCGGCTGCTCGCTGCACGACGACCCGCGGGTCGCCGACCGGCTCGGGCGCCTGGACACGACGCTCGCGCTCGAGCTGCGCGAGCCCGCCGCCCGGCTGACGCTCGAGCTGCGCGGCGGCGCACCCCGCCTGCGCCTGGGCGCCACCGAGGCGGCCGCGGACGTCACGCTGGACTGCACCGCGGAGGACGCGCACCGCCTGCTGCGCGGGGACCTCGACACCGCGGCCGCCCTGCGCTGCGGCGATCTGCGCTCCAGCGCCCCGGACGGGCGGACGCTCGCGCTCCTCAGCGTCCTCAAGGGCCTGGCCCCGGGCTACGCGCGTCGCGCCGCGCCCGATCCGGGCCCGCGCGAGCTCGCCGCGCGCCGGCTCGGTCTCGCCGCGGGCTGAGCGGTCAGTCGTCCTCGCCCGAGGACTCGCGCTCCTCGAGCAGGGTGACGTACGGCTTGCCGCCGATCCGGTCGACGAGCTCGTCGTCGAGCACCTCCGCGGAGGTCGCCACGACGCTCAGGGCGTTCATCAGCTCGTCGGCCTGCAGGCGGTCGGCGAGCAGGTCGTACTCGACGATCAGCGCCCCGTCGACGAACGTGAACTTCGTGAAGAACGAGTTCGTGTTCAGCCCGTTGATCATGTTCAGGGCGGCGGCCGCACCCGGGCTGTCCTCGTCGATGCCCTGCAGGATCGGGCTGCTGAGCGTGATCACCGTGCCGTCCTTCCACGGCGAGAAGCCGATGAAGACCGCCGCGGAGTCGAAGATCATGCGGTAGCCGCGGCCGTCGTCCGCGGTCTCGAAGGCGAGCCCCTCGCGGACCAGGATCCCGGCGACCTGCTCGATGCTCGTCTCGATGTCCATGTGGCGCGGAGCCTATCTGCGCGGCGACGCGCCCACGCGACCCGACCGCGAAAAGTTTTTTCTGCGAAGAGGTGTCGCGGATGAGCGACGGGGGTATCCGACTCGTACCGGCGCACTCCACCGTGTGTGTCGGCGGGAGGCCCACCGCACAACCACCCACCGGTCCCCCGGGTGGACTGCGGTCGGGCCTTCCCTGTACCCCTGGGGCCCGGTGACCCCCACCGGGCCCGACCAGGCCCCTTCACGCCTCCGGACCGAGCACGCCCCCCACCGCCGGTCCGGAGGCGGGCCTGGTCCTCGCCGTCAGGCCGCGTGCCAGAGCGCGTCGTGCCCGAGCGGCTCGCGTCGCGCGCGCCCGGCGGCCGCCGCGCGGATCAGCGTGTCCTCGGCGCTCGCGTCGTCCGGTGCGTCGTTGTCGGCGGCGAGGACCTGCGCGACCTCGCGGGTCGTCAGACCGTGCGGGAAGGCGCGCAGCAGCTCCGTGACGTCGTCGGGGCGCGGTCGGCGCTCGAGCGTCCGGTCGAGGTTCATGACGCAGACGTCGTACACCTGCAGCGACTGGAAGCCGCCGGCCTCGAGGCCGCGCCCGTCGGCGGTCGTGAGCAGCAGCGACGGCGCCGTGTAGCGGACCGGCCCGTCGGTGGCGGCGGACTTGCCCTGCGCCTCGGTGACGCTGCCGGCGGCGGCCCGCGCCTGCGCGCGGTGCTCCTCGTAGGTCGCGACGGTCGCCTCGTCGTCCAGCGCGGCGACGACCGCCCCGACGTCCAGGCCGGGGACGCGGGCGAGCGCGTCGGCGATCGCCTCGTCGGTGTCCATCAGCCGGTCGGTCGTGAACCAGCCGAACTGCAGGGCGCGGAACGCGGCGAGCTGCAGCTCCGGCGCCTGCGCCCCGACCGCGACGACCGCCCGGCATGCCCGCGAGGTCGCCATCACGCGCGACCGCGGACCGGTCGCGAACGGCATCCCGCGCGAGCGGAACGACCGGTAGCCCAGCGCGCCGCGCTCGGGCGTGTAGCCGTCGCGGACGTAGCGGTCCGGCGTCTCGGCCAGCCCGATCATCACCAGGCGCCAGCGCAGCTGGTCGCCGTAGCGCCACTGCAGCGCCGTCAGGTGCGGCCACGCCGAGTACGCCCACGGGCAGCCCGGGTCGCTGAAGTGGACGACGTCGATCATGCGTGCACGTGGCGCAGGTCGCGCTCGGCGACGACGCCCCAGCGCTCACCCGCCGCGGCGAGGTCCTCGTCGACCGGCCAGCGGTCGGTCAGCACCTCGGCCTGGTCGGGGTTGGCGCCCTTCAGCGCCATGCAGCCGGCGTTGTCGCCGATCGTGCGCAGGGCGAGGATCTCCTCCGCGCTCAGCACGACCTCGCGCGGGGTCGCGGCGAGCTCGGCGCGCTTGTCCTCGACCGGTCGCGCGTCCGGGCCCGCCTCCTGGATCAGGGTCGGGACGACCATCTCGACGGCCGGATGGGCGAGGTTCCACTGCGAGGCGAGCTGGATCGGCGTGAGACCGTGCCGGTCGGCGATCGCGCGCATCTCCTCGAGGCGCTCGACGCCGCGGTCGATCCAGCCCTCCGGCCGGAACTTGCGGTGGTCGAAGTCGCGGAACGGGTGGCCGGGGCGGACGTCGTCCCAGAAGATCCCGCCGTAGTCGACGACCCGCGTGATGACCTTCACGTCGGCGGCCGCGGCGGCGGGCAGCACGTACTCGCCCGGCCAGGGCTCCATCGGGTTGAGGATGACCATCGCCCAGTCGAGCAGCTCGCCGAACCGCTCCAGGCACGCGAGCAGGTCGAGGGTGAAGCCGTTGGCGGGACCGGGCGCGACGCCGATCGCGTCGGTCAGGCCCGCCGCCTTCAGCGCCGCCATGCCCTCCCAGACGCGCGGGTCGTGGTAGCCGCTGCGGTCGGGGTTGTGCAGCATCAGGAGGTCGAAGCGGTCGATGCCGATCCGCTCCAGCGACCGCTCGGCCGCGGCGCGCAGGTAGTCCGACCACGCCTCGGGGCCGCGCAGCCGCGCGTCGGTGAAGCGGGGGAAGCCCTTCGCGCCCTCCCGCTCGCCCTCGTAGAAGTCGTGGCCCACGGCGCCCGCGATCCAGACGTCGTCGCGGGTGGTCCCGGCGAGCGCGCGGCCGAGCACGCGGTCCGCCTCCCCGGTCCCGTAGGTGTCGGCGGTGATGACCGCGGGGATCGCGGCGTCGGGCCGCAGCAGGGCCTCCAGACGCGCGTCGTCGAGCGGCTCCCCGAAGTGCATGAAGCGGCCCCCGCTCCAGGTGCCGAGGGCGAGATGACCCGGATCGTCCATGCCTTCAAGATACGGGACGTGTCCGGCCGGCCCGACGACGACCTCCCGCTCGAGGACGTGCTGGGCATGTACGCCGCCGGCTGGTTCCCGATGGACGACGACGAGTCCCCGGACGAGCCGCTGCCCTGGTACTCGCCGGAGGAGCGCGGCGTGTTCGACCTCGATCCGGAGGCGCTGGCGCACACGCGCCGCGTCGTGCGCCGCAGCCTGGCGCGCCCGGAGGCGCAGGAGTGGCGGCTGGTCTTCGACGTCGCGTTCGCGCAGACGCTCGCGTGGTGCGCGCGCCCGCGCGCCGACGGCGACGGCGTCTGGCTGACGCCGCGGATGGTGCGGCTGTACGCGCGCCTGAACGCGGTGGGCCTCTGCCACACGATCGAGCTGCACGACCGCGACGGCGAGCTGATCGCGGGCTGCGTGGCGGTGACGATCCGCCGGGCGGCGTTCCTGGAGTCGATGTTCCACCGCGTCCCGCACGCGGGCAACGTCATGCTCTACCGCACGCTGGAGCTGCTGCACGACCGCGGGGCGCTGCTGTGCGACATCCAGATGACGACGCCGCACACCGAGCGGCTGGGGGCGCGCGACATCTCCCGCTGGCAGTACCTCGCGCGGCTCCAGGAGGCCCTGGCCGACTGAGCGCCGGGCCGGGTAGATTTCCCGCCCATGGACCTCAGCGCGGGCGAGTCGATCATCTACCAGGGCCACCCGTCCTGGCGGGCCACGATCGGCCTCTACATCAAGGGCGTGCTGCTCTGCGCGGTGCTCGCGGCGATCGCCGCCGGCGTCACGCGCGTCACCGGGGACGAGGTCGACGTGGCGGTCACCGTCGTCGTGTTCCTCGTCGCCTTCCTCGTGGTGCTCGCCGTCGGCTACCTCAAGCGGATGGGCACCGAGTACACGATCACCACGCGCCGCCTGCACATCCGCCGCGGGATCCTCAACCGCCAGACCGAGGAGACCCGGGTCGAGCGGATCCAGAACGCCAACACGACGCAGTCGCTGCTGCAGCGCCTGCTGAAGGTCGGGACCGTCGACTTCGACGTCGCCAGCGACGAGCGCGCCGGCCTGTTCAAGTTCGAGGGCGTCGAGGACCCGCAGTCGGTCGTCCGCGCGGTCGACCGCGCCGTGACCGGCGAGGCCCGCACGGGCGCCACGCCCGCCCCGGGCGCGCCGACCGCCGCCGACGAGGGTCTGTAGGCCGCACGCCGTGCGCGTCGCGGTCATCGGGGCCGGTGTCACCGGCCTCACGTGCGCCCGCGCGCTGGACGCGGCGGGCGTCGAGGTCGTCGTGCTGGAGAAGGCGCGGGGCGCGGGGGGACGGCTGTCGAGCCGCCGGACCGACCACGGGGGCTTCGACCACGGCGGCGCGGTCCTGCGCCGCGACGAGGTCCGCGACGTGGCGGGGGTCGAGCTCGCCTCGTTCGCGCCGCGGCTGGCCGGCGTGGAGGCCGCGCTCGGGTGGCAGCCCGTCGGGGTCGTGCCCGTCCCCACGGCCAGCGCGCTGCCCAAGGCGCTCGCGGCCGGGCTGACGCTGCGGGCGGCCACGCACGTCGCGCCGCTGCCCGCCGACGGGCCGCTGACGTTGCGCGGTCTCGACGGGAGCACGATCGACACGGTCGACCACGTCGTGGTCACCGCCCCCGCACCCCAGGTGGCCGAGCTGCTGGCGCACCGCGCCCCCGGCCTGGCGGAGCGCGCGGCCGCCGCGGAGATGACGCCGTGCTGGACGGCGATGATCGCGCTGCACGAGCCCGCCGGCCTGCCGTTCGACGCGATCCGCGAGCGCGGCCCGGTCCACTGGGCGGTCGCCGAGAGCGCGAAGCCCGGCCGTGACGGCGGGGAGCGCTGGACAGTCCAGGCGACCGCCGCGTTCTCGGCCGAGCACCTCGAGGACCCGCCGGAGACCGTCGGCGCCGCCCTGCTGGCCGCGCTCGGCCAGATCGCGCTGGAGGAGGACGTGCCCGCCAACGCCCTGGCGCTGCGCCAGCCCGCGCTGCTGCAGGCGCACCGCTGGCGCTACGCGCGCGTCGCCCGGGCGCTGCCGGAGCCGCTGCTGCACGACGCCCCCGCCGGCGTGCTGGCCGCGGGCGACTGGTGCACCCCGCACGACGCCGGGATCACGCCCGGGACGGTCGCAGCCGCGCAGGCGGCCGGCGCCGCGCTGGCGGCGGCCCTGCTGCCCTGACCGCGGGCCGCGAGCCGGTCAGTTGACGCTCGGGTCCTCGGGCATCCGGGCGAGGACCGCGTACGGCCCGCCCTTGCGCTCGAGCACCAGCGACCACAGGCTCTCCGGGTCGTCGCTGAAGACGTCGTCGCGGTCGGCGTCGACGACGATCCACGATCCCTCCTCGAGCTCCCCGTCGAGCTGCCCGGGACCCCAGCCGGCGTGACCGGCGAACACGCGGGCGCGCCGCGTCGCGGTCGCGATCCGCTCGAGGTCGCTGTCGGCGGGCAGGAAGCCGAGGTCGCCGAGGATGAGGTCGGCGGCGAGCTCGGGCTCGTCGAACTCGGCGACGACCATGACGGCCTCCTCGCCGACCGGTCCGCCGCCGAAGACCGCGTCGTCCTCGTCGACGATCGGCGCGAGCTCGTCGACCGCCTCGCCGACGAGCGTATCGGTCGGCCGGTTCAGCACGAGGCCCAGCGCACCCTCGTCGCCGTGCTCGGCGACGAGCACGACGGTCCGCACGAAGTTCGGGTCCACCAGTGCCGGGGACGCGAGGAGGAGCTTGCCCTTGAGCGAGACGGGGGCCATCGGAGAACGGATTCTACGCCTCCCGGCTGCGCGTCAACCGCCGAACAGGAGCGAGGTGATGATGTTCCCGGCGCTGGGCCGGCGCCCGTAGCGCTCCTCGAAGCGGTCCGCGTCCTGCGGGTCGGCGAGGGCGAGGACCAGCTCCTCGCGGGAGGACCCGAGCTCGCAGGCGCTGGTGTCGAGCGCCTCGAGCGCCCGGTCCTGCACGAAGCCCGAGAGGCCGCCGCTGCCGGGCAGCTGGCGCTCGGCGGTGCACGGGTCCAGTAGCGCGATCGGAGTCGGGCGGCGGTCGTCCTGCTCGCGCGCGTAGAGCGCGGGCGCGGCAGCGGTCACCACGAGCGTGACGCCGAGCAGCGCGCCGGTCCGCACGGACGGGGGCGGGGCCTTCGGCGCGAGCACGAGCGCGGCCAGCACCGCGAGGCCGCCGGTGACGAGGAACGCGACGTCGAACGACTCGCCGACCGCGGCGATCAGCGTCTCGTCGACCCGGCTGGCCATGCGGTCGTACTCGGGCAGGTCCTCGGGGTCGAGGCTCGCCCGCTCGCGATCGAGCGCCTCGAGCAGCGCGCCGCGCGGGTCGGCCGCGTCGACGCTGCCCAGCAGCGCGGGCGCCAGCGACACCTTCTGCTGCGGCGGCAGGCGCGCGTCGAGCGCGACCGCGACGCCGCGCTCCCGGGCGCGCTGGGTGGCGTCCTCGAGCCGCGTGGCGGTGATCGACCCGAGCACGGCGATGATCGCGAAGATGCCGACGTGCCGGGTGGTCAGCAGCCACGCGGCGTCGCGGCCGGTGCGCTCGGGCAGCAGCTCGCCCCCGAGCGCCGGGAGCGCGAGGCCCATGCCGAGCCCGGCGAGCACCTGCGGCGCGACGGTCCACAGCAGCCGGTCGTCGGGGAGGAAGGCGAGCGCGAGCGTGCCGGCGCCGATCAGCAGCGATCCGGCCGCCGCCCGGTGGGTCGCGTCGCCGCCGATCCGCGACCCGACGAGCGCGGCCGCGGGCAGCACCGACACGGTCAGCGCGGCCCGGAGCGGGTCGACGCTCCAGCCCGCGACGAGCAGCAGCACGAGCAGGAACAGCACCGCGGTGAGCGCCGCGGACACGAGCGCGAGCGCGACGGTCGGCTGGGCGGCCCAGCGCGGGCCGGGCGCGTCGTCGTCGGCGGCGAGCACCGCCGGGTCACGCGTCGGGGTGGTGCGGCAGACCCACGCGGCGGCGAGCGCCACCGGGGTCTGGAAGAGGAAGATCGCGCGCCAGTCGAACGCCTGCGTGAGCGCACCGCCGAGCGCGGGGCCGACCGCGGCGGACAGCACGGCGGCGCCGAGCCACAGCCGCTTGGCGTGGGCGCGGTCGGCGCCGTGCCCGTCCTCCAGCAGCGCGAACACCGCGATCAGGGTGGCGGCGCCGCCGACCGCCTGCAGCGCCCGGCCGACGAGCAGCAGCACGACGGAGCCCGCGACGCCGCAGAGCAGCGACGCGAGGCCGAACAGCGCCATGCCGGCCGCCCCGACGAGCGGTGCGCCGTGCGTGCGCTGCAGGCGCTCGACGGGCACGAGCGCGACCGCGAGCACGAGGGCGTACACGCCGATGACGGCGGCGACCCCCTCGACGGAGGTGTCGAGCTGGACGAGGACCTCGGGCAGGGCGAGCGTCACGATCGACGCGTCGGCCAGGGCGAGTCCGGCGGCGATCGCCAGGACGATCGAGCGCGTGCGCGGGGACATGGGTCGCCCAGGCTATCCGGCGGGCGAGCCGTCGACGCCGATCAGCCGCCACGGCGTCTCGTCGTCGCCGTCCACGACCGCCATCGTCCAGCGCTCGGTGAACGAGGTCGCGCGGTCCTTGCTGCCGGCGACGACCGCGGCGGTGTCGCGGTTCTCGACGTAGCGACGGCCGGTCACCTGGACGGTGACGGTCATGCTGGCGGGCGTGTGGTCGTCGCCGGGGTCGAGGCCGTCGATGCCGATGCTCGTCACGGTGGCGCCGCGGACGACCACGCGCGTGCTGCCGCTGCCGTCACCGCCGTAGAGGAGCACCGCGGCGGCCTGCGGGTCGGCGAGGGCCAGGAGGGCGGCGTCGTCACCGTCGACCGCCTCGATCCACGCGGCGACCGCGCGACGCGCGACGACCTCGAGCACGTCGGGCGCGAAGCGGCCGTCGGCGAGCGACAGGTCGAGCGCCTGCGCGCGCGCACCGCCGGCGAGGTCGACGTCGACGAGGTCCCGGGTGGTGAAGCCGGCGAGCGCCCGCTCGGCGACGGCGGCCTCGACGAGCGCCTCGCCCTGCAGCTGTCCGGTGTCCGCCCACGGGCTGGCGATGATCGCGGCGTCGAGCTGGTGCACGCCCTCGGTGTCGGACTCGATCGAGAGCAGCTTCCAGGTGCCGTCGCGGTGCTCGAGCGTCCAGTACTCGGCGTGCTCCACGGTCGTGGAGGTCTTGCCGTCGCGGGTGAGGCGCCTGCCGCCGCCGGTCTCGACGTAGTCCAGCAGCGTCGCGGTGACGCGCACGCAGACCCGGTCCTCGGCGTCGTCCTCGCGGTTGACCAGGCCCACGTACTCGACCCGCGGGCCGGACTGCACCTCGACGACGTTGTGCCAGCCCTTGCGCTCGAAGTCGCGCAGCCGCCGCTCCCACTCGACCATCAGGTCGCGGCCGACGAGCCCGGCGAGCGTCGTGACGTCGTTGCGGCCCCAGGCGTGCTGGATCGTCGTGAAGAGCTCGGCGGCCTGCGCGGTGACGACGTCGGCGGCGAAGTACGCGTCGTCCTGGCTGGCCTCGGCGCTGGCGGTGGTGACCCGCTGCACGCGGGCGGCGCGCCGCTGGCGCAGGCGGTAGGCGCTAATCCAGCCGATGACGGTGACGATCAGGAACAGCACGACGATCACGACGATGATCCAGGGGCTGCCGCCGCCGCTGCCGCTGCTCGAGCCGCCGCCGGAGAACGAGCTGCCGCCTCCGCCGCCCCCGCCGCCGCTGAAGCCGGAGGTGCCGCCACCGGCGGCGGCGATGATCGAGAACGCGTCGAGGAGCAGCTGCACGTCGCCGATGGTCGCAGGGCGCCCCGACCGACGCCACCGCTCCTACGCGAGCGCGCGCAGCTCGGCGAGCGCCGCGGCCTGCCGGGCGCGCAGGTACCGGTCCAGGACGGCGCGGTCGCGGGTCGAGAGGCGGTCCAGGCGGACCCCGGCCCGGCCGTCCGCGTCGCGGTGCACGACCTCGCCGCCGCCGTCGAGCAGGGCCCCGGGGCCAAGCTCCAGCAGCAGGCGCAGCCGGTCGCCGGCCCGCAGCGACGGCACGTCGACGAGCGCGGCGCCCCCGGCGGAGAGGTCGGCGGTCCGCGCGTCGATCCAGCCGTTCCCGGTCCGGGTCGGGACGACGAGCACGGGCCGCTCGAGCACGATCCGCTCGGACGCGCGGCGCTGGCGCTCCGGTGCGTGGGGGCGCACGGCGGTGTACGCGGCGGCGCCCCCGGCGTAGCGGGGCGCGGCGGCCGCGACCGGGTCGAGGACGAGGTGGACGACGTCGTCGCGGACGCTGCCGTCCGGTCGTGGGGCGGCGAGCAGCGTGCCGGCCCCCGCGGGCGTGCGGCAGCGGCGCCCGGCGAGGTAGCGGCCGGGCGGCACGCCGGGAACGACCGCGGGCGCGAGCTCGGCGGCGCCGGGCACGGTGCGCAGCACGAGCGCGGCGACGGGCCCGAGACCCGCGACCGTCAGCTCGACGGTCTGCTCCGGGCGCAGCCGCGTGTCGTCGTCCCACATCCCCCCGGTCATCGGCCGCGCCCGCGGGGACCTGAGCCGTGCGAGGATCGCCCCGTGATGAGCGTCGAGGAGCTGCAGGCCCGCGTCGGGGAGACGTTCGGCCCGACCGCGTGGCGGACCGTCGACCAGGACATGGTCGACACGTTCGCGACGCTCAGCGGCGACCGGCAGTGGATCCACACCGACGTCGAGCGGGCGGCGCGCGAGAGCCCGTTCGGGACGACGATCGCGCACGGCAACCTGACGCTGTCGATGATCGACGGGTTCCGCGACGAGCTCGTCGGCCTCGACGGCTTCGAGCTGGGGGTGAACCTCGGCTACGACCGGGTGCGGTTCCCGTCCCCGGTCCCGGTCGGGGCGCGGGTCCGCGCGGTGCTCGAGCTCGCGGCGGTCAGCGACCGCGGCGACGGCTGGTGGCAGGTCGTGCAGCGGTTCACGGTCGAGGTCGAGGGTGGCACCCGGCCCGCCTGCGTCGCGGACTCGGTCATCCGCGTGCGCCCGCGCACCGACGCCTGAGCGGCCGCGCTCAGCGCACCGTGACGCGACCGCCCTCGGGCTGCCAGCCCCAGAGCGTCTGCCAGTCCGGGTCGAAGACCCCGACCTTGACGCGCCACGTCCCGGTCCGGGCGGTGCGCGGGATGCGGAACGTCGCGACGTAGCGGCGCGCGATCCTCCCGCGCAGGCGCTGCGCGCGGAAGGCGTGCTGGCGCAGCGGCGTGCGGCCGCCCGGCTGGTAGAGCTGCGCGACGACCGTCGTCAGCGCGGTCGAGGAGGCGGTCACGCGGACGTCGACCTTCAGGGTGCGCCCGCGGCGGACGGTGCGCACGCGCGGGGCGGACCGGATCCGCAGCCGCGGTCGGCTCGTGCGGACCGGCGTGGCGGCCGACGGCCGCCCGGTGGCGCCGGGCAGCGGGGTCGCGCCGCGCTGCACGTAGCCACGCGCGAGCCGCGCGAACACGCCGCCGTCGTCCGGTCGCCCGTCGCCGTCGTCGTCGCAGGCGCACGTGGCGTCCGAGAACGCCTTGCCGAAGAGGATCGCCAGGACGCCGGCGTCGAGATACTGGCGGCGGCGCTCCCCGCCGCCGGGCCCGAGCAGCCACTCGACGCGGTTGTCCCGGTAGCGGCCCGGCGTGTCGTCCAGCGTCGAGTTGCCCAGGGGCGTCTGCCACAGCACGGTCCGCAGCCCGGTGGCGGCGCCGACGTGCCCGATGAAGCGCGCGTGGCGGCGGAAGTCCGCGTCGGTCCAGACGCTCGCGCCCCCGTCGCCGTCGCGGACCCGGCGGTAGCCGTTGTCGCGGTCGGCGAACTCGGCGAACAGGAGGTCCCAGCGGGCGCCGAGCCGGCGCAGGAAGGTCGAGGACTTCGCGGCGAGCTCGTCGACGCGCGGGTCGGAGGAGTCGCTGGCGGTGACGTCGTCGCCGCTGCCCCACACGGACAGGTGGTAGCCGAGCAGCACGTTGCGGGCGTAGCGGTCGCGCAGCCGCACGACGGCCTGCGCGAGGCCCGCAGCGGTGTCGGGCAGGCCGCGCAGCTCCGCGAGGCCCGTGCGGCCCACGGCGACGGTGACGGTCGTCGGGTCGTCGTCGCGCGCGTCGCGCTGCAGGTAGCCCCACAGGTCGGGCTCGACGTGCAGGACGGTCCGGGCCCCGGTCGAGCCCATCCGCTGCAGCGCGAGCCGCAGGTCGGTGAACCACGAGCGCATGGTGGTGGTGCTGCCCCAGTTGGCGCGGAAGCCCGCGACCTCCTCCATGTCGCGCCCGGGCCGCGTCTCGCGCAGCTGGTAGAGGCTGAAGACGGGCGTCATGCCGTGGTCGACGCTGTCGGCGATGAACGCGGGGACGAACGAGCCGTCCCCCTTCGTCCACGACGTCCAGCCGCTGCCGGTGTTCGCGCCGCCGGAGAGGTAGTGGTAGCGCAGCCCCAGCGGCGCCAGGTCGCGCAGTGCGCCCGCGCCACCTTCGGCGTCGCGCATCCCGAGCTGCAACGTGGCGTACGGCCACCCTCCCGGCACGGGGGCCTGCGCGGCGCGGGCGGGCGCCGCGCCGAGCGCGAGCAGGCAGAGGAGCAGGAGCAGTGCGGGGAAGCGGACCATCGACGCCGGGTACTTGTATCGGCACGGGACACCCGCTGCGCAAGTCCCTGTCGTGTGACCACGACGCACCCCGGGTAGCCCGGCGGGCAGAATCCAGGTCGGTCGCACTCAAGCTTCGGCACCCACGGTGCCGAAAGGGGGGTCATGTCGGGTCAGCAGCAGGAGCGTCAGATGACGATCGAGGAGGTGCGCCTCTCCGGAGGGCGCCGCCTGCGGGTCCGCCGCTGGGGCGGCACGGGCCGCCCGCTCGTCCTCCTGCACGGCCTGCTGGACGACAGCGAGGGCTGGAATCAGCTCGCGCGGGACACGCACCGGCCCTGCGTGGCGATCGACCTGCCGGGCTTCGGCGGCTCGGACCTCCCGACGCGCCCGCGGATCAGCGGCTACGCGGAGGCGGTCGTCGAGGGGATGGAGCAGCTCGACGTGGGCGGCTGCACGCTCGTCGGTCACTCGCTCGGCGGCGCGGTCGCCACCGCGGTGGCGGAGCGCAGCCACGACGTCCACGCACTGGCGCTGCTGGCGCCGGCCGGCTACGGCCGCATCTACCTCAGCGAGCTCGTGACGCTCCCCTTCGTCCGTCAGGCCGCCGAGGCGGCGCTGCCGCTCGCGCTGGTCAACCCGCTGACCGTCACCGCCGCGTACACCACCTTCGTCGCCCACCACCGCCTGCCGTCGAAGGACCTGATGGACCGCGTGCGTCGCCGCGCGTTCAAGTCGGGGCCGGGCGTGAGCACCGCGTGCGAGGCGATCGCGGCCGCGGGCCGGTCGGAGAACGGCTTCCCGAAGCGCCCGGTGAAGTTCGCCGGACCGGTCGCGGCGCTGTGGGGCCAGCACGACGCGCTCGTGCCGCCCGCGCACGCGTACGCGCTCCAGCGCGCGCTCCCGCAGGCGCACGTGGAGATCTGGAAGGGCATGGGCCACCACCCGCAGCGCGAGCGGCCCGCCGACCTCGCGCGCTACATCGAGCGGCACGCCGCCCGGGGCCGCAAGGCCGCGCGCTCGCGGCACCTGCGCGCGGCCTGAGCCGCGCGTCGTCCCGCCCGCTGCCGGGTACTCTTCGCCCTGCGTCGAGCGCGACGCGTCCCACCCCGTCGTCGCGCCCGGCCGCCCGTCCCACGATCCCGCCCCCGGAGGCGCCCGTCATGCCCCGTCCACGGATGGTCTGCGCCGCGACCGCGTGCGCCGCGCTGCTCGCCCTGCCCACCGCCGCGTCGGGTGCCACGACCGTCCGTGGCACCGTCGTGGGGGAGCCCACGGTCCGCGGCACCACGGCCACGGTGCCGGTGCTGGTCGGGGAGACGGGCCGCCGCGCCCTGCGCGTCGCCACGCCGCTCGTGCGCGTGCGCGTGCCGCAGGCGCGCGGCATCCGCGCGAGCACCGGGGTCCTGAAGCCCGGGGGACTGCGGATCGGGGACCGCGTGCGCGCCGCGCTCGGCCGCGTCCGCGACGGGCGCGCCTCGACCGCGGTGCTGCGCGTGACCGCCCGCGGCGGCACCGCGTCCTTCGACCGCCTCGACGCGTCCCGCAGCCGCGCGCGCAGCCAGGCGCAGGCCGCCGCCGACGCGGTCGCGCGGCTCGACGCCACGGCCTCCGGGGTCGTCGGCGCCCCCGCGGAGACCCCGGCGCAGCTGCGTCGCTTCCTGCTCGACCTGCGCTACGACCTCAACGTCCTCGTCGCCGACCTGCGCGCCAGCGGGCAGCAGACCGCCGACGCCGTCGCCCGGATCGAGCGCGAGCGGCCCGCCGACGCGCGCCGGCGTGCCGCCGTCGAGCGCCGCCAGCGCCCGCTGCTGGACGCCCTGCGCCGCTCGCAGGGCGACCTCGACCGGACCCGCACCGCGCTCGAGGACGCCGTCACGCGGCTCGACGAGGCGATCCTCGACGTCGGCGGCGTCAGCGCCCCGTCGCTGCCGGTCGGCACGGTCGGGACGGTCAGCGACCTCGTCCAGGGGATCCTCGCGATCATCGGCCTGGACGGGTAGCCGCTAGCCTCGCGGGCATGAAGCTCGCGACGTTCGTGCCGCCCGGCGGCGACCCGTTGGCCGGGGAGGTCCGCGGCGAGGAGGTCATCGCCTTCGACGACGGCACCACGGTGCTGGACCGGCTCGCCAGCGGGGACCGCACCCCCGCCGCCGGTGCCGCGTTCCCGCTCGCGCAGGTGACCCTGCTGGCCCCGCACCGGCCGCGGATCCTGTTCGGGATCGGGCTGAACTACCGCGCCCACGCGGAGGAGCAGGGCCTGCAGACCCCGGAGTTCCCGATCGTCTTCACGATGTCGCCGTCGAGCGCCGCGAACCCGTCGGACACCGTGGTGTGCCCGTCGGTCGTGCGGCGGCTCGACTACGAGGGCGAGCTCGCGATCGTCATGGGCGCCGACGGCGTCGTGGCCGGCTACGCGGTCGCCGACGACGTCAGCGCGCGCGACCTGCAGCGCCGTGAGCCGCAGTGGACGCGCGCCAAGGGGTTCGACGGCGCGTGCCCGTTCGGGCCGTGGGTGACGACGGCCGACGAGATCCCGGACCCGGGCGCGCTGCGGCTGCGGACCTGGGTCAACGGCGACCTGCGGCAGGACACGAGCACCGACGACCTCGTCTTCGACGTCCCGACGCTCGTGGCGTTCCTGCAGGAGACCAACACGCTCGAACCGGGGGACCTGATCCTCACGGGCACGCCGAGCGGCGTGGGCTCGGCGATGGACCCGCGCGTCTTCCTCGCCGACGGCGACGTCGTGCGGATCGAGATCGAGGGGCTCGGCGCGATCGAGCACCCCGTCGCCGTCCCGGGCTGACCGGGACGGGCGCGCCCCGGACGTCCCGGGGCGCCCGGCGGGGTCAGTGCTGGGAGATGACCCGGTCGATGAGGCCGTAGTCCTTGGCCTCCTCGGGCTTGAAGAAGCGGTCGCGCTCCATGTCCTCGTGGATGCGCTCGAGGCTCTGGCCGGTGTGCTTGACGTAGATCTCCTCGAGTCGCGCGCGCGTCTTGAGGATCTCCTTGGCGTGGATCTCGATGTCGGAGGCCTGGCCCTCGTAGCCCGGGGAGGACGGCTGGTGGATGAGGATGCGGCTGTTGGGCAGCGACATCCGCTTGCCGGCCGCGCCGCCCATCAGCAGCAGGGAGCCCATCGACATCGCGATGCCGCAGCAGATCGTGGCGACCTGCGGCTTGATGAACTGCATCGTGTCGTAGATCGCGAGGCCCGCCGACACCGACCCGCCGGGCGAGTTGATGTACAGCGAGATGTCCTTGTCGGGGTCCGAGGACTCCAGGTGCAGGAGCTGCGCGACGATGAGGTTCGCGATCTGGTCGTCGACCTGCTGTCCGAGGAAGATGATCCGCTCGTTGAGCAGCCGGGAGAAGATGTCGTACTCGCGCTCGCCTCGGGCGGAGCGCTCGACCACCGTGGGTACCAGAGGCATACCGGCACCCTAGATCATCGGGTCGGCCGGTCCGCGGGCGGGCCCGGGTTCAGGCGCCGAGCAGCGCGGCGGCGTGCTGCGTCCAGCCCGCCGAGAGCCGCTCGAGCTCCATGCCGCGGTCGTCGCGCTGGTGCATCATGAACCCGGCCGAGACGGAGGCCAGCAGCACGTCGGCGTGGTAGTCGGCGTCGAGCGCGGGGGCGGCGGCGCGCAGCAACAGCGTGAGGTGCGTGCGGTAGACCTGGTAGGGCGCGCTGCGCATCCGCATGGCGGGGTCGTGGCTGGCCTCGACCGCGGCGAGCAGCTCGGCGTAGCCCTGCAGCTCGCGCAGGTAGGCGGGCCCGAAGGCGAGCAGGCGCTCGGCGGGCGGCGCGCCCGGCCCGAGCGGTGGCTCGCCGCGGATGAGCTCCTCCTGGAACGCGGCCTCGCGGTCGCTGAGCAGGGCGCGCAGCAGCCCCGCGCGGTCGCCGAAGCGGCGGAACAGGGTGCCCTTGCCGACACCGGCGGCGGCGGCGATGCGGTCCATCGAGACGGCCGCGGCGCCCTCGCGGGCGACGAGCTGCTCGGCCGCGGCGAGGATCCGCCGCCGGTTGCGGGCGGCGTCGCAGCGCTCGCGGACCTCGCCCCCGGCGAGGGGCAGGTCGCGCTCGTCGCGCAGGGGCAGCGGGGTGACGACGGGGAGGTCGGACATGGGCTTCACAGCTCCTTCACCGCAGGAGCTTGACAAACGGACTGCGGTCCGCCTACTCTACCGCAAGAACGGACCACGGTCCACTTCCTGAAACCCCGTCTGAGCCCCCGAGAGGAACCCCCAATGAGCACCGCCACCACCCCCATCACCGGCACCTGGACGATCGACGCCGTCCACTCGTCCGTCGGCTTCTCCGTGAAGCACATCGTCAGCCGGTTCCGGGCCGGCTTCGAGCAGGTCGAGGGCAGCTTCGACGCCGACGCGGGCGTCCTCGTCGGCCGCGCGCCGGTCGAGTCCATCGACGTCACCCAGCCGGACTTCCGCGGCCACCTGCTGTCGCCCGACTTCTTCGACGTCGCCAACCACCCGACGATCGACTTCGTCTCCCGCGAGCTGACCCTCTCGCCCGACGGCACCGCGACCGCCACCGGCGAGCTCACGCTCCTGGGCGTCACGAAGCCCGTCGTCGCGACCGGCGAGTACACCGAGACCACCGAGGGCCCGGCCGGCACGATCTTCGGCCTCGAGCTCGAGGCCAAGGTCGACCGCCACGACTTCGGCCTCAGCTGGAACATGGAGGCGCCCGGCGGCCGCAAGGTCGTCGGCGACGAGGTCACGATCACGGTCTCCCTCGAGCTGCTCCAGCAGGCCTAGTCATGCGCGTCCTCGGCCTCGCCGGCAGCCTCCGCGCCGGCTCCCACAGCGCTCGGCTCCTCGCCCTCGCAGGCTCGGCCCTGCCGGCGGGTGCCGAGCTCGTCACCTGGTCGCGGCTCGGCGAGCTGCCGCTCTACGACCCCGACGTCGACGCCCGCGAGACCCACCCCGTCGTCGAGTCCCTCCGGGACGCGATCCGCGAGGCGGACGCGCTGGTGATCGTCACCCCCGAGTACAACGCGTCGGTCTCCGGCGTCCTGAAGAACGCGATCGACTGGGCGTCCCGGCCGCGCGCCACCACGGCGCTGCAGTCCAAGCCCGTGGCCGTCGTGTCGCAGAGCCCCGGCCAGTTCGGCGGGCTCTGGGCCGCCGACGACCTCAAGCGGATCCTCAAGATCACCGGCGCCCGCCCGCTCGAGGAGGCCGTCAGCGTCGCGCAGATCGACACGGTCCTGCCCGACGGTGCGCCCGCGCTCCAGGACGAGGAGCTCCACGACGCGCTCGTCGCCCAGCTCGCGGCGCTCGTGGAGGCGGCGCAGACCGCCACCGTCGCGGCCTGAGCGCCGGCCCACCCTGACGTGGCATCGTGCGGTGCGCCGTGAGCGCGCCGCACGACAGCCCGTTCGACCGGGTTCCCCCGGTCACGCTCGTCCTCTTCGCCGTCTCGTCGATCCAGTTCGGGGCCGCGCTCGCCGCGACCGTCTTCGACGAGATCGGCCCGGGCGGCACGTCGTTCCTGCGGCTCGGCCTGGCCGCGCTCATCATGGCCGTGATCTGGCGGCCCGATCCACGCCGGCACAGCCGCGAGGAGCTGCGCCTCGTGCTCGTGCTCGGCCTGATGCTCGGCGGCATGAACTACAGCTTCTACGAGGCGCTCGACCGGATCCCGCTCGGGATCGCGGTCACGATCGAGTTCCTCGGCCCGCTCGGCGTCGCGGTCTGCACGTCGCGCCGGCGCCTGGACCTCGTGTGGGCAGCGGTGGCGGGCGCCGGGATCGTCCTGCTCGCCCGGCCGGGCGGTGACGGGATCGACCCCGTCGGTCTCGTCCTCGTGCTGATCGCGGCCGCGTGCTGGGCCGCCTACATCCTCGCCGCGCGCCGCGCGGGCGAGCTCTTCGGCGGTGCGCGCGGCCTCGCGATGGCCATGGGGGTCGCCTTCCTCGTACCGCTGGTGCCCGGCCTGCACCAGGGCGGCACGCAGCTGCTCGAGCCGGGGTTCCTGCTCATCGGGCTCGGCGTCGCGGTGCTCTCGAGCGTCATCCCGTACACGCTCGAGACCGAGGCGCTGCGCCGCATCCCGACGAACGTCTTCGGCGTCCTCATGTCGCTCGAGCCGGCCGTCGCGGCCCTCGCGGGCTTCCTCGTCCTGGACCAGGCGCTCGACGCGGTCGAGCTGTCCGCGATCGCGCTCGTGGTCGCCGCGTCGATCGGCGTGACGCGGACCCGCGCCGTCCCGATGGCCGCCGAGGGGTAACCGGGATGCGGCGCAGGGGATACTCCAGGGACGTGTTCCCCGTGAACCTCCCCAACGTCCTGACCGTCGTCCGGATCCTGCTGGTCCCGGTGCTCGTCGTCGCCCTGCTCGCCGAGGCCGAGGGGGGCGACTACATCGCGGCCGCCGTGTTCGCGCTCGCCTCGCTCACCGACATGATGGACGGCTACCTCGCGCGCTCGCGCGGCCAGATCACGACGTTCGGCAAGCTCATGGACCCGATCGCCGACAAGCTGCTCGTCGTCGCGGCGCTCGTCTCGCTCGTGTCGCTGGACCGGCTCGCCGCCTGGGTCGCGATGGTCATCATCGCCCGCGAGTTCGCGGTCACCGCCACGCGCATGGCCGCGACCCAGCAGGGCGTCGTCATCGCCGCCAACTGGTGGGGCAAGGCCAAGACGATCGTGCAGGTGCAGGCGATCTTCTTCCTCATCGCCATGGGCACGCCCACGCCGCTGTGGGTGGACATCTGGGTCTACGCGGCCGTCGCGATCACCGTCGCCAGCGGTATCGACTACTTCTTCGGGCTGCGCCGCCACCTCGGCGAGGCCGAGCGGCGCGCCACGGGTCCCGCCGGGAGGGCGGCGGCGTGAAGGGCATCGCCGCCCTGGTCGCGATCGGCGTCGCGGTGACGATCACGGTGCTCGTCCTCGCGATCATCCGCACGCACGACGACGTCAGCGACGACCTCGCCCGCTGCATCGAGCAGGGCGACGCCGCCATCGTCCGCGGCCCCGACCTGCTGGGGCCGCTGCGCGCCGACCTCGCCAACGGCTTCGCGCCGCGGGTCCTGCGGCGCTACCGGCTGGGCGAGAACGGGGCGGTGTTGCTCGAGGGCACCGGCTACCGCGTCCTCGCCCTCGACGGGCGCAACGGCCCGTCGCTGGAGGGCGAGGTCGCGCTGCGGATCTTCCGCGACCCCAGCGAGTTCGCCGTCGTCGGGGTCGAGCGCGACCCGATGAAGGGCGTCCTCGCCGGCTGCGCGTCGCTGCAGGAGTAGCGGTCGCTCAGACCGCCGGGCGCCCCGCGCCGTCGAGCCACTCGCGCATCGACGTGTGGTGCGGCAGGTGGTCGCCCGACCCGATCTCCTGGCGCAGCTCGCCGAGAAGGCCGAAGCGCTCCGCGACGACGTTGTGCTGGTGGATCGACTCGAGGTTCTCCTGGCGCGAGGAGACGAACACGTCGGCGGGCAGGTCCGGGTAGCGGTCGATGACGCCGCGGATCGCCTCGCGCACGCAGTCCTCGACGAAGCGGGGCCGGCGGTGCGCCTTCTCGACGACGGTGCCCTCGTCGCTGCGCTTCATCAGCTCGTAGATCTCCGAGCTCATCGACTCCTCGACGATCGCGACGAGGTCGGTCGCGTCGAGCTCGACGTCCGAGCCCTCGGGCAGGCCGATGTGCAGCGTGCCGAGGCCGCGCTGGTTGTGCGTGGCGACGGGGACCGCGGCGAAGATCTTCTCGATCTCCTCCTCGTTGAAGTCCGCGCCGAGCCGCTCGCGGGCCTTCGCGGCGACGAGCTCCTGCGCGCACGGGCAGGCGGTCATGCCCTGGGCGGTGACGCCGATCATCCGGCGGGTGCCGTGCTCGCTGGCGACCGCGGCGCCGAGCATCGTGTAGATCTCCTGCGTGCGGATCCCGGACACGGGCGCCGGCTTCTCCTCCGGGTAGCGCGCCTTGATCGTGACCTCCGCGCGCAGCGCCTGCTGGCGCTCGCGGACGATCTCGGCGATCCGCTCGGCGAGGGTCTCGGCCCGGAAGGCGGCGTCGCCGAGGACGACCTCGCCGATCGCGCCGTTGACGTCCTCCTCGAACCGGCTCATGTGCGCGCCCTTCTGGCGCGGGCCGAGGTCGACGAAGCACTCGAGCTCCGCGGAGAACAGCTGCTGCCCGCCCTCACGCTCCAGTCGGATGATCTTCTCGACCCCGGTCACGCCGACGCGCGAGAGGCTGACGTGAAGGGTGGGCACCCGGTTCTGGACGTCGGGTCCGGGGCTGGTTGCGCTGGCGTGGTTCATGGGATGTGCCTTGAACGGTAGAGGGTCTGGGTGTCCGGCCCGAGCCTGTGCTATCACTCGGGGCCTGGCGAGCCACCCCCTCTACGAGGACGGGACCCAGAAGGCTCAGCCCCTCGCGGCACACGTCGCGGCCCGCACCACGGTGCACTGCTGGTCATGAGGTGAGAGAGGGAGGGACTCCGGCGACGGAGGTCCTCCGGAGTGCCTGACAGCGAGGGCAAGAGGGTTGAGCACCAAGACTGAAGGACTGCTGGCGGACGAGGCTCCGATCCACGAGTTGGACGAGCTGCAGCCGCTCATCAAGGAGGGCCAGGAGAAGGGACTCCTGACCTTCGCGCAGATCGCGAGCTGCCTCGAGGAGGTCGAGGTCACGAAGGAGCAGGTGGTGGAGCTCCACCACTGGATGGAGGAGCACGGCATCGCCGTCGTCGGGAACGACGGCAAGCTGGCGACCTCCGAGAACGGCAAGCTCGAGGCCGCCGCCGAGGCGCGCCGCGAGCAGAAGGCCGGTGGCGGGGACGGCGGCGCGGCGAAGAAGCCGCAGATCGACCTGACGGTCGAGCCGTCGCTCGACTCGCTGCGGCTGTACCTGCGCTCGATCGGGCGCGTGTCGCTGCTGACCGCCGAGCAGGAGGTGTCGCTCGCCAAGCGCATCGAGCGCGGCGACATGGACGCCAAGCAGCAGATGGTCGAGGCGAACCTGCGCCTCGTCGTGTCGATCGCCAAGGGCTACCTCGGCCGCGGCCTCACGTTCCTGGACCTGATCCAGGAGGGCTCGCTCGGGCTCATCCGCGCGGTCGAGAAGTTCGACTACCGCCGGGGCTACAAGTTCTCCACCTACGCCACGTGGTGGATCCGGCAGGCGGTCACCCGCGCGATCGCGGACAAGGGCCGGACGATCCGGATCCCCGTCCACATGGTCGAGAAGCTCAACAAGGTCGTGCACGTCGAGCGCCAGCTCGTGCAGTCGCTCGGCCGCGAGCCCTCGCCGGAGGAGATCGCCAAGGAGCTCGAGTGCACCGCGCGCGAGGTCCGCGACATCCTGCGGATGAGCCAGCAGCCGATCTCGCTGGAGAAGCCGATCGGCGAGGAGGAGGAGTCCGAGCTCGGCGACTTCGTCGAGGACCAGAACGCGGAGTCCCCCTTCGAGCTCGCGTCGGAGAACCTCCGCAAGGAGAACGTGCACCGCGCGCTCGCGGCGCTGCCGCAGCGGGAGCGCGAGGTCATCGAGATGCGCTTCGGCCTCACCGGGGGCCGGCCGCGCACGCTGGAGGAGGTCGGCCGGGCGTTCAACGTGACGCGCGAGCGGATCCGCCAGATCGAGAACCACACGCTGAAGAAGCTCGAGTCGCTGCCCGAGGCGCAGCGGCTGCGCGACGCCTCCTGAGCCATTCCTGACGCGCCTGCGTAGAACGGGACATGCGTTCCCGTCTCTGCGCAGGCGCCGTCGTGCTGCTCGGCCTCGCCGGCTGCGGCTCGTCCGAGGACACGACGACCGAGCGGTCGTCCTCGCCGACGGTCGTCGCGACGCCGGCGGCCGGCACCGCGCCGGAGCGGTCCGCGCCCGCCGCGAAGGGGTCGTCGGTCCTCACCGGGACGGCCGAGCGCCTGACCGGTGGCCGCGACGACCTCGCCGACTACCGTGGCGACGTCGTCCTCGTGGTGAACACCGCGTCGCAGTGCGGCTTCACCGGGCAGTTCGCGGACCTGCAGGAGCTCTACGCCGCGCGCAAGGACCGGGGGTTCACGATCCTCGGCTTCCCGTCGGACTCGTTCGACCAGGAGCTCGACGACGCGCAGGCCATCAGGGAGGTCTGCGAGAAGAACTTCGGCGTCGAGTTCCCGATGTTCGCGAAGACCGCGGTGACCGGGGACGACGCGGCGCCGCTGTTCAAGCGCCTGGCGGCCGCCACCGGCGAGCAGCCGTCCTGGAACTTCAACAAGTACCTGCTGGACCGCGAAGGCCGCGTGGTCGGCAGGTTCGACTCGGGCGACATCCCCACGCAGGACATCGACCGGCTGCTCGACACGAAGTCCTGACGGTCGTGTGAGGGTTCCGCAACACGTTCCGACGCCGCGCCCATGGTCGGGGCCGTGGCCGAGGACCGACGCATCAACCGCAGGCAGCAGGGAGACCTCGGCGAGCTGTCGGCGATGGAGTGGCTGGGGACGCAGGGGGCGCTCGTCTTCGCGCCGGTGACCCACTCCCCGCACTACGACCTGATCGCGGACGTCGACGATCGGTTGCTGCGGGTGCAGGTCAAGACCGCGAGCTTCTTCCACCGCGAGCGATGGGAGGTGTCGATCTGCACGCGGGGCGGGAACCTGAGCCGGTCCGGCACGACCAGCGTCTTCTCGCCGGAGCGGTGCGACCTGCTGTTCGTGCTCGTGGCGGACGGCCGGAGATGGTGCATCCCCGCGGGCGAGGTCGACGGCCGCCACGCCGTGCGGCTGGGCGGACCGAAGTACGAGCGTTTCGAGATCCGCCGCGGCACGCCGTTCGACGTCCGCAACCCGCCGTCCACGCCCCCGCCAGCCGCCTTCGCCACGCGTCTGCCGCTATGATTTCGCCCCCTGGCGGGATAGCGAAGCGGTCAAACGCACCGGACTGTAAATTCGGCCTCTCAGAGTTCCCAGGTTCGAATCCTGGTCCCGCCACCTGCACACGGCCCGCGCTGCACAGCGCGGGCCGTCGTCGTCCTAGACCCCGTCTCGCAGGAGCGCCACGAGGGCGTCGAGCGAGTCGGCGATCCGGCCACCGGAGGCCTCGACGAAGTACTGGACCTGGAGGTTCACGGTCGCGCCGGCCTCGCCGGCCTCGCGCCAGTCGGTCCGCAGCCCGTCGATCCGCAGGCCCAGGCCGGCGGCGTACCCGATCTCCGCGCAGGTGCCCGCGTCGGGCTCCTGCCCGTCGAGGACGGCGACGAGGCGCGTGCACGAGCGGATCGCCTCGGCGTTGCGTGCCCCGATCAGCGTGTTGAGCTCGGCGTGGCGGCCGGCGGCCTGCAGGCGCTCGACCTCCTCCGCGGCGGTGAGGGCCCACGGGTCGACGACCTCGACGACGGTCGCGAGGGTCGGCAGCAGGGTCTGTGCGTAGTAGGCGCGGCCGGCTTCGGTGAACCCCAGCGGCGAGGCCACGTAGGTCCTCGGGGTCATCGGTGGGCCTCGGCGGCGGCCGCTCCGGCGGCGGCCTGTCGGATGGCGTCGGCGGCGGCGTCCTGGGTGGTGCCCAGGGCGCGCAGGAGGTCGGTCGCGATCGATCGCACCTGCCCGATGATGACGCTCACGCTGAGGTTCGAGGTCCGCTCGAGCGCCAGGGTCGCCCCGGCGGCGGCCTGCAGTGCGGTGCCGCGCGCGTCGACGACGAGCGCCGGGTCCTCGAGCGCCGCGCGCAGCGCACGGACCGCGGCGGCGAGGTCGCGCACCCCGCCGGGCGCCTCCGGCGGGATGTGCGCCTCGAGGTCGGCTGCGCGCACGACGCCGCGGGCGAGCACGCGCGCGTTGCGCACCGCCAGGTCGATCTCCGGGGCGGCGATCGCGTAGCGCTTCACGACGGTCCGCTCGCGTCGCCGCAGCGGCGAGTAGCGCGCGGTCTCGACCCCGCTCACCGTCGCCTCGCCGAACGCGGTGACGGCCCCCTCGAGGTCCCGCATCGCGACGAGCGCCTCGACGGCGGCGTCGTGGTCGGCGCGATCGAGCGCGGCGGCGACCTCGTCCAGCGCGAGCGCGAAGCGGTCGAGCAGCGGTCCGGCGTGCCGCCGCGCCAGGCGCACCGGGTCGATCGGGAGCAGGTAGTGCACGAGCACCGCGACGCCGCCCCCGACCAGCGCGTCGATCGGCCGCGCGACGTCGAACGAGGTCGGCACGTCGATCGTGGCGACGAGCACGGCGCTCGAGGCGGCCTGGCCCACGACCAGGCGCGTGCCGCCGAGCGCGACCGCGCTGAGCATCGCGATCGCCACGACCAGCGCGATCTGCAGGGTGCCGGAGCCGAGCAGGATCACGAGGGCGTCGGCCACCGCGACCCCGACGGCGACGCCGAGCGTCAGCTCGGCCGCGCGCCGCGCGCGCTGCCCCACGACGATCCCGAGCGCGATGATCGCGGAGACCGGCGCGAAGAACGGCGCGGGGTGCCCGACCAGCTCGGTGGCCGCGAACCAGGCGAGCGCGGCCGCGATCGCGGTCTGCGCGATGGCGGGCGCGGTCGCGCGCAGGCGCCGCCCGCGCGAGAGCCCGGCGGCGCGGATCGCGGCGGCGGTGGGGTGGGCGTCGGGCGTGGACACGGCTCGGCGCAGCATCGCACGCGCTAGATTGCCGCCTCTATGACGCCGACCAAGCTGAGCGCCCTGCTCGCCGCCGCGCTGATGACGTTCGCGCTGGCCGCCTGCGGGGAGGAGCGCACGAACGAGGACATCAGCGACGAGCCCGTCGCGGGGGAGACCACCGAGGCCGCGGCGCCCGCCGCGGACGTCGACGTCGGGGAGATCTCGACCGACACCTCGAAGAAGCCGGAGATCGCCAAGCCGAAGGGCGACCCGCCGCCGGCCCTGGTGCAGAAGGACATCGTCGTCGGCAAGGGCGAGGCCGCCCAGGCGGGCGACACGCTCTCGATGCAGTACGTCGGCGTGTCGTTCTCCACCGGCAAGCAGTTCGACGCGAGCTGGGACCGCGGCGGTGAGCCGTTCACGTTCCCGCTCGGCCAGGGCCAGGTCATCCAGGGCTGGGACCAGGGGATCGTCGGGATGAAGCCGGGCGGCCGCCGCCTGCTCGTCATCCCGCCCGCGCAGGGCTACGGCGAGGCGGGGTCCCCGCCGGACATCCTCCCGAACGAGACGCTCGTGTTCGTCGTCGACCTCGAGAAGGTCGAGCCGGGGAGCGGGGCGCTCGGCGGCTGACCGTCGTACGCAGCGCCCGGCGCTCCGACGTAGGCGCGCCCTCGTCCGATCGGACAGGGGCGCTCCTCCGATCGTGACGGAGGTCCGGCGGGCCGCTCGTCCGCCGCGGTGATGGAGCCGGGAACCGCCCGGGCGCATCCTCGGGAGGGATGCGCCCCGGTCGCCCGTACACCGTCGTGCTCGTCGACGACTCGACGCCCTACCGCCGCGGCATCGCCCGCGCGATCGACGCCCACGACGAGCTCGTGCTCGTGGGGGAGTGCGACGGCGGCGAGGCCGGCCTCGCGGCGATCGAGGCCCTGCGCCCGGACGTCGTGGTCCTGGACGTGCGGATGCCCGACGTCGACGGCCTCACGATCTGCCGGCGCCTGCGTGACGAGCCCGGGACGCGGACGCGCGCGGTTGTGATCAGCGCCGGGATGGACGACGTCGTCCGCGGGCTGGCGCTTGCCGCCGGCGCGGCCGCCACGCTGAGCAAGACCGCCACCCGGCGGGAGATCTGCTCGGCCGCGGTCCGCGTGGCGCGCGCGGGATAGACTGCGCGCATCCGACAAATGCCCCGCCTGCTGCGGGGCTGAGGGGAACGCGCAGTGAGTCAACGGACCACCGTCTACGTCGCCGACGACCATCCCGTGTACCGGGAGGGGGTGGCCCGTGCGGTGAAGGCGCGGCCGGAGTTCGAGCTCGTGGGCGAGGGGGCCGACGGGCGCGAGGCGCTCGCCGCGATCCAGGAGATCCTCCCGACCGTCGCGGTCCTCGACGTGCACATGCCGGGCCTCCAGGGGCCGGAGATCCTCAACGCGATCAAGCGCGACGGGCTGCCGACGCGCGTGGTGCTGCTCAGCGCGCACCTCGACAGCGAGACCGTGTACCGCGCGGTCGCGGCGGGTGCGGGCGCGTACCTCTCCAAGGAGTCCTCGCGCGAGCGGATCTGCGACGCGGTCGCCGCCGTCGCCCGCGGCGAGGTCGTCCTCAGCGCCGAGGTGCAGGCCGGCCTGGCGACCGAGATCGTCATGCGCGAGCGCGAGGAGCGCCCCGCGCTGACGCCGCGAGAGCACGAGATCCTCGTCCTCACCGCCGGGGGCTACAGCGCCCCCGCGATCGGCGAGCAGCTGCACCTGAGCCAGAGCACGGTCAAGACGCACCTCAAGAGCCTCTACGAGAAGCTCGGCGTCTCCGACCGGGCGGCCGCCGTGGCCGAGGCGATGCGCCGCGGCCTCCTCGAGTAGCCCCGCCGTTCTCGTCCGGCCCGGCTCCGCGTCTGGCGCGTCGGCGCCCCTGGCGATGCACCGGATTCTCGGATAGGGTCCTCCCGTCGGGGGAGATGGACCTCCTCCGATCGAGGAGTCGCAGCTCATCCTGCGGACCGCACTCCCGTCCGGTGTCTGACGTAGGGGAGAGTGGGCAGGATGGTCTGTGCGTGACCGGACGAACCCTGCCCCCGGGCGACTGAAACCCCCTCGGTCGCCCCGTCCGGGATCGTGAGGGCCCGCCGGTCGGATGCGCAAGCACCCGGCCGGTGGGACCCTCACGCTACGCCGCACTCCTGGAGCGCTCGTGCAGCTCCTCGGCGGCCAGCTCCGCCGCGAGGTCCGCGGCACGCTGGGGCTCGCGTCGCGCACCGCTCCACCACGACGCGCCGAGCGCGACCAGCGATCCGGGGATCGCGTACAGCGCCTCGTCGACCCCGGGTGGGTTGTCGGCCGGCAGTCCGGGCGTCGGCAGCAGCAGGCCGGAGGCGATCGCGCCGGCGACGGCGGTGAAGAACGCGCCGATGATGCCGCCCCGGAAGCGGTCGGGCACGAGGACCGCGAAGTGCCAGAAGCCGATGCCCATCATCGTCCAGACCAGGATGCTCATGCCGTCGAGGCTCCCGGGACGCGGGCGCCACCGGTATGGGGGCGTGCTCCCATCCCGCCGGCGGGCTGGCCTCGCGATGATGCACGCATGTCGCTGCTGCAGCGCGTCGTGCTCGTCGACGCCGCCCTCGTGTTCCTCGCGGTGGCGCTGCTGGTCGTGTCCCCGGCGACCGTCAGCCGCAGCACGACCACGGCCGAGGTCGCGATCCTGCTGCTCGGCGCGACCGCCCTGCTGACGCTGACCACGGTGATGACGCGCCGGGCGCTCGCGCCGCTGCGGCTGCTCGCGGAGCTGATGGGGCGCGCCGACCCCGCCAGCGGCACCCACGCCCCGGTGCCCGGTGCCGGTCCCGGCACCGCTCGGGAGGTCGCGGACCTCGCCGCCGCGTTCGACGCGATGCTCACCCGCCTGGAGGACGAACGGCGACGGGCGACCCGCCTGGCGATCGACGCGCAGGAGGCCGAGCGCGCGCGGCTCGCCCGCGAGCTGCACGACGAGGTCGCGCAGCTCCTCACCGCGATGACCCTGCAGCTGCAGGGCGCCGAGCGGCTCGACGGCCCCGCGCTCGCGGCCCGCGTGACGGCGCTGCGGGAGGCCGCCCACGGCGGATCCGACGCCGTGCGGGAGATCATGCGCGGCCTGCGCCCCGAGGCGCTCGAGGACTTCGGGCTGCGGGCCGCGCTCGTCGCGTTGGCCTCCGGGGTCACCGAGCGCACCGGTGTCCCCGTGCGGCGCGCGCTCGACGCACAGCTCCCCCCGCTCACGCCCGAGGTCGAGCTCGTCGTCTACCGCGTCGCGCAGGAGGCGCTCGCCAACGTGATGCGCCACGCCGACGCGGCCACGGTCGACCTCGTCCTCGCGGTCGATCCGGACCGCCTCGTCCTCGAGGTCCGCGACGACGGGCGCGGAGTCGGCGACGCGCCGGCGGGCAGCGGCCGCCAGGGGATGCGCGAGCGCGCGCTGCTCGTCGGCGGCCGCCTCGCCGTCGGACCCGGCCCGCAGGGCGTCGGCACCACCGTCCGGCTGGAGGTCCCGCGGTGACCGTGCCGCTCGTGGCGGGCGTGCTCGTCGCCGACGACCACCGGCTCATGCGCGACGGGCTGCGGCTGATGCTCGACGCGGCGCCCGACCTGCGCGTGGTCGCCGAAGCCGCCGACGGCGTCGAGGCGGTGACGGCCGCGCGTGCGGCCACCGTCGACCTCGCGATCCTCGACGTCTCGATGCCCCGCCGCACCGGCCTGCACGCCGCACGCGAGATCCTGGCCCACCGGCCGGGCCTGCCGATCCTCATGCTGTCGATGCACGAGGACGACCAGTACTTCTTCCAGGCGCTGCGAATCGGGGCCGCGGGCTACGTCCTGAAGTCCGCCGCGGACCGCGACCTGCTCGACGCCTGCCGCAGTGCGCTGCGCGGGGAGCCGTTCCTCTACCCGCCCGCCGTCCGGGCGCTGCTGCGCGAGCACCTCGCCGCCGTGGCGGCGGGCGAGCGCGACGACGCCGAGGTCCTCACGCCGCGCGAGCAGGAGGTCGTGAAGCTCGTCGCGGAGGCGCACACGAACGAGCAGATCGCGGCGGCCCTGACGATCAGCGTGCGGACGGTCGAGCGCCATCGCGAGAACGTGCTCGCGAAGCTCGGGATGCGCGACCGGGTCGAGCTGACGCGCTACGCGATCCGGCGCGGGCTCGTCGAGCCCTGAGGGCCGTCGAGGAGGTCGCGCAGCGCCTGCTCGGTCGACCAGAACGCGAGGTCCTCCCACGGGACCTCGTCGGGGGAGAAGGCGCGGACCTCGGTCGCCTCGGGCGTGGTGCGCGGCGTCTCGTCCGTGCGCGCGGCGTAGACGATCAGGATCACCCGGTCGGTCGGCTGCGAGTAGATCCCGATGAGCGGGCCGAGCGTGATCGCCACGTCGAGCTCCTCGCGCGTCTCGCGGTGCGCCGCGTCCTCCACGGACTCGCCGAGGTCGACGAACCCGCCGGGGAACGTCCAGCGCCCCCGGCCCGGGTCGAAGCCCCGCTTCAGCAGCCAGATCCGCCCGTCCGCGGTCCGCGGGATCGCGGACGCGACCGGTTTGGGGTTGTAGTACGCCAGGTAGCCGCAGGCGCCGCAGCGGATCGAGCGGGGATGGTCCACCTGCGGATCCGGCGCGCCGCACCGGGGACAGTGGTGGACGTCGTCCAGCGCGGGGTTGAGCGAGGTCGGATCGAACGGCACGGTCGACCAAGCATGCCCGACCGGCCCGCTGCTACGCTCCCTCGCGCACGCCCTCTTAGCTCAGCTGGTAGAGCACTTCCATGGTAAGGAAGGGGTCAGCGGTTCGAGTCCGCTAGAGGGCTTGCTCGGGACCCCGCGGCGCGGGGTCCTCGTCGTTGTCGGGCCGGTGCGCCGTAACCCGGGCCGGGCTGCGCCGTTGGGGGAGCATGCGCACACCGTCCGCCGTCCTGTCGGCCGCCACCCTGGCCGCCGCCCTCCTCGCCGCCGCTCCCGCGGTGCAGGCCGCCCCGATCACCTCGGTCGCGGCCGACCAGCAGATCCTCGACGGGCCGGTCTTCGCCGGTGACACCGTCGCCTGGGCGGCGGGCACGCGACCGCAGCGGCTGCGGGCCGTCGTCGCGGGCGGCGCGCCGCGCACCCTCGCCCGCACGCCCGCGTTCCCGGAGGGCGGCGAGGCGTTCACGTTCGGCCTGGAGGGCTCGCCGACGCGCCTGGCCTGGGGCTTCGGCGAGGGGGTCGCCGTCGACCCCGACGGCTACACGACCCGCGAGCAGGTCGTCGCCGGACCGCCCGGCGGGCCGCTCGTGCGCGTCGCGGGCGACGGAGCCGACGCGGTCCGTGCGACCGCGATGGACCTCGACGGGGACCGGCTCGTGACCTCGGAGGACATCGTCGCGGAAGGCCAGCGGCCGAGCTCGGTCCTGCGCGGCTACGACCTCGCTGCCGGCGGCGACCCGACGGCGCTCGCGCCACAGGGCAGCGCCGAGCTCGCGACGGCGGGCCCGTACGTCGCCTACCGCTCGGCGAGCACCACCGGTGGCGCGCTGGCCCGCATCGTCGTCGCCGACGCGGCGACCGGCACGCCCGTCTACGGGGTCGACGTGCCCACGGTGCCGCCGATCGGCTACGGCTTGCGCTTCGACCTGCAGGCCGACGGCACCCTCGCGGTCCTCACCGCCAACCCGGCCGCGACCGGCAGCGACCCCGTCCTGGACCTCGCCTGGGCGTCGATCGCCGACCCGACCCTGCACGTGATCGTGCCGGACGTGACGCCGTTCAACCTGCGCATCGCCGCCAACCGGATCGTCTACGGCCGCGAGCTCGACCGCCGCAGCAGCCGGCTGTTCGTCGCCGACCTGGCCGGTGTCGGCCACCCGGTGACGCCGGTCGTCGACTCCGTCACCGGCGTCGACTTCGACGGCACGCGCCTGGGCTGGTCGACCGAGGGCTGCGTGTACGCGGGCGACCTGCCCGCCGCCGCGGTCGACGCCCTGCCCGGCGGCCGCTGCGCCGGACAGGACTACCGGCTCGTCACCGGGACGCTGAACCGCCGCGCCGCCCGCGCGCTCGTGCGCTGCGTCGCCGGTCCGGCCACGGGCTGCGCCGGGACCGCGAAGCTGACGCGCGCCGGCGGCGGCCCGACGCTCGCCCGGACGACGTTCACGGTGGGCGCCCGCAAGCAGACCTCGATCGTGCTGCCGCTGCGGCCCGCGGTCCTGCGCGCCCTGCAGCGCAGCGCGCGCCGCAAGAAGGCCCGCTTCGCGACGCTGCGGATCGTGACGTCGGTGACCGACGGCGCGGGGAACGTCAACACCCGGTCGATCCCGGCGACCGGCCGGGTGCGCTGAGCCCGGCGCGCCGCGCGCTCAGCCGCCGACGAACCCGCCCTCGATCTCCTCGTCCTGCACGTAGGGGACCTCGACGGTGCGCCGCCGGCCCTCGGGGTCGACGACGACGAGCGTCGCGACGTCGCCGGGCGCCTTCGTCGTGTCGGCGCCGGCGAGCAGCTCCTCGGTCGCGGGGCGGCCGTCGACCGTGACGACGATGTCGCTGTCGGTGACCGCGTTGCGCGTGCGGCTCGCAGAGTCGCGCAGGCCGGCGTCGTCGGCGACGGAGCGGCCGGTGAAGTCCATGACCGCCACGCCGCTGTCCGGGACACCGGGCCGCCCGACGGTCCGGGCGACCGCGCGGAAGGACTCGTCGATCGCCTCGCCGACGATGCCGAGCCGCACCGGTGCGGTGCTGCCCTGCTCGTCGTCCCCGCCGCCGCCGCCGCCGCCGCCACCGCACGCGGCGAGCGCGAGCGCGCAGGCCGCCGCGGCGAGCCCGGCTCCCGCGCGTGCCCACGGGCGATCGAGGGTGGCGGCGGTCCCCGGCGCGCTCATGGCCCGCAGGGTGCCCGAACCGTCCGGCGCCGTCAACCGCGTGTGCGAACATGTGTTCGTGCGCTGGTCCGCTCTCAGCCTCGACGTCGACGCCGCCCGCCCCACGCTCCCGGGGACGTCCGACGATGCCGTCGTGCGCCGGTTCGACGCGCCCGAGGCGCTCGACACGCGCTTCCACGAGGTGCGGGCCCGCTCGGCGCTCAACCGCGTGCCCGCCGGGTCGCGGATGCCGTTCCGCTGGACGGTCAACCCGTACCGCGGCTGCACCCACGCGTGCGTCTACTGCTTCGCCCGCCCGACGCACACCTACCTGGGCTTCGACGCCGGACGCGACTTCGACCGCGAGATCGTCGTGAAGGTCAACGTTCCCGAGCTCGTCCGGGCGGAGCTCGCGCGCCCGTCGTGGGCGCGGGAGCACGTCGCCCTGGGCACGAACACCGACCCGTACCAGTGGGTCGAGGGTCGCTATCGGCTGACGCGCGACGTCCTCGCCGCTCTCGGGGCGTCACGGACGCCGTGCTCGGTGCTGACGAAGTCGCCGCTCGTACTCCGTGACCTCGACCTGCTCGCGCCGATGGCGGCCGACGGGCGGTTCTCCGCGAACCTGTCGGTGCCGACGCTCGACGAGCGCGCCTGGCGGGCGACCGAGCCGCGGACCCCGAACCCGCGCGCCCGTCTGGAGGCGATCGCCGCGCTCAACGCCGCCGGGGTGCCGTGCGGCATCCTCGTCGCGCCGCTGATGCCGGGGATCAACGACGACCCGCGCCAGGTCGAGGCGATCCTCGACGCCGCGACGGCTGCGGGCGCGGTGAGCGTCGGCGGGATCGCGCTGTACCTGCGCGGCGAGACGCGTGGGGTCTTCCTCGACTGGCTGCGCACCGCCCGCCCGGACCTCGTGGACCGCTACGAGGAGCTCTACGCCCGCTCGGCCCACGTCCCCGAGGTCGAGCAGCGGCGGGTCGCCGGGCTGCTGCACCGTCCCGGTGGTCCGCCGCCGTCGCTGTTCGACGAGGCCGCGCGCGCCGCGCGGGCCGAGCGTGCCTGCCCGGCGGAGCCGCCGGCGCAGATCGCGTTGTTCTGACGCGGCGACGGCGACGGGAGTGTTCCCGCGCCGAGACCGGCTGGCGCGCTGACGCCCGCGGTTGCTTGCGGGTGCAACCGGGAATCCCTCTGGTGTCATGAGCACCGAGACGATTCCCACTCCCCGAGCCGACGCGGACGCCCCGGACCAGCCGGTCCTGGAGAAGCCGACGGGCTCGCGGACGAGCGCCGCGATGTGGTTCGCCGTCCTGGGCGGCGTCGTGCTCGCGTTCCTGCTCGTCTTCATCCTGCAGAACCTCGACCGCGTCCCCGTCCAGTTCCTCTGGATGGAGACCGACCTGCCGGTCGGCGTCGCGCTGCTCGGCGCCGCCATCGCCGGCGGGGCGATCGTCGCGATCGCCGCCGGGGCGCGCATCCTGCAGCTGCGCCGCCGCGCCACCGGCTGGAAGCGCTGATCGCCCGCAGGTCGTACCGTGCCGGGGATGCCGTCCCCGGTCGCCGACCTGCGCCGCGTCTCCCGTCTCCTGCTGCCCGCGCTCGCGACGGCGCTCGTGGCAGCGGGGTGCGGTGACGAGGAGCCGACGGCTCCGGCCTCGCTGGACCGCGACGCGCTCGTCGTGCTCGACTGGGCACGCGCCGATCCGCCCGCCCTGTGCGACACGCCCGAGCGCGCCGCCGACCGGGAGCCGGGGCGTCGCGTCCTGCGGACCGTCGGGAGGATCGGCGGGCGGCCCTGCCACGTCGCGGTCCGCGCCGACCGGCCCGTGGCGACCGGTGCCGACGTGACCGCGATCGAGACGACCGCCGACGGGCGCGTCGAGCTGCGCCTCGGATCCGCGGCCCGCGCCCGGCTGCGGGCGCTCGGGCCGGACGCCCACGTCGGCGTCGTCCACGACGACCGGCTGCTCGACGTCGTCTTCCCGGCGGACGGGCGCATCGCGATCGACGCGCCCTGACCGCCGGGCGGCGCTCAGCGGCCGCGGGCGATGCGCAGCAGGCCGCGCGGCGGCGTCCCGGCCGCGCCGCGGCCCGGACCCGCGCCGCGGGGCGCGTCGGGCGGCGTGACGAGCCGGCCCGCGTTGTAGTCGGCGACGAGCGCGGCGACGGTGTCCTGCGAGCACCCGCGGTTGGTGCCGATGAAGCCGCTCGGGCCGCGCTTGATCCAGCCCGCGACGTACGTGCCGGGGACGGCCGCGCCGGTGGCCGGGTCGACGACCCGGCCGTCCTCGTTGGGCACGACGCCGCGCGCGTCGTCGAACGGCAGCTGGCCCAGCGGCGTGCCGCGGTAGCCGATCGAGGTCACGAGCAGGCCCGCGTCGATCGTCTCGGTGCCGCCCCCGCCGGTGCGGTCGAAGGTCACCGCCGACACGCTCCCGGCGTCGCCGCGGACCGCGGCGGGGGTGAGGCCGTAGCGCAGCGTCACCCGGCGACCGGACGCGTCGGGCGCGAGGTCGCGCAGCAGCTCGATCTTCGGGTCGCCGTCGGGGGCGCCGGCGAGGTCCTCGGGCAGGACGTGCAGCGCGACGCCGGGGGTGCCGCGCAGGCCGACGAGCTCGGGCAGCGTGAACGCGCTGCGCTCCGGGCCGCGCCGTGCGACCACGACGACCTCCTCGATGCGGCTGGCGCGCAGCGCCCGCAGCGCCGCGGGGGCGACCTCGCTGTCGGCGAGCGCCTCGGGGTCCATCGTGAGGATCCGGGCGATGTCGAGCGCCACGTTGCCGTTGCCGATCACCACGGCGCGCCGGGCGGACAGGTTGACCGCGCGCCCGGCGTGGTCGGGATGACCGGTGTACCAGCCGACGACCTGGGTCGCGGTCATCGCGCCCGGCAGGTCCGCGCCGGGGATGTCGAGCCGCCGGTCGACCGCGGCGCCGACGGCGTAGATCACGGCGTGGTGGGTGCGCAGGAGCGCCTCGTGGGTGACGTCGCGGCCGATCTCGACCCCGAGGTGCATCGTGAGGCCGGGGTGGCGGCGCACGGCGTCGAGCTGGCGGCTGACCCGGCGGGTGCGCCGGTGGTCCGGCGCGACGCCGGTGCGGACGAGGCCGTACGGGGTCGGCATCCGCTCGTAGACGGACACCTGCGCGCCCGGCACGGTGAGGACCTCCTCGGCCGCGTACATCGCGGCCGGCCCGGAGCCGACGATCGCGACCCGCAGCGCCTCGCCGCGGTCGCGCACCTCGAGCACCGGGCGGACCGGGGCCATCTTCGCGCGCGGCCCGCGGGCCTGCGCGTGGTAGGCGGCGTTGATGACCTCGAAGGCCCGCTCCTCCTCGGTCAGCCGCGTGTGCGGCTTGATCGCGTCGACGGGACACGCGGTCGTGCACGCCCCGCAGTCGACGCACGTCGTCGGGTCGACGTGGAGCATCTCGGCGAGCTCGAACGCGGGATCGTCCGGGGTCGGCTGGATGCAGTTGACCGGGCAGGCGTAGACGCACGAGCCGTCGCCCACGCAGGACTGGGTGACGACGTGCGGCACGGCGCTACCCCAGGACCCGCGCGGTGCGGTCGGGCTCGCCGCGGAAGCGGGACGGCTCGCCGTCGATGCCGCACCACTTCCACACGCGCCGACCCAGCGGCGTCATGAGACCCGTGTCGGTCGCGAGCGCGCGCATGTCGCCGAAGTAGGAGGCCATGATCTCCTGGGACTTCGGGCTCTTCCAGAACGCCTCGCGCCAGACGTCGTCGGGGATGTCGAAGCGGCGCTTCAGCTCCTTCGGCGAGGTCATGATCTCGCCCGCGAGCCACCGCATCGTGATCGGGAAGATCACCGACAGGGCGCGGCGCTCCCAGCGCTTCACGCGCGGGATCCGCAGGCGCAGCCACTCGCCCGCGAAGGAGATGTGGCGAGCCTCCTCGGCGATGTGGATCTCCATGGTGCGGAGCACGGCCGGGGGCATGTCGATGCCCTCGCGCATGATCGCCTTCTGGTAGTGGTCGATCGGCTCCTCGCCGGCGAGGATCCCGATCATGAGGATCATCGGGGTGTAGCCGCCCGCGACGCCGATCAGCGGGGAGGTGACGCGGAAGAGCTTGCGCATGCCCGGCACGTCGGTGCCGCTGCGGTTCACGAGCTCCTGGAACATCTGGATGTGGTTGCACTCCTCGGTCATCTCGTGGAGGCAGTAGCGGAACTCGGGGGAGCCGTTGGGCAGCGCCATCGCGTACTGCATCAGGCCGCGGATGAGGATGCTCTCGAAGGCGCCGCCGACCTTCATCGCGTTCATCATGCGCCAGCGGCCGATCTCGATCTGGCGGTCGAGCGGCTGGGCCTGGTACCAGGCGGTCGCGCCGAGCGGGTCGAGCGTGGGGGAGAGGACCCAGCGCGGGTCCTTCGGGTCGACCGCCATCTCGGGGGCGTCCCACTCGATGTCCTCGTAGGGATCGAAGTGGACGTGCACCGACCCCTCGGAGAGGGTGCGCAGCATGGCCTCGTAGGCCTCGTCCTGCAGGGGCATCGTCGGGGTGCTCACAACCTTCTCCTCGCGTCGGTTCAACCTGACCAGTCGGTAAGGTACACAACTGTAGGTACACCAACGTTACATCGGCGTGTGCGACCCGTCACACGGCGGCGGTGGCCTCGATGATCCGGCGGTCCAGGTGCAGGGCCGCGGCCTCGGCGAGGTCCGTGATCGCGAGCACGTCGCTGCGGCTCCACACGCGCGGGACGTGGTCGATGACGCAGAGCGAGCCGAGCACGATGCCCTCGGAGGTCGTCAGCGGGATGCCGAGGTAGGCGATCACCCCGAGGTCGTGGATCGAGGGGTTGTCGCGCAGGTCCGGATGGCGGCGCGCATCCTCGACCACCAGTGGGGCGCGCCGGGCGACGACGTGCCGGCAGAAGCTCTGGTCCGACGGGGTCTGGCCGAGCTCGGCCCACGGGGACGGCAGGCCGATCGAGCACGCGAACACCTGCCGCTCGTGGTCGACGAGGGAGACGAGCGCCATCGGGGCGTCGAGCAGCTTCCCGGCGGTCCGCGCGAGGCGGTCGAGCGTCGCGTCCTTCTGCCCGTCCATCAGGCCGGTGTGCGCGAGGGCGGCGAGGCGCCGCGGCTCGGCGAGCACCGGGTCGGGGACGGCGGGGTCCGGCACGGGGCGGCCGTTCGCGCGCAGGGCTCCCCGGGCGACCTCCTCGAGCTCGGCCATCTCGTCCCCGTCGCCGCGGCGACCGATCAGCACCGCCGCGCGCAGGAGCGCCGCGTCGCGGATGAACTGGGCGGCCGAGATGCCCTGCGCGGTGGCCTCGTGCTCCACGAGGTTCCACACGTCGTCGCTGAACCGGACCGTCGTCGCTCGCATCCCCATGGCGCGCATGCTACCCGCTCCGCGCGACCGCGGCCCGCGATGCGATTGCGGAACCGATATCGAATAGCCGCAACGCCAGTATTTGTGCGCCAGGATATGGCGCTGCGGGTGCGTAAGCGACACCGTTCAGGCACGATCCCGCTATGCCGTTGCCCGAGGTTCCACCCCCGTCCGTCGACCACGACGTGCTGCTCGTGCGGCGGGCGCTCGACGGCGACGACGCCGCCTTCACCGCCCTTGTCACCCGACACCGCGCGCTCGTCGAGCGCGTCATTCGCCCGCTCGTCCCCCACGGCGTCTCCGACGTCGCCCAGACGACCTTCCTGAGCGCCTGGCTCGGCCTGCCGCGCTTCGACCCGGCCGCCGGGACGTTCGCCAACTGGGTCTGCGCGATCGCCCGCAACCGCGCGCTCGACGCGCTGCGCGCCGAGCGCCGTCACCGCGCGCTGCGCCCCGTCCCGCTGGAGGCCGTCCACGCGGACCTGCTCGTCGATCCCGCAGCGCGCCCGCACGCTATCGCCGAGCGGCACAGCGACGCGCGCGACCTCCGCGTCGCGCTGCGTGCGCTGGACGCCGACCAGCGCACCGTCATCGGCCTCTCCTACGTCGGTGGCCTGTCCCAGGGAGAGATCCAGCGCCACCTCGGCGTCCCACTCGGCACGGTCAAGGGGCGGACCCGCCGCGGCCTGGCGGTGCTTCGGCGCGAGCTCGCCGCGCACGCCTGAGCGCCCGGACCGCACGGTGTGACACCGTGCGGTGATGGATCCCCGCTCGCTCCCGCTGCTCCGCAAGCTCCCCGGTGGCGCCCCCGCGTCCCCGCTCGTCCTCGAGGTCGACCTCACCGGCGGGGTGCTCACGGAGGCGCCGGGCGATCCCCTCACCGCGCTGCGGCAGCGCAACACCCCGAACCTCGACGCGCTGCTGGGCGGCCTGCGGGAGGCAGCGGGCGACGACGCGGTCGTCGCCGTGGTCCTGCTCGGCGGCGAGGGCCTCACCGCCGCGCAGGCCGACGAGCTCGGCGCCGGGGTCGACGCGGTCCGCGCGGCCGGCAAGGCCACCTACGCGTACGCGAGCACCTACGGCGAGCTCGCGGCGGGCACCGTGCCGTACGCGCTGGCGGCGCGCTGCGAGCACGTCTGGCTGCAGCCCTCGGGCCAGATCGGGCTGACCGGCGTCAGCCTCGGGCTGACCCTCGTCCGCGGGGCACTGGAGAAGCTCGGCGTGGAGCCGCAGTTCGGGCAGCGCCACGAGTACAAGACCGCCGCCGACCTCTTCAGCGCGCGCGAGGTCAGCGAGCCGAGCCGCGAGATGGCCCAGCGGCTTGCAGCGTCGGTGATGGAGCGGCTGACCGGCCTGGTCGCCACCCACCGCGGCCTCGACGCCGAGACCGTCACGGCGCTCGTGGACCGCGCGCCCCTCTCGGCGGCGGAGGCGCTCGACGCCGGCCTCGTCGACCGGCTCGGCTTCCGCGACGAGCTCGACGCGGCGCTGCGGGACGCCCACGGCGAGCACGAGCTCCGCTACCTGCACCGCTACGTCCGCGGCCGCCCGGAGCGCACGCCGGTCGAGCAGCTGCGCCGCCGCGGCGCCCGGCAGATCGCCGTCGTGCCGGTCCACGGCGCGATCGTCGACGGGCGCGGCCGGCCCGGCGGACCGGGGCCCGGGTCCGGTCCGCGCGCCGGGGCCGATGCCGTGGTCCGCGCGCTGCGCAGCGCCGGCGAGAGCGACCGCGTCGCCGCGGTGGTCCTGCACGTCGACTCGCCCGGCGGGTCCTACATCGCCTCCGACGCGATCCGTCACGCGGTGCTGCAGCTGCGTGCCGCCGGTCGGCCGGTCGTCGCGTCGATGGGCAGCGTCGCGGCCTCCGGCGGCTACTTCGCCGCGATGCCGACCGCGCGGATCTTCGCGCTGCCGACGACGATCACCGGCTCGATCGGCGTGCTGGCCGGCAAGTTCGTCGTCGGCGGCCTCGTCGAGCGGCTCGGCATCGTGCGCGAGCTCGTCGACGTCGGCGCCAACGCCTCGATGTTCGCGCCCGACACGCCGTTCACCGACGCGCAGCGCGCACGCCTGGAGGCGTGGCTCGACGAGGTCTACGAGGACTTCACGCGCAAGGCGGCCGAGGACCGCGGAATGCCGTGGGACCAGCTCGAGCCCCTCGCCCGCGGCCGGGTCTGGACCGGCGCCGACGCACTCGAGCGCGGGCTCGTGGACGAGCTCGGCGGTCGCGGCGCGGCGATCGACCACGCCTGCGAGCTCGCCGGGGTCCGGCGCGCGGACGTCGACGTGGTCGGCTGGCCGCAGGTCCCGTTCCTGGAGCGGCTGAAGCCGGCGGAGTCCAGTCGCAGCGCGGTGTCCGCCCTCGTGCCCGGCGGGCTCGGCCTGCCGACGACCCCCGAGGACCTGCTCGCGCTCGTCGCGGGCACGCCCGCGGGCGTGCTGTCGCTGCCCGGGGACTGGCGCGTGCGCTGACCCTCCCCGCGGCCGGGTCAGTCGTGGAAGCCGGCATACAGCGTGCGCCACACGAGGTCGACCATCGCGTCGAGCAGCTTGTGCACCTCGCGCGCGGACGCGCTCGGGACCATCTGGTAGAGGCCGCGCTCGTGCATCCAGGTCAGCCAGAGGGCGGTCCGCTGCGCGTCGAGCTCGGCCGGGGCGCCGCCGGCCCGCTGCTGCAGCTGGATCTGCGCCTTCAGCCCGTCGACCGCCTGGCCCACCAGCGCGAGGTGCTGCTCGCGCACGCGCGGGTCGTAGGCGGCCGCCTCCGTGATCGCGCCGAGCAGCAGCTGGTGGCGGCGGTAGGTCTCGAACAGCGGCCGGATGGCCTCGCGCAGGTCGTCCTTCGTGGCGTCGACGGGGAACTCGAACCAGCCGGAGCCGGCCTCCGCGAGATCGCGGGTGACGTCCTGGGCCATCGCCCCGAGCAGGTCGCCCTTGTCGTCGAAGTAGACGTAGAACGTCGACCGCGAGATGTCGACCGCCTTGATCAGCCGCTCGACGCTGATGTCCGCGTAGGTCTCCCCGGCCTCCAGCAGCGGCTCGACGGCCTCGACGAAGTGGCGGGCCAGCAGCGTCCGCCGCTCGGCCCTGGGGGGCTGCTGGAGGGGGCGCGGGGAGCCGGCGGGCATCACGCCAGTCTACAAGTCGTCCGACCGGCGAACGGCGTGTCCGATCAGCGGCCGGAGTCGTCGCCGACGAGCGGCGCGAGCTCGGCCTCACCGGCGACTCGGTCGCCGACCTGCCGTCGTACATGCTGCCCGGCGACTGACGCCCCGGGGTCAGCTGCGGCTGGGGGCGCCCTCGTAGAGCGTGTACCAGACGATCGCGCTCTGGGCCTTGGCGAGCTTCGTGAGCTCGGCCTTCGTGGCGCCGGCGGCGAGCTGGTGGTGCCCGCGCTCGGTCATCCACGTCAGCCAGTCGGCCGTGCGCCGGGGGTCGAGATCGGGGCGGACCGACCCGGCCTTCTGGCCCTCGCGGATGTGCCGGGCGAGCTGGCTGCTGGCCAGGCCGACGATCTCGTGGAACGACGCGCGCACGTTGGGGTCGTAGGCCGCCGCGTCGACGAGGGCCTGCCACATCGAGTCGTGCGCGCGATAGACCTCCATGATCTGCCGCAGCGCCTGCTCGACGTCCTGGCGCGTCGCGTCCGGCGGCAGCTCCCACCAGGCGCTCGCGGTGTCGACGAGCTTGGCGACGACGTCCTCCGCGAGGGCGAGCAGGAGCGCGCCCTTGTCCTCGAAGTACACGTAGAAGGTGGAGCGCGAGATGCCGGCCGCGGTGATGAGCCGCTCGACGCTGATGTCGGTGTAGAGCTCGCCGGCGTCGAGCAGCTCCTCGACGACCTCGAGGAGGCCCGCGACGACCGCGGCGCGACGGGCGCTGCGGCGTTTGGAGGGGTTGCGGGTCACGGACGGCACGGTGGTCCGAGGCAGTCTACGAGGCGCGGCGTCACGGATCGAACATCCCGTTTGCACGCCAATCGAACACTGTGTACGATCGGCCTGTCCGGCGCTGGTCACGGCGCGATCGCAGAGGAGGAGCCGCAATGACCGAGACCGTCGACGTCATCGTGGTGGGGGCGGGCCACAACGGCCTGATCTCCGCCGCGTACCTCGCCAAGGCCGGGCTGAAGGTCAAGGTCGTCGAGGCCTACCCGACGCCGGGGGGGATGACCTCCACGACCGAGGTCGAGGAGATGCCCGGCTACAAGGTCAACGACGCCTCGATCCAGCCGTCGCTCTTCCGGACGACCACGATCATGAAGGACCTCCAGCTCGAGGAGCGGTACGGGCTGAAGATGAAGGTGATCGACCCGGTCCACCTGCAGCTCAACTACGACGGCTCGTCGCTGGGCCTGTGGCGCGACGCGCAGAAGACCGCCGACGAGCTCGCGCACTGGTCCCGCAAGGACGCCCGCGAGCTGCTCGAGCTCTACCGCGTCGTGCACGCGGCGGTCGAGATCGGCGTGCCGATGATGCAGACCAACCCGGTGCGGCCGGACATCAAGCAGATCCTCAAGGCGACGAAGGCGACGCTCAAGCACCGCGGCGAGCTGCTGGCGATCGGCCGCTGGATGCGCTGCACCCAGATCGAGGCGCTCGAGGACTCCTTCGAGAGCGACCCGATCAAGGCCTGCCTGCTCATCGGGCTGCCGTTCATGTCCTACGACTCCGACCTCTCCGGCTGGTCGATGATCTACATGGGGATCATCACCAAGTACGGGGTCGCGATGTTCGAGGGCGGCACCGGCGAGCTGCCGGCGGCGCTGATCCGGCTGATCGAGGACCACGGCGGGAGCGTGCAGTGCGGCACGCCCGTCGAGGAGCTCGTCGTGCGCGGCGGCCGCGTCGTCGGCGTGCGGACCGACGACGGCGAGGAGCTCTACGCCCGCCGCGGGGTGCTCACCGCCTTCAGCCCGAAGAAGGTCCTGCGCGACCTGCTGCCCGCGGGCACGCTGCCCCCGGCGCTCGAGCGTCGCGTCCGGCACATCCCGACCCGCTCGCGCGGGTTCGCCGACATGAAGCTCGACGTCCTCTGCCGCGGCCGGATCCGCATGGACCGGATCGAGAAGTGGCGCGGCGACGGGCTGGACTGCCGGCTGCCCGCCAACGGCTACCACGCCTACGAGGAGGTCGTCGCCGCACAGGCCGCGTGCAAGCGCGGCGAGGTGCCCGCGCACGTGCCGGGCCTCATGCAGATCTCCACGGCGCTGCCCTCCAACCGCCACTTCGCCCCGGAGGGCCACGACGTCGCCTGGTTCTGGTCGGGCCTGACGCCCAGCGACCCCAAGGTCGGGTGGGACGCCGCCCGCGAGGAGATCGCCCGGACGGTCATCAGCCAGAGCGACCACTTCTACGAGGGGATCGAGGAGCTCGACGTCTACCACCGCGTGCGCCTCCTGCCCGACATCGAGGAGCGGCACTTCGCGCTGGACGGCAGCGTCTACCACGTCGACCCGCTGATCACCCGTTTCGGGCCGCTGAAGCCCGCCGCCGGGTTCGCGGGCTACTCGACGCCCGTCCCCGGCCTCTTCCTCACGGGCTCGGGGACCCACCCGGTCGCCGGGATCAGCGGGATGCCCGGCCAGAACGCGGCGCGCACGATGCTGAAGCTCTTCCGCCGCGAGGACAAGAAGGGCACCGCCGCGCACGCGGTCGAGGAGGCCCGTCACTGGGACCGCGTCGTCGAGGCCGACGAGTCCGGTGCGCTGCAGGAGTCGGTGCGCTGATGGCCCCCGTCGTCAGCCCGGCGCTCGACAGCGCCGTCGACGAGACCGGCCAGCTGATCTCGGTCGTCCTGACGTTCGCGCTCGCCGCGGTCGCGGCGGTGTACGTCGCGCGCGTGGTGCGCCAGGAGCGCGCGCCGTGGCCGCTCGTCCTGCTCGCCGCCGGCACGCTCACCTGCCTGCTCGAGCCGCTCTTCGACCACCTCTACGGCCTGTGGTTCCCGACCCAGGGCCAGTGGACGCTGTTCACCGCCTACGGGGTGAGCGAGCCGGTCTGGCTCGTCCCCGCGTACTTCGCGATCTACGGCGGCGGCGCGGTCGTCGTCATGCGCTCGCTGCGCGCCACGCCCACCCGCGCGCAGATCTGGAAGCTCTACTGGGCGTTCGTCGGCGTCGCGATGGTCGCCGAGATCGGCTACGTCCAGCTCATGGGCGTCTACGAGTACCAGGACGACCAGCCGTGGAAGGTCCTGGGCTACCCGCTGTTCCTCGGGTTCGTGAACTCGATGAGCGCGCTGATCGCGGGCATCCTCGCCTGGAGGCTCGTGCCGCTGCTGCGCACGCCCGGACAGCAGCTCGGCCTCGTCGTCCTGACGCCGCTGGCGTTCGCGACCGAGGCGTTCGGCTCCGGCGTCCTGTACCTCGCGCTGCGTCACGGCAGCGAGGACCCGAACATGGTCCTCCTGCACGTCGCGGCGCTGACCGTCCCGCTGGGCACGGCGGCGACCGTGAAGCTCCTCACCCTGCTGATCCCGGAGGAGGCGCCCGGCGAGGTGCCGCCGGTCGTCGTGGTCCGCGAGCGGACGCCGGCGGGGGTCTGATGGCGCTCGCCGCGCAGATGGCGCGCGTGGTCGGCGCGCTCGCCGTCGAGAAGGTCCGCCCGCCTGCGGCCCCGACGACCCTCGCGGACGTCCCGGCCTCGGTGGACCACCTCACCACGGGCTGGCTCACCGCCGCGCTGTGCGACGGCGTGCCCGGAGCGCACGTGACCTCGTTCGCGCTCGGCGAGGGATCGGACGGGACGAGCAGCCGGCGCGCGCTGCGCGTCGCCTACGACGCGGCCGGCACCGCGGCCGGCCTCCCGACCGACCTGTACACGAAGTCGACGCCGAGCCTCTCGTCGCGGCTGCTGCTCGGCATCAGCGGTGCCGCGGACGCCGAGGCCGCCTTCTACCGCGACCTGCGCCCGCTGCTGCCGCAGGTCGGCGCGCCCCACGGCTACGCGGGCCGCTACGACCCGCGGACCGGGCGGTCGATGATCGTGATGGAGGACATCGCCACGACGCGCGGCGCGACCTTCGGCAACGCCGCGATCCACGTCGACCGGCCGGCGGCCGAGTCGATGGTCCGCGAGATGGCCGCCTACCACGGCGCGATGTGGGACGACCCGCGGCTGCGGACCGTCTGGCCCGGCCTGAAGGACGCGCATACCTGGCAGGTCGACTTCGACCGCGCGATCCAGTGGGGCCGCGGCGCCGCCTACGGGATGCGGCGTGCGCAGGACATCATCCCCGACGCCCTCATGGCCCACCGCCGCGACATCTGGGACCTCACGATGCGGTCGCTGCGGCTCGCCGTCGACGGCCCGCACACCCTGCTGCACCAGGACACGCACCCCGCCAACTGGTTCCGGCTCCCCGACGGCACCCTGCACCTCTACGACTGGCAGGGCATCGCGCGTGGCAGCTGGGCGATCGACGTCGCCTACGCGCTCGGCGCCGCCCTGGAGGTCGAGGACCGCCGGGCCTGGGAGCGCGACCTGCTCGCCCTCTACCTCGAGGAGCTGGCCGCGGCGGGCGGCGCCCGGCTCGGCTTCGACGAGGCGTGGCTGGCCTGGCGACGCCAGATGTTCCACGGCTTCGTCTTCTGGACCTACACGATCGGCGTGCAGCGGATCGCGCCCGAGCTGCAGCCCGACGCGCACTGCCGCCTGATCATCGGGCGGATCGCCCAGGCGATGATCGACCTCGACTCCGTGGGGAGCCTGCGATGACCTCCACCCGTGTCCAGCTGTGGTGCGCCTGGAGCGGCCCGGCGTTCATCGTCCTGTTCTTCAGCGGCATGCTCGTCGCGTCGCTGCTGCCGCCGCCCGAGCCCGACTGGACCGCGCAGCGGACCGCCGAGTTCTGGCGCAGCGACCCGGACCTCAAGCGCCTGGGCCTGTCGCTGATGATGGCCTCGACGACGTTCCTCGCCCCGTTCGGCGTCGCGATCTTCCTGCAGCTGCGACGGATCCCCGGCGCGATCGCACCGGCCTACACCGCGCTCGCCGGGGCCGCCGTCGGCATGGTCGCGGTCGTCGTGCCGACGATCATGATGCTGTCGATCGCGCTGCGCCCCGAACGCGACCCGGAGATCACGCAGGCCCTGACCGACCTGGCGTTCATCCCGTTCGTCGTCAACTGGCCGCCCGCGCTCGTCCAGGCCCTCGGGCTCGGCGTCGGGGTGCTCATGGACCGCCGCCGCGAGGATCCGGTGCTGCCGCGCTGGCTCGGCTACTACGCCCTGTGGACCGGCTTCCTGTTCCTGCCCGGAACGCTGCTCGTCTTCTTCCTCGACGGCGTGTGGGCGTGGAACGGCATCCTCAGCTTCTGGCTCGTCGCGGTGCTGTTCGGGATGTTCCAGCTCGTCGTGTTCGTCCAGGTCCGCGCGGCGATCCTGCGGGCCGCAGCGACGCCGACGCCCGCGGAGCCCGCGCCCGAGGCGGTGCCCGCATGAGGGCCGAGCGACGGATGCCCGGCGAGGCCGGGATCTGGCTGTTCATCCTCGGCGACATGGTCGTGTTCGCGGTCGTCTTCGGCGTGCTCGTCCACAGCCGCGGGCAGGACCCGGCCGCCTACGAGCTCGGGCAAGGCCAGCTCCACATCGGGCTCGGGATCGTCAACACCGTGCTGCTGCTGACGAGCTCGCTGCTCGTCGCGGCCGGGGTCCGGGCCTCGCGCGGCCCCGACGCGCGGCAGGCGCGGCCGTTCTTCCTCGGCGCGATCGGCTGCGCGCTGGCCTTCGCCGCGCTCAAGGCGGTCGAGTACACCGACCTGGCGTCGAGCGGGCACGGCCCGGCGACCAGCGAGTTCTCGCAGCTGTTCTTCACCTTCACGGGCCTGCACCTGCTGCACGTGGCGATCGGTCTCGCGGTCCTCGGCGGCGTGGTGCGCCTGGTCCGCCGTCCGGCGCTCGACGAGCACGACGCGATGATGCTCGAGACCGGCGCCAGCTACTGGCACATGGTCGACCTGCTGTGGATCGTCCTGTTCGCCCTCCTCTACCTGCTGGGATGACGATGAGCTGCGCGATCACCCGTCCGCTCGCGATCGTCTGGGTCGTGCTCGTCGCCTCGACCGCCGTGTCGTGGCTCGTCGGGGACGACCACGGGTTCGGGAGCGGGGACGCCGCGGCGTTCACCGTCATCGCGATCGCGTTCGCGAAGGTCTGGCTCGTCGGCCTGCACTTCATGGAGCTGCGCCACGCGCCGCCGCGGCTGAGGCGGCTGTTCGAGGCGTGGGTCGTCGTCGTGCCGGTGGTGCTCGCCGCGATGTACGCGGCGGGCTGAGCGGCGGGCGGCCCCGCGACAGCGTCAGGCGCGGGCGGAGCCGGCCGCCGGGCCGACCACCCGCGGCGAGGCCTCGGCGGCCCAGCGCATCGCGCTGAGCTCGCGGCCCGAGCAGAGCTCGTCGACCGGGATCGTCACGACGATCGTGTCGTCGACGTCGCAGACGCGCCCGCCCTGGAGCGTGTGGTCCTCGATCTCCTGCAGCAGCTTCGGCGACCGCGCGACGCGCAGCTCGAGCTTCTTGACGCCCGCCTTGTGCGCCTCGCGGCGCAGTCCGCCGAGCAGCGCGGTGCCCAGGCCGCGGTTCTCGTACTCCTTGGCGACGACGACGGCCATGTCCGCGCGCGGCGCGGTCGTCGTCGGGCGGACCCAGTGGGCGTACCCGACCACGCGCTCGTCGACCACCGCCACGACGCCGCGGTGGGTGAAGTCGCAGCGGCACAGCCGCGGCGATCCCTCCTGCGGGATCGCGGGGTCGGCGGACCGCTCCTCCAGACGGGCGAGCAGCTGGACGACCTGGTCGAGGTCCTCCTCGGTGACCCGGCGGATGACGTGCGACTGAAGACTCGTCATGCCCATACCGGGAGGTGTACAGCACCGGCGCGTCGGACGCGCCGCGGGGCGGCGCGTCAGCGCTCGAGCAGCGCCTTCAGCGCGTCGAGCGAGGCGAGCGCCTCGCGCTCCGGCACGCCGCCGACGAGCGCGCGGCTGGCGACCGAGCCGAGCGGTCCGAGCGGGGCCTTGAAGTCGTTGCGGTAGTCGAAGCGGGTCGCCGCGCCGCCGTCGATCGGCGTCAGCACGTACTCGGTCTCCGCGTGCGAGCGGGCCGGGCCGCGCCCGTGCCACTCGGCGCGGGCCGCGTCCTCGCAGGCGACGAGCTCCCACTTCACGGTGAACGGAGCGCCGCGCAGCACGAGCACCTGCTCCATCGTCGCGCCGGTGCGCGGCGGGACCGCGTCGTGGCCCTTCAGCTTCTTGTGGATCGAGACCCAGTCGGCGAGCCGCTCCGGGTCCATCACCACGTCCCAGACCGCCCGGGGCGGGGCCGGGAGATCGATCGAGACGCGGACCTCGCTGCTGCTCATGCGCTCGATCCTCGCAGGACGGGGCGCCCGGCGCGGACCGGGCGGCCGGTCAGCGCGCCGCGAGGGCCTCGACGGCCTCCCACTCGCGCAGCGCGCGCTCGACGGCCGCGTCGAAGCCGTGCAGCGGCACGTCGAACAGCTCCTGCGCGCGCTCGTCGCGGGGCAGCAGGGTGCTGTCGAGGCTCTCCATCAGCGGCTGGATCAGGCCGACGTCCTCGCCGGCGATCGCGGCGGCGACGGGGGCCGCGATCGGGGTCAGCGAGAACGGCAGGTGCAGCGCCGGACGCGCGACCATCATGAGGTCGCGGATGCGCTCGATCATCCCCCCGTAGGTGAGCGTGTCGGGGCCCGGGATGTCGAGCGACAGCGGCCCGGTGACCGCGTCGCTGGTGCCCGCCTCGCGCAGGTAGGCGAGGACGTCGCGCTCGTCGATCGGCCGCGTGCGGCCCGAGTGCCAGGCCGGCAGCGGCAGCAGCGGGGAGCGCTCCACCAGCCGCACGAGGAAGCGGAACGAGCGGCTGCCGCGGCCGATCACGAGGCTCGCGCGGAACGCGACCGACTCCGGGGCCGCCTCCAGCAGGATCTCCTCGACCGCGACGCGGCTGGCCAGGTGCCGGGAGGCCTCCTTGCCCTCGGGCACCGGGCCGCCCATGTAGACGATGCGCCGCACCCCGGCCCGCCGGGCCGCGTCCGCGAAGTTCTCGGCGCTGCGCCGCTCCAGGGCGTCGAAGTCGGCGCTGCCGCCCTCCATCGAGTGCACGAGGTAGTAGGCGACCTCGATCCCGTCGAGCGCGGCGTCGAGCCCCTCGCCGGTCACCACGTCGCCCTGCACGATCGGGATGTCGTGACGGACCTTGGCGGGGGTCCGCGCGAACGCGCGCACGTCGTGGTCGTCCTGCTGCAGGACGGGGACGAGCACGTCGCCGAGGTAGCCGGAGGCGCCGGTGACGAGGGTCTGCATACCTCCACGGTACGGGCGGGACGGCCGCGGGGACCTTCCGGCCCGGCCCGTAGGGTGGCCCGCATGCTGCTCCTGCGCGAGCTCGAGGACCGGACGCGCGCCCGCGTCCCGGCGGCCGTCTACGACTACTACGCGGGGGCCGCGGGCGACGAGCGGACGGTCGCCGAGAACGCCGAGGCCTGGCAGCACGTCTGGCTGCGCCCGCGGGCGCTCGTGGACGTCGGCGCGGTCGACCCGTCGGTCGAGCTGCTCGGCACGCGCCTGCGCGCGCCGGTCCTGCTCGCCCCGGTCGCCGCGCAGCGCCTGCTGCACCCCGACGGCGAGCTGGCGAGCGCCCGGGCCGCCGCGGCCGCGGGCAGCCTCTACTGCCTCTCGACCCGCGCGACGGCGGACCTCGCGGAGGTCGCGCAGGCCGCCGACGCGGCCGGGCCGTCGGCCCGCTGGTTCCAGCTCTACGTGCAGCCCGACCGGGAGCGCACCGTGGCGGTGCTGCGCCGCGTCGCCGCCCACGGCTACTCGCGCGTCGTCGTCACGGTCGACGTGGCGGTGCCCGGACGCCGCGAGCGCGAGCTCGCGCACGGTCCGGTCCCGCTGCCCGAGGGCGTGACGATGACCACGCACCTGGACGGCGACGACGGCCCGACGGCCAAGCCGATGGTCGGCGGCTGGGACGCACGGCTGCGCTGGGAGGACCTCGCCTGGATCCGCGAGGCGTCGGGGCTCGGCGTCGTCGTCAAGGGCGTGCTCGACCCCGCCGACGCGCTGCTGGCGATCGAGCACGGGGCCGACGCCGTCGTCGTGTCCAACCACGGGGGTCGCCAGCTCGACGGCGCGATCCCGACGGCGGTCGCGCTGCGCGAGGTCGCGGCCGCGGTCGGCGGGCGCATCCCCGTCCTCGTCGACGGCGGCGTGCGCTGCGGCGCCGACGTCGTGCGGGCGCTCGCGCTCGGCGCCGACGCGGTGCTCGTCGGGCGGCCGTACGTCTGGGGGCTCGCCGCGGGCGGGCCGGGCGGTCGGGGCGGTCAGGCGGGGGTCGCCGAGGTGCTCGAGGCGCTGATCGACGACACCGCCCGGGCGCTCGCCCTCGTGGGGGCGACGCGGTGCGCCGACCTCGGGCCGGGCCACGTGCACCTGCGGGGCTGGTGAGCCGCCGCGGTTTTCTGCGGAGAGAGCGGGATCTTCGTCGGCGAGGGGAGAGAAACCCCAGGATCTGCCGCCTATTCGTCGAAGGGTCCGGGAAAACCCGGCATTTGCGGGATCCGTTTTCGGGAACCCTGCTCCTAGCGGAAAACCGTCGTTGCACGGCCTCGCCACGCGTGGTTCCATGCCGCCTCCACACGACGACCGGGGAGGTCTGGGCGGCACATGAAGAAGGGTCGGACGACAGCGAAGAACGTGTCCTGCGAGGACTGCTTCTTCAAGAACAACCTGCTGTGCGCGCTGTCGTGCGACGAGCCGTGTGCCACGTTCCGCCCCGACTCGCCGGAGGGCCTGCGGCCCCCGCGGCAGATGCGGTTCCACTTCCGCTCGCAGGAGCGCACGCACGCCTCGTGGGCGTTCCCCACGGCGCAGGAGCAGGCCGCGCTGCACGCCTGAGCGGCCGTCCCGTTAGGCTCCTCGACGGAGAGGAGGCGCCGGTGCGGATCACCGTGTTGGGCAAGTCGCCGTCGTGGCAGGACGCCGACGGAGCGTGCAGTGGGTACCTGGTCGAGGAGGGCGACACCGCCCTCCTGCTGGACTGCGGCAACGGGGTCTTCTCGAAGCTGCGCCGCTACCGCGACTACGTCGCGCTCGACGCGGTCGTGATCAGCCACCTGCACGCCGACCACTTCCTCGACCTCGTGCCGTTCAGCTACTCGCTGACGTACGCGCCCCGGCAGCAGCCCGTCCCGGTCGACCGCTGGCCGGGCACGGACACCCCGTCGCGCCCGAGGCTCTACGCGCCCGACGGCGCCACCGAGACGTTCCGCCGGGTCGTCGGCGCGTGGGGGAACGACGACCTGATCGAGAACGCGTTCGACCTCGTCGAGTACGAGCCCGCCGACGAGCTCGAGGTCGGGCCGCTGCGCGTGCGCTTCCACCCGGTGCCGCACTACCTGCCGACCTGCGCGATCGACGTGCGCTCCACGGTCCCCGGCTCCGGCCGCTTCACCTACGGCGCCGACTGCGCGCCCAACGACGCGCTGATCGAGTTCGCCGACGGCACCGACCTGCTGATGGTCGAGGCAACGCTGCCGCGGCCCGAGCGCGGCGGCCTGCGCGGCCACCTCACCCCGCAGGAGGCGGCCGAGCACGGCGCGAAGGCGAACGTCGGCCGGCTCGTGCTCACGCACATCTCCGACGAGCTCGACGTCCTCTGGGCCCGGGGCGAGGCCGAGAAGGCGTTCGGCGGGCCGGTCTCGGTCGCGCGCGAGGGCGCCGTCTACACCGTCTGACCCGGCCCGGCGCGACCGCCGTGCGAACACCGCGCCGGGTGCGGGGGTACGTCCGGCGGTCACGCCGGTCGCCGCCGCGTCGGCGGTCCCGCGGGCAGCGCCGGGCTACGATCGGCCCATGCGACCCGACCGGGACCTCTTCGCGAACTTCGAGCGCATGCGCCGCGAGATGGACGAGCTGTTCGGCGACGTCATCGGCGGGGTGAGCCCGCGCCGGCGCGGCGGCTTCACCCCCGCCGTCGACGTGTTCTACGAGACGCCCGGCGGCGGCGAGCCGTCCCGCGCCGTCGTGCACGCCGAGCTCGCCGGCATCGACATCGAGGAGATCGGCCTCGAGATCCAGGGTCGCGAGCTCGTGCTCGCCGGGCACCGGCGTCCCGCCGACAGCCCCGACCGCGTCTACCAGCAGCTCGAGATCGACTTCGGCCCGTTCCGGCGCGTCATCCCGCTGGGAGCCGACGTCGTCGCCGACGCCGCCCGCGCCACCTACAAGGACGGCATCCTGCGCGTCGAGCTGCCGCTCGTGCGGCCGGTCAAGCGGACCGTGAAGATCGAGACCGAGACGACGATCGAGGTGCTCGAGCACGACGAGGACGACGACCTCCCGCCGCTCCCCGGGGGCCGCGCATGATCGAGATCGCCACGGACCCGGCGCACCAGGACGTCACGGTCGGCGTGTCGGCGCGCGACCTCCCCGACCGGCTGCCGGTGCTGCCGCTGCGCGAGACGGTGCCGCTGCCGGACTCGCTGACACCGCTGGCGATCGGCCAGGAGCGCAGCGTCCAGCTCGTCAACGACGTGCTCGCCGGAGACCGGACGCTCGTCATGGTCGCCAGCCGCAAGCCCGAGCTCGACACGCCCGGTCCCGAGGACCTCTACGAGGTGGGCGTCGTCGGCCAGGTCGCGCGGATGCTCAAGGTGCCCGACGGCACGCTGCGGATCCTCGTGCAGGGCCAGCAGCGCGTCCGCATCGACGAGTGGGTCCGCGAGACCCCGTACCTCGTCGGGGCGATCAGCCCGCTGCCGGACCAGGTCGAGGAGACCCCCCAGCTCACGGCGCTCACCCGCAACGTCCAGGAGACGTTCAACACGATCGTCGAGGAGGTCCCGTACCTCCCGGAGGAGCTGCAGCTCGCGGTCGCCAACATCGAGGACCCGAGCGCGCTGACGCACCTGATCACCGGGTCGCTGCGGCTGAAGACCGAGGAGAAGCAGGAGCTGCTCGAGGAGCCCGACGTCGCCAAGCGGCTGCGGCGCCTGTCCGAGATCCTCGCCCGCGAGCTCGAGGTCATCTCGATCGGGTCGGAGATCCAGTCGCAGGTGCAGTCCGAGCTCGACAAGAACCAGCGCGAGTACGTGCTGCGCCAGCAGCTCGAGGCGATCCGCAAGGAGCTCGGCGAGTTCGACGAGTCGGCCGCGGAGGCCGGGCAGCTGCGTGAGCGGCTCGCCGCGCTGACGCTCCCCGACGACGTGCGCAAGCAGGCCGAGCGGGAGCTGAAGCGCCTCGAGGCGCTGCCCCCGCAGGCGGCCGAACACGGCGTCATCCGCACCTACCTGGAGTGGATCGCCGAGCTGCCGTGGGACACCTCCACCGAGGACAACCTCGACCTCGTCCACGCGCGCGAGATCCTCGACGCCGACCACTACGACATCGAGCAGGTCAAGGACCGCATCCTCGAGTTCCTCGCGGTGCGCAAGCTCATGGGGGACAAGGCGGCGACGAACCCCAGCGGCTCGATCATCTGCTTCGTCGGCCCGCCCGGCGTCGGCAAGACCTCGCTGGGTCGGTCGATCGCCCGCGCGCTCGGGCGGTCGTTCCAGCGCGTCAGTGCCGGCGGCATGCGCGACGAGTCCGAGATCCGCGGCCACCGGCGCACGTACATCGGCGCGATGCCCGGCACGATCATCCGCTCGGTCCGCGACGCGGGGTCCAACAACCCGCTGCTGATGATCGACGAGATCGACAAGATGGGCTCGGACTGGCGGGGCGATCCGTCCAGCGCGATGCTCGAGGTCCTCGACCCCGAGCAGAACGCCTCGTTCCGCGACCACTACCTCGACGTGCCGTTCGACCTCTCGAAGGTCATGTTCATCACGACGGCCAACACGCTGGACACGATCCCGGGGCCGCTGCGCGACCGCATGGAGGTCATCCAGCTCGCCGGCTACACCGAGGACGAGAAGCTCCAGATCGCCAAGCGCTACCTCGTCCCGCGCCAGATCGAGCGCAACGGCCTGAAGAAGTCGTGGATCGCGATCAGCGACGCGGCGCTGCGTGCGGTGATCGCCGACTACACGCGCGAGGCCGGCGTCCGCAACCTCGAGCGCGAGATCGGCACGATCTGCCGCAAGGTCGCGCGGCAGATCGCGGAGGCCGACGGGGACGGCAAGGTCAAGAAGGTCAGCGTCGGCGAGGACCGCGCCCGCGAGCTGCTCGGCCGCCAGCGGTTCTTCAGCGAGCAGCAGCGCCGCACCCGCGTGCCGGGCGTGGCGACCGGGCTCGCCTGGACGCCGGTCGGCGGCGACGTGCTGTTCGTCGAGTGGCGGGCGATGGAGGGCAGCGGCAAGCTCGTCATCACCGGGCAGCTCGGCGACGTCATGCGCGAGAGCGCGCAGGCGGCGCTCAGCCACGTCCGCGGTCGCCGCGCGGAGCTCGCGCCCGACCTCGCCGACGACTGGTTCGCCACCCACGACCTGCACGTCCACGTCCCCGCGGGCGCGATCCCCAAGGACGGACCGAGCGCCGGCATCACGATGGCGACCGCGCTCGTGTCGCTGCTCACCGGCCGGCCGGTCCGCGACGACGTCGCGATGACCGGCGAGGTCACCCTGACCGGGCAGGTGCTGCCGATCGGCGGCCTGAAGGAGAAGGCGCTCGCCGCGCAGCGCCACGGCGTGAGGACCGTCGTCGCGCCGCTGCGCAACGAGGCGGACACCGAGGAGATCGCCGAGCACCTGCGCAAGCAGCTGGACTTCCGCTTCGTCGGCGAGCTCGACGAGGTGCTGGAGATCGCGCTCGAGCCCGCGAAGGCGACCCGGCGGTGAGCGATCCGTTCGGCCTCGAGCCGCTGGCCTCGGGCGGCTACGGCCTGACCGAGGCGCCCCGCATCGGCCGCGACGGCACCGTCTGGTTCAGCGACGTCACCGGGGGCGGCGTCCACCGCATCGCCCCGGGCGGCGAGGAGGTCGAGGTGGTGCTCGAGCGCCGCCGCGGGATCGGCGGCCTCGTGCTGCACCGTGACGGGATCGTCGTCAGCGGCCGGGACCTGCTGCAGATCCGCGCGGACGGCAGCCAGCACGTGCTGTTCGCCCCCGACGAGGAGCTCGGGATCACCGGCTTCAACGACCTCCACGTCGACCGGAACGGCTGGCTCCTGGCCGGGGCGCTGCGGTTCCGCCCGATGGCGGGAGAGGAGCCGCAGGCCGGCCGGCTCGTCGTCATCGGGCCGCGGTTCGTCGCGGCCGCGGTCGAGGACGGCCTGACCTGGCCCAACGGCATCGGCCTGGCGCCGGACGGGCGCACCGCGTACGTCTGCGACCACCAGCACCACCGGGTGCTCGCCACCGCGGTCGACCGGGACGGGGCGCTGCACCACGAGGTCCGCACGTTCGCCCAGGCGCCCGAGGGGCACGGGGTCGACGGCCTCGCGGTCGACGCCGAGGGCGGGATCTGGGTCGCCACCGCCCACGGCGGCGGGCTCGTGCGCTTCGCGCCCGACGGGACCGTCGACCGGGTCGTCGAGGGCCTCGCCCCGTTCGTCGCCAGCCTGGCGTTCGGCGGGCCCGACGGGCGCGACGTCGTGGTCTGCGCGGTCCGCGGCGAGGAGGGCGGCGCGGTCCTGCGCGGGCGCAGTGACGTGCCCGGGCTGCCGACGCCGCCGTGCCTCGTGTGAGGACACGGGGGCCTGGGTATGCTCGGAGCCCCGACCCAGAATCGACGGAGGACCATGGCTTCGAAGAGAAAGGCCGCCAAGCAGGCGGCGAAGGCAGCGCCGGTGACGGTCGCCGAGGCCGTCGAGGCCGTGAAGGACAACGCCTACGTGCAGCGCGTCGCCACCGACGACGAGCTGCGCGACAACGCCCGGGTCGCCTTCGAGGCCGCCCGTGACGCGTACGACCGCGTCAGCAAGGCGAAGAAGGGCAAGGTCACGAAGACCCTCACCGGCGACAAGCAGCTGCACCACTCCCTCCAGGAGGCGGCGGCGGCGCTCAAGGACGTCGGCAGCGCGCTGAAGGAGCCCGCGCCGGTCCAGAAGGGCAAGGCGAAGGTCGCCAAGGCGAAGAAGCAGGGTGGCGGCGGGCGCAAGCTCGTGGTCCTGCTCGTCGGCGCCGGCCTCGCGCTCGCGCTCTCCAGCGACCTGCGCGACAAGGTGCTCGACCTGCTGTTCGGCGCCGAGGAGGAGTTCGACTACACCTCCTCGACCGCGCCGTCCACGCCCGCGCCGTCGCCCGCCGCGGCGTAGCGCCGGCCGACACGACCGACTCGTCCGACGGGCGCCCTCCGGGGCGCCCGTCCTCGTGTGGGCCTAGGCTTGTCGGTGATGCCGACGCCCGCCACGCCCCGAGCCATCGACGGAGAGAAGGCGCAGCGCATCGTCGAGGCCATGCGGCGCAGCGTGGCCCAGCGCGGCGTCGCCGGGTCGACGTTCGACCACGTCGCGGGGGAGGCGGGGGTCAGCCGCGGGCTGCTGCACTACTACTTCGGCACCAAGGAGGCGCTCCTCGCCGAGGTGGTGCGGCGCGAGTGCGACCTGCGGATGACGTTGCTCGAGGCGCAGCTCCAGGGCGCGGGGAGCCCGGACGACTTCGTCGAGCTCCTGCGGCTGACGCTGCAGCAGCTCCACGACGAGGACCCGGACTTCGTGGCGCTGCTGTTCGAGCTGTTCACGATGGCCCGCCGCAACGACGAGCTGGCCGAGGGCTTCCGCGCGGTGCTGCAGCGCACGCGCGAGCACGTCGCCGCCGTGCTGCAGGCCAAGCACGACGAGGGCGTCCTGACGATCCACGCGCCGGCGGAGGCGATCGTGGACGTGATCTTCGCGGTCGGCGACGGGCTGGCGCTGCGGATGCTGTCCGAGCCCGAGCGGGACTTCGGGGCGTCGATCGGCGCGGCCGCGCAGGCCGTCCGGTCGCTCATCGCGGCACCCTGATCCCGACGGACCCGCATCCTGTGTGATGCGTCTCACACGGGTGCGATCCCGGAGGCGGCACAGTCCCGCGCAGTCCTGACTGGCCAGCCAGCCAGGACGCTGCTCCGCTCCTCAGCGCACCCTCGGAAGGACGACCGCCATGCAGGCCTTCATGCTCCGCCTCGACGCCGCCGTCCACCGGCACCGGCGCGCGGTCCTCGCGCTCTGGGCGATCGCGCTGGTCGCCGCCGTCCCGTTCGCGCTGCGGCAGTCCGAGAACCTCACCGGCGGCGGCTTCGCCGTCCCGGGCTCGCAGTCCCGCGCCGTCGAGGAGGCGCTCGCCCGCGACCTGCCGCAGGCCGGCCACGCCACGCTCGCCGCGGTCCTCGCGCCGCAGCCCGGCGCCACCCGCGCGCAGGGCCGCGCCGCGCTGGACCGCGTCGACCGCGCCGCCGCCACCGTCGCGGACGTCTCGCTCGCCCCGGCCGCGCGCGCCGCCGCGCTACGCCGCATCGACGCCGCCCCCGGCCGGCCGCTGCTCGTCCCCCTGGCGGCGACCGTCGACGACCTCGAGTCCTCCGACGTCGCCGCCGACCTCCGCGACGAGCTCGGCCTCGCCGACGAGCGCGCGGGGGAGCCCGTCCGCGTCGGCCTCGTCGGTCAGGGCGCCCTCTGGGCCGGACTGCAGGACGTCTCCAAGGAGGGCCTCGAGAAGGCCGAGGCCACCGGCTTCCCGATCGTCCTGCTGATCCTGCTCGTCGTCTTCGGCTCGCTCGCCGCCGCGACGCTGCCGCTCGCGCTCGGCGTGTTCAGCGTGCTCATCACCGGTGGCCTGATCTACGGGATCTCGCTGCAGCTCCAGATGAGCGTGTTCGTCACGAACATGGCCTCGATGATCGGCATCGGCGTCGCCGTCGACTACTCGCTGTTCGTCCTCGCGCGCTACCGCGAGGAGGTCCGCGGCGGCGCGACGCCCGAGGCCGCGCGCACCACCGCGATGGCCACCTCCGGGATCGCGGTGCTGTTCTCCGGCCTGACCGTGATCGTCTCGCTGGCCGGCCTCTACATGGTCGACACGACCGCGATCCGCTCGATGGCCCTCGGGGCGATCCTCGTCGTCGCCGTCTCGATGCTCGCCTCGGCGACGCTGCTCCCCGCGCTCATCGGCGCGCTCGGCCGCCGCGCCTACGCGCGTGGCCGCCTGTTCACCGCCGCCCCGCTCGTGCTGCGCTCGTGGCGGCGCCGGGCGCCCGGCTCCACGCACCCCGACGCGCCGGCCCCGGTCCCGTTCTGGGAGCGCTGGACCGCGCGCGTGACCCGGCGGCCCGTGCTGTCGCTCGTCGCCGCCACCGGCGTGCTGCTCGCTCTCGCGGTCCCGGCGCTCTCGCTGCAGACCGGCAACGGCGCGCTGCGCCAGTTCCCCGACGGCGACCCGACGCGGGCGGCGTTCGAGGTCGCCGCGTCGCTCTCGAGCCCGGGGGCGAGCGCCCCGGTCCGCGTGCTCACCCGGTTCGAGCAGGGCACCGCCCGCGACCCGCAGAACGCCGCGCTCGTGCGCCGCGCCGCCGCGACGCTGCGCGAGGACCCGCGCGTCGCCGCCGTCGCCGACCCGCTCCCCACCCGCGACGGGCGCGGCGTGCTGCTCGTCGCCACCCCGCGGGCCGACGGGGAGTCCGAGACCACCAAGGGGCTCGTCGAGGACCTCCGGCGCGAGCTGCCCGCCGTCGCCCGGACCGCGGACGTGCAGGTCGGCGGGACCACCGCGGCGCTCGTGGACTTCCGCGACGAGGTCTCCTCGTCGATGTGGAAGGTCGTCCTCTTCGTCCTCGGGCTCAGCTACCTCGTGCTGATGGTGCTGCTGCGCTCGGTGCTGCTGCCGCTGAAGGCGGTGATCGCCAACCTGCTCAGCGTCGGTGCCGCGTACGGCGTCCTCGTCGCGGTCTTCCAGTGGGGCTGGGTCGACGGGTTCCTCGGCTTCCAGAGCCCGGGGTACATCGACACGATCACGCCGCCGCTGATCCTCGCGGTCGTCTTCGGCCTCTCGATGGACTACGAGGTGTTCCTGCTCAGCCGCATCCGCGAGCGCTTCGACGCCACCGGGGACACCCGCCGCGCGGTCGCCGAGGGCATCGCCACCAGCGCCCGGACGATCACCAGCGCGGCGCTGATCATGGTCGCCGTGTTCCTCGTGTTCGTCGGCACCGGCGTCCCCTCGATCAAGCAGCTCGGCCTCGGCAACGCGGTCGCCATCGCGGTCGACGCGACGCTCGTGCGGCTCGTGCTCGTGCCCGCCGTCATGGAGCTGCTCGGCCGCTGGAGCTGGTGGCTGCCGCGGCCGCTGGACCGGCTGCTGCCCGCCGTCGACATGGAGCAGCTGCACGTCCCGGCCGAGGCGCAGACCCCGCTCGGGGCGCGGCGCGTGGACGAGGAGGACCGCGAGCCCGCCGGGGTCGCGTAGCTGCGCCGCCGCGCGCAGGTAGCGTTCGGCGGGTGCCTCCGTCCGCCGCGCTCGTCGACCGCTACGCCAGCCTGCTCGCGGCGCCCGACGCCCCGCCCCAGTGGCAGGCGTCCGCGCCCGCGGCGGGGTCGCTGCTGCGGCTGGCCGACGACCTGCTGGGGCTCGGGCCGTGGCGCGAGCCGCCGGCCGTGGCGCTCGACGCGGGTTGCGGCGACGGCTCGCCGCTCCTGGGGCTCGTGCTGCTCGGCGTCGGGGCCGGGATCGGCGTCGACCTCGATCCGCAGCGCGTCGGCCACGGTCGCGCGGGCGTCGCGAGCCTGCCGTCCGAGCTGGCCGCGCGGATCGACCTGCAGGTCGGGGACGTCGGCGCGCTGCCCGTGGCCGACGGGTCGGTCGACCTGCTGCTGTCGCTGGAGGGCGTCGGCGTCTACCTCGACCTCGACGCGTTCCTGCGCGAGGCCGCGCGCGTCGTGCGCCCGGGCGGGGCGGTGGTGATCTCCGAGCTGAACAACGCGCGCAACCCGCGACTGCGGCAGAGCACCCACGACCTGTGGGAGGCCTACGAGCAGGGCCCGGTGCCCGTGGACCTGCACGGGCACCGGATCGAGACGAGCTACCGCGACCGTCGGGCCGCGCTCGTCGCCGAGCTGCTCCCCGACGCCGACCCGGCGACCGTCGACCGCCTCGCCGCGGCGACCACCGGCCTGCAGGCCGACGCGATCCGGGCGGCGTGCGCCGCCCACGCGGCCGACGGCACGGTGCCCCCGGGCGCCTACCGGCGCGGCACGATGCCGATCGCCCCCGACGGCATGGTCGTCGAGCGGCCGGTCGACCCGCTGCAGCTCGTCGCCCGGCTCGGGGAGCTCGGGTTCGCCGCGCGTGCCCGCGGCTACTGGGGTGGCGCCGGCGGCGGGCGCGCCGTGCGGACCGCGAACGCGGTGCTCGCCGCGGGCGGACGGCTGACCCTCGGGCGCGCCCCGAGCTTCCGCGTCGTCGGCGTGCGTCGCTAGACCGTCGCGCGCAGCCGGTCGAGCCGCTCGCCCGCGGCACGCCAGGCGGCGTGGCCGGGGTCGATCACCTCGCGGTGCCCGCCGGTGGCGGGCTCGAGCAGCTCGACGTCCGCCCCGGCCGCGCGAGCCGCGGTGACGTACTCGCGGGAGCGCGCGACCGGCACGGTCGCGTCGGCGACCGGGTGCACGATCGTCACCGGCACCCCGAGCGGGAGCCGGCGCATCGGGTCGGCCTGGGCGAAGTGGTCGGGCACGTCCTGCACCGTCCCGCCGAGCACCGCGGCCGCAGGGGCGCCCGCGCGGACCATGTCGGTCACGGGCGAGAGCGCGACGACGTGCGCGACCGTCAGCGCCGGGTCGGCGCCGACCGCCCCGACCGGCAGCCCGGCCCGCCCGCCGATCCACAGCGCGAGCTGGCCGCCGGCGCTGTGCCCCACCACGACGACCCGCGAGAGATCCAGGCGCTCGTCCGCGAGCCGGGTCAGGTGGTCGACCATCGCGGCGACGTCGGTGAACGTCGTCGGCCAGCCGCCGCGGCCGCCCCGCCCGATCCGGCCGTACTCGATGTTCCAGGTCGCCCAGCCGCGCCGGCGCAGGTCCGCGCACAGCGGCCGCATGATGAGGCTCCCGTACTGGGTGCGCCAGTAGCCGCCGTGAACGACGATCGCCACCGGGTGCGGTCCGGGACCGGTCGGCACGAGCAGCTCGGCCCGCCCGTCCTTGTGGTCGGCGACGCGGCGGCGCTGCGGGTGCTGCAGCAGCGCGTGGCGGACGACCTGCGTGGTGATCGACACGACGGGCCCGGTCGGCGCGGCGGCTCAGCCGAGCTTCGGCGTCGTCCACGGCGCCGCGAGCCGGCCCGCCAGCAGCGCCGGGAGGTCGTCGATGGCGACGCGCTCCTGCTCCAGCGAGTCGCGGTCGCGCAGCGTGACGGTGCGGTCCTCGAGCGTCTGGTGGTCGACGGTGACGCACCAGGGGGTGCCGATCTCGTCCTGACGGCGGTAGCGCTTGCCGATCGAGCCGCCCTCGTCGTACTCGGCCTGCATCTGGCCGCGGAGCGTGGTGAAGATCTCGCGGGCGAGCTCGGGCTGGCCGTCCTTCTTCACCAGCGGGCAGACCGCGACCTTCACGGGCGCCAGGCGCGGATGGAGCTTCAGGACGGTGCGCACGTCGCCCTCGGCGACCTCCTCCTCCTCGTAGGCGTCGACGAGGAACGCGAGCGTCGCGCGGTCGGCGCCGGCCGCCGGCTCGATCACGTGCGGGACGTAGCGCTCCTTGGTCTGCGGGTCGAAGTACTCGAGCTTCTCGCCGGAGTGCGAGGCGTGCTGGGTGAGGTCGAAGCTGCCGCGGTTGGCGATGCCCTCGAGCTCCTTCCAGCCGATCGGGAAAAAGTACTCGACGTCCGCGGTGCCGGAGGAGTAGTGGGAGAGCTCGTCGGCGTCGTGGTCGCGCATCCGCAGGTGGTCGGGGCGGATGCCGAGCTTCACGTACCAGTCGAACCGTGCGTCGCGCCACTCCTGGTAGAAGCGATCGACCTCGTCCGGCGGGCAGAAGAACTCCATCTCCATCTGCTCGAACTCGCGCGTGCGGAAGATGAAGTTGCCGGGGGTGATCTCGTTGCGGAACGACTTGCCGACCTGGGCGATGCCGAACGGCGGCTTCTTGCGCGCGAACTGCAGGACGTTCTTGAAGTTGATGAAGATGCCCTGCGCGGTCTCGGGCCGCAGGTAGGCGACCGAGCCCGAGTCCTTGACCGGGCCGACCGTCGTCTCGAACATGAGGTTGAAGTCGCGCGCCTCGGTGAGGTCGCACTCGCCGCCCTCGCCGGGCAGCTTCGACGGCTTGCGCGGGCACGCCAGCGACGCGTCGCGCTCCTCGATGTGGTCGGCGCGGAAGCGGCCCTTGCAGACGCGGCAGTCGACCATCGGGTCGCTGAAGCCCGCGAGGTGGCCGCTGGCCTCCCACACCTTGGGGTGCTGAAGGATCGCGCTGTCGAGCGCCACGACGTCGTCGCGCTCCTGCAGCATCGCGCGCCACCACTCGTTCTTGACGTTGGTCTTCAGCAGGACGCCGTAGTGGCCGTAGTCGTAGGTCGAGCCGACGCCGCCGTAGATCTCCGAGGAGGCGAAGATGAAGCCGCGGCGCTTGCACAGCGCCACGATCTTGTCCATGGTCACGACGTCCTCGGCGGGCATGACCGCAGGGTATTCGCCGCGCGTCGCCGTCGTCGCCCGCCGTCGGCTGGCACTCTCGGGTCGAGAGTGCCAGTAACCGCCGGCCGGGCGTGACATACTTCCTCTCGATATGCCGATCTACGAGTACCGCCGCCCCGACGGGTCCACGTTCGAGGTGATCCAGAAGTTCAGCGACGACGCGCTGACCAAGGATCCGGAGACCGGCGTCCCCGTCGAGCGCGTCCTCCACGCGCCGGCCATCCACTTCAAGGGCAAGGGCTTCCACAACACCGACTACGGCACGCGGCGCCGCAACCGCGAGCTGGAGAAGTCGGCGGAGAAGGGGGCCGACGACCACACGGGCAAGATGCAGGACAAGCGCGAGGCGAAGGCCAAGGAGTCCAAGCCCGCCGCCGAGAAGAAGTCCTCGTCGTCGTCCTCGAAGTCCGAGGGCAAGAAGAAGCCGAAGGCCGCGTAGCGCGCCGCGCGCGACACGCACCGTCCGTCGAGGGGCTCCGGGTGACCGGGGCCCCTCGTCGTCCGCGGCGGCTCAGCCGCCGAGGAACCGCTCGACGGCGCGGCGCTTGGCCTCGTCGTTGACGACGAGGCCGGCGCCCCCGTCGGGCAGCGTCTCGGCACCGGTGGGCTTCAGGATCCGGGTGGGCGGCGAGCCGCCGGCGACCGTCGCGGCCGCGAAGCCCATCAGCGTCGGACCGCTCATGTCGGTCACCAGCGCGCTCGGGGCCTTCCACGCGATCCACGGCAGCCGCACGAACCCGGTCGGGGAGAGGACGCGGGAGCGCATCGCCTGCGTGATCTTCTGCTGGCGCGACGCGCGCGTGAGGTCCGACTCCTTGGGGTTGCAGTCGTTCTTGCGCGTCCGCGCCAGCGCGAGGGCCTGCTTGCCGTCGATCGTCGTCTTGCCGGCCCGCAGCCGCAGCGTGTAGCCGCCGTTGCGGAAGCCGCCGTTGATGCGGCTGACGACGCAGCCGCCGCGGTAGACGACGCCGCCCATGGCGTCGATGAGCTCCGGGAAGTTCTCGAAGCTCACCTCGATCACGTGGTTGACCTCGATCCCGAGGAACGACTCGATCGTCTCCGCCATCTTCCCGGCGCCGCCGATCGCGTAGGCCGCGTTGATCTTCTGGCGCCCTGCGCCGGGGATGTCGACGACGGTGTCGCGCGGGATGCTCAGCCGCGCGGCCTTCCCGCCGCCGAAGCGCATCAGGACGATCGAGTCCGCGCGCGACGGGCCGCTCGTGGAGCCGCCGGGCTCCTTCGTGTCGGCGCTGCGCTTGTCCGAGCCGAGCACGAGCACGTTCGTGGCCCCGAACGGCGGCACGCCCCCGCCACCGAGGACCGCGTTGGCGCCGTCGTCGACGCCACCGCCGTGGATGGTGGCGCTGACGACGAACAGCACGACCGACAAGGCCACCCACGCGACCGCGGCGAGCAGCAGCCGCCAGGCGATCCGTCCGGGGGAGAGGCGCCGTCCGCCGCGGCGGCGGCGTCCGGGCAGGCCGGGCAGCCCGCGACGCGGCCCGTCCGGCGCCGGGCCCGGCTCGCCGCTGCGCACGGCGGGTCCTGGGTCGAGCCGGTCGAGGAACCGCGGGCGGGCGCGGAACACCGGGTAGTCGGGCGGGCCCTGCTGCGGGTCGCGCGGGCGGGGATCTCTCGGCGTGCGCTGCCGGGGGCGGTCGTGGGGATCGTCCATCCGCGGGATATGGTGGCTCAGATGCCCGTCGGCCGCCTCGTCGTCTGTCCCACGCCCATCGGGAACCTCGAGGACGTGACGCTGCGGGTGCTCAGCGCCCTGCGGGACGCGCACGTCGTCGCGTGCGAGGACACGCGCCGCACGCGCGTGCTCCTGGACCGCTACGGGGTCGACGCGCAGCTCGTCAGCTACCACGAGCACAACGAGCAGTCCCGGGCCGCGGAGCTGGTGCGCCGGATGGCCGACGGCGAGACCGTGGCGCTGTGCTCCGACGCGGGGATGCCGCTGGTCTCGGATCCCGGCTTCGTGCTCGTCCAGGCGTGCGTCGGGGCCGGGCTCGCCGTCGAGGTCCTGCCGGGGCCGTCCGCGGCGCTCGCGGCGCTGGTGGCGAGCGCGCTGCCCGCCGAGACCTGGCGGTTCGTCGGCTTCCTGCCGCGCAAGAAGGGGGAGCAGACCGCGCTGTTCGCGGCGACCGAGACGCTCGTCGGGTTCGAGTCCCCGCGACGGGTCGGCGCGACCCTCGCGGTGCTCGCCGCGGTCGACCCGGACCGCCCCGTCGCGGTCTGCCGGGAGCTGACGAAGGTCCACGAGGAGGTCGTGCGCGGCACCGCCGGGGAGCTCGCGGCGCGCTACGCGGACGCGGAGGTCAAGGGGGAGGTCGTCCTCGTCGTCGGCGGGGCGCCCCCGGTCGACGGCGACCTCGAGGCCGGCGTGCGCGCGCTGCGCGAGCTCGTCGCCGCCGGGGCGAAGGCCCGGCCCGCCGCCGCGGTCGTCGCGGAGCTGACGGGCACGAGCGCCAACGCGCTCTACGCCGCGCTCACGGCGCGCTGAGGCCGCTCGCGGGCAGCTGCTCGCGCAGCCGCCGGACCTCCGCCTCGATCTGCCGCTGCGCGCGGGCGACCTCGTCCTCGATGTCCTGCTGGATCGTCGAGATCTCCGAGTTGATCTCCCGGTCGACCTCGTCGGCGGTCGCGGCGAGCAGGGCGGTGACCGAGCCGACGGTGGCGACCGCCCCGAGCGCGATCGCGACGACGATCGCCGCCGTGTTGGAGCGGCGGTGGAACGAGCGGCGGCAGAACGGGCAGTCGCGCGCGGTCGTCTGCGAGACGGTCGAGCAGTGCGGGCAGAGCCGCTGCGGCTGCGGCGGGGCGCCGGAAGGACCCGGGGCGGGAGGGAGGTCGGTCGCCATCGTCGGGCGAGCCTAGGCGGCGGGCCGTCACGTCCGCGTCAGTCCGAGGGGGGAGAGTCCGCGCCGGTGCGCCCTAGTAGGAGCGATGCCGCGCCGCCCGCCCACCGCGACCGCCGCTCCCCGTCCCCGGGTGCGCCGGCGATCGGGGCCGATCGCGTTCCTCAGCGCGCTGGTCTTGCTCTCGCCGGTCCCCACCGCCCGGGCCGGAGTCGGCTGGCGCCTGCCCGTCGACGAGCCCCGGCTCGTCGGCGGGTTCCGGGTGACGCCGGGCGCCCCCTACGCCGCGGGCCAGCGGCGCGGCATCGACCTGCTCGCGCGACCCGGCACGGCGGTCCGCGCCGCGTGCACGGGGCGCGTCACGTTCGCGGGGCCGCTGCCCGGCCGTCGCGCCGGCCACGGGGTCTCCGTCCGCTGCGGTCGCCTGGTGGCGACCCACCTCGGGCTCCGGTCGCTCGCGGTGCGCCGCGGTGGCGCCGTCGCCCGGGGCGCCGTGCTGGGCCGGGTCACCGCGCGCGGCGTCGTGCGCCTGGGCGCGCGCCGGGCGGACGACCGCGACGGGTACCTCGACCCGCTCGCGCTCCTGGAGCGCGCGGCGCCCGCGGCACCGGTCGCGCCCGGCCCGCCCGCCGCCGTCCGCGCGCCCGGGCGGCCCGCCGCGCCCGGGCGTCCCGCCGGCCCCCGGCCGCGACCCGTCCGCGCGCCCGTCCGCCCGCCGGTCCGGCCCGCCGTCCGTCCGGCGCCCGCCGCGGTCCCGGCCGTCGTCTGGGGCGGGTTGGCGCTCGCAGCGGCCGCGGTGCCGGTCGGCGCGCTGGCCCGGCGGCGGCGTCGTCGCCGCGACGCGGCCGCCCGCGCGCGGGCGCTCGCCGCGGGCTGAGCCCGGTCGCGTAGCCTGCCGGGGAGGATGTCCTTCTACGTCACCACCCCGATCTACTACGTCAACGCCGCCCCGCATCTGGGTCACGCGTACACCACGATCGCGGCCGACGTCATGGCGCGCCACCACCGCCAGCGCGCCGAGGACGTGTTCTTCCTGACCGGCACCGACGAGCACGGCGAGCCCGTCGCCCTCGCCGCCGAGGCCGCCGGCCGGACCCCGAAGGAGCACGCCGACCTCAACGCCGCGCACTTCGAGGCGCTGACCCCGCGACTCAACGCGACGAACGACTTCTTCATCCGCACCTCCGACCCGCGCCACGTGCGCGCCGTCCAGGACGTCCTGCAGCGCGTCAAGGACAACGGCCACGTCTACGAGGGCGAGTACGAGGGCTGGTACTGCCCCCGCTGCGCCGACTTCAAGAACGACACCGAGATCGCCGACGGCAACCGCTGCCCCATCCACGAGATCGAGCTGACGCGCGAGAAGGAGACCAACTGGTTCTTCGCGCTCAGCCGCTTCCAGGAGCAGCTCGAGGAGCTGTTCGCGCAGCGCGAGGACTTCGTGCTGCCGACGAGCCGCCGCAACGAGGCGCTCGCGTTCATCCGCAGCGGCCTGCACGACGTGTCGCTCAGCCGCAGCACGCTCACCTGGGGCGTGCCGGTCCCGTGGGACCCCGAGCAGGTCTTCTACGTCTGGTTCGACGCGCTCCTGAACTACGTGACCGCGCTGCAGTTCGCCGACCCCGGCGAGGACCTGACCGAGCGCTTCTGGCCCGCCGACGTGCACATCGTCGGCAAGGACATCCTGAAGTTCCACACCGTCTACTGGCCCGCGCTGCTGCTGGCCGCCGGCCTGCCGGTCCCGCGGCGCGTCTTCGTCCACGGGTTCCTCCTGGGCAGCGACGGCCGCAAGATGAGCAAGTCGCTGGGCAACGGCCTGGACCCGTTCGAGGTCATGGACCTCTACGGCGTCGACGCGCTGCGCTACTACCTCCTGCGCGACGTCGCGTTCGGCGCCGACGGCTCCGTGTCGATGGACGGCGTCAAGGCCCGCTTCGAGGGCGAGCTCGCCAACGAGTTCGGCAACCTCGCCAGCCGCACGATCGCGATGGTCCTGAAGTACCGCGACGGGGCGGTCCCCGGCGTCGACGTCGATCCCGCGCTGCTCGACGCGTTCGCGTCGCTGCCGCAGACCGTCGCCGACCGCGTCGACGCGCTCGAGCTCACGCCCGCGCTCGACGCGATCTGGGAGCTCGTGAAGCGCCTGAACCGCTACGTCGAGGAGACCACGCCCTGGGTGCTCGCCAAGGACGAGGCCCGCGCCGCCGAGCTCGACACCGCGCTCGCGTCGCTCGTCGCCGGCGTCCGGTCGCTCGCCGTGCTGCTGCACCCGTGGCTGCCCGAGGCGACCGAGAAGCTCCGCGGCGCCCTCGGCGCCCCGTCGACCGCCTACGCCGACGCCGCGCTCGTCGCCGGCGGCGTCACCCAGGTCGAGAAGCTCGCCCCGCTCTTCCCGAAGCAGTGATCGACTCCCACACGCACCTCGACTCCTGCGCGCCACCCAACGCGGAGCTCGTGCAGGCCGCGCGCGACGCGGGCATCACGCGGATCCTCACCGTCGGCATGGACGAGGAGACCAACCGCGCCGCGCTGCGCGCCGCCGAGGAGTTCACCGAGGTGTGGGCCGCGGTCGGCCGCCACCCCAACGCCGCCGAGGGCTTCGACGAGGCCGCCTTCGAGGACCTGGTGGAGCTCGCGCGGCACCCGCGCTGCGCGGCGATCGGCGAGACCGGCCTCGACGACTACCGGGAGTACGCGCCCCGCGCCGACCAGGAGCGCGCCTTCGTCGCGCAGATGGAGCTCGCGCACGAGGTCGACAAGCCGCTGGTCATCCACACCCGCGCCGCCGAGGACGACACGATCCGGATGCTGCGCGCCCACGCGGGCGGGCTCGACGTCGTCCTCCACTGCTTCTCGATGCCCGACCGCTGGGAGGAGTGCGCCGCCGAGGGCTGGTGGTTCAGCTTCGCGGGCAACGTCACCTACCCGAAGGCGCTCGACCTCGCCCACGCCGCCGCGCGCGTCCCCGCCGACCGCCTGCTGGTGGAGACCGACGCCCCGTACCTGTCCCCGCAGGCCGTGCGCAAGCACCGCAACCGGCCCGACTACGTCGTCCACACCGCCCGGTTCGTCGCCGAGTGCCGCGGCGTGTCCTACGAGGAGCTCGACGCCCTCGTCACCGCCAACGCCGCCACCCTGTTCCGCTGGTGACCGACGCGCTCCCCGCCCAGCCGACGCTGCGACGCGTCAAGGCGTTCGGCATCCGTCCCAAACGGGACCTCGGCCAGAACTTCCTGATCGACTCGAACATCCTCGGGGTCATCGAGCGGGCCGCGGAGCTCACCGGCGACGACGTCGTGCTGGAGGTCGGCGGGGGCGTCGGCGTCCTCACCGAGCACCTCGCGCCGCTCGTCGCGCACACGCACGTCGTCGAGCTCGACCGCTCCCTGGAGCCCGCGCTGCGCGACGCGCTCGCCCCGTACGAGGACCGCAGCACCCTGCATCTCGCGGACGCCATGGCGCTCGACCTCGTCGCGCTGGATCCCGCCCCGACCAAGGTCGTCGCGAACCTCCCGTACGGCATCGCGGCCGGCGCGATCCTACGGACGATCGAGGACCTCCCGCACGTCACGCGCTGGGTCGCGATGGTGCAGAAGGAGGTGGGGGAGCGGTTCGCCGCCGGCGCGGGCACGCCCGCCTACGGCGTCCCGAGCGTGCTCGCGCAGCTGGCGTGCGACGTGCGCGTGCACCGGGCTGTCGCCCGCACCGTCTTCTATCCCGTGCCGAACGTCGACAGCGTCCTCGTGCTGCTGGAGCGCACCGGGCCCGCCCCGGCGCGCGGCCTGCGCGAGCTGGTCCAGCGCGGCTTCGCGCACCGGCGCAAGACGCTCGTGAAGTCCGTGTCGATGGCCGGCGGCCTGCCGGCGGGCGCGTCGGCCGACGGCGATCCGCGCGAGCGGCTGCGCGCGGCGGTCGTCGCGCTGGGGCACCCCGCCGACGTGCGGGCCGAGCGGCTCGCGCCCGCGGAGTTCCGCGCGCTCTGGGAGGCGCTGACGTGAGCCGCGGCCTGCAGACGATCGCGCCGTCGAAGGTCAACGTCTGCCTGCTGCTCGGCCCGACCCGCGCGGACGGCCGGCACGAGCTCGTCACCGTCTTCCAGGCGCTCGACCTCGCCGACGACGTCCACCTGCTCGAGACGCTCGACGTCCGCGACGACGAGGTCGTCTGCGACCCGCCCGTCGAGGGGGAGAACCTGGCGCTGCGCGCGATCCGGGCGTTCCGTGCGGCGACCGGCTGGAACGGCCCGCCGGTCCGCGTGACGATCACCAAGCGCATCCCCGTCGCGGGCGGGATGGCCGGGGGTTCCTCCGACGCCGCCGCGACCCTGCGGCTGCTCGCCACGCACGCCGCACCGCACCTCGGTCGCACCGGGCGGACCGTCCCGGACGCCGACGACCTGCGCGCGATCGCCGCGACGCTCGGGGCGGACGTCCCGGCGCTCGTGGAGCCGGGCCGCTGGCTCGGCACCGCGGCGGGCGAGCGCGTCGAGCGCCTCCCGCTGCTGCCCGACGGCCGCACCGCCTACGTCGTCGTCACGAGCCCCACCGGTCTGTCGACCCCGGACGTCTTCCGCGAGGCCGACCGCCTGGGCCTGCCGCGCAGCAGCTCGCAGCTCGCGCTCGGTGGCCGTGACGTGCGCGCCCGCGCCGGCGACCTGCCGCGGGTCCTGTGCGTCAACGAGCTCGAGCCCGCCGCCCTGTCGCTGCGCCCCGACCTGCGCGACACGCTCGCCGCGCTGCGCGCCGCCGGCGCCGAGGTCGCGATGGTCAGCGGCAGCGGCCCGACCTGCGTCGGCCTGTACGACAACCCGGGGCGCGCCCGCCAGGCCGCGCCCGTGCTCGCCGAGCGGTTCGGGGCGGAGCACGTCCGGCTGGCCGGGGCGCTCCCGCGCGAGCAGGTCGCCGCGCTCGAGCTGCCGCGGGTGGCCGGCGCGTGAAGCCGGCGTTCTTCGTCGGGGCGGCGGCCGCCGCCACCCTCGCGTGGGTGCGCCGCCGCCACCTCGAGCCGCCGCTGCTCGTCGGGCTGGCGATCATCGCCGTCGGCAGCGCCGTCTACGGGACCGGGCTGATCCACCCGCCCGATCTCGAGCAGCTGCTCGAGGACCTCGGTGAGCGCCTGGGGAAGTGGACCTACCTCGTCGTCGGGCTCCTCGCGTTCCTGGAGACCGGCGCGTTCGTCGGCCTGCTCGCCCCCGGCGAGACCGCGATCATGGTCGGCGGTCTCGTCGCCGGGCAGGGCCGGATCGACATCGTCACGCTGATCGCGATCGTCTGGACGGCCGCGATCGCCGGGGACGTCACGAGCTTCTTCATCGGCCGCAAGCTCGGGCGCGACTTCCTCGTCAAGCACGGCCCGCGCGTGCAGATCACCCCGGCCCGCCTGGAGCAGGTCGAGGGCTTCTTCGAGCGTCACGGCGGCAAGGCGGTGCTGATCGGGCGCTTCGTCGGGCTCGTCCGCGCGGTCGCGCCGTTCCTGGCCGGGTCCTCGGGCATGAGCCTCAAGCGGTTCCTGCCCTACGACGTGATCGGCGCCGGGATCTGGGCCGCGACCTTCTCGATCCTCGGCTACGTCTTCTGGCAGTCCTTCGACCAGCTCGTGAGCGCCGCGAAGCAGGGGGCGTTCGCGCTCGGCACGACGATCACGGTCATCGTGGGCGTGGTCGTCGCGTACCGCTGGCTGAAGGTCGAGGCCAACCGCGCGCGGCTGCGCGCGTTCGTGCACGAGCAGGAGCGCCGGCCCGTCGTCGGTCCGGTCGTGCGGCTCGCCGTCCGGGCGTGGCACCGGGTCCGCGGCCCCGTCCGCTTCCTCTGGGACCGCCTCACCCCCGGCCAGCTGGGGCTCGAGCTCACGACGCTGCTCGCGATCACGATCGTCGGCGTCTTCAACCTCGTCGGCCCGCTGCTGACGCTGGGCGACGACCGCGCGCTCGTCGCCGGGGACGCCCGCAGCTTCGAGATCGCCGAGAACCTGCGTCGCGCCTGGCTCGACGACGCCGCGATGATCGTCAGCGACGTCGGGCAGCTCGCGGTGACCGGGACGCTCGTGGTCGTCGTGGCGCTCGTGCTGCTGGCGCGGCGGCGGGTCGTCGACGCGGCCGTGCTGCTCAGCGGGATGGCGGCCACCGTGCTCGTCGTGAACGTCGTCAAGGACGCCCAGGAGCGCGGGCGGCCGCTCGGCTCGCTCGTCGACACGGGCGACTCGTTCGCGTACCCGAGCGGGCACGCCGCGTACGGGGTCGCGTTCGTCGCGATCGCGGTCGCGGTCTCCCGGGCGCTCCCGGGCGTCGTGTCGCGGGCGGCGCTGGTGGCGGTCTCCGTGGTGCTGGCGGCCGCGGTCGCCCTGTCGCGGGTCTACCTGCGCGCCCACTACCTCAGCGACGTGCTCGGCGGGGTGGGCACGGCGCTCGCCTGCTTCGGCCTCTGCGGGATGGTCGGGCTCGTCGTCGCCTTCGTGCGGCAGAATGGGCGGACTCCATGAGCAACGAGGCGGTCACCTATCTCGTCGGCGGCATCTGCGGCGTCTTCGCGCTGGCGGCGTACGTCGGCCTGATCCTGGTCCCGGCGTGGGGGTCGTACACCCGCACGTGGGAGCGCATCGCGGCGTCGTTCCTGTCGCTCTACGTGCTGGCGGCCTTCGTGCTCGTCGGGCTCGGCGGCGGGGCGGCGATCGTCTACTTCTGGGACCGCATCAGCACCTGACCGCGGCGGTGGCGGCGCGACGACGTGCAACCCGCACGCCCGGGCGTCGTACTCTTCACCGCTGATGTCGACGCCGCCCGACACCGAGGCCCCCGAGGGACTCGACCTCTCCGCCCTGGACGCGGTGACCGACGCGGTCGAGTCCGGAGCCGGACTGCCCGAGGTCGTCCGGGCCGCCGCCCGGGCGCTCGGGGCGAGCCTCGTCCTCGCCGACCGCGCCGGTGCGACGCTCGCGGTCGCCGCCCGTTCGACCGCGGACGAGCGCGCCCTGGTGGCCGGGGCGTCGGGCGTCGAGATCGTCGACCTGCGCGTCGCGGACGAGGCCGTCGGCACGCTGCGCCTGCGCGTGCGCGGCAGCGAGGACCCGATGCGCCCCGCGGTCGTGCGGCTGGTGACGACGCTCATCGCCGGCGAGGTCGAGCGCCTGCGCGCACCCGAGCGCGCCTCCCAGGAGGCCGCGAGCCTGTTCCTGCGCGACGTCCTGGACCGCACGCTCACCGAGCCGGACGAGATCAGCGAGCGCGCCGCCGAGCTGGGCGTCGATCTGGTCGCCGGCGCCACGGTGCTCGTGGCCCGGGCGCGCCCGCACGTCACGACCGAGGACGGCTGGCGTGCCCGCGTGCTGGCGATCGCCGAGCGCGGCGCGCGCGCCGTCAGCGCCGGGACGCTCGCCGCCCTGAACGAGGCGCGGGACGCCCCCGGTGCCGAGGTCGTCCTGCTGCTGCCGGGACTCGAGGAGGCGGACGCCCAGCGGGCCGCCGACGGCGTCCTGCGCGAGCTGCAGGCGTCGCTGCAGGGCCACAGCTTCGCGGTCGGGCGCAGCCGTCCGGCGGTCGAGCCGGGAGACCTGCACCGGGCGGGCAGCGAGGCGCTGCTGGCGGCCAACGTCGCGGAGGGCGGCGAGCAGCCGCTGCTGGCGTTCGAGGAGACCGGCGCCTACCGCCTGCTGCTGAGCGCGATGAGCGAGGACCCGGCCGAGCTGCAGCGCTTCTACGCCGAGACCGTCGAGCCACTGGTGGCCTACGACGAGCAGTACGAGACCGATCTCGTGCAGACGGTCGAGGCGTTCCTCGAGGCCGACGGCAACGTCGCGGGGACCGCCCAGCGGCTGTTCACGCATCGCCACACGATCCGGTACCGGCTCGAGCGGGTGCGGGACCTGTCGGGCCTGGACGTCGGCTCCACCGACGGGCGCGAGAAGCTCTCACTGGGCCTGAAGGCGATGCGCGTGCTGGGTATCGCGCACCGCGGCGGGCCGGCCAGCGAGGCCGGCAGCAGCGGGGGCCGTGTCCCGCGGCGCGGCGCCTGAACGTCCACCTTTAGACCGCAGACGCGCCAGCTTCAACACGCCGTCGTACAGCGTGTCCGATGTCGACGCGACCGACCGGAAAGCGGTCGCTCCTGCGTGACGGCCATCACTCAAGGCACGGCGACGCTCACCCGATGCCCGGACGGATGGACCCCGCGCCACCACCCCGGTCCCGTCGCGACGCAGCGTTGATGCTTCTCGGCGCGCTCTGCGCCCTGGGACTCATCGCCTCGAGCCTCGCCTCGCTGAACACGCACGCGCTGGTCTTCCGCGACTGGCCGATGGGCGGGGTCTCGCAGCCGCGCACGGCGGTCATCCCGGACGCCCCGGCGGTCCCGCTGCCCGAGACGGCGAGCGCGTTGGCGGTCTCGACCCCGCCACGCGGGACCGTCCCCGCAGCGGCGACGTCGCCGGGCGACGCCGCGGACGACGCGGAGCTCGCCACCGTGCGCCTGGGCGTCTCGTCCGGACTCGGGTCCGGGGCGGTCTCGGTCGGTGCCGCCGGCCCGGCGATCGCCTCCCGGCGCGACACCGACGGCGACGGCATCACCGACGAGGACGAGCGGCTCCTCGGCACGGACCCGCGGGCCACGGACTCCGACAGCGACGGCACCCCGGACGGCTGGGAGCAGGAGAACGGCCTCGACCCGCTCCAGGCGGCCGACGCGCTCCAGGACGGTGACGGGGACGGCCTCGTCAACGCGGTGGAGTTCCAGGCGCAGTCCCGGCCCGGCGAGCGCGACAGCAACGCCGACGGCCGGCTCGACGGCGCCGACGACGCGGACGGCGACGGGGTCCCGAACCTCGTCGAGCAGGCGCTCGACAGCGACGTCGCCAAGGGGGACAGCAACGACGACGGGGTCCCGGACGGCGCCGACGACCCCGACCGCGACGGGCACAGCACCGCCGACGAGCTCGCGGCCGGCACGAACCCGGCGGTGCCCGACACCCCCGCGGAGCCGACGCCCGAGCCGACGCCGACGCCCGAGCCGACGCCGACGCCCGAGCCGACGCCCACGCCCGAGCCGACGCCCACCCCGGAGCCGGCGCCCGCGCCCGAGCCCGCCCCGGGCGACACGGTCGACGGCGCCACGCTGCCCGCGCCCGAGCCGACCCCGGTCCCCGAGCCGACCCCGACCCCGACCCCCGAGCCGACGGCCAGCCCGGAGCCGGAGCCGACCCCGCAGCCCGATCCCGCGGCGTCCGCGCCGGTCGACGCGACGCCCGGGCAGCCCACGCCGCCCGTCCCGCTGCCCGAGCCGTCCGCCGCCGCCGTCCCGACCCCGGTCGTGCCGCCGCACGAGGTGCCTGCGCCCGACGCCCCGTAGCATCCGCGCACATGCGGATCGGGATCATCACGGGGTCGGGCACCTACGCCCTGGCCGAGCAGGAGCGCGAGCCCACCGAGATCGCCACCCCGTTCGGTCCCGCCCAGGTCACCGTCGGCGCCTTCGCAGGGGCCGAGGTCCTCCACATCGCCCGCCACGGCGACGGCCACGCGCGGCTCTCCAGCGGCGTCACCCACCAGGCCAACGTCTGGGCCCTGCGCGAGCTCGGCGCCCAGGCGATCCTCGGCGTCACCGTCTGCGGAGCGACCGACCTCACCGTGCCGCTCGGCTCGCTGATCGTCTTCGACGACCTGCACTTCCTCGCCAACCGCCTGCCCGACGGCTCGCTCTGCACGCTGCACACCGAGCCCGGTCAGCCGGGGCGCGGCCACTGGATCTTCGACGGGCCGTTCCACCCCGAGCTCCGCACGATCCTGCTCGACGCGGCCCGCGAGGTCGGTCACGAGGTCCGGGACGGCGGCTGCTACGGCCACGTCGACGGACCCCGCTTCAACACGCGGACCGAGATCCGCCAGCTGCAGCAGGCCGGGGTCACCGCGGTCTCGCAGACCGCCGGGCCGGAGACGACGCTCGCCGGCGAGGCCAAGATCCCGTACGCGCTGCTCGGCTACGCGACCGACTACGCCAACGGCGTCGCGCCGGACCCGACGCCGGTCGAGGAGCTGATCCGGCTCGTGGGGGAGAGCAGCGGCACGTTCGGGCGCACGCTCGCCGCCGCCGTGCCGCGGCTGCTCGCCCACGGCGCGCCCGCCCAGAACGGGACGCACTTCGAGTGGGACTGACCGCGTGAGCGGCGTCGCCGCCGTCGTCCTCTACGCGCTCGCGGCGCCCCGCGACCGCGGGCTCGACGACCTGCTCGGCACCCCCGGGGCGACGGCCCTGCGCGAGGAGCTCGCGCTCGGCGCGCGGCGCTGGGCGAGCCGCGTCTCGCCCGACGTCGCGTTCGAGGCGACGACGATCGGCGCCGCGAGCATGGCGCTGCACGACCACGACGGCCCGGTGCTGCTCGTCGCGCCGGACGTCCCACGCCTCGACGACGCGCTCGCCCGCGCGGCGCTCGCCGACCTCGAGGACGGCGCGCTCGTCGTGATGGCGCCGACCGCCGACGGCACCCCGTACCTCGTCGGGGTCCCGCGCGCCGACCCGGAGCTGCTCGACCGCGTCGGCGCGCCGTTCGAGGGGTTCGCCGACGACCCCGCGCTACGCGACGCGGGAGTCGGCATGCTGCGCAGCGAACGGCGCCTCGTCACCCCCGACGACGCCCGCGCGTACGCGGCCGATCCGTGCGCGCACGAGGACCTCCTGCGCCATCTGCAACCGCTGCTTCAGTTTCCGGGGTCGGCCGCCGATAGGTGAGGCAGCCCGGTCCGGTCGCTTCCCGGCACCGCCCCTCCCCGGGTCTCCCCACCGATGACCGATCTCCGCGTTCCGACCGGGCCCGCGCCCGCCACCCTCGACCCGCACGACGAGGAGTGGGCGGCCGCGCTCGCGCGCATCCTCGACGACCCGCGCCGCGTCCGCGTCCACTACCAGCCGATCGTCGACCTCCAGCGCGGCGTCGTCCGCGGCTACGAGGCGCTCGCCCGGTTCCCGGAGGCGCCCGAGGTGCCGACCGCCGCGTGGTTCGAGGCCGCCGCGCGGCTCGGCTGCGCCGGCGAGCTGGAGGCGCAGGTGGTGACCGCCGCGCTCGTCGCGCGGCCGCTGCTGGTCCGCAACCGCTTCATCGCCGTCAACCTGTCGGCGGGCGCCCTGCTCAGCGACGAGGTCGCCGCCGCCCTGCGTGACGCACCGCGCCTGGACAGCATCGTCGTCGAGCTCGGCGACCGCCCGGGCGGCCCGGACACGGCGGAGCTGCGCGTGGCGGTCGACGCCCTGCGCGCCCGCGGCGCGGGCCTGGCCGTCGACGACGGCGGTGCCGGCTACGACAACCTCGACCGCATCGCCGGGCTGCGGCCGCAGTTCCTGAAGCTCGACGGCGCGCTGACGCTCGGAATGCCCGACGACGAGTCCCGCACGGCGCTCGTGCGGACCTTCTGCGACCTCGCGGCCCGCTTCGACGCCTGGATCGTCGCCGAGGGGATCGAGCGCGCGGAGCAGCTCGACGCCCTCGCGCGCCTCGGCGTGCCGCTCGGTCAGGGCTACGCGCTCGGCCGTCCCGCCCCCGCGATGGCGGAGATCGACCGCGATCTCGTACGTCGCCTGCGCCAGCGCGCCCTGGTCGGCGTGCGCGGCACGGGCGTCGAGGGGCTGGTCGAGCGCCTCCCCGCCGTCGCCGCCGACCCGACGGCGGTCCGCGTCGTCCTCGACGCGCAGCCGCACCTGGAGCACGTCGTCACCGTCGACGCGGCGGGGCGCCCCCTCGGCGTCCTGGACCGTGCCGCGTTCGAGCGCGGCGAGGCCCCGCGCGAGCCGCTGTGCCTGCGCGCCCAGGCGACGCCGGGGGACCTCGCGCGACGCGCGATGACCCGGCCGCTGGCCCAGCGCTGGGACCCCGTGGTGTGCGTCGACGACGCCGGCGCCTACGTCGGGGTCGTGCCGCTGGAGCGCGTCGTGGGCGTCCTCGCGGGCGCCTGAGCGCGCCGTCGTCGGCGGACGCCACGGCGTCGCCCGAACACCCGTCCACGGGGCTTGCACCCGGGGGCGCGGTGACCGATCCTTCAGCTTGCCCAGCGACCGATCACGGAAGATCAGGAGGGCGCACGGATGCATGTTGCAGCGACCGACCTGGCCGCGTTCGGCGGGTCGACAACCTTTACCTTTCACGGCACCCTCGGCGGGGCGCCGTCCGCCCGCGACGGATCGCGGCCGGGCGACGAACGGCCGGTGGCCACCGCGACCCCCGTCCAGGCTCCCGAGCAGGGAGGCCGGATGGATCTCGTCCGGGCGGTCGTCGAGCAGATCGTCGGCCGGACGCTCGGAGCGGCGGAGATCGACGCGATCGCCGCGTCCGCCCAGCCGATCGCGCTCGCGTTCGACCGTGCCCGCCAGGGCCGGGCCGAGCAGGCCCGCGTGCAGGCCGCCCGCGAGGCGGTCTCCTGGGGCGCGACGCTCGACCTGCGCGAGACCGCGTCGGGCGAGGGCGTCTTCGCGGTCAGCGGCTCGTTCGTCGCCGACGGACGCGAGATCGCGGTCGAGGTCCGGCTGCTCGGCGACGGGACCGCCGGCGTGATGCCGCTGCGGCTCGACGTCGACGTCGACGCGCAGGGCCGCACGACCCGGCTCGGCTTCGCCGGACGCGCCACCGCGTCCGACGGGGCGGCGGGCACCGGCGCGGCGGCGTCCGCGGCCGCGTGGGCGGGCCTGCCGGTCCGCGTGCACGGACCCGACGGACGCATGGACGTCACCACGCTCGCGGACGCGCGCGGAGCGCGCCCGGGCGGCGGCCACCTGGTGGATCTCGTGGCCTAGAGACTTGGCTGCCGGTTGAGGGACCGGTCGGACAGGACCGGGCACGGTGGAGGAGGGTCCACCGGCCCGACGGGAAGGGCGGAGGAGGGTCCGCCCGCCCCACACGGACGGTAGAGCTCGCGGGTGCGGTTGAGGGACCGCCCCGCGAGCCGTCCGTCGCTACGCCGCCTCGGAGATGTTCGCGCGGACCTGCGCGACGACCTCGTCGGGGACCGCGTCCATGCCGTGGTCCTCACGGGCGTGGGCGGCGACCTGGGTCAGGATGCCGTGCTCGTCGTCGGCCTCGAACGTGGCGGTGCAGCCGGGCACCACGGCGCCACAGGAGAACTGCTTCATGTCGGAACGCTCCTCGGGTGGGGAAAGGGGATCGGGGACACCATCGGCAGGTTGGGGCGCGAGCGCAAGTGCGGCATGATGATCGGGCCACTGGGGAGTGATGTAATGGTCAGCATTCGGGCCTTTGAAGCCTGCCGTCCCGGTTCGAGTCCGGGCTCCCCAGCTGACCGCCGGGTCAGCGCCCCGCAGGCACGGAGGGGGGCCTTGGGCGTAGCATCCACCCACGTGAGCGCACCCGTCGTCGTGGTGATGGCCGCCGGGAAGGGCACCCGGATGCGGTCGAAGACGCCGAAGGTCCTGCACGACCTCTGTGGCCGGCCGATGGTGTCGTGGCCGATCGCGGCCGCGCTGCAGGCCGGTGCCGCCCGCGTCGTCGTCGTCGACGGGCCCGACCGCCGCCTCGCCGACCACCTGCCGCCGGGCGTGCAGCACGCCGTGCAGGAGGTCGCCGACGGGACCGGCGGCGCGGTCCTGGCCGCCGCCGACCACCTCGATCCCGACGCCCCCGTCGTCGTGCTCTCCGGCGACGTGCCGCTCGTGCGCCCGGAGGTCGTCGCCGAGCTGGTCGCCGCCCACGCCGCGGCGGGCGCCGCCGCCACGATGGCCACGACCGTCCTGCCGGACGCGACCGGCTACGGCCGCGTCGTCCGCGACGCCGACGGGCGCTTCGAGCGCGTGGTGGAGACGAAGACCGCGGGTGACGCGCTGCCCGAGCACCTCGCCATCCGCGAGATCAACACGGGCATCTTCGTCTTCTCCGGTGCCGCGCTGCTCGACGCGCTCCCCCGGATCGGGACCGACAACGCGCAGGGCGAGAAGTACCTGCCCGAGGCGCTGCCGCTGATCGCCGCGGCGGGCGGCACCGTGCTCGCGCACGTCGTGGAGGACCACGACGTCGTGCTCGGCGTCAACGACCTCGTGGACCTCGACCGCGTCCGCACGATCGCGCAGCGGCGGATCCTCGAGGACCTGATGCGCTCCGGCGTGACGATCGTCGACCCCGGCTCCACGGTCGTCGACGTCGGCGTGACGCTCGGCCGCGACACGCGCGTCGAGCCGTCCTGCGTGCTGCGCGGCGCCACGAGCGCCGGCGAGGACTGCGTCATCGGGCCCGCCACGACGCTCGTGGACGTCACGCTCGGCGACGGCGCGCGCGTCGTCCACTCCTACGCGACCGACTGCACCGTCCACGACGGCGTCAGCGTCGGCCCGTTCGGCTACCTGCGACCTGGCACCGTGCTGCGCGAGAACAGCAAGGTCGGCACGTTCGTCGAGATCAAGAACTCCGACATCGGCCCGGGGGCGAAGGTCCCGCACCTCTCCTACATCGGGGACGCCGACGTGGGGGAGGCCTCGAACCTCGGGGCGGGCACGATCACCGCCAACTACGACGGCACCTCCAAGCACCGCACGACGATCGGCAAGCGGGTGAAGGGGAGCGTCGACACGTCGTTCGTCGCGCCCGTCACCGTCGGGGACGACGCCTGGACGGCGGCCGGCTCCGTGATCACGAAGGACATCCCGCCGGGCGCCCTGGGCGTCGCGCGGGCCCGGCAGACCAACATCGACGGCTTCTCCCAGCGCCAGGACGAAGGAGCGTAGGACCCCATGACGATCCAGCAGACCATGGACCTTGCGGGAAACATCGTGCCCGTCCCCGGCACGCAGCAGGCGCCGGGCCGTAGACTCGCGCCCTCCGTGAGCACGAGCCTGCCGATCGACTACGACAAGAAGCTGATGCTCTTCAGCGGCCGCTCCAACCCGGAGCTCGCCGCGAAGATCGCCGACAAGCTCGGCGTGGACCTCGGTCCCGTCACGCTGAAGACCTTCAGCAACGGCGAGGTCTACTGCCGCTACGAGGAGTCGATCCGCGGCGCGGACGTCTTCATCGTGCAGCCGACCTGCGGCAACCCGGAGACCGGGGTGACCGCCAACGACGCGCTGATGGAGCTGCTGTGCATGATCGACGCGGCCGTCGGCGCGTCCGCGCACCGCGTCATCGCCGTCACCCCGTGGTTCGGCTACAGCCGCCAGGACAAGAAGAGCGCGCCGCGCGAGCCGATCACCGCGCGGCTCGTGGCCCGCATGCTCGAGGCCGCCGGTGCGGACCGCGTCCTGACCATGGACCTGCACGCCGGCCAGGTGCAGGGCTTCTTCAGCGTCCCGGTCGACCACATGACCGCGCTGATGATGCTCAGCAACTACTTCAACGACATGCAGCTGCAGGACCTCGTGGTCGTCGCCCCCGACGCGGGCCGCGTGAAGCTCAACAAGAAGTTCGCGGTGAAGCTCGGCGCCGAGCTCGCGATCCTCGACAAGGAGCGTCCCGCCCAGCAGGTCGCGGAGATCGGCTACGTCATCGGTGACGTGAAGGACAAGACCGCGATCATCCTCGACGACATGATCGACACGGCGGGCACGCTGCGCGCCGCCGGGCAGACCGTGCTCGACGCGGGCGCCTCGCGCGTCTTCGCGGCGGCGACGCACCCGGTGCTGTCGGGCCGCGCGTTCGACAACCTCGCCGAGAGCGGCTTCGAGCAGATCGTCGTCACCGACACGATCCCGCTGCGCGCGGGCGCCCCGGACACGATCCGGGTGCTGAGCTGCGCCGAGCTGCTGACCGACTCGATCCGGCGGATCTTCACCGACGACTCGGTCTCCGAGGTCTTCGGCGGCGAGAACCAGCTGTTCTAGTGACGGCGACCGCCGCAGCGGTCCTCATGGACCGCCTCGGCCTCACCGACGAGGAGCTCTGCACGACGCTCGGCGTCGCGCCGCTGGAGGTCATCGGCGGTGCGCTGGAGCACAAGCCGCAGCTGCCGCTGCTGCTGACGCTGACCGCCGAGGCGGCCGAGCGCGTGCACCCCGACGCGCTGCGGCGCTGGGTCCGCACCGCGGGCCCCGCCGGCCGGCCGCTGGACGCCCTGCTGCGCCAGGACTACGCCGCGTTCGAGGACGCGCTCGAGGCGCTGGGCAGCCGCGGGTTCGTCGTGCGCGCCGCACGCTGAGTTGCAGCCGCGAGCGCGGTCGTGTCCTACCGTGGGGACCCGCCGTGCGTCCGCGCGGCCGCCGTCATGCTCCGCCGTCTGCGCCTGCCATCCCTCGCCGTGCTGCTGCTCGCCCTCGCGGCCGTGGCGATCGTCGTCCCGGCGGGCTCGGCCCAGCAGGACACCGGCCAGCTGCAGCGGGAGATCGAGCAGCGCGAGGCGCGCGAGGCGCAGCTGGGCAGCCAGGCCGAGCGTCTGGGCCGCCTGGAGCGCAAGATCGACCGGCAGGTCGCGCTGCTGCAGGCACGGCTCACCGAGGCGCAGATCGAGCTGAACGGGGCGCAGACCCGCCTCGCGCGCACCCAGGGCCAGGTCAAGGCCGAGCGGGCCCGCGCGCTGCGGCTGCGCAAGCGGCTCGCCCAGGCCCGCAAGGCGCTCGCCGACCACCTCGAGGCGCAGTACAAGGCGGCCCGCCCGGACCTCGTGAGCGTCGTGCTGAACGCCAAGGGGTTCGAGGACCTGCTGGAGCGCAGCGAGTTCCTGCGCCGCGCCCAGGACGCGGGCACCGAGGTCGTGGACGTCATGCGCGACGCGCGCGCCGACGCGAAGGCCGAGGTCCGCCGCCTCGCGCGGCTGGAGCGCCGCCGCGAGGAGGAGGCCGTCGCCGTGCAGCGCCGCCGCGACGCGATCGCCTCGATCGCCTCCGCCGTCGAGCGCCGCCGCGAGGCGGTCGCGCAGGCGCGGGCGGCGCGGCTGGCGCTCAAGCGCTCGAGCGCCCGTGCCCGCACGCGCGCGGCCCGCACGCTGAAGAAGCTGCAGGCCGAGCAGGCGAAGGCGCGCGTGTCCTCCGCCGGTCCGGGCGGCCCGTGGGCGATCCCGTGGGCGATCGTGCAGTGCGAGTCCGGCGGCCAGAACCTGCCGCCCAACGCGGGCGCGCGGGCGTCCGGCTACTACCAGTTCATCCCGTCGACCTGGAAGGGCCTGGGCGGCAGCACGCCGCACGCGTATCTCGCGCCGAAGGCCGAGCAGGACCGGCTGGCCGCGAAGCTCTGGGCCGGCGGTGCGGGCGCCCGCAACTGGGACTGCGCCGCGATCGTCGGCATCCTCTGACCGGCCGCCGCGGCGCCACCGCGGCGAGAGTCAGCGCTTGGACTTCGGGGGCTTCGGGCCCGCCCAGACGCCGGTGAGGTAGTGGAAGGTCCGCACGCCCGCCCGGTCGAACGCCGCGCGCGTGCCCGCGTAGGTCGCGGCCTCGATCGCGGTCGCCGCGATCGCCTTGCCGACGGGGGCGTTCGGCTCGGTCGGACGCGGCGGCCTGCCGTCGCTGGCGTCCTTGTCGAGCGCGGCCCAGATCGCCGTGAAGAGCTTCGCGGCGATCTTCCCCGCGAGGACGCTGAAGACGATGCCGAACGGCTTGTAGAGGAGACGGCCCATGGCCCGGAGCCTACCCGGCGCGCCCGCCGGTCCACCGGGGACTGCGGCGAACCGTCCTGTCGGTCGATAACCATGGGGCAGGCTCGTCGCCAGGATCCGGGACGACGGCACGCATCACCGGAGGAAGGAGTTCCGACATGGACCAGCAGCACGATCCGCACGACGGCGCCGAGGAGCTCCTGCGGCGCGCGCTGATCGACCCGGACACGTCGGCGGCGCTCGCGCTGCGCGTGGACGGCCTGTCACTCGCGGAGGCGCTCACCGTGATCTTCCACGGACGGCTGGATCTCGGCACCGTCCAGACCTACGTCGCGCCCGGTGGCTTCGGCGCCGGCGCCGCGGTCGCGCCGTCGGCGCTGCTGCGCGTGCCGTGCGACCTCGACCTCGCCGACGCCCCGGACGCCGAGGGCGCCCACGACCTCTACGCCGAGCAGGCCCGTGCGCTGCGCGACGCGCTGCTCGCCGCCGACACGGTGCTCGCGCTGTGGAAGGACGCGCTGGAGGCGCTCGCCGACGCCCCGGTCGGGGTCGACCGCTCGATCGAGCTCGGGGTGCGCCTGCCCGCCCACCGGCTGATGCCCGTCGCGCTCGTCGCGCCGGAGCAGCGGCTGACCGTCGTGCCGGTCTGCGGCGCGCGGACGCTGGCCGAGGGACGGCCGCCCCTCGGCATCGCCTGCGCCCAGCAGGACGTCGCGCACGTGTACCCGCTCCCCGACGACCCGGAGCGCTGCCTCGAGGACTTCCGCGAGCGCGCGGCCGACCACGCCCGGCGGCTCGCCGACCAGCTCGAGCACCAGGAGCAGTCCGTGCGCCGGTTCCTGGAGATCTCCGGCGTCGACGACCTGCCCGAGGCCTGCTGACCCGCGGGGACCGCCCGGGCGCGTAGGCTCGCGCCCGATGCGCCGTCCCCGCCCGCTCGTGCTCGTGCTGGTCCTCGTGGCGTTCGTCGCCGTCTCGGTCGGCCTCGCGCGCTTCCTCACCGCCGAGAGCCGCGAGCGCGACGCGCTCGTCGACGTGCTCACCGCGCAGGCGGCGGGCGACCCCGGGGCGATGCTCGACGCGATGGACCCGTCGTGCCGGCGGGCGCCGGCGTGCGTCGCGCAGGTGCGGCGCAACGCGCGCGGCCAGCGCCTGCCGGGCGAGGTGAAGATCATCAACGTGCAGTCGCAGACCGCGTACGCGCTCGGGGCCGCGACGGGGACCACCCGCGTGGTCTGGGCGGTCGTCGACCGCGGGCTGCCGACCGTGCAGTGCGTGGAGATCCGGCGCAAGGGGAGCGCGCTGGCCGGTCGATCGATTAGCGTTCTGCGGGTCAGCGCGCCGATCGACCGCGAGTCGTCGTGTCCCTGACGGCGTCGTCCGCCCGCAACTCGGCGCCGTCTCCCGTGTCCATCAGCCCCGGAACCATGCGCCGAATCCTGTCCGTCCTCACCCTCGCCCTCGTGGCCGCCGCCCCGGCCGCCGCGCAGACCACCGACCCTGCGGTGACGACCCCGCCGGCGCCCGCGCCGACACCGAAGGTCGAGACCCCGAAGAAGGGCGCGCTCTACACGCAGGGCCCGTCCGGGCGCTACCTGCTGGCCGGCACGTGGCTGTTCCGCCTCGACAAGGCCGAGGTCGGGCTGACCCAGGGCTTCCAGCGCCAGACGACGACGGACGGCTGGACGACCACGACCGTGCCGAACGCGTGGAACGCGACCGACGAGTCGGTCGAGTCGATGCAGGGCACCGTCGGCTGGTACCGCAAGGACTTCCGGCTGCCGAGCGCGTCGAAGCGGTTCGGCTACGTCGTGCGCTTCGAGTCCGTGAACTACCGGTCGCGGATCTGGCTCAACGGGCGGCCGATCGGCAAGAACACGGGCGCGTACCTGCCGTTCGAGGTCCGGCTCCCGGCCGGGCTGCTGAAGCGCAGCGGCACGAACCGCCTCGTCGTGCGCGTCGACAACCGCCGCTACCCGACGGACTTCCCGCCCTCCGGCCTGTCGGTCACCGGCAACCCCACGGGCGGCTGGTGGAACTACGGCGGCCTGCTGCGCGAGGTGTACCTGCGCCAGGTCGACCGGATCGACTTCTCGACCGTGCAGGTCCGCCCGGTGCTTGCCTGCGCGACCTGCGCGGCGGACGTCCAGTACAAGGTCGTCGTCCGCAACGACAGCACCTCGGCCGCGCGCGTGCGCGTCACGAGCCGCTTCGGCGCGCGGGCGGTGAACCTCGGCACGCAGCTGGTCGGACCGAAGAAGTTCGCGGCGTTCACGCGCACGATCCGGATCGCCCGGCCGCGCCTGTGGTCGCCGTCCAGCCCGACGCTCTACGACGCGCCGATCACCGTGCGCGTCGGCAAGCGCACGGTCGCGCGCTACGCGCTGCGCACCGGCGTGCGCTCGATCAAGGTCGTCGGTGGCCGCTGGCTGCTGAACGGGCGGCCGCTGAACTTCCGCGGCGTCGGCCTGCACGAGGACTCCAAGGACCGCGGCTTCGCGATCGACGACGCCGACCGCCGGCGGATCGTCGCCGAGACGAAGGAGCTCGGCGCGACGGTCATGCGCTCGCACTACCCGCTGCACCCGCGGATGCACGAGCTCGCCGACGAGCAGGGCCTGATGATCTGGTCGGAGATCCCCGTCTACGCGGTGAAGACCGAGCACCTCGCCAAGAAGGTCGTGCGCGAGCTGGCTGCGCGCGAGCTCGAGTCGAACATCCTCACCAACCAGAACCACCCGTCGGTGATCGTCTGGTCGGTCGGCAACGAGCTCAGCTCGCGACCCGGCCAGGTGCAGGGCTTCTACCTCGCCAACGCGGCGCGGCGCGCGAAGGCGCTCGACCCGACCCGACCGGTCGGCTACGCGGTCGCCGGCTATCCGGCGGCGGGCTGCCAGCCCGAGTACGCCCCGCTCGACGTCATCGGGGTGAACGAGTACTTCGGCTGGTACCCCGGCCCCAACGGGCAGATCGCCGACCGCACGCTCCTCTCCCAGTACCTCGACTCGGTGCACCAGTGCTACCCCGAGAAGGCGGTGCTCGTGAGCGAGTTCGGCGCCGAGGCGAACCGCAGCGGCCCGGTCGAGGAGAAGGGCACGTTCGAGTTCCAGTCGGACTTCGTGAACTACCACCTCGGCGTGTACGCGACGAAGCCGTGGCTGGCGGGCGCGATCTACTGGGCGCTGGAGGAGTTCCGCGTGCGGCCGAACTGGGACGGCGGCAACCCGCGGCCCAACTCGCCGATCCACGAGAAGGGCCTGATCTCCTTCAGCGGCGTGCGCAAGCCGGCGTTCTTCGACGTCCAGCGCCTGTTCCGCGCGACGAAGCAGATCGGCGCGCCGACCGGCGGTCGCTGACGGCGGGCGGTCCCGGGCTCCCGGGACCGCAACGCGCCGGACGCGGCCCGTCCGCTACCCTTCCTCGCCGCTGTTGGGCCCGCCTGCGCGTGCCCGGACCCGACCGAGATCGACGATCATGGCCAAGACCGAAGCAACCAAGCTCGACGTTTCCTCCCGCACCCCGGGGCACTCCCGCGAGACGCGCCGTCTGCGTCGCGAGGGGCTCGTGCCCGGCGTCGTCTACGGCGGCGGCGAGGACCCCGTCTCCTTCCAGATCGGTGCCCGCGACCTGCGCCTGGCGCTCGCGACCACCGGCGCGGTCTTCGAGGTCGTCGTCGACGGCGGCTCCGCGGTCCCGGCGATCCTCAAGGACGCCCAGCGCCACCCGGTCCGCGGCGAGATCATGCACGTCGACTTCCTGCGCGTCGACCTCAACAAGCCGATCCAGGCGCCGGTGCTCGTCGAGCTCGTCGGTGGCGACGACGCCCCCGGCGTGGTCGAGGGCGGCATCCTGACCCAGGTCGTCTCGGAGCTCAACGTCGAGGCGCGCCCGGCGGACATCCCGGACGTCATCACCGTCGACGTGTCGGCGATGGTCGAGGGCGACACGCTGCTGCTGTCGGCGATCGAGGCGCCCGCGGGCGTCACGCTGCTCGACGATCCCGAGGAGACCGTCCTGGCGACCATCGTCGCGCCGGCCGTCGTCGAGACCGACGACGAGATCGAGGGCGAGACCGAGGTCATCGGCGAGGGCGGCGACGACGCCGAGGGGTCCGAGGAGGACGGCGAGGACGCCGGCTCCGAGGACGGCGGCGACGACGCCGGCGAGTAGTCGGCGGTGCGCCTGCGCGGCGCATCGTCCACGCCGGTCGACTGGCTCATCGTCGCCCTGGGCAACCCGGGCGACCGCTACGCCCGGACCCCGCACAACGTGGGGTTCGAGGTCGCCGAGCACCTGATCGAGCGCTGGGGGCTGTCGAAGCCCAAGGCGAAGTTCTCCGGCCTGTACACCGACGGCCGGGTCGGGACGCCGGGCGGGGTGACCGCCCGGGTCGGCCTGCTGCTGCCGCAGACGTACATGAACGAGTCGGGGCGCGCTGCGGGCCCGGCGCGCGGCGCGCTGAAGGTCGAGCTCGATCGCGTGCTCGTGCTGCACGACGAGATCGACCTGCGCTTCGGGGACGTCCGCTCCCGCTTCGGCGGCGGGCTGGCGGGGCACAACGGGCTGAAGTCGCTGAAGGCGCACTTCGGCTCCCCGGACTTCCATCGCGTGCGGATCGGCGTCGGCCGGCCGGACTCGACGGACCCCGACATCGTCGCGGGCTACGTGCTGGGGCGGTGGAAGCAGACCGCCCGGGAGGTCGAGGAGCTCGTGTACGAGGCCGCCGACCAGGCCGAGCGGCTGATCCTCGCCCCACCGCCCGACGAGCAAGAACAGACAAGCGTTTGAAATAACGTACAAGGCGCGCTAGGCTGCTCCCATGACCAATCGAGCATGGGACGGGACGAGCTACGACCGCATCAGCGCGCCGATGGAGGTCATGGGCCTCAAGGTCCTCGAGCGCCTCGAGCTCCGCGGCGACGAGACCGTCGTCGACGCGGGCTGCGGCAGCGGTCGCGTGACGCAGGCGCTCATCGCGCAGCTGCCCGACGGCCACGTCGTCGGCGTCGACGGGTCGGCGGACATGATCGAGGCCGCCCGCACCCGCCTCGGTCCGCAGTCCGACCTCCGCGTCCAGGACCTGCTGCAGCTCGACGTCGCCGACGTCGGCCCGGTCGACGCGATCCTCTCGACCGCGACCTTCCACTGGATCAGCGACCACGACGCGCTGTTCCGCGCGCTGCGCGCCCAGCTGAAGCCCGGCGGCGTGCTCGTCGCGCAGTGCGGCGGCGCCGGCAACATGTCGCACGTGCACGCCGCCGCGCACGCCGTGGGGGAGATGCCGCCGTTCGCGCAGTACCTCGACGGCTGGGACGACCCGACGAACTTCTACGGGCCCGAGGAGACCGAGGAGCGGCTGCTGGCGGCGGGCTTCTCCGACGCGCGCTGCTGGCTCGTCCCGCAGCCGGTGCGGCCGCCGGACCCGGTCGAGTACCTCTCGACGATCGTGCTCGGCGCGTTCCTGCAGCGGATGCCGCAGGAGCTGCGGCGGCCGTTCGTCGAGTCGACGATCGCCGGGCTCGGCGAGCCGGTCACGCTCGACTACGTGCGGCTGAACATCGACGCCACCGCGTAGCACTTCACGCCGCCTTCACCACGCGGTCACGCCGATCGGCGAGACTCCGGTGCATGGCCGCGTTCCGCCCCGACGACCCCGCGCTGACCCGTCGCGAGCTGCTGCTCGCCGGGGGCGCGGCGGCGACCACCACGATCGCGCTCGGCGCGCTGAACCCGGCGCAGACCGCGGCCGCCAAGCGGCTCGCGCGCGAGGCGGCGCTCCCCGCCGGCACGTTCCCCTCCGGCGTCGCCTCCGGGCAGCCGTTCGAGCACGGCATCACGCTCTGGACCCGGGTCGGCGACGTCGAGCGCTCCGGCCGCCTGCGGCTGGAGATCGCGCGCGACGCCGACTTCGCGCGCGTCGTGCACCGCCAGGACGTCCGTGCCGCCGCGGTGCGCGACCACACCGCGCGCGCCCGCGTCCTGCAGCCACGGGTCCTGGAGCCCGGCGAGCAGTACTTCTACCGCTTCGCCACCCGGTCCACGAGCAGCCCGGTCGGCCGCTTCCGCACCGCGCTGCCCGCCGACAGCCGCGAGCCCGTCCGGATCGGGTTCTTCTCGTGCCAGAACTGGCGGGCCGGCTACTACAACGCGCACGCCGGCCTGGCGGCCGAGCCCGACCTCGACCTCGTCGTCAGCCTCGGCGACTACATGTACGAGACCTGCGGCGCCTCCGCGGTCCCCGGCCGGGACGACCGCACGAGCTCGGGCGAGAACAACCAGACCGAGACGCTCGCCGACTACCGCGCGAAGTACCGGCTCTACCGCTCGGACCCCAACCTCCAGGCCGTCCACGCCAACCACCCGTTCGTGGCGATCTGGGACGACCACGAGTTCGAGAACGACCAGGAGGGACCCAAGGGGGAGGGGACGACCGCGGTGCGGCGCATCCCCTACGCCGAGCGGCGCCGCAACGCCTACCTGGGCTTCTTCGAGAACATGCCGCTGCAGCGGATCGGCTCCGACCGCGACCGGATCTACCGCAAGCTGCGGCTCGGCGCCAACGCCGACCTGTTCCTGCTCGACACGCGCACCTACCGGGAGCCGGACAACTCGACGATCCTCGGCGCCGCGCAGAAGCAGTGGCTGAAGGCGGGACTCGAGCGCTCCCGCGCGGCCTGGAAGGTGCTCGGCAACCAGGTCATGCTCATGTCCCTGGACGTCCCGACCGGCAACCCGGTCAACCCCGACGCCTGGGACGGCTACGAGGCCGAGCGGCGCGAGGTCGTCCAGCACGTCCTCGACAAGGGCATCCGCGACGTCACCGTCATCACCGGGGACATCCACACGTTCTTCGCCGGGACGGTCACGACCACCGGTCGCACCGGCGGGCGGCCCGGGATGACCGAGTTCGTCGGCGGCTCGATCACCAGCGACAGCCTCGACGGCGACCTCGGCGGCGAGGACGCCCGCCCGATCACCGAGCCCGTGTTCCAGGCCGCGCAGCTGCTGAACCCCCACTACGCGTTCGCGAACTTCAACCGGCGCGGCTACGGCGTCATGGAGTGCCGTCCCGGCGAGCTGACGGTCGACTTCAAGGCCGTCGACTCGGTGCGCCGGCGCGACCGCCCGGTCACGACGCTCGCGAGCTTCCGCGTCGAGGCGGGCTCGACCGCGGTCCAGCGCACGCGCTGAGCCGGGTCGAGAGCCCGCCCGGACAGGCGACCGCTAGGCGATCGCGATGGTGTTGACGTCCGGGTCCTTCGGGGTCCGGGCCGCCACCTCGTCGTAGTTGTAGGCGGTGCCCGGCACGCTGCCCGGCTTGCCGAAGCCGAAGCCGACCGACTCGAGCGTGGCGACCGCGTCGAGGATCCGGAAGAAGCCCGGCTTGCCCGTCGTCGGCAGGCCCGGGACGTCCTCGCGCTGGCTGAACTTCGCGTAGACGCGGTCGTTGCCCAGCCGGCCCAGCGACTGGAGCGCGAGCGCGCGGTGCACGGCCTCGGTGGCCATGATCTCCGCGGTGTAGCGGGCGAACTTCGAGCCCGAGAGCGTCCCCTGTCGCGCGAACACCGTCGTCGCCAGGAGGTACGCGTTGATGAACACCTGGTCGCCGACGACCAGCGCGCCGAGCAGGTTCTCCGGGGAGGCGAAGATCGAGTCCGGGACGTAGATCGTCTTCGTGACCTCCTTGCCGCCGACGGCGGAGGAGGTGAGCAGCTCGTAGTGGTTCTTCTCCTGCTGCGCGGCCGCGGCCACGTTGCGCCGCGTCGTCGCGTCCATGCGCGAGCCGAGCTTCTCGACGCCGACCGTGTTGACGATCGTCGCGAGCACCTCGGCGGTCGCGGCGACGGCCGCGATCGTCTCGATGTTGTTGGCCTCGCCGGTGCGGACCGCGGCGTCGGCGTCGCGGCTGGTCGCGAAGCCGAGCAGGCCCATCGTGCCCATCGCGGCCGCCGTGCCCTTGACGAGCTGGCGGCGCGTGGAGGCCGGCAGCTCGCGGTTCTGGCGGTCGATCGTGTCGAAGAGGTGGGTGTTGACGTCCGACATGGGGTGTCCTTCCTGGTGGGGATCTCCCCGCTACTACGCAGCGCGGCCGTCCGTGAACGTGTCTTCGGCGCCGATGCGCTCGGTGCCCACAACTGCGCCATAGGTCGTCGATCCGCGATTGGGACGGGCGGATCCCGGGGACGCGCGCGGGGACCACTCCAAGCTCGCGGCGCGCCCGCACCCGAACGGAGGTTCGCCGCTCGCTAAGGTGGGTCCGCCCCGGCCGCGCGACCCCTCGCGCGGCCGTCCTGCGTCCCCCGCCGCCGAGAAGAGCATGTCGTCGCTTCGCCCCCTCCTGCACCACCTGAACACCTCCGACGACGCGGTCCGGCTCGCCGACGCGGGCGGCAGCGCGTTCGTCTCGCAGTCGCTGCGCCCGTACCTGCTCGCCGGCCTGCTCGACGGGGTCGACGGGTCGGCCGCCGCCGGCCGGCCCGCGGTCGTCGTCGCCGGGGACGACCGGCAGGCCAAGGAGCTCGCCGCCGACCTGCGCGCGTGGCTGCACCCGCGCCCGGTGCGGTTCTGCCCCTCGCGCGGCGTCGCGTACGAGTCGCACCTCGCCCCGCCCGCGCACCTCGTGGGCCTGCGGGTCGCCGCGATGGACGCGCTCGTCTCCTGGGACCCGGACGCCGACGCCGAGCCGCCCGTCGTGGTCGTCAGCGCGGTCGCGCTCAGCGAGAAGGTCCCGGACCCGGCGCTGCGGCCGACGAGCTTCACGCTCCGCGTCCGCGACCTCGTCGACCTCGACGAGCTCGCGCAGGACCTCGTCGACGCCGGCTACGAGCGCGTCGACCAGGTCGACGACCGCGGCCAGTTCGCGGTCCGCGGCGGCATCCTCGACGTCTACCCGGCGACCGAGGACCGGGCGGTGCGCGTCGACCTCTTCGACATCGAGATCGAGTCCCTGCGCGGCTTCAGCACCTTCACGCAGCGCAGCCTCGACGACCTCACCGAGATCGAGATCGCCCCCGCCGCCGAGCTCGCCGCCGAGCACCGCGCCGACGCCGAGACCGCGACCGTCCTGGACGGCGACGAGCGGCCCGACATCGCGCAGCTGCTGCCCGTCGACCGCTTCCACGCCTTCCTCGACCTCGCCCCGCAGGACACCGTCGTGCTGCTCGCCGCCGAGGAGGAGGTCGCGCCGGCGCTCGCCGACCACTGGCAGGACGTCTGCGCCGCCTTCCACGACACCGACGCCCACCACCTCTACGTCGCGCCCGACCCGATCGTCGCGACGCTCGCCCAGCGCGCCCACGTGCGCCTGTCGAGCATCAGCACCGACCACGACATGGAGTTCCGCGCCCAGGCCGCGGACACCGCGGCGCGCACGCTCAAGGAGGCCGAGCCCGAGCTCGAGAAGCTCGTGCGCTCCGGCTACCGGACCGTCGTGGCGTTCCCGCGGCGCGGCGACGGCGAGCGCTCCGCCTACAACTTCGCGCGGCTGAAGGCCGAGTGGATCGTGCCCGGCGACACCGACCTGCGCGACCGCGGCGACACCGGCGCCGAGCGGGCCCCGACCGTGCACTTCGTGCAGGCCCGCCTGCGCGACGGGTTCGTCGCCCCCGGGATCAACCTCGCCGTCATCCCCGACCACCGGCTGTTCCGCCGGCGCAAGCAGCAGCGCGAGGACGCCGCCCGCGGCGGCGGCAAGGGGATCGTCAAGCGCGGCGCGCTGCGTTCGTTCGCGGACCTGCGCACCGGCGACATCGTCGTGCACGAGGACCACGGCCTCGCCCGCTTCGCCGGTTTCGACACCAAGACGGTCGCCGGGGTCACCCGCGACTACCTCGAGCTCGAGTACGCCGGCAGCGACAAGGTCTTCCTCCCCGTCGACCAGCTCGCCAAGATCAGCCGCTACGTCGGCGCGGGCGGCAGCCACCCGCCGCTGTCCAAGCTCGGCGGCAAGAGCTGGGAGACGCTGAAGTCGCGCGCCCGCCGCGCCGCGCAGGAGCTCGCCGGCGAGCTGCTGAACCTCTACGCCGAGCGCCGCCGCCGCACCGGGCACGCGTTCCCCGAGGACTCGCAGTGGATGCGCGAGTTCGAGGACAAGTTCCCCTGGACCGAGACCGCCGACCAGAAGGACGCGATCGAGGCGGTCAAGGGCGACATGGAGGCGCCGCGGCCGATGGACCGGCTGATCTGCGGCGACGTCGGCTACGGCAAGACCGAGGTCGCGCTGCGCGCCGCGTTCAAGTGCGCCGACGACGGCAAGCAGGTCCTCATGCTCGCCCCGACGACGATCCTCGCCCAGCAGCACTACGGCAGCTTCGCCGAGCGCATGAAGGACTACCCGTTCACCGTCGCGCACGTCAGCCGCTTCCGCACCCCGGCCGAGCAGAAGGAGGCGATCGCCGGGTTCAACGAGGGCCGCGTCGACGTCCTCATCGGCACGCACCGCCTGCTCGGCCGCGACGTCCGCGGCAAGGACCTCGGCCTGCTGGTCGTCGACGAGGAGCAGCGCTTCGGGGTCAAGCAGAAGGAGCTGCTGCGCCAGCTGAAGCTCAAGGTCGACGTCATCGCGATGAGCGCGACGCCGATCCCGCGGACGCTGCAGATGTCGCTGGCGGGCCTGCGCGACATCACCGTCATCGAGACGCCGCCGGAGGGACGGCGTCCGGTCAAGACCTACGTGGGCGAGTACGACGAGGAGCTCGTCAAGCAGGCGCTAACGCGCGAGAAGGACCGCGGCGGCCAGGCGTTCTTCCTGCACAACCGCGTCGAGACGATCGACGAGACCGCCGAGCGGCTGCGCGGCCTGTGTCCGGGCATGACCTTCGAGGTCGCGCACGGGCAGCTCGACGAGCAGGAGCTCGAGCGGCGCATGGTCTCGTTCCTGCGCGGCGAGGCGGACGTCCTCGTCGCCACGAGCATCATCGAGAGCGGCATCGACATCCCGCAGGCCAACACGCTGATCGTCGAGCGGGCCGACATGTTCGGCCTGTCGCAGCTCTACCAGATCCGCGGGCGCGTCGGGCGCTCCAGCCAGCGCGCCTACGCCTACCTGCTGTACCCGGCGGCCGCCGCGCTGACCGAGGAGGCGACCAAGCGCCTCAGCGCCCTCTCCGACTACACCGAGCTCGGCGCCGGCTTCAAGGTCGCGATGCGCGACCTCGAGCTGCGCGGCGCCGGCAACCTGCTCGGCGACGAGCAGTCCGGTCACGTCGCGGCGCTCGGCTTCGAGCTCTACATGTCGATGCTCGAGGAGGCCGTCGAGGCCGCGGGCGGCGGCGACCCGGACGACGCGTTCGAGCCCGTGCGCCTCGACGTCAGCGTCGACGCGTACATCCCCGCGAACTACATCCCCTACGAGCAGGCGAAGATCGACGTGCACCGGCGGATCGCCGGCGCGCGCGAGGTCGCGGACCTCGGCATGCTCCAGGACGAGCTCGCCGACCGCTTCGGCGAGGTGCCCGAGCCGCTGTCGAACCTCATCGCGCTGCAGATCGCGCGCGTGAAGCTCGGACAGGCGGGCGCGCGCAACGTGTCGTTCCGCGGTGGCCTGCTGACCGTCACGCCGATCGACCTCGAGGACGACCAGCAGGCCCAGCTGCGCGAGCGCGCCGACGACGTGAAGATCGAGCCGGGCCGCTCCCAGGTCAGCTTCCGGGTGCCGACCGCGCCCGCCGAGCGGTTCCCCGCCGTGCTGAAGGCGGCGGACGACCTCCTGGCGGTGACGCGGGCGTGACGGCGTAGGGGCTACCATGCGCGCCACATGAGCTCTGTCAAGGCCCGTCTCATCGTCGCGCCCGCGGCCATCGCGCTGTCGGCCTTCGCCCTCGCCGCCTGCGGGGACGACGCCGTCCCCGGCAACGCCGTCGCGAAGGTCGGGGACGCGTCGATCTCCAAGACGAACTTCAACCACTGGATGGAGGTCGCCGCGATCTCCTCGCAGGGCGCCGCGAACCCGCAGCTGGCCGCCCAGGGCAAGAAGCCTGCCGTGTCGATCCCGCAGCCCCCGGACTTCACCGCGTGCATCGCGAAGAAGACCAAGGAGGCGCCCAAGCCGGCCAAGGGGCAGCCGAAGCCCACCGCCGCGCAGTTCAAGACGCAGTGCAAGCAGGAGTACGAGGGCCTGCGCGACCAGGTGCTGCAGTTCCTGATCTCCTCGGAGTGGATCCAGGGCGAGGCCAAGGACCGCGACGTCAAGGTCTCCGACGCCGAGGTCAAGAAGCAGTTCGAGACGACGAAGAAGCAGTCGTTCCCGAAGGAGAAGGACTTCCAGAACTTCCTGAAGTCGTCCGGGATGACCATGGACGACCTGCTGTTCCGCGTCGAGCTCGACACGCTCTCCAACAAGCTGCGCGAGAGCGTCACCAAGGGCAAGGACAAGGTCACCGACAAGGAGATCTCCGACTACTACGCCAAGAACAAGGCGCGCTTCGCGCAGCCCGAGCGGCGTGACCTGCGGATCGTCCTGACGAAGACCGAGGCGAAGGCGAACGAGGCCCGCGCGGCGATCGCCTCCGGCCAGTCGTTCAAGACGGTCGCGAAGAAGTTCTCGATCGACCAGGCCTCCAAGGACCAGGGCGGCGTGCTGCTCGCGGTCGCCAAGGGCCAGCAGGAGAAGGCGTTCGACGACGCGATCTTCTCGGCCAAGACCGGCGCGCTCGAGGGCCCCGTCAAGACGCAGTTCGGCTTCTACGTCTTCCGCGTCCAGAAGGTCACCAAGGCCTCGCAGCAGACGCTCGCCCAGGCGAAGGAGACGATCAAGCAGCTGCTGGCCTCCCAGAACCAGCAGAAGGCGCTGGACGACTTCGTCAAGGACTTCCGCGACAAGTGGAAGGACAAGACCGACTGCCGCGACGGCTTCGTGATCCAGGACTGCAAGAACGCCCCGAAGCCCAAGACGAACACCGGCCAGCAGGGCGTCGCCACGACGCCCGCCAACTAGCCGGCGGACGCCCCGGCCGGGTGGCCTCCCCCCAGGAGATCCAGGAGGCCCTCGGCCGGCTCGACGCGCTGACCCGCGAACTGCGGGTCGCGTGTCCGTGGGACCGCGAGCAGGACGCCCGCTCGATCGTGCCGCACACGGTCGAGGAGGCGTTCGAGCTCGCCGACGCCGCCAACGCCGGCGACGACGCCAAGCAGGTCGACGAGCTCGGCGACGTCCTCTTCCAGGTCCACTTCCTGTCGCTCCTGCTGGAGGAGCGCGGGGTCGCGTCGCTCGCCGACGTCGCGGAGGCGTGCCGGCAGAAGCTCATCCGCCGCCATCCGCACGTCTACCCCGACCCGGACTCGGCGATCGCCGGGCCCGACGGGACCGTGCAGGCCTCGACCGCGGGCGAGGTCCTCGCCAACTGGGACGAGATCAAGAAGTCCGAGGCGGGCCGCGCACCGGGGATCTTCGGGGAGGTTCCGGAGAACCTGCCGGGCACGCTCTACGCCCGCAAGGTGCAGCGCCGCACCGCCTCGACCGGCTTCGACTTCGACGGCGTCCCGCTGGAGGCGGTCGCGGGCGAGCTGCAGGAGCTCGCCGAGGCCGTCGCGCAGGCCGACGGGGACGTCTCGCCCGCCGGGCCGGTCCGCGACGCGCTCTTCCACGAGGTCGGCGACGTGCTCTTCGCGGCGGTGAACGTCGCGCGCAAGCTGAAGGTCGACCCGGAACTGGCGCTGCGGGCCGCCGCCGACCGCTTCCGCGGCCGGATCGAGGCCGCCGAGGCGCAGGCGACCGCCGCCGGCGAGGAGTGGGCGTCGCTGACGCCCGACCGGCAGCTGCAGCACTACGCGCAGGCACGCCTGCGCGAGCACGGCTGAGCCGCGCCGCCACCCGCACGACACGTCGCGCGCGGGCGCGCGAGAATCCCGGGCCATGAGCGCGATCCAGTCCGTCCACGCCCGCCAGATCCTCGACAGCCGCGGCAACCCGACCGTGGAGGTCGAGCTGACGCTCGCGTCCGGCGCGCACGGCCGCGCCGCGGTCCCGTCCGGCGCCTCCACCGGCGAGTTCGAGGCGACCGAGCTGCGCGACGGCGGCGACGCCTATCTCGGCAAGGGCGTCACCAACGCGGTCGCCAACGTCAACGGCGAGATCGCCGGCGCGATCACCGGCCGCGACGGTGGCGACCAGGCGGGCCTCGACGGCGCGCTGATCGAGCTCGACGGCACCCCGAACAAGTCACGCCTGGGCGCCAACGCGATCCTCGGCGTGTCGCTCGCCGCCGCGCACGCGGCCGCGGCCGAGGCCGGCGAGCCGCTCTGGCGGCACCTCGGCGGCCCGTCGGCGAACGTCCTGCCGGTCCCGATGATGAACGTGCTCAACGGCGGCGCGCACGCCGACAACTCGGTCGACTTCCAGGAGTTCATGGTCGTCCCGTGCGGCGCGGCCTCGTTCTCGGAGGGCCTGCGCACCGGCGCGGAGGTCTTCCACAGCCTCAAGAAGATCCTGCACCAGCGCGGCCTCGCGACCGCGGTCGGCGACGAGGGCGGCTTCGCGCCGAACCTCGGCTCCAACGAGGAGGCGCTGCAGGTCCTCGTCGACGGCATCGAGGCCGCGGGCTACACCCCGGGCACCGACGTCGCGATCGCCCTGGACCCCGCCACCAGCGAGATCCACGGCGACGACGGCCTCTACGACCTCGAGCACGAGGGCCGCAAGCTCACCGCGCAGCAGCTCGCCGAGTACTGGGCCGAGATGGCGGGCAAGTACCCGATCCTCTCGATCGAGGACGGCATGAACGAGGAGGACTGGGACGGCTGGAAGGTCCTGACCGACCTCGTCGGCGACACGGTCCAGCTCGTCGGCGACGACCTCTTCGTCACGAACCCGGCGCGCCTCACGCGCGGCATCGAGGCCGGCGTCGGCAACTCGATCCTCATCAAGGTCAACCAGATCGGCACGCTGACCGAGACGCTGGAGGCGATCCGCATCGCCACCGAGGCCGGGTACACCGCGGTCATGTCGCACCGCTCGGGCGAGACCGAGGACGTCACGATCGCCGACCTCGCCGTCGCCACCGGCTGCGGCCAGATCAAGACCGGTGCCCCGTCCCGCTCGGACCGCGTCGCGAAGTACAACCAGCTGCTGCGCATCGAGGAGGCCCTCGGCGCCGCCGCCACGTACCCGGGCCGCTCGGTCTTCCGCTCCTAGCGTCCGGGCCGCGGCACGCGGCCACCCGGTGCGTGGTGGCCGCGTTGCACGTCCGTCCAGCGGGCAGGAACCGTCGGGTCGGGGGCGAACCTTCGCGGTGTGAGCTCCCACCGCCGCCCGGGAATCCGCCTCGACCGCGTCTCGCGTCTCGCCTTCCTCGTCGTCACCGTCGGGGTGCTCGCGCTGTACGTCGGGCCGCTGCACTCCTACGTCACCACGCGCGGCGAGGCCGCGCAGAAGCGCCAGGACGTCGCGGAGCTGCGCAAGGAGAACCGCGAGCTGCGCGCCCGCCGCGCGGCGCTGAAGGACCGCGGGGCGCTCGAGCAGGAGGCCCGCAAGCTCGGCATGGTCCGGCCCGGCGAGCGCTCCTACGTGCTGCGCGGCCTGCCGTCGGAGTAGTCCGGGGCCCGCGGTGCGCGGGTGCTAGCGTCGGGACGGATGTCGACGTTCGAGACCGCCGTGCAGCAGTGGCGCGAGGGACAGCGCCGGATCGACCAGCTCGAGGACGCGCAGCAGATCGCCGCCGAGCGCGTCGTCGAGCGCACGGTGCAGGAGCTGCGCCGCCGCCTGGGGTCCTCGTTCACCACCGAGGAGCTCGTCGACCTCTACGACCGCGGCACCTCCTGGGTGCTCGACCTCGCGGTCGCGACCGCGCCGGGCGCGCCGTGGGCGTGGGAGCAGCGGCTCGTCGCCGACGCCGCCTTCCACCGCTACGTGCGCGAGGCCAGCGACTACGCGGGCGGCCGCCGGCTCGACCTCGACGCCGACTGACGCGCCGGGGCTACAGCACCTCGCGCTGCACGACCCAGAGCCGCGCGACCGGGGCGAACCCCATCCGCGCGTAGAGCTCGCGCGGGGAGTCGTCGGCGTCGGCGACGATCACGACGAGCTCGGCCCCCTGCGCGCGGGCCTCCCGGACGCACGAGGCGATGACGCGGCGGGCGAGGCCACGGCCGCGGTACGGCGGGAGCGTCACGACGTCCTCGATCTGGAAGACCTGACCGGTGCGGTGCAGCGTGGCGTGGGCGGCGTCCTGCCCGTCGACCGCGACGACGACGCCCCGGGCGCCCCGGGCGGCGCGCTCGCGGGCCCGGACGCGCGCGAGCTGCTCGGCGACCGCGGGCTCGAGCCCCGACGCGACGTCGGAGCGCAGCCCGACCGCCCGGACGCGGGCCTCCGGAGCGACCGGCACGTCGGCGACGCCGATCGCGGCCGGCGGCGCATCGGGCGCGAGCACCATCACGACCTGGGCCCCGCCGCCCCAGCCGTGGGGGAGCAGCGCCGCGTGCAGGCGCGCGCCCTCCGCGTCGTCGGTGATCACCGCGCGGCGATGCCCGAAGCCGTCCAGCGCCTCGTCGAGAACCGCGATCAGCCCGCGGGCGTCGAGGTCGGCGCTGCGGTCCAGCAGCAGCTGGTTGGCGACGAACGCCCGCGGCTCGTCGGGGCTGCGCAGCAGCGTGCCGCGCGGGTGGGGGAGCGCCTGTGCGGCGCCGCCGATCGTGAGGGCGCGGACCGCGTCCAGGGCCCGGGCGGCGGCGTCCGCCGCCGCGCTCACTCCTCGGTGTCGCCGCCGACGCGGCGGATGACGATCTGGTCCTCCTCGACGGTGACCTCGATCGCGCGGTGCCCGGCCCAGTGCTCGGCGTACACCGCGTTGTCCTGCACGCTGGGATCGAGCCACAGGCCGTAGCCCTCGTCGCCGTGGTCGAACGTGCCCTCGTACGGGCCGGTCGACGCCCCGCGCCGGCGGCCGCGGCCACCGCGACGGCCGCGACGACGCGCGGGCTTGTCGTCCTCGTCGTCCTCCTCGCCCGCCTCGGCCTTGCGCTTGGCCTCCTCGGCGGCGCGCTCGGCCTCCTCCGCCTCGCGCTTGAGCCGCTCGGCCTCGGCGGCCTCCAGCTCCTCGGCGATGCGCGCGTCGTCCTGCGCGCGCAGATCGAACTCGTCCTCGAGGATGTCGGCGCCCTCGGTCTCGGGGGCGGGCTCGGCCGGGGCGAGGTCGTTGTCGCGCTTGAACGCGGCGATCTGCTGGACCGTGACCTCGAGCTGGTGGGCGATCCACGCGTCGGTACGGCCCTGCTGCACCCACGTGCGGATCTGGTTGAGCTGCGGACGGAGCGATCGGCGTGCCATAGTCGCGGACAACCTATCGGAAGGCCACGTCAGGGGCCCGGGTGGCGGCCCTTCTGGAGAATCGCTGCGTACACCGGGTTGCGGCGCTTCGGCGAGCCTGGCAAAGTGCGCGGCACCGGCAGGGGAACCACGGAGGCCACAGAGCGTCATGCTCGTACTGACACGCAAGTCCAACCAGAGCATCATGATCGGCGACGACATCGAGGTGTCCGTCCTGTCGATCATGGGCGAGAAGGTCCGCATCGGCATCCAGGCGCCGCGGGACATCCCGGTGTTCCGCAAGGAGGTCTACCTGGAGATCCAGGAGGAGCGCGCGATCGAGGCGGGGGCCGGTCAGTCGTTCCGCGCCGAGGTCGACGACGCCCTCAGCAAGCTCGGCGAGAGCTGAGCGACCGCGCCGTCCGCGGCGCGCAGGTGGCACATCGTGTCGCACATCCCTAGGGTCGGGGGGTGCGCACAACCCGAATCCTGCTCGTCGCCGTCGCGACGAGCGTCGCCGTGTCGGCCGCCGGGCCGGCGGTGGTCACGGCGAAACCACGGGTCGCGAGCACCCCGGCGTTCACCGGGCCCGCCAAGAAGGTCCGCACCGGGACGCCCACGGGCACGACCCCGGCACGCCCCGTCCGCCCGTCGCTGAAGCTCGCCGACGCCGTCGGGCGCCCGACCCCGCACGTCGCCGTCGACGACGCCGGCACCGCGTACGTCACCTGGCTGCTGGCGACCGACCCGACGAGCGGCACCGAGGGCGGCATCGGCTTCTGCCGCCTGCCGCGCGGGGCGACCGCGTGCGACAACCCGCCCGGCAGCCGCGTCCTGCGCCCGCAGAAGGCCACCTACGGGCCCGGCGACGACCCCGCCTTCAACCAGGACGCCGGCGGCGGCGCCTACCCGCTCGTGCTCGGCGACCAGCTGTTCGTCCTCAGCACGCGGTCCGTCACGACGTACGCGACCCCGGCCGGGGACTCCACGACCACGACGATCGCGTTCGCCTCCACCGACGGCGGCGCCACCTTCAGCGGCGGCCTCCCCGTCGCCGCCGACCTGGCCCTGGCGACGCGGCCCGTCCAGTTCGGGCCGGGAGACAACCCGCTCATCGGCCTGCTCGGCGCGACCGGCGGGTCGCTGGCGGGCGGCGGCAGCGTCGCGTTCACGTCGCTGCAGGGCGGCAGCTTCTCCACCGACCGCATCGTCTTCCCGACCGCGACCGCCGGGGTCCTCGCCCCGCTGCCGGGCGGCGGCATCGCCGTCGGCTACCCGAGCGCGGGCGGCGCCGCCGTCCAGCGCGCCGCGGCGGCCACACGCCCGTCCGGCCCCGAGAGCTTCTCCGCCCCGCAGCGCGTGCCGGGCACCGCGCTCACCGGGCTCGGCGCCGGACCCGCCGGGCTGACCGCCTTCGCGCTGGGCGGCGCCACCGCCGCGCTGAACCAGCGCGTCGTCGCGACGCCGCTGGACGGGGGAGGGGCGCCGGTCGCCCTGACCGCCGACAGCGCGCAGGAGCCGATCGCGACGACCGCGGGCGCGGCGCCGGGCGCGCAGCTCGTCACCGCCTACAAGGACGTCGGCGATCCGGTGAGCGCGAACGGCCTCTACGTCCGGCGCAGCCCCGACGGGCGCAGCTTCACCGCCCCGGAGCGCCTCACGGCGGCGAGCGAGGGGGTCTTCCTCCCGGACGTCGCGGCCGCGCCGGACGGCGGCGGCGTCGCGGTCTGGCAGAGCGGCGAGACCGACGGCGAAGTGCGCGCGGCGACGTTCGGGCCACAGGGCCGCCTGACCGCCCCCGGCCTGCCCGGGACCACCCCGGGGGCGGGGAGCGCCACCGGCGACGGCGGCGTCACGCGCGAGTGCCAGCGGATCGCGGTCGCCGCCGTCCAGGTCACGACGGCCGACGGCGTCGGCTGCTTCCTGCCGGGGATCGGCGCCGACAAGGGCTCCTCGGTCTCCAACGGTCCCGTGCTCTACAACGGGCTGCGCATCACGCCGCTGGGCGGATCGCAGATCGTGCTGCGCACCGACCGCGCCGCGAAGTCCGTGACGCTCTACTCCACCGGGACGGTCACGGTCGACATCCCCGGCAACGAGGCCGGTGACATCCGCATCTTCCAGGGCCAGCTCAAGCAGAAGCTGACCGCCAAGGTCGGCCAGCCCGTCCTGGACCTCCCGAAGTTCCCGACGCAGGTCCGCGGGTTCCGGGTCGCCAACGCGCTCGCGCCGCTCGCGACCGCGGGCTTCGGCGTCTCGATCCCCGTCGACGTCGACCTCGGTCCCCAGTTCTTCGGGCTGACCGGCCACGCCGACCTCGTCGTCACCCCGACGGGCGGTCTGCGGCTCGACACGCTGCGCATCCGCCAGGGGACGCTGCCGCTCGGCCCGGTCGTCGTCGAGGGGCTCGACGTCACCTGGACCCGCGAGGGGAACCGCTGGTCGGGCACCGGCGCGGTCACGATCCCCGGCGGCGCGCGGCTCGCCCTGCAGGCGCAGTTCGACGGCACCTCGTTCGCCGCGACCGCCACCTACGACCTGCCGTTCCCCGGGGTGCAGCTGTTCCCCAGCCCGCCGGTGTTCCTGCACCGGGTCGCCGCGGGGCTCGAGGTCAACCGCAACAACCGCCCGCTCGTCGTCAACGGGGGTGTGGGCGTCGGGGCCGTCCCGGTCTCGCCGGGCCGCTACCTGCTGGACCTCGACGGCACGATCGCGCTGACGTTCGCGAACCCGTTCGTGGTCCAGGTCCGCGGCAGCCTCGCGGTCCTCGGGCTGTTCGACGTCGCGAACGCCTCCCTGCGGGCGGGCTCCGACGGCGTCGTGCTCGCCGACCTCGAGGTCGGCGCGATCGACAAGAACTTCCTCTACGTCGGCGCGAAGGTCCGGGCCGGGGTCTCCGCCGCCGGCTTCGAGGGCAAGGGCCAAGGCGAGGTCTGCATCGGGATCTTCGTCGTCGGCGCCTGCAAGGACCTGCCCGAGGGCTACGTCTCCAGCCGCGGCATCGCCGGCTGCGCCTCCTTCGACGACGAGGCGTACACCGTCACCTACCGGTGGGGCGGCCCGATCCGCAAGCACGCCGGACCGACCTGCTTCTACGACGACATCTCCGTCGGCCTGATCAGCCGCACCGCGCTGCGGCAGGCGGGCGGCGGACTGACCGTGCCCGCCGGGGCCCGGTCGGTGTCGATCGACGTCCAGTCCGCGACGGGGGCGCCGCAGGTCGACGTGCTCGACCCCGCCGGCGTCCCCGTGCCGCTGGACGCGGCGTTCGTCGAGGTCGGCTCCTCGGAGACCGTCCACGCCACGACGATCCAGATCAACCAGCCCGCCCCGGGGCTCTACCGCGTCGTGCCCCGCCCGGGGACGCCCGCGCTCACCGGCGTCCAGGCCAGCGTCCCCGCGCCCGCGCCGACGGTGACCGGCAGCGTCTCCCGGGCCCGCGGCAGCCGGCGGACCGTGTCCTTCCGGGTGCGCGGCAACGCCGACGCGACCGTGGCGCTCGTCGAGCGCACCCGCACCGGCGACGTGCCGCTGAAGGCCGGCGGCCGGGGCGGCACGGTGTCCTTCACGCCCAACGCGCTCGTCGCCGGACGTCACCAGATCGTCGCGCGCGTCAGCAGCGGCGACGGCTTCGTGCTGCAGGAGAAGGTCATCGCGAGCTTCGTGCAGCCCACGCCGCGCGGTCCGGCGACGCCGCGTCGCGTGCGCGTGCGCCGTGCCGGGACGGCGGTCCAGGTGCGCGTCACGCGCGGCCGGGGACCGGCGACGCGGCTGATCGTCACCGGCCGCTACGGAGACGGTGCGCGCGCCTCCGCGGTCGTCCCGCCCGGTCGGAGCACCGCACGGCTGCCCGCCCCGGCACGGAGCCTCGACGCCCCCGGCCCGCTGCGGGTGACCGTCGTCGCGATCAGCACCGCGGGCGTGCGCAGCGGCACGCGGTCGGGCTCGCTGACCGTGCGGGGCTCGCAGCGCGCTCCCCGCACGCAGCGGCGGCGCTGACGCGCCGCCCGCGGACTCAGCCCATCACGAGGTAGAGCGTCTCGAACATCGCGACCGTCACCAGGGCGGCGGTCGCGAACAGCACGAGGCAGAGGCTCACGAAGCGCAGCTTGCCGTTGCGGTGGATGCGGTCGACCTCACGGCGACGGGCACGGATCTCCGTGCTCCGGGCTAGCGCCTCACGGCGCTGACGGTCCGCTTCGGCCTCCTCGAAGAACTGCCGCTCGAGGTCCGCGATGGTCTGTCGCATGCGCATGGACGCTCCATAGCCTAGCTCAGAACCGGTTATGGACACCGACCCCACAGCCCCGCGGCCGCTCGTCTGGCGGCCGCGAGGAGCGCGTCGAAGCGGCCGTCGAACGCGACGTTCGGCGGGATCCGCAGCCGCCGCGCGTACCCCCGGCGCAGCAGCTCGCCGTTGAACAGGACGGTGCCCGGGCGGCGCAGGTAGACCAGGGCGCGGCCGTAGCGGTCCCGCGGCTCGACGCCGGCGCGCACCAGCACCGCGCGGCCCCGCAGCGACCGCGTCGTGAACGCGGCCGCCGCCGGCCCGAAGCACTCGACGCCGCCGTGCGTCTCGGGCGTGTCGACGCCGATCAGCCGCGCGGGACCCAGGCCGCGCAGCACGACGGTGTCCCCGTCGACCACGCGCTCCACCCGTGTGCGCTGCCAGCCCGCCGCGGCGTCCGGGCCGCGCGGGGCGAGCTGCGCGCCCGCGGCGGCGGCGAGCACGGCGACGAGCAGCAGCAGGGGCAGGAGGGTGGCGCGGGACACGACCCCGACGCTAGGGCCGCCGGCGGCCCGCGGCCCGGTCCGTGACACGAGACGGGGCGGCCCGTGGCCGCCCCGTGACGAAGTGCGTGTCGGCGGTGACGCCGGGCGCTACGCGATCGTGATCGCGTCGTCCAGGTACACGTCCTGGATCGCGTGCAGCAGCTCGACGCCCTCGGCGCGCGGACGCTGGAACGCCTTGCGGCCGGAGATCAGGCCCGTGCCGCCCGCGCGCTTGTTGATGACCGCGGTGCGGACCGCCTCGGCGAGGTCGGTCGCGCCCGAGGACGCGCCACCGGAGTTGATCAGCCCGGCGCGACCCATGTAGCAGTTCGCCAGCTGGTAGCGGGTGAGGTCGATCGGGTTGTCGGTCGTCAGCTCGTCGTAGACCTTCTTGTGGGTCTTGCCGTACGAGCCGCTCTGGTTGAGCGCCGTGTAGCCGCCGTTCACCTCGGGCAGCTTCTGCTTGATGATGTCCGCCTCGATCGTCGTGCCGAGGTGGTTGGCCTGGCCCGTGAGGTCCGCGGCCGTGTGGTAGTCGACCCCGTCGACCTTGAAGCCGCTGTTGCGCAGGTAGCACCACAGGACCGTGAACATGCCGAGGCGGTGCGCCTCCTCGAAGGCCGCGGCGACCTCGACGATCTGACGGCGCGACTCGTCGGAGCCGAAGTAGATCGTCGCGCCGACGCCGGCCGCGCCGAGCTCGTAGGCCTTGCGCACCGACGAGAACATGATCTGGTCGAACGCGTTCGGGTAGCCCAGGAACTCGTTGTGGTTGATCTTCACGATGAACGGGATCTTGTGCGCGTACTTGCGCGACGTCGCCCCGAGGACGCCGACGGTCGACGCGACCGCGTTGCAGCCGCCCTCGATCGCGAGCTCGACGATGTTCGACGGATCGAAGTAGTCCGGGTTCGGCGCGAAGCTCGCACCACCCGAGTGCTCGATGCCCTGGTCGACCGGGAGGATCGACACGTAGCCCGTGCCGGAGAGCCGACCCGACTGCTGCAGCCACGAGAGGTTCTGCAGGACCTGCGGGGTGCGGTCGCTGTCCAGCCAGACGCGATCGATGAAGTCGGGACCGGGCAGGTGCAGCTTGGACTTGTCGATCGTGGTCGACGTGTGCGTCAGCAGGCCGGCGTCGTCGCCGAGGAGCTCTTCGATTCGCGAGGTGGACATGGCGCGCACGATACCGGCGATGGGTCCCGTAGGCTGCTGCGGAATGGACCACGCGTTTCGCAGGGCGAACGGGTCGCAGTACACGATCGGGCTCGAGGAGGAGCTGATGATCGTGGACCGGGAGAGCTACGACCTGGTCAACGCGATCGAGTCGCTGCTCGAGGACGCGGCCGACGGCGAGATCAAGCCCGAGCTCATGGAGTCGGTCCTCGAGATCGCCACCAAGCCCTGCGCGAACACGCGCGAGGCCGGGGTGCAGCTGCGCGCGCTGCGCGCCCAGGTCGCCCGGACGGCGGCGGCCCACGACCTGCTCATCGGGTCCGCGGGCACCCACCCGTTCGCGATGTGGGAGGACCAGCGGATCGTCGCGCGGCCCCGCTATCGCGACCTCATCAGCGCGCTGCGGTTCGTCGCCCGGCAGGAGCTGATCTTCGGCCTGCACGTGCACGTCGCGGTCGACGACCCGGACAAGGCGATCCACGTCGCCAACGGCATGCGGGTGCACGTCCCGGTCCTGCAGGCGCTGTCGTGCAACTCGCCGTTCTGGCGGGCGGACCGCTCGGGCCTGATGAGCACGCGGGTCCCGATCTTCCGCGCCTTCCCGCGCGTGGGCATCCCCCCGGCCTACGACGACTGGGACCACTACTGCCGCGAGATCGACTTCATGGTCCGCAGCGGGGTGATGGAGGACTACACCTACCTCTGGTACGACGTGCGCCCCCACGCGCGGTTCGGCACCGTCGAGATCCGCGCCTGCGACGCGCAGACGCGCGTCGAGCACACGCTCGCGCTCGCCGCCCTGATCCAGGCGATGGTCAAGGAGCTCGCCGAGCACCACGACGCCGGCAAGCAGCTCACGCCCTACCCGTGGCAGATGCTCGACGAGAACAAGTGGCTGGCCTCCCGCCACGGCCTCGACGGGGAGCTCGTCGACCTGCCGTCCAGCGAGCGGATCCCGACCAAGGCGCTCGCCCGGCGGCTGCTCGACCGGCTGCGCGAGCACGCGCAGGACCTCGGGTCCGCCGACGACCTCGAGGGCATCGAGGACCTGCTCGCGCGCGGCAACGGCGCCAGCCGCCAGGTCGTCGTCTACGAGGCCAACCACGACCTCCGCGAGGTCATGGCGGAGATCGTCGACGCGACCGTCCCGGGCCTCCAGGCCTCCTAGGCCACCCCGCCCGCCGGGGCGAGGACGAGCTCGAAGCGCGCCGGGCGCGGGACGGCGAGCACCAGCCGGCCCCCCTGCGCCTCGACGAGCGCGCGGGCGAGCGGGAGTCCCAGCCCCGAGCCGTGCGGCCCCGGCGCCCCGGCGGCGATGCGCGCCGCGGTCGGCTCGTCCACGCCGTCCCCGTGGTCCTCGACGGCGATCACCGGCCGGTCGTTGCGGCGCAGCAGCTGCACCCGGACCGCGCCATCGCCGTGGGCCAGCGCGTTGTCGAGCAGCACCCCGAGCGCCTGCAGCAGCGCGCCGCGGTCGACACGGGCGACGAGGCCCGGCGCGTCGTCCTGCACCGTCGCGGTCCGTGCGGCGGCGGCGAACGCCGCCGCACGGACGGCGAGCGCCTCGTCCACCAGCGGCGCCAGCGGCAGGTCCTGGGCACGGGCGGCGCGGCCCTCGCGGGCGATCGCCAGCAGGTCGGTGATCGTCGTCTCGAGCCGGTCGGCCTGCGTCAGCGCGGCCGCGATCTCCGCCTCCACCTCCGGGGTGGTGCCGCGCAGCTGGAGGTCCTCCAGGCGCAGGCGCAGCGCGGTCAGCGGCGTGCGCAGCTGGTGGCTGGCCGCGGCCGAGAACGCGCGCTCGCGCTGGACGATCTCCGCCAGGCGCGCGGCGCCGTCCTCGAGGCTCAGCCGCACCGCGTCGACCTCCGGCAGGTCCGACGGCCGGGCGCGGGCGTCGAGGTCCCCGTCGCCCATCCGCCGCGCCACCGCGGCGAGGTCCTCCAGCGGGGCGGCGAACCGCCGGGCCTCCCGGCGGGCGAGCGCGAGCGCCCCGCCGAGCCCGACGAGCGCGGCGAGCACGATCGTCAGCCACACGCCGCCGATCCGCTCCGAGGTCTCCTCGCCCTCCTCGAGCACCGTCACGCGCGCATCGTCGGCCGCCTCGACCGTGACCCGACGGCCGTCACCCGGCAGCGGGCCCGAGGTGCTGCGGCGGCCGCGCCGGTCGATCACCTCGATCGCCTGGTGGTCGCCCGCCAGCGCGCGCAGCTGCCGGGCGCCGATCGGGCGGCCCGCCTCGAGGTCGTCGTCGAGCGTGCGCGCCACGCGGTCCGCGGTCGCCGCGACCCGCCGGTCGGCCTCCGCCCCCAGCAGCCGGGTGGCGACGATCCCCAGCGGCACGCCGAGCACGAGCACGGCCAGCGCGGCGACGAGGAACGACGAGACGAGCAGGCGGCGGCGCACGTCAGGCGGGCTCGTCGGACTCGAACCGCAACCCGACGCCGCGGACCGTCGTGAGCAGGCGGGGGGCCTGCCCGTCGTCGCCGAGCTTGCGGCGCAACGCGGCGACGTGCACGTCCAGCGTCTTCGTCGACCCGAACCAGTTGACGTCCCAGACCTCGTCCATGATCTGCTGGCGCGGGACCGCGTCCCCGGTGCGCGCGACGAGGTAGGCGAGCAGGTCGAACTCCTTCGGGGTCAGCGCGAGCTCCTCCTCGCCGACCCACGCGCGACGCGCCGCCGGATCGACCCGCACGCCACCCGCGGGCGCCCGTGCGGGCGCCGCCTGCGGCGCGCCGCGACGCAGCAGCGCGCGGATCCGCGCGAGCAGCTCCGCCAGCCGGAACGGCTTGGCCACGTAGTCGTCGGCGCCCGCGTCGAGTCCGACCACCGCGTCGATCTCCTCGCTGCGGGCGGTGAGCATCAGCAGCGGCACGTCCGGGCGCGCCGCCCGGATCCGGCGGCAGACCTCCAGGCCGTCGAGCCCCGGCAGCCCGAGGTCCAGCAGCACGAGCTCGTGGCGGCCGTGCGTCCCCGCCGCCGCGCCCGCCAGCCCGTCGGCCGCGTGCTCGACGACGTGGCCCTCGCGCTCCAGCGCCCGCGTCAGCGGCTCCGCGATCGCGGCGTCGTCCTCGACCAGCAGCACCAGGGCCATACGCCGATCCTAGGCGTCCGCGCGCCCGTCCCGACGGTCTTTGCCGAACCTTTGCCCGACGCTTCCGGGACCCTCGCCGGCCCCCGCCTACGGTGGAGCCACCTCATCCCCCACCCCCTGCGGAGGTCACCATGATCACCGACTCCACCCGGCGCATCGGCGCCGGCGCCCTCATCGCCACCGGCGTCCTGCACCTCGTCCTCGCCCCCGAGTACCTCGGCGAGCAGGCCTACATCGGCGTCCTCTTCATCCTCGGCGGCCTCACCGCCGCCGCGATCGGCGCGCGCCTGTGGACGCGCGACGACGCGAGCGCCTGGATCGCCGGAGCGCTCGTCGCCGTCGGCATGGCCGTCGGGTTCGTGCTCAGCCGCACCGTCGGCCTGCCGGGCTTCCACGAGAGCGAGTGGGAGCTCAGCGGCCTGATCTCGGTCGTCCTCGAGCTCGGGGTCGCCGGGATCGCGGCGGCGGCCCTGCGCGCCCCGCGCCACCACGGCGCCGTCACCGCCTGAGCGCCCACACCGGAGGTTCCGCCCCGGGCCGTCGCCGCCGACGGTCCGGGGCATCTAGACTCGTGGGCAGTGTCCACCGGCGGTCCCGATCTGTTCGTCGTCTGCAAGAGCTGCGGCTCGGAGGTCAGCCCGTACATCACGGAGTGCCCGTACTGCGGGCAGCGCCTGCGCAAGCGGGCCCCGAAGATCGAGCGGGACATCAGCGGCGACGCGAAGCCCCCGAAGGCCCCGCGTTCGGCGAAGGTCCGCAAGCCCCCCGCGCCGCCGTCGCTGCCCAAGCCCCGCAAGGAGCGGCGCAGCGGCGGCCTCTTCCACGGCGACGAGTTCCGCCGGCCCACCGCCACGATCGCGCTCGTCGTCCTGTCGGCGATCGGCGCGATCGTCCTGGCGATCGCCGGCCGCACCGACACCGCCGTGATCGGCCCCGTGGGCGACGAGTACTGGCGCCTCGCCTCGACGGTCTTCCTCTACGGGAACGGCTGGTACCAGTTCGTCGCGCTGCTCGCGGTCGGCCTCTACGGCTGGCGGCTGGAGCTGCGCCACGGGCCCGTCCTCGTCGTGTCCCTGTTCCTCGCCTGCGCCATCGGCGGCACCGCTGTCGCCGCCCAGCTCGAGGACGTCCCGATCGCCCTCGGCGCGATCGGCGGCGGGCTCGGCCTGCTCGCCGCCTGGGCGGTCCCCGTCCTGCGCGCCCGCAAGCGCACCGGGGACGACGACGACGACACCGACATGCTCGGCACGTTCGTCATCGGCGCCGTGCTCGCCCTGATGCCGATCGCGACCGTCGACGCCAACCCGATCGCCGCCGCCGTCGGGCTCGTCCTCGGCGGCCTCGTCGGCCTGATGCTCGACCGCGTCGCCCCGCGCGACGCCTGACGGCCGTGGCCGGTGGTCCCGGCCGTCCCGCCGCCCGCGCGGTCCTGTCCCGGATCCTCGCGGTCCTCGGCGCGGTCGTGCTCGTCGCGGGCGTCCTGGCGACCTACCTGCGCGAGGAGGTCGTCGACCAGCGCGCCTTCGTCGCGCACGCGGTCGACGCCCTCGACGAGCCGGCGGTCCGCGACCTGGTCTCCGGGCAGGTCGTCCAGCAGCTCGTCGACGAGGGCGGCACCGACCTCATCGCCGCCCGCCCGCTCGTGCGCCCGCTCGTCGACGCGCTCGTCTCCACCGAGGCGTTCGGGGAGCTCTTCGAGGTCGCCGCGCGCGACACGCACCGGCTGCTGTTCACCCGCGACGACGACGTCTCCTTCGCCGTCGCCGACGCCGGCACGCTGGCGATCGAAGCGGTCAGGGCCGCCGCGCCCGGCCTCGCCGAGAGCCTTCCGGCGACCGTCGACGTCGATGTCGTCGCGCTGCGCGACGAGGACCTGCTGGCGGGCCTCGCGCGTGCGGGCGAGCGCGCCCGCACGCTCGCGCTCGTCCTGCCCCCGCTCGGGCTCCTGCTGGTGCTCGCGGGCGTCGCCGTCGCGCGCGACCGGCGGGCCGCGCTCGTGCGCGGCGGCCTCAGCGTCGCCGTCGCGTGCGGGCTGCTCGTCGCCGCGCTCACCGTCTGGCGCGCCCGGCTCGGGGCCGGCGCGGTCGCCCCGTCGGACCTGCGCGACGAGGACGTGCGCGCCGCGGTCGACGCCGCCTGGGGCGTCTACTTCGCCGGACTGCGCGACTGGCTCGTCGCGATCGGCCTCGCCGGGGTCATGACCGCGGCGCTCGCCGCCGGACGCGTGACCGCCGCGACCGCCACGCAGCGGCTGCGCGCGCTCGTCGCGCGGGCCGGCGGCACGCCGGCGGGAGCGCCCGCCCGCACGCTGCGCGGCGTCGCGCTCGTGGCGCTCGGCGGCCTGCTGCTGTGGCAGCCCGCGGGCGTCGTGGCGGCGGTCGCGCTGCTGCTCGGCGGCACGCTCGTCTACGTCGGGGTGGGGGAGCTGGCCGCGCTGTTGCCCGACCGCCTGACCCGCGACGAGCCCGCCCGCACGGGCGGCGCGGGCGGCCGCGGGACGGGGCCGCTGCCGTGGCTCGCGGCGGTCGGCGTGCTGCTGCTCGGCGCGGTCGTGGCCGGGGCGGCGGTCGGCGGGGACGGGCCCGCGCCCGAGCGGGCCTCCCTGAGCCCCCCGACCCCCGAGCAGGCGACCTCGACCGGGTGCAACGGCTCGCGGGCGCTGTGCGACCGGCGGCTGGACGAGGTCGTCTTCCCCGGCACCCACAACTCGTTCTCCGCGGCGCTCGAGCCGGGCTGGCTGTTCGCCAACCAGCGGACCGGGATCCGCCGCCAGCTACAGGACGGCATCCGGCTGCTGCTGCTCGACCCCCACCACGGGGTCCGGGACGGCTCCCGCGTGCGGACCGACCTCGAGGCCGACGGCTCGGACCGCAACCGCGTCGCCGCGCAGCTCAGCCCGGGCGCGGTCCGGGCGGCGGAGCGGCTCGGCGGCCGCGTCGGCCTCGGCGACCTCAAGGGCCGCCGTGACGTGTTCCTCTGCCACAGCCTCTGCGAGCTCGGGGCGGAGTCGTTCGTCGCCGAGCTCGGCGTCGTCCGCGACTTCCTCGCCGCCAACCGCGGGGAGGTCGTCGTCCTGCTGATCGAGCCGAGCGTCTCGCCGCAGCTCGTCGCGGGGGCGCTGCGCCGCGCCCGGCTGCTCGACGCGCTCGCGGTGCTCGACCGCGACGAGCCGCTGCCGACGCTCGGCCAGCTGCTGCGCCGCGGCGACCGGCTCGTCGTGCTCACCGAACGCGACGGCGGCGCGTACGACTGGTACCACCCGGCGTTCTCGTTCGTGCAGGACACGCCGCTGGGCGCCCGCAAGGCGTCGGAGTTCTCCTGCGCGCCCAACCGCGGCGACGAGGACAGCCCGCTGCTGATGCTCAACCACTGGATCGACCGCTTCCCGCCCCCGTTCTCCGCCAACCGGCGCGCCTCGACCGCGGCGGCGCTGCGCGAGCGCGTCGCCCGCTGCGAGCAGGAGCGCGGCCGCCCCGTGAACCTCATCGCCGTGGACTTCGGCGACGCGAGCGGGGTCGTGGAGGTCGCGCGCGAGCTGAACGCCCGGGCCGACGATCCCGGTGACGTAGGCTGACGGACGATGCCCGCCGACCGCACGTTCACCGCCGAGGAGGTCGACGCCGCCGTCGCCGCCCTGTCCCAGGAGGGACGGCTCGACCACGCCCAGGACGTCATCACGCACGCCGCGCCCTCGCTCCAGCGCATCCTCAACGCCGCGCTCGAGGAGGGCGGCTGGTTCGGCGGCGCCCACGAGCAGGAGGTGGCGCGGGTGGCGGCGATCGAGGACCCGCAGCAGCGGGTACTCGAACTGCGCACGCTGCTCGCCGAGGAGACCCGGATCGGGATGCTCGTCGGCGCCGCGGTGGGCTTCCAGCTCGCCCGTGAGCTCGACACGACCCCCGACACCCCAGGAGACACCTGATGGAGATCCGCTGGCTCGGCCACTCGGCCTTCGCCCTGACCCACGACGGCACGACCGTCCTGGTCGACCCGTTCCTCACCGGCAACCCGAAGGGCGTCGTGTCCGCCGAGGAGGTGGAGGCCGACGCGATCCTGCTGACCCACGGGCACCAGGACCACGGCCCCGAGGACGCGGTGGCGATCGCCAAGAGGACCGGCGCGACGATCCAGGCGATCACCGAGATCGCCGGGGAGCTCGGGGAGGAGGGCGTCACGACGATCGACACGAACGTCGGCGGCACCGCCACCTACGACTGGGGCAGCTGCCGCCTGACGCCGGCCTTCCACACGTCCACGACGCCGAAGGGCACCGTCACCCCCGCGGCCGGTCTCGTCATCGAGCTCGGCGGCGTCCGCGTCTACCACCTCGGGGACACGGCGCTGTTCAGCGACCTCGCCCTGCCGTCGCAGCGCGATCCGATCGACGTCGCGATCATCCCGATCGGCGGCCACTACACGATGGACCGCACCGACGCGGTCGTCGCGGCGAAGCTCGTCGGCGCCAAGGTCGTCATCCCCTGCCACTACGGCACGTTCCCGCCGATCGAGACCGACGTGGCCGCGTACAAGTCCGAGGTCGAGGCCGCGGGCCACGCCGAGGTCGTCGTGCTCGAGCCGGGGGAGAGCTGGTCGGCGTGAACCACGCGATCGTCCTCATCAAGGCCGACCGGGACGCGATGGCCACGCTCGGCTCCGCCCTGGTCGAGCTCGAGGGCGTCGCCGAGGCGTACACGGTCACCGGCGAGTGGGACTTCGTCGCCGTCGTGCGCGTGCGGCGTCACGAGCAGCTCGCCGAGACGATCACCGGCAAGCTCCTGCAGCTCCCCGGTGTGGCGGTGACCCAGACGATGGTGGCCTTCGAGGCGTTCTCCCGCCACGACCTCGAGGCGATGTTCAGCGTCGGCAGCTAGGTCCGGCGGACGTCGGCGGCCTGCGGGTCGCCGACGCCCCGGTCACGGCTGGTTCTGCCAGCCGCGCTCGAACCAGATCGGGCGGTCGTGCCAGTCGTCGGCCATCAGCACGCAGCCCGTGGCCGCGAGCGCGAGCAGGCCGGTGGGCCGCAGCCTCGCGGCGAGGAGGCCGACGGTGGCGGCGGCGGTCAGGAGCGCGCCCGTCGCGCCGTGGTGGCAGCGCTGGCCCGCGATCCACAGACGGCGGCGGTCCGCGTCATAGTGAATGAGGTGAGCATGCGTGGACATGGTGATCGTGGTGGTCGGTGGACGGTGCCCTGCATCCCGGGTATCGGCAGGACGTTCGTGCGACATCACACGATCTTCGTCTTGATCGGCTGTTCGTCGATCGGCCTCGGGGCCTGCGGGGACGACGGCGACCGGGCGGGCGCGACGACTCCGGCGGGCGCCGGCACCGGGACGACCGCGACGTCGGTCGCGACCCCGCCGCCCGCCGCGACGGCGGCGCCGACCGCGACCGCCACGCCGGGACCGACCGGCCCGGCGGGCGCCGGGACGACCGGTCCCGCGGGCACGACGACCACCGAGATCGGTCCCGCGCCCGGGGAGGAGGAGGGCCCCGGGGACGACGAGGCCGCCCGCTCCCCGGCGGACTTCCGGGTCGGCGCGGGCCTCGAGCCGTCGCGCATCACCGTCGCCGCGTTCCTCACCGTCGAGCTCGCCGCGACGTCGACCGACGGGCGCGCGCACACGCTGCGGCTGACGACGCCGGCGGGCCCGGTGACGCTGAACGTCCCGGCGGGCGGCCGCGCCACCGTCGACGTGCCCGGGATGCCGGAGGGCGAGTACGCGATCACGCTCGACGGCCGCTCGGGCGCAGGGACGCTCGTCGTGGGCGGAGAGCCGGGGCCCTAGCGAACGGCGACGATCCTGAGGGTCTCTCACGCTCCATGAGGACTCCGTGAGGGCGGGGGGCGGCCCGGTGCGCGGCGGGGCAGGATCGACCCAGATCAGCCAACGAGCCCCCCACGGAGGAGCCCAATGTCGCGCAGCACCCGCACCCGCAGGACCATCGCCGCCTCGCTCGCCGCCGTCGCCGGTGTCGGTGCCCTGGGCGGTGCCGTCGGGGTCGGGCCGGCGACCGCCCGCCCGACCTGCGACGACCTCAACGTCCTCTGCCCGCCGCCGCCGTCGCCGCCCAAGAGCGCGCCCGGCACGGTCAACGTCGCCGCCGGCTACACCCTGTCGGTCCGCGCGCGGCCGACGAGCGCCTCGGCGAAGGTCCGCTCGCTGCCCGACGGCGCGCGCGTGCGCATCGTCTGCCAGACCATCGGCAGGAAGATGACCGGGACCTACGGCACGTCGCGCCTGTGGAACAAGCTCTCCAAGGGCGGCTACGTCGCCGACGTCTACGTCTACACCGGCTCGGACGGTCGCGTCGCGCGCACCTGCTGACGCACGCGCCACACCACGCCGGACCGGGGAGGGCACCTACACTGCGTGGGTGTCCTCTCCCGTTCGTGAGGGGCTCGGGCCGACGCTGCCGGAGCTCCTCTCCGCCCGCACCGGCCGCCCGGCGCGCACCTGGACCCGGCTGCTGATCGGCGCGGCCGTCGTGCTGCTCCTCGTCGCGGTCGGCGTGCGGCTCGCCCAGCGCGAGGCCGCGGAGAAGACCGGGGTCGTCGTCACCGGCGGCCTGTTCCCGTTCAACCTCGCCTACGACGAGACGCGCCTGGAGCGCGTCGACCCGCAGCGCGGCGAGCGGCTGCGCCTCGTCTCCCCGCCGGACGCCCCGACGCTGCTGGAGTTCACCGTCGCGCAGCGGCGCCTGGACGCGTATCCCGGTGACGCGGCCGGCTACGTGCCGGTGCTCGCCAGCGTCGTCGCCGACGAGCTCGCCGCCGCCGACCCGGACTTCCGCCTGCGCGGCGAGGGACGCGCCCGCATCAACGACAACCCGGGCTACCAGATCACCTTCCAGACCAAGCGCGACGGCCGCACGGTCTACGGCAAGCGGTTCCTGCTCTACGACGATCCCGACGACGACGAGGCCACGGTCAACCGGCCGACCGTCGTCGCGGTCGTGACGCTCCTCAACGGCCGCTCGGACGCCGTGCCGCGGGCGGACGCGGTCGGCGGCAACGGGCCTCTCAAGACGCCGCTGCGGTCGTTCCGCTTCGGCGCGTCGCGGCCGTGAGCGACGCCCCGCTCGCCTGGGAGGAGTTCACCCGCGTCGACATGCGGGTCGGCCGCATCGTCGAGGTCGAGGCGTTCCCGCAGGCGCGCCGGCCGGCCTGGAAGCTGCGGGTCGACTTCGGCGCGGAGATCGGCGTGCGCCGCTCGAGCGCCCAGATCACGAACTACGCGGCCTCCGAGCTGCAGGACCGCCTCGTCGTCGGCGTCGTGAACTTCCCGCCCAAGCAGATCGGCCCGGTGCGCTCCGAGTGCCTGGTGCTGGGCACGTACACGGCCGACGGGACCGTGCTGCTGCTGAACCCCGAGCCGGACGCGCGGCCGGGCGACCGCGTCGGCTGACGCGGGACGGCGCTCAGCCCGCCGGAGCGGCGGGCGGCGTGGCGACCGGATCGGCCGGCACGGACGGGGCCGGGTCCGCGGCGGGCGCGGGGTCCGGGGCGGGCGTGGCGGCCGGGGCGGGCGCGGGCTCGGGGGCGGGGACCGGCGCAGGTGCAGGCGCCGGAGCCGGGGAGGGAGCCGCGGGAGCGGGGGCCGGCGCCGAGGAGGCCGGGGCCGGGACGGGCCGCGTCTCGTCGGGGCCGACGAGCCCGCCGGTGCCCTGCGGCAGCGGCTGGCCCGGCAGGCGCACGGTGTCGGACCCCTGTTGGGTCGGGAGCACGGCCGGGGCGCCGGCGACGCCGGTCGGGCCGGTCGGCGCGGCGGCGCCGGGGACGGGCGTCGTCCCGGGCGGGACGACCGGCGCGGCGTCGTCGGCGGGCGCGTCGTCGTCGCGCGCGGCGCCGGCGGTCGGACCGGCCTCGTCGCCGGGCTCGGTCTCGGCGAGCAGGCCGCCCGCGTCCGACGGCGAGGTGGCGCTCTCCTCCTGGGCGGAGCTCGAGACGACGACCGGCGGCGCGGCGGGCGCGGCCACGGCGGGCGCGGGCGGCGCGATCGCCGCGACGGCGGGCGCGCGCTCGACCGTGGAGCGGCGGTGGTGGTCGACCTCGACGGCGCCCGCGGCGACGATCGCGGCGGCGGTGAGCCCGGCGGCGGCCTTGGTGCCGATCGCGGTGATCCCGGCGCCCAGCGCCGAGCCGGCCGCGGCGGAGCCCGCCGCACCGCCCGCGACGGCCGCACCGCCGGCCGCCGCCCCGGCGGCGGACGTGCCCGCCGCGCCCTGGGCGATGAGGAACTTCTTCAGCAGCAGCAGCGGGCCGACCGGGAAGACCGCGGCGAGCGTGCGGTCGGTCTGGCGCAGGTGCTTCTTGAACGCGGCGCAGCGCTCGCACTGGCGCACGTGCCGCCGGACCGGCGGCGTCGAGCGCTTCAGCCCCTCGGCGACCTCGGCGAGCTCGTCCCGCGCCTCCTCGCAGGTGAGCAGGCGCGCCTCGGCCGCCTCGGCGAGCGAGACCCGGGCCCGCACGAGCAGCGACTTCACCGACGGGATCGTCGTCTCCATCGCCTCGGCGATCTGGTCGTAGGAGAGCGCGTCGATCTCGCGCAGCAGCAAGGCCGTGCGCTGCGTCTCCGGCAGGTCCTGGACGTCGGCGACGAGCTGGCGGAACTCCTCGCGCTTGTGGACCTTGTCGGCCGTCGTCGTGCCGTGCTCGGCGAGGTGCACGTCCATCGAGTCCACGCCGATCGCCGTCTGGCGGCGCAGGTGGTTCAGGCAGCGGTTGCGGGCGATCCGGTAGAGCCACGGGCGGGCGTTGATCGGCCGCTCGTCGGCGAGCATCGCGTTGTAGGCGGCGGCGAACACCTCCTGCAGCACGTCCTCGGCGTCCTCGCGCGAGGACAGCATGTGGCGGCAGAAGGCCAGCAGCCGTGCCTGGTAGCGGCCCACGAGCGCCTCGTACGCGCCCTGGTTGCCGCGGCGGGTGAGCGCGATCAGGCGGTCGTCGCTCTGCAGGCGCAGCAGCGGCGTGGGGCCCCGGAGCCCGGGGGCGTGATCGAGCGTCGTGGAGAAGTCCATGGACGAGGCGGTCCCAGAAGACCGAACACCAGGGTCGCACGGAAGTTGTCCTGCGCGACAGGGTGCTCTCACGATCCCCTCACGTTCGGGTCGGGAAACCTCGTGGCGAACACCGCAAGTTTCCGCGCACATCGTCGTTGGGTCCCTCAGGAGCCGGTTCGCGCTTGACGGACCGGAACGCGGGGCATTAGCGTGCGCCGCCGTGCCGGGTCTGGGGAGGCCGGGCGGAGCGGGTCGGAGCAGGGAGAGGGAGCGCAGCGAGCAGTGCGGCACTCGAGGACCATCGGCAGGGCAGTCGCGCTCGGCGCCGGCGTCGTCGTGCTCGCCGCCGTGGCCGTCGCCCTGCTCGCCGGCGGCGGGTCCGACTACACCGTCACCGCCCGCTTCATCAACGCCGGGCAGCTCGTGAAGGGCAACCTCGTCCAGGTCGCCGGACGGCCGGTCGGCGAGGTCACCGAGATCGACCTCTCCGACGACGGCCAGGCCGAGGTGACCCTCGCGATCACCGACGACGGCTACGCGCCGCTGCGCCGCGGGACCACCGCGACCGTCCGGCAGGCCTCGCTCTCCGGGGTCGCCAACCGCTACGTCGACCTGCGCCTCGGTCCCGCCGACGGCGCCGAGGTCGCCGACGGGGCCGTCCTGCGGACCGACGAGACCACCACCGCCGTCGACCTCGACCAGCTCTTCGACACCTTCGACGCCGACACCCGCAAGGGCCTGCAGCGCGTCGTCCAGGGCTTCGGCACCAGCAACGAGGGCCGCAGCCGCGAGATCAACCGCGGCTTTCTCTACCTCAACCCCTCGCTGGCCGCGTCCAGCCGCCTGTTCAGCGAGCTGAACCGCGACACCCCGTTCCTGCGCCGCTTCGTCGTCGACAGCAGCCGGCTCGTCACCGACCTCGCCGACCGCCGCGACGACCTCGCCGGCCTCGTCGACCGCCTCGCGGTCACCACCCGGGCGATCGGCAGCCGCAAGACCGAGCTGCGCGACGCGATCGGGCAGCTGCCCGACTTCATGCGGCGCTCCAACACGACGTTCGTGAACCTCCGCCAGGCGCTCGACGACCTCGCGCCGCTCGTCGACGAGAGCACGCCGGTCGCCCGCAAGCTGCGGCCGTTCCTCGCCGAGCTGCGCCCGCTCGCCCGCGACGCCCGCCCGACGCTGCGCGACCTCAGCCGCCTGCTGCGCCGCGACGGCGCCGGCAACGACCTGATCGAGCTGACGCGCGCCGCGATCCCGCTCGACGCGGCCGCCACCCGCGACACGCAGCGCAACGGCGCGACCCGGCAGGGTGCGTTCCCCGCCACCGTCGACGCGCTGAAGGTCGCCACCCCCGAGCTCGCCTACGCCCGCCCGTACGCGCCCGAGCTGACCGGCTGGTTCGACGACTTCGGGCACTCCGGCATCTACGACGCGCTCGGCGGCGCCAGCCGCGCCGCCCTGCACGTCAACGCGTTCACGCTCGTCGGGGGCCAGCTGCAGCCGATCCCGCCCGAGTTGCGCCAGCAGGCCTTCGCCGCCGGCGCGCAGACGCGGCAGCTCAACCGCTGCCCCGGCTCGATCGAGCGCGGCGCGGTCTGGAAGCCCACGCCCGACTACAACTGCGACGAGACGATGGTGCCCCCGGGGCCATGAGGCGCATCGCGGCCATCCTCCTCGTCTGCTGCGCCGGTGCGCTCGCGCTCCTCGCCACCGGTGCCGGTGACGGCGACGCCCCCGACACGCGCTCCTACAGCGCGGTGCTCGACAACGCCTTCGGGCTCGTCGAGGGCGGCGACCTGAAGATCGCCGGCGTGCGCGCCGGCAAGATCACCGACCTGCGGCTGGACCTGCGCACCAACCGCGCGGTCGTCGACTTCGACGTCACCGAGAACGGCTTCGGCTCACTGCGCACCGACGTGCGCTGCGAGGCCCGCCCGCAGTCGCTCATCGGCGAGTACTTCCTCGACTGCCTCCCGGGCACCGCGCCGCGGGAGCTGCCGGTCAGGTCGACGATCCCCGTCGAGCGGACCACCTCGACGATCGCCGGCGACCTCGTCAACAACGTGCTGCGCCGGCCGTACCGGGAGCGCCTCGCGATCATCCTCGGCGAGCTCGGCGCCGGGGTGGCGGGCAACGGCGAGAACCTCAACGCGGCGATCCGCCGGGCCAGCCCCGCGCTGCGCCAGACCAACCGCGTCCTGCGGACGCTCGCCGGCCAGAACCGGATCCTCGCCGACCTCGTCGTCAACGCCGACGAGGTCCTCACCGACCTCGCCGCCAACCGCGACGACGTCGGCCGCTTCGTCACCGAGGCGGGGGAGACCGCCACCGCGTCCGCCGAACGCCGCGACGACATCGCCGCCGGGCTGCGCAAGCTCCCGGGCTTCCTCGCGCAGCTCGAGCCGACGATGGCCGCGCTCGGCCGCACCGCCGACGCGCAGACCCCGGCGCTGCGCAACCTCCAGGCCTCGGCCGGCCAGCTCGAGCGCCTGCTCGACAACCTCGGGCCGCTCGCCCAGGCGTCCCGGCCCGCGGTCCGCAGCCTCGCCGCGGCCGCCGTCCCCGGCCGCGAGGCGGTCCTCTCCGCGCGCCCGTCCGTGCGGCAGCTGTCGACGTTCACCGATACCGCTCCCGAGGTCGGCACGAACCTCCGCTTCGTCCTCGAGCACCTCAACGACCGCGACAAGGCCGTCGAGGACGACCCGCGCAGCCCCGGCGGCAAGGGCTACACCGGCTTCGAGGCGCTGCTGCAGTACGTCTACGACCAGGTCCTCTCGGTCAACATCTACGACCAGAACGCGCACGTCCTGAACATCTCGGCGATCCCGCCGACCGACCCGTGCGCCAACTACGCCGACGTCAAGCGCGCGAAGGACCCCGCGACCAAGGACTGCCAGAGCGCCCTGGGCCCCAACCAGCCCGGCATCAACTTCGTCGACCCCAGCGCCGGCGACGCGCCCGCCCTCGCGCAGGTGCGCAAGCGCACCGACGGCCAGCAGGCCCCCGCGCCGGGCGAGACCGTCCCCGCGCACAGCCTGCCGAGCACCGACCAGGCCCCGGCGCCCGCGCCCGCCCAGACCCCGCAGACGCCGCTGCTGCCGGGCCTGCCGAAGATCGAGCTGCCGCCGCTGCCCGGCCTGCCCGGCCTCACCATCGGCGGCGGCCGGACCGACGGCCTGCTCGGCCGCGCGCAGACGCCGCAGGCACGCACCGCCCTCCTCGACTACCTCCTGGGCCGATGACCCCGCGCCGGCGCAACCGCTCCTCGATCGTCGCGAACCCCGTCCTCGTCGGGGCCGTCACCACGCTCATCGTCGTCGTCGCCGTGTTCCTCGCCTACAACGCGAACAACGGCCTGCCGTTCGTGCCGACCCGCGCGCTGGAGGTCCAGCTCCCCAACGGCGCGAACCTCGTGCCCGGCAACGAGGTCCGCTCGGGCGGCTTCCGCGTCGGCGTCGTCGAGGAGATGGAGCCGGTCGCGCTCCCCGGCGGCCGCACCGGCGCGCTGCTGCGGCTGAAGCTCGACGAGAAGCTCGGCGCGGTCCCGGTCGACTCCACCGTCGTCGTGCGGCCGCGCTCCGCGCTGGGCCTGAAGTACGTGGAGCTGACCCTCGGCCGCAGCGCCCGCACGATCGCCGACGGCGGCACGCTGCCCGCCAGCCAGTCGTCCGCCTCGACCGAGCTCGACGAGGTCCTCAGCACCTTCGACGAGCCGACCCGCGCCGCCAGCCAGGTGAACCTCGAGGAGTTCGGGGACGCGTTCACGGGACGGGGCGCCGGGCTCAACGAGACGATCCGCATCGCCCCTGAGCTGCTCGGCCGCCTCGAGCGCGTCGCGGGCAACCTCGCCGACCCGCGCAGCCGCCTGCCGCGCCTCTTCGCCGAGCTGGGTGACGCCGCCCGCGTCGTGGCCCCGCTGTCGGCGGTCAACGCGCAGACGTTCACGTTCCTCGCCAACACCTTCGAGGCGATCGGCCGCGATCCGCAGGCGCTGAAGGAGACGATCACGAAGTCGGTCGGCACGCTCGAGGTCGGCACCCGCTCGCTGCGCGCCCAGCGGCCGTTCCTCGTGCGGTTCGCCGGCCTCTCCGAGGACCTCGACGCGGCGAGCGCCGAGCTACGCGCGTCGCTGCCGACGATCAACCGCGCCGTCGAGACCGGCACCCCGGTGCTGCGCCGCTCCGTGCCGCTGAACGAGGACCTCGGGGCCACGATGGTCGCCCTGCGCGACCTCGCGCGCACCCCGACCACGCTCGGTGCGCTGCGCGGCCTCACCGCCACCGTGCAGACACTGAACCCGACGCTGCGGTTCCTCGGCCCGTACGTGACCGTCTGCAACAGCTGGAACGTGTTCTGGACCTTCGCCGCCGAGCACCTCAGCTCCCCGACCGCCACCGGCGGCCAGCAGCGCGCGCTGCTCAACCAGGCCCCGCAGAACCTCCCGGGCGGCGACGGCGTCGGCCAGATGGGCGCCAACGAGTTCGCGCACGGCAAGGAGAGCCCCGAGCCCGGCTCGACCAAGACCTACCTGCACAACGCGTTCTTCGGCCCGGCGATCACGAAGGACGGCCTGGCCAACTGCGGCACCGGTCAGCAGGGCTACGCCCAGAGCCAGAACCCGTACCGCGACCGCACGATCCCCGGGGACCCGTACCGCGACGTGTTCGTCGACACGCCCGACGTCGACGACGTCCCGCGCGTCGGCCCGAGCTACGCGAAGTACAACCGCGAGGGCCGCGGCATCGCGCTCAACCCCGACCGGGTGCCCACCGGGCAGACCTTCAGCTACCGCCCGGACGGCCGCGGCGTCGACGTGCCGCGCGCGAAGCCCGAGAAGGCCGCGGGGGTGCCGGCCAAGTGAGACGCAACCAGCCGCCGCGCCTGAGCTACTTCGCCACCGGCCTGCTCGTCCTGGCGCTCGTCGGGATCGGCACCTACCTGGGCTTCAGCAAGGACATCCCGCTGGTCAACCAGCCCTACGAGGTCCGGGCCGTGTTCTCCAGCGCGAACAACATCCGCACGAACTCGCCGGTGCGCGTGGCGGGCGTCAACGTCGGCAAGGTCACCGCGATCGAGCGCGTGCGGCCCGGGGCGGAGGCGGCGCGCGTCGTCATGGCGATCGAGCGCAAGGGCCTGCCGCTGCACACCGACGCGCGGATGACGATCCGGCCGCGGATCTTCCTCGAGGGCAACTTCTTCGTCGACGTGAAGCCCGGGTCCCCGTCGGCTCCGGAGCTCCGGGACGGCGACACGATCCCGATCAACCAGACCGCGACGCCCGTGCAGCTCGACCAGATCCTCACGGCGCTGCAGGACGACACCCGCGAGGACCTCCGCTCGCTCCTGCAGCAGCTCGGCGACGGCTTCGCCGACGGCGGCGCCGCCGCGAACAACCGCACCACCCGGTGGTGGGAGCCCGCCTACCGGGACTCGGCGATCGTCAACGACGCGACGCTCGGACAGGCCCAGCGAGACCTCAGCGACTACGTCCGCGACGCCGGCGCCACCGCCGCCGCCCTCGACGCGGACCGCGACGCGCTCAAGTCGCTGATCACCGACTTCAACGGCACCGCGCGGGCGTTCGCCGCCCGCGACACGGCGCTGCAGCAGGCGGTCGCCGAGCTGCCGCGCACCCTGCGCGCCGCGCTCCCCGCGTTCGCCGCGCTCAACCGCGCGTTCCCGCCGCTGCGGCGCTTCATCGCCGACGCCCGCCCGGGCGTGCGGTCCTCCGGGCCCGCGCTCGACGCCGGCCTGCCGTTCGTGCGGCAGGTCCGCGGGCTCGTGCAGCCCGCCGAGCTGCGCGGCCTGAGCGCCGACCTGCGGACGGTCGTCCCGTCGCTGACGCGGCTGTCGCAGCGCACCGTCCCGCTGCTAGCCCAGACCGCGCTCGCCTCGAGCTGCCAGAACGAGGTCATCCTGCCCTGGTCCAAGGACACCATCCAGGACAAGGACTTCCCCGCGGTCGGCCCGGTCTTCCAGGACTCGCTCAAGGCGCTGCCGGGCCTGGCGGGCGAGAGCCGCTCGGGCGACGCCAACGGCCAGTGGTTCCGCGTCCTGGTGTCCGGCGGCAGCTACGTCACCCCGCTCGGGCAGGGCCAGCTGCTGCTCACCGACACGCCCGTCGGCGGCGTCAACCCGATGCCGCCCACCGGCGGCCGCTCGCCGCTGCGCGCCGACGTGCCCTGCGAGACGCAGGAGGCGCCCGACCTGCGCTCGACCCCCGGCCGGCTGCAGAGCCGCAAGGTCACCGTCCCCGCGTCCGGGCCCGGCCGCGAGCTCTACGACCGCTACGTCGCGAAGGCCGTGAAGAGCCTGCGCGGCGAGGCGAAGGCCCGCAAGCTGCCGCTCACCGTCACCGCCCGCGAGGCGACCACCGAGACCATCGCGAAGGTCCGCGCCGCCGCGCAGCGGGCCCGGAAGGGCGGACGATGAAGCGCGCGATCCGCAAGTCGTTCAAGGACTTCGCCGCGGTCATCGGCCTGATGGTCATCGCGGCCGTCGTCGGCGGCTACATCCTCAGCCAGCAGCGGCTGCGCTTCCCGCTCGTCGAGGACGCGCCGTTCACGCTGAAGGCCGAGTTCTCCACCGCGCAGGCCGTGACCCCCGGCCAGGGGCAGACCGTCCGCGTCTCCGGGGTGCGCATCGGCGACATCGGCAAGGTCGAGCTGCGTGACGGCGTCGCCGTCGTCTCGATGGACATCGACCAGCAGTACCGCGAGGTCGTCCACACCGACGCGAAGGCGCTGCTGCGGCCCAAGACCGGGCTGAAGGACATGTTCATCGAGCTCGACCCGGGCAGCCGCTCCGCCCCGGTCGCGCGCGAGGGCTGGACGATGCCGGTCGCCAACACGCTCCCGGACGTCAACCCGGACGAGATCTTCGCCGCGCTGGACGCCGACACCCGCGACTACCTCACGCTGCTGGTCGACGGCGCGGGCAAGGGGCTGGCCGACCGCGGCGACGACCTGCGCGAGGTCTTCCGTCGCTTCGAGCCGACCCACCGCGACCTCGCGAAGGTCACGGGCCTCGTCGCACAGCGCGACGAGCACCTGCGGCGGCTCGTCAACCGGCTCGCGCGCCTCAACGGCGCGCTCGCCGACAAGGACGACGAGCTCACCCGCCTGGTCTCCTCCAGCGCCTCGGTCCTGCGCGCGTTCTCCAGCGAGCAGGCCGGGATCACACAGGCGGTCGGACGCCTGCCCGGCACGCTGCGGCAGACCACCGCGACGCTCGGGAAGGTGCAGCGGCTCGCCGACACGCTCGGTCCGGCGACCACCGCGCTGCGACCCGCCGTCCGCCGGCTCGACGACGCCAACCGCGCGGTCGCCCCGTTCGTGACCGAGGCGGCGCCGCTGCTGCGCACCCGTGTGCGGCCGTTCGTGCGGGCCGCGCGCCCCACGGTCGCCGACCTGGCGGTGCCCGCCCGGCGCCTGGCCGAGACGACCCCCGACCTGACCCGCGCGTTCACGGCCCTGAACGCGCTGCTGAACCTCGCCGCCTACAACCAGAACGGCAAGGAGGGCCCGGGCGTCAAGGACCGCGACGAGGGCTACCTGTTCTGGGCGGCGTGGCTGCAGCACGTCGGCAACGCCCTGTTCTCCACCGGGGACGCCAACGGCCCGTTCCGCCCGGTGTCGGTCGGCGGCAGCTGCGGCACGATCTCGCAGGTCGCGAACTCCACGCCGCTGCTCGGCATGGTCCTCGCGCCGGTCCTCGCCGATCCGACCGTCTGCAAGGGCGTCCTGGGGTGATGCGCGCGTGGTGAAGCAGGCACCGACCTTCGGCCGCCTCATGACGATGGTGCTGTTCGCGCTGTCGTGCTTCGGGCTGCTCCTGTTCCTCTGGGTGAGCTTCGGCGGCTCGACGCCGCTGAAGCCCGAGGGCTACCGCTTCCGGGTCGCGCTCCCGGAGGCCACCCAGCTGGGCCTCGAGGCGGACGTACGCACCGCGGGGGTCTCGATCGGCAAGGTCCGCAAGAAGGACATCGACGTCGCCGGGCACCCCAACGCGACCGTCGCGACCGTCGAGGTCGACCCGCGGTTCGCGCCGATCGCCTCCGACGCGCGCGTCGTGCTGCGCCAGAAGACGCTGCTCGGGGAGACCTACCTGGAGATCACCCCCGGCACGCGCCGTGCGCCGCGCGTGCCCGAGGGGGGCTGGCTGCCCGACGCACAGGTGCAGGACAGCACCCAGCTCGACGAGATCTTCGACGCCCTGGACCCGAAGACCCGCCAGGCGTTCAAGACCTGGCAGCAGGACCTCGCCGGCGGGGCGGCGGGCCGCGGACGCGACCTCAACGACGCGCTCGGCAACCTGCCCGCGTTCGCCGCGGACGCCGACGACGTGCTCGGGGTGCTGGACACCCAGGCCGGGGTCGTGCGGCGCCTCGTGCGCAACACCGGCGTCGTGTTCGGCGCGCTGACCGAGCGCGAGGACCAGCTCGCGACCCTGATCCGCTCGAGCAACGACGTGTTCTCGGCCACGAGCGCCCAGCAGGAGGCGCTGGCCACGAGCTTCCGGATCTTCCCGACGTTCCTGGACGAGTCCAAGGCGACCTTCGCGCGCCTGGAGCGGTTCGCCGACGACACCGGACCGCTGGTGCGCGAGCTGGCGCCCGCCCTGCGCGACCTGCGGCCGGCCGTCGCGGACCTGCGCGCCGCGAGCCCCGACCTCGAGCGCTTCTTCCGGGACCTGTCGCCGCTCATCACCGTCGCGCGGCGCGGCCTGCCTGCGACGCGCAACGTCCTCGCCGGGACCACGCCGCTGCTCGGCGAGCTGCAGCCGTTCCTGGAGGAGCTCAACCCGATCCTCGAGTGGCTCGAGTACCACCAGATCACGATCGGGGACTTCATCTCCAACGGGGCGGGCGCGCTCGCGGACACGATCCCGACGCGCAACGCGTTCGAGCGCGGCCACTACCTGCGGCAGCTCGGCCCCGTCGGCGCCGAGACCGCGGCGATGTACACGACGCGGCCGCCGGCCTCGCGCGGCAACGCGTACCTGAACCCGGGCGCGATCCAGGGGATCGAGCGCGGCAAGCGGATGATCTTCGGGAACTTCGACTGCGCGAACACCGGCAAGGGCGGTGACGGCACCTACCAGACGAAGGTGCCCGACACGAACGACATGCCGTCCTGCTGGGTGCAGCCCGCCCCGCAGGTGCCCGCGGGCAACACCCGCAAGTACCCGCGGATCGTCAAGGCCGACTACTCGCGCTGAGCGCGGCCCGCGCGGGACCCCGCCGACGACAACGGCCGCCGGGGTGGGCGGCCGCTCTGGACGTGTCGGATGGGGCGGGGGGAGGGGTCAGGCGACCTGCGCCTCGGCGACCGCGACCGGGCTCAGCACGTCGAGCAGGGCGTTCGCGAGCCGGGCGTCGCCGCTGAGCTCGAGCTCGCCGCGGTCCTGGTCGGGGCCGAGCGCCTCGACCCAGGCGCGCTCGGCGCCGGCGATGCGCGCGTCCGCGTCGGGCGCGGACCGCTCCTCGTAGGTGAGCGTGCCGCCCGCCGCCGTGAGCACGTAGCGCTTCAGCTGGCCGTCGCGCCGCTCCGCGGTGATCTCCACGACGCCGGAGACCGACGCGGGGACCGCGAGGCCGGGGCTCGAGCGGAACACGGCGCCGATGTCGATCGCCTCGTCGGGACGCGGCGGGCTCCACGCCCACTGCGAGCCCCAACGGGCGAGCGCGCCGATGACGGGCAGGAGGTCCCGCGCGCGCTCGGTCAGCTCGTAGTCGACGCGCGGCGGCACCTCGCGGTAGCGCTGGCGGGTGAGCAGGCCGTCGGCGACCATGCGGTTCAGCCGCGACCGCAGCTGCTCGGTCGAGATGCCGGGCAGGACGCGCTGGAGCTCGACGAAGCGGCGGGGACCGCCGACGAGATCACGGACGATCAGCAGCGTCCACTTGTCCCCGACCAGGTCGAGCGCGCGTGCATCGGGCGCCCACTGGTCGTAGGGGTGACGCTTGGGTGGGGGTACGGTGGGAATGGGGGTGCTCCTCGGAAATCGTGGGACGAAGTGCGACCTGACGGTGGACCTTAGCGGGGGTGGCCGACCGACGCGCCGGTTTTTCGGGCAAGACGGCAGCGCGTCCCGTCCTACGTGCGCCGTTCCGGTGTATCCCGTTCGCGTCGGCCTGAATCATCGTCGCCGCGCCACGCGGACGAGTGTTGGATCAATCACCGCCAGTTTCCGCCCGATCCTGCGTTTCAGCGCCTCAGGGACCCCGTGACCGGCAGGTGTCGCGGTGGGGGTAGCAGCGATCGGTTCCAGGAGGCAGACAGTGGGTGACGTGATCAACTTGGCGGAGCGACGGGCACGGCGCGGCAGCGAGCCGCTCGCCACGGTCCCGGAGTACGTGGCGGAGGCGGACGTCGTGCTGCCCGCGATCGGGCGCTTCGACGGACACGCGACCGGCCCGTACGGCACCGCCGCCCGCCGCCCGGTGACCTTCTACTTCGACCCGGCGTCGCCCGAGGCCTACCTCGCCGCCGAGCGCGTCGACCGCGCCGGCCCGGCCGTGACCTGGGTGCCCGTGGGCGCGCTGGGCGTCGCGGCCCCCGCCGCGCAGGAGGCGCGCCGCCGCACGATCGCCGCGCGCGCCGCCGCGCTGCGCCTGCCGCTGGTGTGGCCGGACCCGAGCCCGGGTTCCGTCCGCGCGATCCGCGTCGCGACGCTCGCCGCCGAGCACGGTGCGCTGCCCGCGTTCGCGCTCGCCGCCGGACGGCTCGCCTACTGCGGCGGCTACGACCTCGACGACCCCGAGATCCTCGCCGAGGCGGCCGCGGCCGCCGGCCTGGGCGTCGACGCGGTCCTGCGGGCCGCCGGGGACGCGCTGCGCGACGTCGCGCCGCAGCGCACCGCCGCCGCGCTCGCATCGCGCGGGGCCGACGTGCTGCCGTGCTTCGAGGTCGGCGGCACGCTGTTCCACGGCGAGGCGCGCCTGCCCGAGGCGCTCGCCGCCGCGCGGACGCCCGCGCGTCCGCGTCCGCGCAGCCACTAGGACGGTCCGGGGGACAGCCCCCGGGCGCCCCACGGGCCGCCCGCCTGTACGGCGGGAGCCCGTGCCGTCACCATTCCTCCATGTTCCGGGCGCCCCTGCGCTTCGCGTTCCGCCGGCTGGGACGCCGCTACCCGCGCATCGCGATGGTCGTGCAGTTCCAGTTCGCCCACGCGATCGTCATGGGCGGCGTCGGCCTGCTGCTCCTGTACGTGCCGATGAGCGGCGGCGAGTTCGGGCGGATCGTCGCGGTCTCGCAGGGCCTGCTGCTGCTGGAGAACGTGCTCGCCGTCCGGGCCGCGTGGGCGCTCGTGCGGCCCGCCGACCCGTGGCTGCGCGGCGACCGCTCCCCGTCCGCGGCGGTCGCGGCGTTCCGGGCGCTCGCCGGGCTGCCGGTCGCCTTCCTGCGCTCGCGCCGCTGGTGGCTCGTCTGGAGCCTGCTGCCGGTCAGCGCGTACATCACCTGGGAGATCGACGAGGGCTGGTGGCCGACGCTGCCGATCATCGTCGCGGGCGCCGCGGTGGTCCTGCTCTACGGCGCGCTGCTGCGGCTACTGGCGCTCGAGCTGATGCTGCGGCCCGTGCTGGAGCGGCTGTCGCTGGACCTGCCCGACGACGCGCCGCTGGGCCGCGCGACGCTGCCGCTGCAGCGCCGGCTGCTGCTCGTCCTCCCGGCGATCAACATCATCACCGGGGTCGTGGTGAGCGGGCTCGCGTCGCCCGGGCAGGACGGGCTGCTCGCGCTGGGCTTCGGCGTGGTGCTCGCCGTCGGCGTCGCGTTCACGCTGAGCTTCGAGCTGTCGCTGCTGCTCGCCCGCTCGATCGTCGAGCCGCTGAGCGACCTGCGGGCCGGGGCCGACGCGGTGGCGCGCGGGGACCTCGACGTCCACGTCCCGGTGCTCGGCACCGACGAGGCGGGTGCGCTGGCGATGTCCTTCAACCGGATGGTCGCGGGCCTGCGCGAGCGGGAGCGGCTGCACGGGGCGCTGGCGGCGTTCGTGGACCCGCAGCTGACCGACCGCGTCCTCGCGGAGGGGCACGAGCTGCCGGGGGAGGAGGTCGAGGTCAGCGTCCTGTTCCTCGACATCCGCGGCTTCACGCAGTTCGCGGAGCGGGCCAGCGCCGCCGAGGTCGTCGCGCGGCTGAACGACTTCTACGGCGTGGTCGTGCCCGAGCTGCTCGCCCACGGCGGGCACGTCAACGCGTTCATGGGTGACGGGCTGCTCGCCGTCTTCGGGGCGCCCACGCCGCTGCCGGACCACGCCGACCGAGCCGTCGCGGCGGCCCTGCGCGTCGCGGAGCTCGTGCGCGACCGCTACGGCGAGGAGCTGCGCATCGGGGTGGGCGTCAACAGCGGCCCGGTCGTGGCGGGCACGATCGGCGGCGGGGGACGCGTCGACTTCACCGTCATCGGCGACCCCGTCAATACCGCGGCGCGCGTGGAGGAGGCGACCCGGACGACCGGGGACGACGTGCTGCTCACCGCGGGCACGCGGGCCCTGCTGACCCGTGACCACGGCCCGTTCGTCGCGCGGGAGGAGATCGCGCTGAAGGGCAAGCGCGATCCGGTCACGCTCTACGCGCCGTCCGAGGACCTCACGGCTGAACGAGAGCGTTCAATGGGGCGCCATGGCGTCGCCGACCCCGCTAGGGTGGCCCGACCATGAGCACGGACACCGAGCCCACCACCCAGCTGCACGGAGGCCGGCTCGTCGCGCGCCGCCTCAAGGCCCACGGCGTGACGAAGCTGTTCACCCTCTCGGGTGGCCATCTCTTCTCGATCTACGACGGCTGCCGCGAGGAGGGCATCGACCTCGTCGACGTCCGCCACGAGCAGGCCGCCGCGTTCGCCGCCGAGGGCTGGGCGAAGGTCACCCGGCAGCCCGGCGTCGCCGCGCTGACCGCCGGTCCCGGCGTCACCAACGGCATGAGCGCGCTCGGCTCCGCGCAGATGAACAACTCCCCGATGGTCGTGCTCGGCGGCCGGGCGCCCGCGCTGCGCTGGGGGCAGGGCTCGCTGCAGGAGATCGACCACGTGCCGTTCGTCGCGCCGCTGACGAAGTTCGCGGCGACCCCGCAGTCGACGGCCGAGATCCCCGGGCTCGTCGACCGCGCGCTCGCGACCGCGGTGGCGCCGCACAGCGGTCCGACGTTCGTGGACTTCCCGCTCGACTACGTGTTCATGGAGGGCGACGACGCCGGCGTCGAGCCCGTCACGCTGTCGATGGCCGACGGCCCGCAGCCGGACGGCGACGCGATGGAGCGCGCGATCGCGCTGCTGCGCGGCGCCGAGCGCCCGGTCGTCATGGCCGGCACCAACCTCTACTGGGGGCACGGGGAGCAGGCGCTGCTCGCGCTCATCGAGGAGCTGCGGATCCCGACGTTCGTCAACGGCCTCGGTCGCGGCTGCGTGCCCGCCGACCACGAGCTGTACTTCTCGCGGGCCCGTGGCACCGGCCTCAAGGGCGCGGACGTCGCGCTGGTGATCGGCGTGCCGATGGACTTCCGGCTGGGCTTCGGCGGCTCGTTCGGGGAGGACACGAAGCTCGTCGTGGTCGACCGCGCCGAGCCCGTCCGTCCGCACCCGCGACCGGTCGAGGCCGAGCTGTACGGCGGCATCCCGGCGATCCTCGAGGGGCTGCGCACCGGCGCGACCGGCGGCCCGGACCGCTCCGCCTGGGTGTCGACCGTCCGCGCCGACGAGACGGAGAAGCGCGCCGCCGAGGACGAGGAGCGCAACGACCCGCGCGGGCCGCTGCACCCGATGCGCCTCTACAAGGAGCTCTCCGAGGTCCTGGACCGCAACGCGATCATCATCGGCGACGGCGGCGACTTCGTCTCCTACGCGGGCCGCGTCATCGACTCCTACGAGCCCGGCTGCTGGCTGGACCCGGGCCCGTTCGGCTGCCTGGGCTGCGGCCCCGGCTACGCGATCGCCGCGAAGGTCGCGCACCCCGACCGGCAGGTCGTGCTGCTCCAGGGCGACGGCGCGTTCGGCTTCAGCGCCATGGAGTACGACACGATGGCGCGCCTGGGGATCAACGTCGTGGGCGTGATGGGCAACAACGGCATCTGGGCGCTGGAGAAGCACCCGATGGAGTTCCTCTACGGCTACTCGGTCGCCGCCGACCTGCGACCGGAGACCCGGTACGACCAGGTCATCGAGGCGCTCGGCGGTCACGGCGAGTTCGTCACGACCCCCGAGGAGGTCAAGCCCGCGCTGGCCCGCGCGTTCGCGGCCGGCAGGCCCGCGATGGTGAACATCTCCACGGACCCGACCGTCGTCTACCCGCGCAAGTCGAACCTCGCCTGACCCGGAAAGCTTGAGAGCCACCCGAAGGTGGCTCTCAAAGGGTGGCCCCGACAGGACGGGCAGGGGTACGTGCCATGCAGGGCCGATTCGGGTGATCCGAGCGGCGGGAGGCGCCGTTTGGGTACGGCTACGCCCGGATCTATGAGGCCGGTTGGACGGTGTTCGTCTGTTCGACGGACACCAGGTTGGACCCGGCTCGAGAAGTATCGGGCGTGGACGGTCTCCGGACAATCAGACACCTGTCCACGTCCGTCCCCCGGAACTGGGGAGGGGCGGCTGCGCCAGAACGCCGCGGCTCACCCGCCGCGCGTCGCGAGCTCCAGCGCCGCGCCGCGCAGGATGTCGTGCTCGCTGACCTCGATCTCGTCGAGGTCGTAGGCGCGCATCGCCTCGAGCAGCAGCAGGACGCCCTGGACGATCGTGGGCGCCCGGTCGGGGTGCAGGCCGGGCACGTCGCGGCGCTCCTGCACGTCCATCGTCGCCAGGCGCGCGAGCAGCAGCTCGCACGTCGCGCGGGCGAGCCGGTGCCCGTGCACGCGGTCCGGGTCGTACGGCTCGAGCTCGAGCTCCATCGCCGCGCACGACGTCGCCGTGCCGGCCACGCCGATCCCGGCGGCGACCGCCGCCCGCAGCTCGGCGGGGACCGCGCCCGCGAAGATGCCGCGCACCTCCTCGGCGACGGTCGCGAGCTCCTCGGGCTGCGGCGGGTCGTGGCGGATGTGGCGCTCGCCCTGCCGCACGACGCCCGCCTGGGTGGAGACGTGGAAGCGCAGGCCGTCGCGGTCGCCGACGACGAACTCGGTGGAGCCGCCGCCGATGTCGATCACCACGACCGGGCCGGGGGCGTCGCCGGGGCGCTCGCTCGTCGCGCCGAGGTAGGTCATGCGGGCCTCCTCGTCGCCGCTGAGCGTCCGGGCGTCGAGGCCGAACCGCTCGCGCACGGTCGCGGTGAACGCGGCGCCGTTGGCCGCGTCCCGGACGGCGCTGGTGAGCACGGCGAGGTTCGCGGTGACGCCGTGGTCGTCCATCGCCCGCCGGTAGTCGGCCAGGCAGTCGACGACCCGGGCGATCGCGTCCGGGTGCAGCTCCCCGGTGGCGTCGACGCCCTGGCCCAGGCGCGTCACGGTGGAGCGGCGGTCCAGCTCGGTGACCCGGCCCGCGGCGGTGACGTCGGCGACGAGCAGCCGGGTCGAGTTCGTGCCGATGTCGATGATCGCGACGCGCATCGCGCGGACTGTAGTCCGTCGTCAGCGGCGGTCGGCCGGGTAGGGCATCGGCCGCCCGTCGAGCGCGGCGAGGAGGTTGTCGACGGCCCGGTCGGCCATCCGGCCGCGCGCGGCGTGGGTCGCCGAGCCGACGTGGGGGAGGACGAGCAGGTTCGGGGCGTCGAGCAATGGGTGGTCGTGGGGGAGCGGCTCGGGGTCGGTCACGTCCAGCGCGGCGGCGCCGAGGTGCCCGTCGTGCAGGGCCGCGGCCAGCGCGTCCTGGTCGACGAGCGCGCCGCGGGCGGTGTTGACGAGCAGGGCGCCCTGCGGCAGCCGGCGCAGCAGGGCGGCGTCGACGAGCCCGCGGGTGCGCTCCGTGAGCGGGCAGTGGAGGCTCACGACGTCGGCCCGGGCCGCGGCGGCGTGCAGGTCGTCGCCGCGGCCGACCGGGAGCACGTCCATGCCGAAGGCGGCGGCCCGCTCGTGCACGGCGCGCCCGATGCGGCCCGCGCCCCCGACGAGCACGAGCCGCGCGCCGCGGAGCTCCAGGCCCAGCCAGCCGGCGGGCTCCCACGTGCGCCAGCCGCCGGGACGGCGGACGGCCGCCGCGGCGTCGGGCAGCCCGCGGGCCGCGGCGAGCAGCAGCGCCATCGTCAGGTCCGCGGTCGCGTCGGTGAGCACGTCGGGCGTGTTGCCGACCGGGATCCCGCGACGGGCGGTCGCGTCCAGGTCGACGTTGTCGACCCCGACCGCGTAGTTCGCGACGGCGCGAAGCCCCGGGGCGGCGTCCAGCAGCGCGTCGTCGACGCGATCGGTGAGCAGGCACAGCAGGCCCTCCGCGCCCGCCACGAGGGCGCGCAGCTCCGTGGCGGAGGGCGGCAGCGGGCCCGGCCAGACGCGCAGCTCGTGCCCGGCGGCGACGAGCCGGTCGAGTGCGTCACCGGGCAGGCGGCGGGTCACGGCGACGAGGGCCACGCGGCCGATGCTCGCAGTTCAAGCGCGTCGGCGCCCGGCCGACTATCGCGTGGGACGCGCATTCCGCCGGCGGCGGCCCGCGCACATGAGACCACCGCAGAAGGGAACGAATTGTTCAACAGGAAGAAGGCCGGAAGCGACCCCGCCTTCCGTGACCTCAAGGCCCGGCTCGAGAGCCTCGACCAGAACTGCCTGTCCGGGCTGCAGCGCGGCCTGGCGGCGATGAGCACCGGTGACCTCACGGTCGAGGTGACCCCGGTGACGACCCCGATCGAGACGCGGTCGTCCGACCCCGACGTGCAGGCGCTCGTCGACCTCTTCAACACGATGCTGTCGCGCGCCCAGTCGACGCTCGGCTCCTACAACGCGACCCGCGGCGAGCTGCGCGAGGCGCTGGGCGACCAGTCGTGCCTCGGCGACCTGCGGGCACGGCTGCGCTCGCTCAACGACAACTGCCTGACCGACCTCGAGGCGGGCGTGCGCGCGATGCAGTCCGGTGACCTGACCGTCCAGGTCGACCCGGTCACCACGCCGATCACGGCGGCGGACGGCGCCGCCGTGGGCGAGCTCGCCGTCGTGTTCAACTCGATGCTCAGCCGCGCGCAGAGCGCCCTCGTCGCCTACAACGCCACCCGCGAGGACCTGCGCGGCGCGCTCGGCGACCACTCGGTCCTCGAGCAGCTGCGCAGCCGCCTGGCGAGCCTCAACAGCAACTGCCTGACGAACCTCCAGGTCGGCCTGCAGGCGATGAGCGAGCACGGCGACCTGTCGATCGAGGTCCACCCGGTCACCACCCCGGTGGAGAGCGAGACCGGCGCCCCGATCGGGGAGCTCGGCGAGATCTTCAACGGCATGCTCGGCCGCGCGCAGAGCTCGCTGGAGGCCTACAACGTCATGCGGTCGCAGCTGTCCGGCTTCGCGGACTCGGTCGCGCTCGTCGCCGACGGCGACCTGTCGGTGAGCGTCGCCACGAAGGGCGAGGCGGACGTGCTCGGCCACGCCTTCCACGACATGACCGACCGGCTCGGGGAGCTCGTCGGCGAGCTGACCGAGATGGCCGCCGAGCTCGGCGGCGCGTCGCAGCGGATGGCGCAGACCAGCGACGAGGCCGGCCGGGCGATCGGTGAGATCGCGCAGGCGGTCGGCGAGGTCGCGCACGGCGCGGAGCGGCAGGTCCGCACGGTCGAGAGCGCGCAGCGGATGACCGAGGAGATGGTCACGGCGACGCAGTCCAGCGCCGAGAGCGCCGACGAGGCGACGAGCGCGGCCCGCGCGGCGCGCGACGTCGCGCACGAGGGTGCGCAGGCGGTCACGCAGGCGACCGAGGCGATGAGCGCGGTGCGCGAGTCCTCGGAGGCGGTCAGCGGCGTGATGGGCGACCTGGCGAAGAAGAGCGACCAGATCGGCGGGATCGTCGACACGATCACGAACATCGCCGAGCAGACGAACCTGCTGGCGCTGAACGCGGCGATCGAGGCCGCGCGGGCCGGGGACATGGGTCGCGGGTTCGCGGTCGTCGCCGAGGAGGTCCGCAAGCTCGCCGAGGAGTCCCAGCGGGCGGCCGCGTCGATCGGCGGGCTGATCACCGAGATCCAGGGCGAGACCCAGCGGGCGATCACCGCGGTGCGCGACGGTGCGCAGGCGACGGCGTCGGGGGCCTCGACGGTCGAGCAGGCGCGCGAGTCGTTCCTGCGGATCGGCGGGTCGGTCGACGACATGAACGATCGCGTCACGCAGATCGCCGCGGCGATCAAGCAGATCGCGGACGCCTCCAGCCGGATGCAGGCGGACATGAGCGACGTCGCGAGCGTCGCCGAGCAGTCCTCCGCCAGCGCCCAGCAGGTCTCGGCGTCCACCCAGCAGACGAGCGCCTCCGCCCAGGAGATCGCGACGAGCGCCGCCGAGCTGGCGGGCCGCGCGACCACCCTGGAGCAGCTCGTCGGCCGCTTCAAGCTCGCGTCGGTCTAGCCACCGACGCGCGGGGGAGTACCGCGTTCCTCGGGTGGTCCAGGCGCGTCCCCCGGTCCCATCGGGCCCGTCCTCTCCTCGTGAGGGCGGGCCCGACGCGTGCCTGCGCCCGGCGCCTCAGCGGCCGGCGCGCAGGGCGGCGCGGCGCTGGCGCTCGGCGCGGCGGTCGTCGGCCGCGCGGCGCTGCTCCTGCGCGCGCCGGACGGCCGCCCGGCGGCGGGCCAGTGCGCGCCGGCGGGCCACGGCGCGGCGGCGCTCGACGGCCCGTGCGATCTCCGCGCGCGAGCGCAGCACCCGGACCGTCCGCGCGCCACGGCCGACGGGGGGCGAGCCCGGTCCGGTCGCGGCGGCCCGCACCGTGTAGCGGCCGCGACGCGCCGGCGTCCAGGCGATGCGGTGCCGGCCGCGCGGCAGCGTGGTGCGGCGCGCCAGCACGACCCGTCCGCGCGCGTCGCGGACGGTCACCGACACGGCGGAGACCTTCGAGATCCACACCGCGACCCCGGTCGCGTCGCGCGCCCGTGGCCGCGACGGGACGCGCACCGTCACGCGGGTCGGCTCGCGCTCGTAGCGGCGGAACCGCCGTGCCGCGCTGCAGTAGCGCCGTCCGGCGTCGCGCTCGCAGAGGTCGGCGAGGAAGCCGGTGACGAGCCGGTGGTAGCCGAGGCTCGCCTCGCGACCCCGGTCGCTGTAGCGCGACCATGCCCCCGTGTCCGCCTCGCGCAGCTCGACGCGCGCGGCCCGCTCCCCGCGCCGGTAGAGGCGGAGCGCCTCCCCGGACTCGGCGAGCGAGGCGAGGTCCCGCAGCCCGGTCAGGGCGCGCAGGTGCCCGTTGAGGATCCGCAGGCTCGGCTCGGTCGAGTACATGACGAAGTGCGACCCGCCCGGTGCGCGCGTGGAGACGCCGAACGGCGCGCGGCGGTCGAACGCCCGCAGCGCCGCGCGCGCCCGCCGGGTGTCCGGGCGCGAGCGCAGGACCGTTCCGGTGCGGGTGAGCGCCTGGATGGCGGTCCCCTGCGTCATCGCGCTGATCCACGGGGCGCGCGCGCCGCCCCAGCGGAAGTAGCTCTCGAACCGCAGCACGCCGTCGCGCCGCACGCCGAGCGCGAGCAGCCGGTCGACCGCGGCGCGCAACCGCCGGCGCGGGCAGTGCGCGCGGTCGCGCAGGCAGTGGCCGGAGAGCGCTGCGACGCGCCCCCAGCTGGCGAGCTGGTGCAGGACGAGGCCGCGGCCGGGCACGTAGCGCATCGTCACCGGGTCGCCGCCGCGCACGAGCGAGCGGCCGACGGCGGGGGCGCCACGGCGGGTCCACCAGTCCGTGTTGCGGCGCAGCGTCAGCAGCACGGCGGGCAGCCGGTCGGTGGTCAGGACCCCGTCGGCCGCGAGGTCCTGCGCGACCCGCAGCGCGGCACGCTGCTCGGCGCCGCGCGGCCCGCCGAGCCACCGGGCCGCGGCGCGGGCGTCGGCGAGCACGCGGCGCTGGGCCGCGTACCCGGCGCGGTCGGTGCGGCGGGTCAGCCAGGCGCGGCGGATCACCGCGTCGACGGTCGCCGACCCGCGCAGCCGTCGAAGCTCGGTGCGGCGCACGCGCCGGTCGACCGCGCGCGCCGCGGTGGCGACGTCGCGCAGCGCCTCGGTCGTCGCGGTCACGGTGGCGGGCAGCAGCGGCAGCGGCAGTGGCCGGGGCGCGTCGGGGGACGGCTCGGGGCCCGCGCCGAGGAGCGCGAGCGAGCACAGGGCCAGGAGGAGCAGGTGGAGCGGGCGCCGACGGGACACGACGATCTGCGAGTCCTATCGGCAGGTGCGACGTGGTGCGCCAGTCCGTCCCCGTTCGTGAGAGGACTCTCATGGAAGAGGCGTGACCTCCGGGGCCCGAGCCCGTCTCAGGGACATGCCCCACGTGCGAACCACCCTCACCTCCGCCGCCGCGATCGCCGCGGTCGGCCTCGCCGGCGCCGGCGTCACCGGCGCGCTCGGCGCGTCCTCGACCCAGTCCCCCCGCTCCGCCCCGATCTCCGCGACCGTGGACGGCTTCGCCGCGGTCAAGGGACAGGGATCGGTCCGGCTGATCTTCCCCACCCGCTGGACGGCCAAGGCGTCGAAGACCGCCCTGACCGTTACGAAGGCCAGCGACACCTGCACCTACACCGTGACCGCGAAGGCCGACTTCGTGCTCGTCGACCGCGGCGCCGACGCGCAGGCGCTCGTGCAGGCGGCCACTCCCGGCACCGGCCCCTACGTGCTCGACGCGGGCACGCGCGGCACCAGCGCCTGGCGGGTCGTCCGGCGGCCCCGGACCGACGGCCGGACCGAGCTGCAGGCGATGCGGATCTCCCCGACGGGCGTGACCGCCGGGCGCCAGACCCCGACGCCGGCGGGCAAGCAGGTCTACCTGCGCACGACCGTCCGCGCGCTCGACCGCCCGTCCGACGAGTGCCACACCGGGACCTACCGGGAGTCGCTCGGTCCCGCGATCGGGGACGCGCTGGCGACCCAGACGTACCAGGGCTTCATCCAGAAGCGCTAGCGCCCGCGCGCTCGTGCGCGGTGCGCAGCCCCTGGAGCAGCACCTCCGGGGGCTGGGCGCCCGTGAGGCCCATGCGCCGGTCCAGCACGAACGCGGGCACGCCCTGCAGGCCGAACTCGACGGCCTGCTCGATGTCCGCGTCGACGGCGGTGGCGAACTCGTCGGAGCCGAGCACCGCGTCGACGCGCTCGGGCGGGAGCCCGGCGTCGACCGCGAGGCGCCGCAGCGTCGCCGGGTCGCCGAGGTGCTCGCCGTCGGCGTGGTAGGCCTGCAGGAACGCCTCCTTGAGCGCGTCCTGCCGGCCGCTCTCGTGGGCGAGCTGCAGCAGGCGGTGCGCGTCGCGCGTGTTGGTCATGCGCACGCGGTCGGGGTGCATCTCGATGCCGGCCTCGGCGGCCATGGCGACCATCCGCTCCTGCATCTGGCCGGCCTCCTCGAGCGACCGGCCGTACTTGCGGGCGAGGTACTCGGTCGAGGTCGCCTGCGTCGTCAGCGGCGCGTCGGGCGCGAGCTGGAAGCTGCGCCAGCGCACCTCCACCTGGTCGGCGTGCTCGAACTGCGCGAGCGCGGCCTCGAGGTTGCGCTTGCCGACGAAGCAGAACGGGCAGGCGACGTCCGACCAGATCTCCAGGAGCATCGGCTCATCGTGACAGCTGCCCGACCTCGCCCTGGGCGATCGCGCGGCGCACCGCGGGCAGCACCTCGTCGCCGTAGAGCTCGATCGTCCCGAGCGGGTCGGCGCCCGCGACGTTCTGCAGGCAGACGATGTCCGCCCCGAGCTCGACGAGCTGCAGGACGCGTTCGACGTGCACGGTCGGATCCGTGCTGAGGATCAGCTTCTCGCGCAGGTCGTCGTCGCCGATCTGCGGGGCGGCGACCGCCTGGATCTCCTCCGGGGTGCCGACCGCGTCGCGGTAGACCTCGGGCGGCTGCGGGCCGCGCCAGCCGCGCGACCCGTCCAGCAGCGCCGTCTCGTCCCGGGCGTAGGCGATGAGGCCCTGGAGGATGAGCTTCCCGGGGTCGCGGCCGTGGCGCTGCGCGGACTCGCGGTGGGCGGCGAGGATCTCCGGCACCCGGTCGGGATCCCCCAGCGTCCACAGCCCGTCGCCGTGACGGCCGGAGACCTCCGCGGCCTGCGGCCCGAACGCGGAGACGTAGAGGTCCGGCCGGCGGTCGGCGCGCGAGTAGAGCTTCGCGTCGCGGACGGCGAACCAGCCGTGGTCGGCGGTGACCCGCTCCCCGGCCCACAGGCGGCGGATGACGTCGAGCGCCTGGTCCATGCGCTCGATCTGCTCGGCGGGGGAGGGCCAGTCCGCGCCGCAGGGGATCTCGTTGAGCGCCTCGCCGGACCCGACCCCGAGGAACACGCGACCGGGGAAGAGGTCCTCGAGCGTCATGAACGTCTGCGCGACGACCGCCGGGTGGTAGCGGTGCACGAGCGCGGTCACGCCCGTGCCGAGCCGCCGGGACGACGTCGCCTGGCCTGCGGCGCCGAGCCACGCCCACGCCTGACCGGACTCCCCCTCCGGCCACCACGGGGCGAAGTGGTCCGAGCAGCCGATGCCGTCGAAGCCGGCGGCGTCCGCGGCGATCGCCTGCTGCAGCAGCTGGGACGGGGTGAACTGCTCGTGGGACGCGGCGAAGACGAACTCTGGGGTGGAGGGGGTCATGTCCCGGGGGTGCCCGGGCACGCACCGCCTACGCGTCGCGCGCGCTGCCGTCGGGGAGCGGGACGATCGACTTCACCAGCGTGCCGGTGGCCACGAGCCGGTCGCCGTCGTAGGCGCGCGCGCCGCAGAACGCGAGCGTGCGCCCGATGCGGTCCAGGTGCCCGACGAACCGCACGGTCGCCCCCTCCGGCACCGCGCGCGCCAGTGACGCCTGCGCCGTGTGCGTGACCGCGTTGGTCCCCGGTCGCAGGTGCGGCACCACGGTCAGGTACGCGGCGACGTCCAGCAGCGTCGGCACGAGCCCGCCGTGCAGCACCCGCTGCGGGTTCAGGGCCAGGCCGCGCACCGGCAGCAGCAGCCCCTGCGTCGGATCGTCCGGGTCGGCGAACCGCACCTCGAGCGCCCGGTGGACGGGGACCTCGAGCACGGTCGCGAAGCGCGCGGCGAGCGCCGCCGGGTCGGGACGATCGGTCATCCGGGCATCCTCGCCGATCCCGGCTTTGCTATCGTCCTCTGTCCGCCGCGGGGTGGAGCAGTCTGGTAGCTCGTCGGGCTCATAACCCGAAGGTCGCAGGTTCGAATCCTGCCCCCGCTACTAGGGATGTTCTTCGGAACATCCCCGACCGGAAGCCTCCTCTCGCCGGGAGGCTTTCGTGTTTCCGAGGCAAGCCGGGCACCGGCTGGGTCTCAATTTGGTCACATCTGTCCTCGGAAACGGTATCGGCACTCGCGGTTGGAGTCGGAGTCCGGCGTACGGGCACCCCACGAAGCGTGGGGCGTTGTCCGAGCGCGCGGACATGATGGATTCGTGAATGCTCCGCGCCCCGAGAGTCATTCGGCGCGGCTTTCTGAAGCGGAACTGGTCGACCGATCGCTCCGGCCTCCGCATCTCGTAGTCCCGGTCGTCGGGGCCGGCGTCAGCGCAGGAGCGCAGTTGCCGGACGCCGGCGCCCTTGCGCAAGCACTCCTGTCACGGGGCGTCTTTGTCGACGGGGATCCACCGGCTGCCGAGGTCCTCTTCGACGTGGTCGATGCTCTAGACCCCGGCTGGCGAGAGGACAATCTTGCTCGGGTCGTGGACGAGGTCCTCGGCGCCGAGCCGCTGCCCACCGACGACCCAATGGCGCGCGCGCTCGTGCAGGTTCCGTCGCGGTTCATCGTAACCCTGAACTACGACCTGCTGCTTGAGGCCACAGCTGACGCGCTCGGCATCAGGCACCGCGTCCTGTCGAACACGAAGAGCGAGCTGAAAGAAGCGCACCGGCTCCTTGCTCGCGAGGCATGGCCTCTCGGGGAGCTCACGATTCTTCACCTGCACGGCATGGTGGGCCGTCCGGAAACGCTCGTCCTCGACGCTGACTCGTACTCGGACCTCATGTCGATGGCCGGGCAGAAGGAGGTGCTGCGGGAACTCTTGGTTCATCGCCGGATGGCGTTTTACGGCACGACGCTGAACGAGACCTACTTTCTCGAGGCCTGCCAGCGCCAGTTGAATTCTGCGGACCACGTTCTCGTCTGTGCTGACCATGAGGTCGAGACCGTTAAGGGCGGCCGCCTCTCGATCTCGTATCCGCGCCATCACATCCGCATCAAGACCGTCAGGTCGCACTCTGAGCTGCCAGATGATGTCGCACTGCTCACGACGCGAGCCGAGCCGCAGATCGGCCGTCGAGCGGTTACCGGAGCTCTCGAGCGGAGTGGCCTGCATCGATACATCCCCAACGAGTTTGCGGATCTGCGCAACCCGATTACCGAGGACCAGCGCGTCAAGGCCTGGGTCGAGGACGAGATCGACGCCTTTGACGAGCCGAACGAGGACGACATCTTGGTCGGCCATCGGACACTGGTCGTCGGAGACGTGGGCGTCGGCAAATCAGAGCTGATCGAGGAACTGACGGCGAATCCGCGTGCCAACCGCCCGACCGTCCTTGTCCGGCTCGGAAATCTTCGCTTTGCCGGGGGTCAGCTTTCGCGTGTGCTGCAGACCTGGGCACAGTCTGCTGTGTCCGCCCACGGCGGCGTCGACGTCTCGCTAGACGCGGTCGAGGCAGGCGGTCTGCATTTTCTCCTCGACGGGCTTGATGAGGTCCCGGCCTCTGAGCAGGCTACTGCTGGGCGATTGATTCGCCAGGTGGCTGCTGGCCACCCGCAGCACGCGTTCACAGTCACCTCGCGGCCGTCGGCTGCGTCGGCTGAGTTCCAGACTTCGGGCGATGAGTGGGCGGTCTTGCAGCTCGCGCCATCGAGGATCTGGCAGGAGCGGTTTCTACACGCCCAGCAGGTCGACCTCGCCACGCTCCGCGGAGAGATGGACGAGCTTGACGACCTCGACGAGCTCCTGACCACGCCGTTCTTTCTCGCGCGTATCGTCGAACTCCACCGAGCCAACCGGCTCGCCGGGCTGAGTGACCTAGGGACCCTGCTTGAGGAGATGATCTCGTGGCAGCTCGACCGCGAGGACGACCTCTTGGATGTCGATCTCACTGACGTCCGCCGCTGGCTCCAAGAGGTCGCCCTCTTCGGGCTGATCTTCAGCAAACGAGGCTTCACGTCAGGCGAGTTGCGCTGCTTCACCCTTCCGCCTGGAACCTACGGCGGACTCGACGGTCTCACCGAGGCCCTCGTGCACCGTCTCCTCTTGTCTGAGGCCGAGGACGGATACCGGTTCCCGCAGCGAATACTGGGCGAGCAACTGGCAGCCGAGCGCCTCGTCGGTCTGGAACCCGGCGAGGCGCTACTTGGCGCATTGGTGCCGCGTGCAGCAGCGGATGTTGGCGCCGTACGCGAGGACGCGCTGCTGTCCGTAACGCTCGCCTGCCGGCGGTCGAAGGTGTGGCGAAAGGCAGTTGCGGACCGGGACCCCATGGCGGCAGCCGTCGCGACGCCTCGCGGCGCGAGTGAAGGTGAACGGGACACGGCTGCCCTGAGCATCTGGCGTACGTACTCCGAGTGGCGCATTTGGATGTGGAGCCGCGGGCGGTCTTCGGTGCTTGACCATGCGGCGAGTCTGGGGCGCCTTGTCGCAGGCAGGTCGCGATGTGCGCCGGCGAGGCTGCTCCAGGGAGCAATGCGAGGCGGGGGACGAGAGGAACAAGGGAACGCGATCAGAGCACTTGCGATCTCGCCGCCGCCCAACTTCATCTCCGAACTGCGGGCGGTCCTCGAGGACCCAACGCGTGATGGTGTTGTCCTTCGGCAAGCGGCGATTGCGGCGGAGGACCTCGGCTACGTCGACCTGCTCGATGCGCTTCTAGTGCTGGTCGAGACAGCGCTCGACGACACTGTCAAGCAGACAGCCGGAGCGTCCGTCATTCAGCTCACACCCGAAGAACGTCTCGTAGAGGTTGGCCGTCGGCTGGCACGGACCACCGAGGCAGACCTCAGTCTCATCCGTCTTGCCGACCGACTCAGTTCCAGCGGGCTTGTGCTGGTGGCAGGGTCCACAGTTGCCAACGATGAGCCTCGCTTGCCGGACAGGGTGAGGCGACGGATTGCCGAAGCCGTCACAGACGTCGGGCCGGATCCCGGGGCGGAAGTCGCGGAGGCATCGGCGTACGCAATCGTTGTGCACCGGCTCGATGCCGCCATCGCGGAGGCGATCGCTGAGAGACAGCCGGAAGCGATGATGCGGGGCGTAAGCCGTGCGGTCGCAGATGGCGTGGATGACTGGGAGGCGATCCAACTTGGTTCGTACCTCCCTCGCGAGACTCTCGAGCGGGCGGGGTTCGATCCCCGACTCGTGGAGTACGCCCAGCGCGCGCGAGAGGCCCGCGCCAGCCCACCGCCAGGCAGCCGGGTCCAACAGGTGCCCGCCGAGCCGGCTGCTTCCGAGGAGGTTTCCCTTGCCGGCCTTCTGGCGAACGACAGTGCTGCTGGCTCCGACCTGTTGCTCCGCGAGTACCGCCGGCTGGCGCCCCAAGTCGCTCAGCTGAGCGACCCGCTCAGAGAACAACTGGCGCACGTCGTCGAGCGGTGGCGGCCAGAGATCCCGTACCGCGAAACGATCACTTTCATTCAGCGGAGGCACTGGAACCAGTGGGTCTCTGCGGCAGCGTGGGCCGCGTACTCGGCGCGCCTTCGCGCCGACATCGACCCATCGACATGGGCACAGATCGCGACCTGCGGCGTCGTCTTCGGGCCCGAACACGAATGGCTGCGGGCCACCGCGACCGATGACGGCCAAGTAGAAGCCGCGTGTCTGCTCGAGGGCGAGACGGACCCGGAGTTCTGGCTCGACATCTTCCAGAGTTGCGAGCCGCCCTACGCGCCGCGGTTGCTCCGAAGTGCGTGCGCAAATCTGGAGGGTGGTCGCGCCGACGACGTGCCGGAGAACGAAGACAGGATTGCCTGCCGGCGGCTCGTAGAAATCTTCGTTGACGCGCAGGAGCATGCGCTGGCCGCGCGGCTCGCGCAACGCCGACCGGCCCTGCAGGGAGACCTCGACGCGCTCTTCGCCCGGGGCGGCGACCTTCCGGCCCAGCTCCGGCTACTCCCTGATCTAGTGGCGCGAGCGGAGCGCGGCGAGCGTCTCTCCGACGAGGACGTGCAATGGATGTCCGGCGTCACACACGCCGATGCCCTCCCGCCCCTCTTTCGGGTCCTGGCCGCCGTATGGGTAACCCAGTCGGGACCGGTCCCTAGGTTCAGCAGCGGCAGCAGCCCTCGCGACCTAACGTCGCCCGTCATCGAGGCGATCGCTCGGATCGGTGGCATTGCAGCGGTTCGGGGCTACGACGAACTTCTCGAGAGAGGAGACGATCTCCGCTGGCTGCGTAGTCCGCGCGACCAAGTTCTCGCGCGACTTCTGGCAACCATTGCTGAGCCCCTCGCAGCAGCAGCGGCTTCGGCGGCGGGCCTTCCAGAATTGTCCGCGGAGGACTAAGCCTGTCCGATCCTCTGCTCACGCTACAAGCGTGAACGAGCTCGTCCTCGCCGTAGTCGCGACCGCTGGAGCCCTCGGAGGCGCAAGCCTGGCTGGTTGGTTCACCCTCCGTGCCGGAGCGGTTGAGAGGCGTGCGCGAGAGGCCGGGGAACTGGCGGCCGTCGTGTCGGCCGTCAACCACGCGTTGGACCGCCTCGAACTGGAGCTCCGGCAGCTACCTCCGGACGTCGCTTCGCGGAGCAAGGACCTGACCGATCGAGCTCTCGAAAGGACTCCGCTCCTCGCTTGGGCGATTGCGCAGGCTTCGCGCCACACCGTCGGTCGCCCGGCGATGCTGGCGCTCGACGGATACTCGGCCGCGGCCAGCCGCCTGCTCCTCGCTGGACCTGAGCCCGTGCTGCACGCGCTGGCGCCGATCAACGACCTGCTCGCCGACGTCGAGCATCGCGATGGTGAATGGTGGGTCGCGTGGCGAGGCGCACGAGGGGAGCTCATCCGCGTGGCGCGAGTTCAGACTGTCGTTAACGACAAAGGGACGCCGATCACCAAACGGAGGCCCGGTTCGCGAAGCATTACCCGGTCGGCCAGGAACTCCTGAACTCGGACCCGAGAGAGCGAACATATGTTCGCTAGGCTTCTCGTTCTCAATGGGGGATCACGGACACGCATACCCGCGCTTCCGCCGCGCCCTCCTGGCCAAGAACCTCTCGGTCGTAGACGCCGCAGCTCGTGAACTGCCTCACGTCGATCTCGCTGACGCACTTCGGATTCTCGTCCTGATGGCAGACCAGCATGATTCGCGCTTCCCGCGCGCAGCGGCGCGCTGGGCAGCACGCGCCACCGGCGAGCTCGGGCTCGACCTCGACCAGAGCCGGCGGCTCTTCGCTCTCGTCGATGCTCTTCCAGTAGCGCCCGAAGTGATCGCCGAGCACCTGCGCGGACTTCTGGCTCGCGCTGGCCGCTGAAACTCAGGGGGGAGTAGTTCGGCTCTCACGCGACTAAGAAGGTATGGCCAGTCTTCTCTCCTCGGCACAGCACACCTCAGGCGGCCGACCCCCCGATCGTCGCAATGTCCTACCGCGCGGCGATTCGCAAAGTGCGCGAACGGGTACGGCGCCCCGCGAGCAAGGGAGCGGCACGGTGTCGGACGCGTTCACCCGGAAGGCCCGACGGTGGCACTAGCGCCACAGGCCGACGAGCGCGCGGAGCTCGACCGAGCTTTCGAGGAGCATCGCGCCGCGATCATGACGATGCTGCGCCTCGAGTTCGCAGGCGTGGACGACCACGAGGACCTCTATCAGGAGGCCTGGGTCGAGGCGCTGGAGAAGATCAAGCAAGGGACTGAGGTCAGGAATCTCCGTGCGTTCCTTCGGTTGATCGCTTGGCGTCGCGCGAGGGACAAGCTCCGCAACGTCGCGGCGACGCCCGAGGATCCCGAGGGCTACCTCCTTCGTGATCAGCTGGATAGCGGCCCGCTCCCTGACGAGATTGCCCAGGTCCACATCGACGCGAAGGCCGTCAGAAACGTCATCGACGAGCTCGACGAGCGGCGGGCCGCCGCTGTGAAGATGCGCTTCGACCTCGGCATGAGCTCGACCGAGATCGAGCGTGCGCTCGGGATCAGCCGCAAACGGCTCGACAAGCTACTCGGGAGCGCGTACCGACTGATCGAGGAACAGCTGGTCGCCGATGAGACCGGCGAGGCGCCGTGGACCCGGAGACAGCGAAGCCTCCTCTTCACGTGTTTGTCGGGTATGGCGAGCGAAGGGCAGCGCGCGCGGGCTCAGCGGTTGGTCGACACCGATCCGGCCTGCAGGGCGATGCTCGCGCAGATGCGCGCGTCGCTCGACAAGGTCGCGGCGGCGCTGCCTGTGCCCGTCGTGCTCGAAGGTGAGACGGAACGCTCGTTGCCCTTCTTCGACCAGCTTCAGAACGCCGTCACGAGCGTCCGCGAGACGGTGGCGTCCCTGCTTGGACGCTCTGGAGGCCAGGCGTCGACGTTCGAGCCGGTGGCCGGTGGCCTCGCCGGGGTCAGCGCCGCGGGCGCCGCCAAGGTCGTCGTCGTCTGCATAAGCCTCGGGGCAGGGGCGGCGACGTGCGTCGAGTTCGGCGTGGTTGGCGGAGACCCGAAACCGGAGAACGCCCAGGCCAAGGAGTACGAGAAGCGGCCGGCCGCGAAGGAGGAGCAGGTGGCGGCTGTCGCACCAAGGCCGACGCCGACTCCACGGCCCGTAGTACGGAAACGATCGAAGCCGAAGGCCGCGACTCCGGCGGCGACACCGTCCGCTCCGGTCCCCAAGACCAACGGGCCGGCGGCAGCATCGCCGGCGCCCGCCGGAAGCGTCGAGTTCGGGCCCGGCTCAGTCGGGTCAGTCCCGGCATCGCGGCAGCCGGCAGCGGCGCCCGTCGACGGCGGAGGCGAGTTCACACCATGATCGAGGAGCGGAGCAAGATGAGGATCCGGCTTGTCAACCTGCTGGTGGTCGTGGGCTTGGCCATGGTCCTCGCCCCGTCCGTGGCGCAAGCAGGGACCTATGACGTCCACGCTTGCAACCCAGCCGTCGCCGGCGGTGCCAACAACGCGTTCTTCCCGCTGAACAACGGCGGTCTGACCGCGTTCGCCGAATGCCCTGCGGGTCAGGGGATCACGGTGCGCAACGGCTGGGACAACGGTCAGAGTTCCTTCCTCGAAGGTGCGTACATGGTCTTCGACGCCCCGAGCGGGAACCTCGTGGAGAGCGTGCAGTTCCAGGCGGGCTTCGAGCGACACGACTGCTCTTGGGGCACCGGTGTCATCGCGAGCGGCTACGACCTTGGCGGCACCCGCGTCTGGGGCTTCGCCCCCGGCGCCGATTGCGGCTCGGGCCAGACACCCGGGCCGACGAGCTTCTTCCCGAGCCGATTGGACTTCCCGATCAACCAGCCGCGCGTGCGCTTCGAGACTCGCTGCGGGGCGGGCTCCTGCCCGCGAACCGGCATTGCCGCGTTCCGAGTTCGCGACGTGCTCGTCCGGGTGCGCGACGACGCGGGACCAACGCTTGCCGGCGGTCGCGGAGCGTTGTGGACCAGCGACGGCTGGTTGGCCGGAAGCCACACGGCAGGCTTCGACGCGAGCGATCCGTCAGGCATCCGCGAGATCGGAATCTCGGTCGACGGCAAGCGAGTCGGCACGAGCTCCCCGCCGTGCGACTTCACCCGCCCGACACCCTGCCCGCCGGCGTCCATCGAGGAGCCGCAGAACACATCCGGATGGGGTGGCGACGGTGAGCACACGGTGACGCTCACCGCTGTGGATGCCGCTGGAAACGCGTCGACCTCGAGCCGTACCGTGAAGGTGGACAACACCGCACCTGATGCGCCGACCGATGTCATCGTCGAAGGCGGCTCGGGCTGGCGCCCGAGCAACGGCTTCAACGTCCGATGGACGAACCCGGAGCAGACGGCCTCGCCCATCGCCGGCGTGAACTGGGAGCTCTGCACGCCAGGCGGCAAGGAGTGCAAGCGCGGCAGCGAGGAGCGGGCTGACATCAATGTTCTCGACAAGCTCGAGCTGCCGGCGCCGGGCGAGTACGTCCTGAAGCTCTGGCTCCGAGACGCGGCAGGCAATCAAGAGGAGCGCCTCGCGTCGGCTCCGATGACGCTCCGCTACGACGACGCCAGCCCGGAGGTGGAGTTGGAGCCGCTCACCGCTGAGGATCCGACTCGCGTCACCGCGAGGGTTTCTGACCGGGGCTCGGGCGTCGTGTCCGGTGCGATCGAACTACGGCGAGTCGGAGCAACAGAATGGACCGCACTCGAGACGACAGTCGACGCCGGGCATCTGATCGCACGCATCAACGACGAGGGGCTCGGTGACGGGCTGTTCGAGCTGCGAGCTCGCGCCGCGGACCATGCTGGCAACGAACGGTCGACGACGACGATGAAGGACGGTCGGACCGCGCAGATCACGCTTCCGCTTCGGCTGAAGACGAAACTCGCCGTCGGCGTCGTCAAGCGGAGCCGTCGCGGCGAGAAGCTCGTGTCCGCGGCCCGCGTCAGCTACGGACAGCTCGTTCGCGTGCGGGGTCGGATGACGTCACCAGAGGGCAACCCGCTGCAGGATCTCGAGGTCCAGGCCATTTCGCAGGTCCTCGACGGCGTGACGCCGCCACGCGTCATCGCGACCGTCAAGACCTCGCGCACGGGCAGGTTCTCCTTCCTCGTGCGCAAGGGGCCGAGCCGCAGCATCACGGTCCGCTACGCCGGCGCGCCTCAGGTGCGCTCGGTCACCCGAGACCTCAAGCTGAACGTCCGCTCGCGTACGACGCTCCGGCCGAACCGCCGCTCCTTCGTGAACGGCGACACGGTGCGCTTCCGCGGTGCGGTGACGACAGGGAGAATCCCAGGGGCCGGCAAGCTGATCGAGGTCCAGGTGCTGTCCCGCGGGAAGTGGCGAACCTTTGCAACGACGCGCACGGGGAAGAAGGGCACGTGGCGTCACGACTATCGCTTCGACGGAACGAACGGCCGCGTCACGTACCGATTCCGCGCGCGCGTTCCGCGGGAGAGTGGCTACCCGTTCGTCACGGGCGGCTCGCGCAGCATCCGCGTTCGAGTTCGCGGGTTGTAGGGGAGAGAACCCGCGGCACGCCGCTAGGAGGAGGAGCGCAAACCATGCGGAACGGAGGAACGACGTGATCGATCGATGCAAGGCCAACCTGAGCTACGCGAACGTCATGGCGACGTTCGCAGTCTTCGTCGCCCTCGGCGGGAGCTCCTACGCGGCGATCACGCTGCCGCGGAACAGCGTGGGGGACAAGCAGATCCGGACCGCAGCGGTCCGATCGAGCGAGGTCCGCGACCGTTCGCTCGGCGTCCGCGACCTAAGCCTCGACGCTCGCAAGTCGCTTCGCGGTGTGGCTGGCCCTGCAGGTCCCGCAGGCACGCAAGGTCCAGCGGGGCAGAGCGCGACAGCGTTCTTCGCCGTCGTCGCCCCGAGCGGCTCCTTCGTTCGAGGGAACGCGTCGAGCGGAGGGAAAGCGGGTGGGTTCGGTTCATACAACGTCGTCTTTCCTACTCCGGTGAGCGGGTGCGGCTTCGCGGCGACGCTCGCTTCAACAGACGGCAGTCCCACGCAGGGCGGTCGAGTCACCGTCGCGGATTCTGGCTCGGGCGGTGTCGCAGTCCAGACGTTCGACGCGGCGGGGACGGCGGCCGATCTGGGATTCCATCTGCTGGTTGCGTGTTGACCGGTCACCCGACCTGGGGTTTCCAGCCGGGAGCTAGCGGGTCGTCGCCGACGAGCCGCAATTGCTCCGAAATCGGGAGTCGGCTGAAGGCATGCCACACTGGCAGTGGACCGCTGGATGTCGCGCGCGCCCGCTGCGTTACCTCCGCCATTGCCAGGTCGATTGGATCCGGGCCGGATCCGGTGTGCCGCCTCAGACTGCGGAACAGACTCGTCAGGTAGCCGGCGGCCAAAGGGGCCGGCGACGCGAGCGTCGCGAGAACGAGCAGCGTCGCGCAACTGCTCAGATCGGTGCCACGACCAACTGCGCTCGCTCGCAGAACGGAGTGAACCAAGTCGTCCAGGGTGTCGGGGCGTTCGACGTAGCTAGCCGCGAGCGCGGCGTGCCATGCAGCAAGCAGTACGGCTGGCTCGACCGCCCATCCTTCGGGCGCGAGGACCGTGGTTGCGGTGGCGCGCGTCAACTCGAAACCGTCAGCTCTTACCCGAGCGGTCAGGTCGTTGGCGGATACCGACAGGTATCGACCCCCGCCGGACCGAAGATCCCACAGCGCAGCGTCAAGTTGGGCCTGCGAAATAGCTCCTCTGGCCTCAAGCGCTGCGAGGAGCCCCACGGTGCCAAAGGTGGGCACCCCGAGCTGACGAGCAAACCGCCTCAGATACCGGTCGTCGCTGAAGAAGGGAAGGTTGGCCTGTTGCGCGACCGCGATTGCACCTAGCCACGTCGACGCCGAGGGGTCGAGGTCAGTGTCGCGCAGAGCTCGCTCGAGATCCTGCTCTCCGCTGGCGTCAGGGTCTCTCACAACTAGACGTGCAAGGCTGCTTTCCGCGCTGTCCAGACGGTCGCGCATGCCGTTCAGGACATCGAGGTTGTTCTCGACGATCTGAAGCGACTGTCCGTCGCTGTCGAAGGTGAATGACCCGGGGGACCGGTCCGGGTCGAGCGAGGCCAGCCCGTGACGTGCGCGCGGGAAGTCGGCGGCGGCGGCGCGGGCGATCGTCGACCCGGGTAGCGAACTCGCCATAAGCTCTCGTAGGTCCGCGCCCAGCAGGGTGTGGACGGCCAACGTTGAGAGGTCCCAAGATGCGGCGCCGGCAATTGCTGCATCGGCTGCCTTCCGTTCGTCGCGGTTCTCGGCGTCCACCGGATACGTCAGCGGGAGGACGTTCGAAAACAGCCAGACCTCGAGCGGAGTCCTCCCTAGGAGACAAAGCAGCGAAAGAGACGCCTGCCCACGCCAGATCTGCTCCTGAATTCTGCGCGCGAAAAGGTGTCGGTGTTTCGCCTGCGCCTCCAACCGGCGGATCCAGTCCGACCCATCATCGATGGGTTCGGCTTGGATGATTTCGGACTCAGGGAAGCGTTCGGAGAAATCAGTGAACGTCAGTCTCACTCGCGCTTCGAGTTCCGGCGGGAGGTCGTCCTTCGCTTCGCCGGCGGAGACCGTGATCAGCATCGCCTCGAGCCGCTCATCGCGACGGTCGATCTCGTCGGAGAGGTCGGCTATCCGTTGGAGTGCTTCGGGTAGCGAAAGGCTCTGGGATGCCAGCTGCGCGACCAGAAGACGTTCGTTGTCCGAACCGGGTTCGAGAGAAGCGGCGTCGAGGATCGAGAGCGCGGCCACGGGATCTCCGACACGAGCGAGCGCGTCTGCGGCCGCCCACGGTGCTTTCGGGCTTGCAGGAAGTACGGCGTGCCAGCGTGTAGCGAACTCAGCCAGCGCACCCCATTGCTGGCGCTCGGCGAGGGAGCTCGCCGCGCGGAAGGCGGCCTGCTCGCGCCGGAAGTACGACAGCTTTTCGTCGTTTAGCAGCTCCGTCCACAGCTCCTCGGCCTCCGTAATCCGTCCGATCTCGTGCAGCGCCACGGCCTTGCGGAAAAGCTCGACCTTCGGAGGATCGGTTCCCAGGGACTCAACGAGACTCAGCACCTTTTCCCACTGTTGCTGCTCGGCCAGAAGGTCGATCAGCGCGCGTTTGCCGTTAACCGTGTCGCTGTATGGCAGAAGCACCATCTCTGCATCGCCGATGCGATCGCGACGGGAAAGGTGGGCGGCATGCAGAGCGGCGGCGTACAGTTTGCGATCGTCGAGCAGCTCTGCCGCGGATTCGTTCCATTCGGCGTCGAAGTCAGACGATGCGATCAGACGAGCATGGGCCACCTCGCTGCGCAGCCTCGCTTCGAGCGACTCGTCGGCCAGAAGCGCATCCAGCGTTTCGACAGCGGCTTCGATCCGTCCTTCGGCGAGCGCGACGCGTGCCATAAGCAACCGACTGGCGGGCGAAGCCGGCGCACGGGCGGGCGCGAACCTCCGCGCAAGCGCGAGCTCATCGCAGTCCAGCAAAGCCAGCGCCATCGTCGTTCGAGCATCCGTTGGCAGCGTGTCGATCCCGCTCACAAGCCACCACTCGGCGAGCTCAGGCACGAGTTCCGGGCGCCCCAGTCTTTGCAGAACACCGAGGAGCCGCGAATCAATCTGAAGAGCCATTCCTGGCTGTTCAGTCGCGAGCGATTCGACGGCAACCTGTGAGAGCAAATCGGCTGCCTCCACGTACGCCGCCGCGTCGGGCGATGCCGCGCTCTCCTCGCGGCGGAGCAGCATGATGGCAAGGCGTTCAGCCAGCAAAGGACTCCAGCGCAGAGCCAACGCCGCCCGGACATCGGCGATGCCGTCAGCGTCGCGCCCGAGCGCCGAGAGCGCAGAAGCCATTCCGGCTACCAGGAGCGCTCGTTGGCGGTCGCTAGATGCGGTGATACAGCGGAGTGCTTCAAGCTGGCTGTCGGGTGCTTCAAGACGCAGCGCCTCCCGAATGGCATACCCCGAGTTGGTGGGCTGGGCCCGTGCCGCTGCGTGCAACCTCTCCTCCGCCTCGTCGCTCGGATCGTGATCGGCGATAAGGCCGAGGAGCTCTACGCGCGGAGCATCGGGTTCGTCTATCCGTCGGTTCAGCGCCTGCACCGCGGGTGAAACACGTTCGAGAACGAGCAACATGCGGGCCGCGGCCTCAAGGCGAAGTCCGACGGCTTGTTCCGCAATCGCCTCAAGTGACCTCGCGTCGTCGGCAATTGCTCTTGAGAGGGTGGTTGCACCCTCGGGATCGTCAGTCGACAGTTCGTCAACGATGCGACGGAGCTGAAGCGACGTTGACAGAGACGCGCTCGCGCGTTCGTCGATCCGTAGCAGGTCGGAGGCGATATCAAGGACAGGTCCATCTGGCTCAACGGCTCCGTCTGGGTCGTCGTTCCCGGCGAAGCTCTTGGCGGTTGTTCGGGGTTCTTCGGCTTGGCCGGTCGCGTAGAAATAGCTCGAAAGCCTCACCGGCGACCGGGGGGCAACTTGGAGCGTGTCCTGGACGGTTGCCAGCCACCGAGCCCAAGCGTCTTGACCCTCGTCATGGCACTCCACTGGCCCGAGTGCGGTCACACAGGCCGACCCGAGCACGAGCAAACCGTTGATTGCTCCCGGCGGACCGTGCACGGCGCACGCGTCTTCGGCGGCCTTTGACAAGTTCGCGGCAGTCAGGCCCTTAAAGCCAAAAGCGAAGACGGCAGGAATGGGACGCTCGCCAGCCTGTCCGACGTGCATCGCTCGAAGCTCTGCGGCGGCCTCGGCGCACTCCTCAATTGCGGCCGTGTTTAGGTTGGATTTCACGGAGACGACGGCGAGGACAGCTTCGATCCCGACGATGCCGGGCTGCGAGTCGCCGGTCAGGTTCAGCCCTACCGTGCTGTCGTAAACGATCACGTCCCATTCGCGGCTGGGGCCGAGATCAGGAGCGGTAATTTCCCCGCGGACGTAGCCGTACGCTGGCATGTACTGCATGAGGCGGCCGCGGACGAGCTCCTCGCGGGCCGAGCCGATGGACGGCCCGTGCTCTGACGAGGATGCATGGATTTCAGCTTGTGCGGCGAGCGCTCGCTGATCGGCTCGGAAGCTCTCGAGGATGCGTTCGCGTGATGCCACCTCGCCCAGCATCTCACCGAGCGCGGGTGGAACCCGCTCCGGTGCGCGGACCACCGCGCCCCCGGAGCCGCCGGACTGCGCGGCAGAACTCAGGGGGGAGTAGTTCCCGACTCGCGCGACTAAGTAGGTGTGACCCCTCCGACCGTAGCGACCGAGAAGCGCGGCTTTCGCATCTCTGGTGACGGCGTCCTCCCCGTCCAGCCAGCGCGACGCCCCGTACCTGCAGCCTCCCGCCGCGGGCTCGCGACGATTCTGGCCATCGGCGCGAGCCTCGTTGCTGCAGGGCTTGTCGCTACGGGGAGGGGGGATCACAACCCGCAGGTTCCGTTCTCGATCGCGGCTCCCCGCGGCGAAGTGCGTATCGAAGAAGGGCCTGCACCCACTGACCACGCTCAGCCACGTCTCGTAAAGGCGCGCTGATGCTCGAGGTGGCGACGCAGCGCCTTCATACGACGCGGTGGCTCGCGCGTGCACCGCGCGCCGGGCTTCTCGCTACGTGCGCCGTCCTGAGTGCCGTCGGGCTTCGAGATCTGTTCGTGACGCCGGCAGCGCCTGCGCCGCGACAGTCAGCGCCAGCGCAAGCCGATCCGGGGTCGCAGGCCTTCGCCGAAGCGTTCGCGCGCGACTACCTGACGTGGGACCGCGACGGCTCGGAGTCCTCGACGACCCTGGCTGCGTACGGCGTCGACCTGATCCCGCCGCGGCCGCCCGGTGGACTCGATCAACGAGTCCGGTGGACCTCCGTCGCGGGTGCTCGGCGCGCGACCGGTGGCACCGAGGTTGTCACGGTCATGGCGCAGACGACGCGCGGGCGCGTCGCACTCTCCGTGACCGTTCGGCGAGATGTGGCGGGCGCACGCCAGGTGGTTGGTCAGCCGGCGGTGGTCGGCGCTCTTCCCCGTGCCGAGAACCCGGCGAGACCAGGAGCCGGCCGCGAGGTCACCGAACCGCAGCTCGTTGCAGCTGTGGAACGGGCACTGCGGAACTACCTCGCGCGCGATGGCTCGGATCTTCGCGCCGACCTCTCGAGCGACGCGAAGCTCGTGCTCCCCGACCGTGCCCAACGTGTCCTCTCGGCGGACCCGGTGATCTGGGTGCGTCTCGGGTCGCGGGTCGCGACGACCGTTCGCACGGCAGACCGAGATGGCGTCCAGATGACCCTGCGGTACGAGCTGGCGGTCACAAGGCAGGCGGGGCGATGGCTCGTACGCGCGATCCACACCAACCCGGAGGTGCAGTGATGAGGCTTGTCCTGATGACAGCGGCGGCGCTCGCCGTCTACGCGGCGGTGCCGGCGCTGGCGCTCGCCGAGACCAGTGACGTCGGGCAGAACCTGGGCGAGGAGATCAAGACCTGGGCCACGACGCTCCTGCTGGGTGTTGCGGCGCTGGTGTCGATCCCGGTTCTCGCCAAGCGCGACATCAACGGCGGGCTCGTGCTCGCCCTGCTCGTGATGATCGTCGGAGGGTTCGCGTTCGCCCCCGACCAGGTGAAGGGCGTGATCGTTTCGCTCTGGGGCTCGGTCGCGGACTGATGCGCGAGCGCGACGAGATCGTGATCCGCTCGTTCCGCGTCGTGTTTCAGCTCGACCGACGGCTCCACCGGATCGATCGCTGGCGTCTACCCCTGCCGTACGGGCTGCCGCTCCGCAGCCTGGGGTACGCCGCCGGGGCGCTGCTGCTCGTCCTTGTAGTCGGGCAGCTCCCCGTCCTGGGCACGGTTGTCGGAGCGCTGCCTGCACCAGTGCGACTGGCCTTGATCCCGGGCGCAGCCGCGTACGCGCTGACGTCGATCCAAGTCGATGGCCGGCCGGCGCACGAGGCGTTCATCGCTCTCGTCGTCTGGAGGATCCGGCCGCGGGTCGTAACGGCGTGGAAGCGAGGAACGAGGCCTGGACAGCAGGCGCGGCTCCTCGACGTCCGGGTGGCACCGGACGCGAGCGGTCCCAGGCTCCGGCGAGGCCGTGTTCGTGGGCCGGCAACCGCCGTCGTGCGCGTCGCCGCCACAGCGGACGAGCGCGGTCGCCGACTGACCTTGCGAGGCGAGGAAGGCGCAGCGCTCGAGGAGGGCTTCGAGATCATCTTTGATCAGTCACGCCGGCTGGTGATCCGGTGAGACAGCCGATCACCTTCGTTCACGGCAACCTCGTCTTCGGTGCCGGAGGCGCGGACGACGCGTGGGCGCTCTACCGGCTCACCACCCGGTCGTACGCAGGGCTGACGTCCGCGCGCAAGCGAGAGCTGCTCGGCGAGATCGCTGGGTTCGCTTACACGATCGCCGCGGACTTCCAGATTCTCCGCGTCAGCAGATCCACTTCGGTGGAGGACTACGCCGACATGGCCTACGGACTCGCCGACGCCCCTGAGCCGGAGTCCGCGCTCCTCGATCGCATGGTGTCTGCGCAGCGGGCACGGGTCTCGCTCCTTGCGTCAGTCACCCCAGAGGTCTTCCTCGCAGTCGCGCTGCGAGCAGAGCCCGCGCGCGATCTTCGCGCGAGCGTTTCGCGTGCCCTCGGCCTCCGGGACCCACGCGCTCTCACGGCGCGCGCCATGGCGAAGCTGATCCAGGAGGAGAGCAAGGTCCATGCGCGCGTTGCCGACTTCCTGGACTGTGAGCGAGCCACGACCGGGGATCTCCAGTGGCTCGTCCGGCGGGCCTTCTGCCGAGGTCTCGGCGAACCGGAGAGCGATCCCCGGTGGCTGCCGCAAGCTCTCGTCCTGGACAGCGACGACGAGGACGGCGGGTGGCGGTTCGAGCCGCTCGAGTCGGACATCCTGCGGCTGTTCGACGCGCCGATCGAGGTCGGGGCTCGGGCGCTCGTGACGCACTCCGAGCTGGGAGAGACGCACCAGGCTTTCCTGGCCATTGGCGCACTGCCCGAGACCGTGGCCTTCCCCGGCAGCCAGGCCGAGCTTCTCTTCGCGCCGCTCGAGGCGCTGCCGTTCCCGGTCGATGCGGTCTTCACGGCCCAGTGGCTCGCAAACGACCGCGCGGTCGCGCTGACCCGACGCCGACTGGTCGACGCCGACAACGTCTTCGCTGAGGAGCAGGACGGGCACCACGGCGCGACCGCCTTGACTGCCGCCCGCCCGGCCGTCGCGCGCGAGCTCGAGGAGTACCTGACGTCTTCCGAGCGGCCGCCGCTGCTGCGGTCGACGATCTCGCTCGCGGTCAGCGCATCGACCAGCGACGAGCTCGAGCATGCGGTGGAGCGCGTCCGCGCGCAGTACGCACCAATCACGCTGCATCGTCCTGCGGGATCGCAGCTCGAGCTGTTCACGACGCACCTCCCCGGCCAGCGCGCGGGCACGCGCGCGTACGAGGACGTCCTCCTGTGCGAGCAACTCGGCGCGATGGTCCCGACCGCGACGCACCAGGTGGGCTCGGACTGCGGCTTCTACATCGGCGCAACGCTGACGGGCGCACCGCATCCGGTGCTTATGGACCTGACGGAGGCACCGCGGACATCCAGGCCGCCGGCGATGCTGTGCTCCGGGACGCTCGGCTCCGGGAAGACCCTGGCGGCCGAGCTGCTCGCGCTTCAGGCGTTCGCCGCCGGCTCCCGCGTGGTTAGCGTCGACCCGAAGGGGGACCACCGGCTCGATGCCGTCGTCGACCCGGAGGACGTCGAGCACATCTCGCTCTCGCCGGACCCCGAGTTCCGCGGCCTCCTGGATCCGCTGCGGATCGGACCGCAGGACACCCGCACCGATCTCGCCTACGGCTTCCTGATCGACATCCTGCCGTCTCCCGTTCCGGCGTCATGGCAGACCGAGATCCGGCGGGCAGTCGACGTGGTGGGGGAGAGTCTTCTGGCGTCGTGCGCGGAGGTCGTGGACCGGCTGATCAACGGCCGTGACGACGCGACCGAGGCCGGCCGTGCGCTGGAGACCTACGCGCAAGGCGGGCTGCTTCGACTCGCGTTCGCCGAGGCGGACAGCCCCACACGGCCGGCGCTCGCAAAGCGGCTGACGGTGCTGCGGATCGCCAATCTGGTTCTCCCGCTGCCAGGCACGCCTCGCGCGGAGATAAGTTCAGACGAGCGCACGGGCCAGGCGCTTCTGCGCCTGCTCGCCACGTATGCGACGCACCTCATGGCGAGCGACACGAGCCGCCACAAGGTCCTGCTCTTCGACGAGGCTTGGATGCTGCTCGGCGATGCAGCCGGACGCGCCCTCGTCCAGCGAATCAACCGACTTTGCCGAAGCCAGAACGCAACGCCGATCCTGGCCACCCAGGCCCTCGCCGACGTGGGGGACCTCGACAACCTCCTCGGCGCCCTGTTCTGCTTCGGGGTGGAGACCGACCACGAAGCGCGTCAGGTCCTGGACCTGCTCGGCCTCGACCCTGAGGACGCTCCGCTTCGCTCACGCCTGCAGAGCTTCCGGCGCGGGCGCTGCCTCATGCGCGACTACGAGGGCCGCGTCGGAGCTGTCCAAATCGATCTCGCCGACCAGGACCTTCTCGACGTCCTCGACACCTCCCCGGCCCACGCTCGAGGATGACTCGGCGGCTCGGAGCCGTGATCCTCGTAGCAGTCGCGCTGGCAGCGCCCGCGTCCGCCAGCGCGGATGCCGTCGTCCTCGAAGCCGTGCCACGAGCGGCGGCGACGCCCGACCCGACGCCCGCGCCGACTCCGGGAGTGACCGCAGCACCGGCGGCACCGTCAACGTCCACTTCGAAGGGCGACTACGCCGACCCGCTCTCTGCACTGGGGGCGGGGTCGCCTGGGTGTCGCCGGCCCAGCGGCGCTCAGGCCCGAAAGAACTGCACGAGATCCGGCTCCGTCGCGCACTCCTATCCGGTCAGCGCCTACGGTTTCGATGTCCAGGTCGGCTTCTCGGTCACGAACCTCGGCGACAGCTTCCTGGGTGCGCTGCAGAGCATCGCGGCGCTCATCTGGATGGCGTTGGTCTATCTCGTGAAAGCGGTGCTCCTCCTCCTCGAGTGGGCGTTCTCGCTTGACCTGCTGGGCGCCGCGATGACCGACGTGCGCGAGACGCTCGATCGGCTGCACCGCGACGTCTTCGGTGAGACGTGGTTCATCACGGCGCTGTCGATCGCCGCCCTGTGGGGCACGTGGCGCGGACTCGTCCAGGGCAGGACCTCACAGACGATCACGGGGCTGGGCGCGACCGTCGGGCTGATGGTGGTCGGCCTCGTGATCGTTTCCAACCCACTCGGGACGGTCGGCCACGCCTCCAAGCTGGCCAACGACGCGGCGGTCGGAATCCTCGCCGCCTCTACCGGAAGCCCGGTCGACGATCCCGAGCGTGCACTCTCGGATGCCGTCTCAGGGATCTTCGACCAGACCGTTCGCGATCCGTGGTGCGCGCTGCAGTTCGGGTCCGTCGAGTACTGCGATCAGGCTGCGAAGGGCGAGCAGACGATCAGCAATGCCGACGTATGGCTGGAGTACCCGGCGGCCTCACGACAGCGCCGCGGGCTCTACCACCTGCTTAAGGGCGAGGATGCCGAAGGGGGAGGGCGACCAGGCGTCGTAGACGCGCTCGCCGGCCCGCTCGGCGGAGCTGCGCTGGACGCGGTTGGGATCGGGGACGGGGAGGACCCGAAGTTGCCGGACGAGGTTCGCGATCGCGTCGCGAAGAACCCGGAGCGGGCCAGCATGCAAGAGGCAGGTGGGACCGTGCCTCGCTTCGCCCTTCTCGCGCTGATCGCCGTCGGCATGACCGGGGCGATCGTTCTCCTCGCGTACATCGGGGTGCGGCTCCTCCTCGCATCCATCCTGACCCTCCTGCTGCTGCTGTTCGCGCCGGTCGTCCTGCTGGCTCCGGCGTTCGGTGAGTCAGGGCGAGCGACGTTCGTGGCGTGGGGGAAGCGGCTTGCCGGGGCGCTCGTGGCGAAGCTCCTCTACTCGGTGTTCCTCGCGGTCGTCTTGGCAGTCGCGGCGACGGTGGCACGGCTCGACGTCGGCTGGTTCGGCGTCTGGCTGGTCCAGATCGCCCTGTGGTGGGGCGTCTTCCTCAAGCGCCAAGAGCTGCTCGGCTTCGCGACTGCGGGCACGTCCCAGAAGCTCGCAGGGCAGCAAGGCGGGTCGATGATGAGCACCGCCTATCACGGCGCCCAGCTTGCCTGGATGGGCTCCCGCATCGGCCGCAAGCTTGCGGCACCGGCGACCGCGCCCGCGTCGAAGCTGGGCGCCCTCGCGGGGGAGAGACGTGAGGCACGCGGAGCAGCGCTCGCGGGTCTCGCGTCGGAGGCTCTCGACTCCCAGGGCGAGCGCGCCGTCGCACACCAGCAAGCGGCGGCCTCCAGGCGGGTCGGCCAGACGCAGCAGGCTCGGCGCGAACTGCGCGTGATCGATCGGCGCCTTGCGTCCTACGACGACCTTCACACCTCCGCCCGGGCCGAGGGCCTGCCCGTCCCGACCCCCGACGCCGACCAGGCGATGCTGCTCAAGCGCCGCGCCGAGCTCCTGAAGGATGTCGAGAGCCCGGAGGCGGTCCGCGCCGAGCACGTCGCGCGACGCGCCGTGACGAGTCATGCGCAGAGCGGATCACCGGTCAGCCCGCGGGACCTCAGCGAGTACAGGGAGGCGCGCATTCGCGATCACGCTGCAGGGCTTCCGCTCGACGACGATCGGCACCTCCGCGCCGCCGGCGTCGACCCTGTCGCGTATCGAGCGGCCGCGCCAGCCGAGCAAGAGGTGCTCCGAGCTTCCGTCCAAGGGCATCTCGATCGTGAGCAGCGGCTCATGCGCGCTGCGGAGGGAAATGGGGAAGTCCGCTTCGATCCGCAGCTGGTCCGCCGTCGCACAGCGGAGGAACGCGCTCGCATGCGCGCCGAGCGACGTGCCCGGCAGATCCATCCGCGGAGATCTCGGTGAGCATCAAGGCCCTCGCACTTGGGACGGCAGCCGCCGGAGGAGTGATCACCTTCCTGGCTGCGGTCCTTGTGGCGTGGATGGCTGCCGCGGCCGGCGCTGGAGCGGGGACGCCGAGCAGCGCAGCCGGCGCCTGTGGCGGGGCTGTGAGCGGCGAGGTCCCGCCCGAGCTCCGGCCGATCTTCCGCGATGCCGCGGCACGCTACGAGCTCGGGTCCCGAGGCCCTTCGATCCTTGCCGGGCTCACGAGCATCGAGTCCGGGTTCGGGCAGAACATGGGGCCGTCGAGTGCCGGCGCAATCGGGTGGACACAGTTCCTCCCGAGCACCTGGACGGCATACGGCGTCGATGCTGACGGCGACGGCAAGCGCGATCCGTACAACGCCGTCGACGCGATTCACAGCGCGGCGAACTACCTTCGCGCGAGCGGTGCACCCGGCTCGTGGCGTGACGCGCTCTTTGCCTACAACCACGCTCAGTGGTATGTCGACAAGGTCCTTCGCGAGGCTGAGCGGCTGAGCGCGCCCGGGGTCGAACCGACCTGCGAGACCGGCATCGTCACGCAGGCGACGGGTACTCGGCGGATCACCGGCGGGGGACGCATCGTCGGGATCCCGGGCATGCCGGGGGAGAGCATCGACGAGCGCATCCTCCCCGACCTCCTCGCGCTCATCGCCGCATACCGCCTGAAGGTGAGCGACGGCTACGCCCCGACCGGGCACGCGGCCGACGGGGAGCATCCGCTCGGTCTCGGCGTCGACCTGGTGCCGGGGCCGCATGGCTCCTGGGACGACATCGACCGACTCGCCCGGTGGGCCGAACCGCAGCAGGGCAGGCCACGCCCGCCGTTCCGATGGGTCGGTTACGACGGCGACAGCAACCACGGCCGCGGGCATCACCTCCACCTGTCCTGGAATCACGCGCCGGCCCCTGCCCGGCGTCCGCCAGCGGCGTGGGTCGACGTATTCGGAACCGATGGCTGATCGAACGGCAGAAGACGATCCGTGGGTAGCGATCGAGATGGCCGCGGTCGTCGGCATCGCGGCCGTGACGCTGATCTCGATCCCGTGCGCCACACAGGTCGTCAACGCGAGGACGGTCGTCGGCCTCGACGTCGCCTCGGCGCTCGTCAGCTGTCTTCGGATAGCCGTCGACGGCCAGTGGGCCGACCCGGCGCAAGCCTTCCCGCCTGAAGCGCGGGCGGCGATGCCGGGTCCGATCTTGTGGTGGCTGACCGCGTCGATCGTCGCCGTCGCGGCCGGCACCATCGCTGCGCTGACCTGGCGGCGCGTCGACGCGCACGTCTCCCGGGCATCGCTTGCGCGGCGACCGTACGACGCGCAGGGGAGCCGGCAGCGGACATGGGCCCGGCGCCGTGATCTCGGAGACACGATCGTCCGGTCGCGCCAGCCGGGCCGCTTCACTCTCGGCCGTCTCGATGGTCGGCTCGTCGCCTCGCACCCTGAGTCTCACGTTGCCCTGATAGCACCGACTCGGTCAGGCAAGACGACGCGCTACGTGATTCCTTGGTTGCTCGAGCACGACGGTCCAGCTGTCGTCACGAGCACGAAGCTCGATGTCGTCGAGGCGACGGCCGAGGCCCGTGGACGGAACAACGGACGCGTCTGGATCTGGGATCCGTTCGGCGCCGACTCGGCGACGTGGTCTCCTCTCCGCGGGTGCGATCACTGGAGCTACGCGCTGGCGCAGGCGCAGTGGATCGCCGACGCGGCCGACGGAGGTGACTCGGAGATTGCGGCCTACTGGCGGGGAGAGGCGGCGAAGCTGCTCGCGCCGTTGCTGCACGCTGCAGCGCTCGACAAGCAATCCATGTCGACCGTCCTCTCATGGGTCGACGCGCAGGAGACGGCGAAGCCCGCGAGCATCCTGAGCGATGCGGCCCGCGCGGACGCGAAGCGGCAGATCGATGCCGTCAACAAGCTCGACGACCGCAACAAGGGCACGACCTACATGTCGGCCGGCTCCCTGCTCGCGGCGTACCGATACCCCGAGCTCGAACGCGCGGGAGACGAGTTCACACTCGATGAGTTCTTGAGCGGGGGCAAATCGACGCTGTACGTAGTGGCAAGCGCTCGTCACCAGCGTCTCCTCGCGCCGCTGGTCGTCGGACTGCTCTCGTCGATCCTCCACGAGGCCGCCGATCGCACGCGGCAGCAGAAGCCGCTCGAGCGGACGCTTCGACTGTTGCTTGACGAGACGGCGAACATCGCGCCGCTGCGTGACCTGCCGAGCCACCTCTCGCAGGCGGCCGGGAACGGCGTCCGCATCGCGACCATCTGGCAGTCGCTCGCACAGATCCACGAGCGCTACCCGCGGGGGGTGGACGGTGTCCTCGCCAACAGCATCACGAAGCTGTTCTTGGGGCCTGTGACCGACGAGAAGACGCGCCGGTTCATCCAAGGGCTGATCGGCGAAGAGCCCAAAGTCACCACGTCGAAGACTGTTGCCGGCGCATTCGGCGATGCCGCGCGGGCGTCGCGGACTCGGTCCCAGCACGCCCGTAGCGCTGCGTCGGCACCTCAGCTCCAGCAACTTGCGCGAGACCGAGCACTGCTCGTCGAGGGCGCGCAGAAGCCGGCCATACTGACCACGGCCGCTTGGTGGGATCACCGCTCGTAGCCGCAGGGCAGCGGTTTTTGACGGTTTTGCGTCACGGCTTACGACCGCGCATTGACGTTTTCGCGTAACGCGTTACGATCATTAAGCCATGTCAAAAGTCGCCGCAGATCGCTCGATCTCTCGCAAAGTCACGCGCCGCGTACTCGCTGGCGGCGAGCGCGCGTGGTCGGTCTCGGACTTCGACGACCTTGGCACGCCGGACGCGATCAACAGCGCTTTGCGCCGCCTCGTCGAAGACAAGCAACTGCGGCGCGTCCGGCGCGGCGTCTATTGGCGTGGGCGCGAGAGCAAGTTCGGGATGACGCCCACTCCGGGGCATGCCGTCGTTCGCGAGGTCCTCGGCGACCACGAGGCCATCGGCGCCGCCGAGTGGAGCGCCACCAACGCATTGGGCCTGTCCACGCAGGTCCCCAGGCAGCTGACGCTGGCGATCTCTACGCGCTCCCCGCGCAACCTGCCGCGCGACGTCAAGGTTGTTCGACGCGACGCGCGCCGCGGCAGGCGCACGTCGGAGCTCAACGAGGCTGAGGTCACGCTGCTGGAGGCCCTGGACGCGTGGGACCGCTATGTCGAGGTCCCTGCCGACGAGGCGCTCGACCGCTTCGCGCGTGCGCTGCGTTCCCGCGAGGTCCGCATCGACCGAATCGTTCGCGCCAGCACGACCGAACCTCCTGCGGTTCGCGAACGCCTGCGCGCGGTCCTGCAGCACGCCGGGCACGCACAAGCGGCCGGGCGGGTGCCGCGCGCCCGCGACAAGCGAACAGCCGACAAAGCTCTGCGGGTCCTCGTCGGATGACGCTCCTGCGCGACGACGGCGACGACTTCGACGGCGCCGTCGGCCTGGCGGCCGAGCGGACTGGCTACCAGCCCGTCTTCATCGAAAAGGACTACTGGGTCTGCCAGGTCCTGCGGGTGCTCTGCGGCCCCGATGGGTACGGGGCGGACGTCGTCTTCAAGGGCGGGACCAGCCTGTCGAAAGGGTACGAGCTGATCGACCGGTTCTCCGAGGACGTCGACATCCTCGTGCAGAAGACCGAGGCCCAAAGCCGCAAGGAGTGCGAGCGGCTGCTTGAGCAGATGTCCACGCGGGTGGCTGGCCAGCTCGGCTTGACCAGTAACGAGGCTCGGCCACCCGGGCGTGGCAAATGGCCCAACCGCGCCGACATCCTGGTCTATCCCACCAGGTTGGAGGCGCCGGCCATCGAGGGCATCATCGCCGGGGGCGTTCAGCTGGAACTCGGTTACGCCGGCGGTGAGTGGCCAAGCCAGGGTGTGGAGATCACCCCGCTGCTGCTGCTGGCTCAGGAGGTCGCTGCGGAAGGGTACGAGGACCTCGGGTCGTTCCGAGTCCGGGCGCTGCTGCCCGTTCGAACCTTGCTGGAGAAGCTCTCGGTGCTGCACCACGTCGGCGCACAGTTCGTCGACTCCTCGACCGCCAACGATGGGCGCTTCGGTCGCCATTACTACGACGTGTTCCAAATCCTCGGGCACGCAGACACGCTCGCGCGCCTCGCCGACCGCGAAGCCTTCGACGGCGTCGTCGAGGACGTGCGCCGAATCAGCTCCAATCACTACGGCGGCTCGACTCCTCGGCCCGACGGCGGGTACGCCGACAGCCCTGCGTTCGCGCCGGGCTCCGACTCCGAGCTACGGGGCTACCTCGAAGACAACTACGAGCGCGCCCGGGCGCTTGCCGCACGTGACGCGGTTTGGCCGAGCCTCGGCTCGATCTTCAAGCGAGTCGCGGAACAGCGCGACCTGCTCTGAGACGTCGGGCAGCCGCCCCGTGCTGGTCGGACGCTGAATGAACTCACTGACGCGCGGGATCTCCGATCCGGACGCTCAGGGCGAAGTCGTGCAACTGGAAGCCTTCTGAGAGCACCTCGTTCAGGCGCTCCCACAGCGGGAAACTGCCGAGGATCGCGTCGCAGTGGACACAGCCGTTGCTCACGTACAGACCACGCGTGCGTGACCGCCTCGGCTTGATCGGCCCGATCCCGCCGACGCGGAGCACTTCGGGATTGAGCACGTTCGCGAGCGATTCGGCGACCTCGTCGAACTCGCGGAACACGGTGCCCGTCGACCGGGGGGCGAGAACGCCGACGATGCCTCGCGTGACTCCTCCGCAGCGGTAGCAGCGTTCTGGAATGGCGACGACCTGAATGGTGTTGGGGAGCATGTCCTCGATAGAGAGCGCCGGGACGAATTCGCCCCCCTACGGCCCGAGGTCCGGACCAGCCTCGATCTGCGGAGCGACGTCCGGAGCGTCGACCTCGGGCAGGTCAGCGGTCTGAGCGTCCGCCAAGTCGAGACCACGTAGCTCGAGCTCGGCGGCGAACGAGCCGTGCCGTCCGAGCGCTTCGTCGACTTCGGCCTGGAGCTCTGCGCCCCGTCCTCGCCATTCCGTAGTGATTGCCTGCTGTCGCTCGAGCGCCTCGCCTAGAGCGGCCCGCGCTGCCCGCTTCCTCCGTGGCGTCGACTCGAGCTCTGCCGCGAGTTCGCCCTGACGCGCCTCAGCCTCGGCCAAGAGCCGCGCGATCCTGTCGCGCTCCTCGCTCGCCCGTCGCAGATCTCGCTCCGCAGCTCGCAGATCGCCGAACGTCCCGACCGGCCGTTCGCTCTCGTCGATCTCCTGACCCTTGGTCGAGTCGAGCGCGAGCTGCTTGCGTCGCGAGGGCTTGAGCGCGGCGTTGAGGTCCTCGATGAGCGGATCGGGCTCGGGCTCGACACCGGGGAGCGTCGGCTCGGGACGACCCAGCGAGACCGTGTAGTAGCGCGCCTCGATGCGGTGGCGACTGAGCGCGGTGTAGCCCCACTCGCGATAGAGGTCGTCCGAGCCGAGGACGAACGACTTGTCGACGGTCGCTCCCTGCGCCGCGTGCGCGGTGAGCGCATAACCGTGGTCGAGGTGGCCGGCGTCGAGGTACCCCGCATCGAGCTTCACGGTGTCGCCGCCGGCCACTTCCACCAAGATGGCGCGGCGGTCCGGGTCTACGTCCACCACGACCCCGCGCGCGCCGTTGACGATGTCGAGCCGGCGGTCGTTGCGCTTGGCGAGGACGCGATCCCCGACGGCGAAGTCGCGTTCGTGCGCGGTCACCTCGGCGTCCCCGAGTCGCCCGTCGGCCATCATGAGCTGCCGCGCGCGGTGGTTGAGATCGGCGACGTCGGTGCGGCGGTGGGCGATCATCACCGTGTCCAGCTGAGGGTCGCGGGCGGCGATCCACCAGTCGGAGACGAGCGAGCGCCGCGTGGACTCGGCGGTGGGGCTGGAGACGATCCGTCCGCGGTCCCGGTAGGCCTCGGCCCACTGCTCGATCCGCCCGCTGCGAAGGTGCGCCAGTGCCTCCCGGTCCCATTCACTCTGCTGGCGCATGACGGTCCGAAGCTGCAGCGCTCCGATCCGCTTCGCGATGCCGCTCAGTCCGCCGCCGGCATCAATCTCCGGAAGCTGATGGTCGTCGCCGACGAGGACGAGCTTCGCGTCGGCGCGCTCGGCGGCGGATGCGAGAGCCGCGAGCTGGCGGGAGCCGACCATGCCGGCTTCGTCGACGACCAGGACGCCGCCCTTCGGCACGCCGTGTCCCTGCGCGATCTGCCGCTGGAGGCGAGCGACGGTGTCGCTGCGGATGCCCGACTGCGACTCCAGTTCGACGGCCGCTCGGGCAGAGAGTGCGCAGCCGACGACCGGTACGCCGCTCTCGGCCCACGCCTCGCGGGCCGCGTCGAGCGCGAACGTCTTGCCGGTACCGGCCGCGGCACGAACAACCTGGACCCCGTCGCCGGAGCGGGTGAGCCCGCGGATGACCACCGCCTGCTCCTGGGTCAGTGTCGGTCGGCCGTCGATCGCCTCTTCGACGGCTTCCGGTCGCGCGCGCGCCACGTCTGCCGAACGCCTGCGGTGGCTGCCGTCGATGAGCTCGCGCTCGATGGCGAGCATCTCGCGCGTGGAGTACCGGCTACCGCCGGCCGGGGTGGCGGCCTGCGCGGGCAGGGGCACCGCTGCGTCGGACGCGAGCCAGACGTCGGTAAGTCGCTCGAGCTGTTCGACCGACGCTCCTGCGCGGTGCTCGGTGGCCCAGTCGCGCAGGACGTCGCGCCTGTCGAAGGTGCTCGCGTTCTTCGTCACGCCGTGCGGACTGGCGAGCCGCTCGGCGGCTTCGAGGACGGGACGGGGCGAGTCGTCCTGAGGTCGAGCACGACCAAGCACCGCGTCGATCTCATCGCAGCCAAAGCCGAGCTCGGCGGCGCGCGCTCGCCAGACCTGATGCAGCCGGTCGGGTGCCACGGAGTAGTCCTTTCGCTTTCGCGTCTCGAGGATGGCGAGCTCACGCGCGCGCCGTCCGCGGCTTCCGACTTCGTTCAGGTGCTGCTCGACCTCGTGAGCCCGCTGCGAGAAATGCCGGAGGACGCCCGGGTCCACACCGCGGATCTCCGCCATGCCGTTCTCGACGGCGAGCCATTCCACGCCGAGGTCCCGGGTGAGCTGTTCGCGCAGCGCTGCTTGGTAGAGGTAGCCGGCGGTCTTCGCGTGGGCGTAGAGCATCCGGCCATCGAGGGTCGACCAGGTGCCCTCCGCCTTCCCCGCGTTGGCGACGACCGTGTGGGTATGGAGCTGCGGATCTCCCGCACGTGACGAGCGGTGACGGAACGCTGCAGCAACGACCCCGGACGCGGGGAGCACGCGCTTCCCGCCGGCTCCGCGACGGACCTGGCAGGCCTCGCGCTCGAGGTAGCCGAGTGCCTGGCGGACGGCTTCGTCATGCGCCTCGCGGGCGAGCCGGGACGTCCGCTCGTCGCCCACGCCGTAGAGAAGAGAGACGGACTTCGGCGCACTGAAGGTGAGGTCGTACCCGTCGACGGTGACCTTCGCCGTCGCTGGCCGCAAGGAGGTCTTCTGGTCCGGCGTCGTGCCTCGGATGATCGCCGTGAACTTGTCAGGCTCGACCGTGCCGCTGAGCCCGAGCTCGTCCGCGCCGGTCCCGATCCAGGACCCAGGTGCTTCGCCGCTGCCGGTGTAGTAGTCGTCCCGGCCTTGGGCGACGGATTCGATGTAGTACTGCTCCTTGCCAGCGGCGAGTTTTCCGATCGACAGCACACATACTTAGTCGCGCGAGAGGCTGTCGACTCCCCCCTGGATCGAGCTCGCACTCGAAGGAGTGCAACTGTATGCCGGTCCAGTTGCTCCTTGGGGCGGAGGCTGGACAGGGTCGTCGTCAGGCGAGGTCGTGACCGTGCTGGCGAAGGGTGGAGCGGGCTTTGACGAGCTGCTTGTTGACGGCGGTCAGGGAGAAGCCGGTGGCCCTGGCGATCTCGGTGTAGCTGTGACCGGCGATGAGCAGGGCGAGGCATTGACGGCGGCGCTGCGGAAGGCTCGCGACGGAGTTGAGGAGGTCGCGGAAGGCCACCTGCTCCTCGATGTCCGCTGCGACACCGGGGTGCCCCGTGTCCGCACGCGACGTGCCGGTGATGCCGGTCGCGCGATCCTCGGCGACGAGCCGCCACGCTTCCCGCGTGGCGACCTGCACGAGCCACGGGAACACCGTCTCGCGGTCGGGCCCATACCGCAGCAGCTGCATCCACGCGAAGCTGCAGGCGTCCTCAACCAGCGCTTGGTCGCCGCCGCGGACGCGTGTGCGGACGACACGCTGAAGGCGGTCGGCGTGCTCGCGGTACAGGGCGGTCTCATCGCCGCGCAGGGCACTCATGACGCGCCTCCCGGGTGGAGCGCCTCGTAGAAGGCGATGAGGTCGCGCATCTGGGAGATGGCCTGGTGGCCGTGTTCGCCTGCGGCGGTGAGGAGGTCGAGGACCTCGGGGGTGGTGCGGTGTGCGCGGCGGGTGACGTAGTCGCCGAGGAGCTGGGCGAGGGCGCGGTCGGTCTCGTCGGCGGCGAGCCGTTCGGCGGGGTCGGGGTAGTCGAGCGGGCTCATGCTGCGTCTCGCTCTCCGCGGACCCAGCCGGGGGCGTCGGGGTAGATGCGGCGCAGGTCCATGGGGACGAGGCCGCTGAGCTCGGTCTGGGCGAGGTAGTCCATGACGACCGCACGGAGCTCCTCGACGTCCGGGATGTCGGCCTCCACGAGGTAGGCCTGACCCTCGCCCGCGGCGGCGGGGAGGTCGTTGAGGCGGTAGCCGCGCGATCCGCGGAGCGCCTGCAGGATGCGGTCCTCGCCGGCGGCGGTGGTGTAGGCGGCGACTTGGACGGAGGTGAGCGGGCTCATGCGTTGCGCTCCTTCCAGGCGGCGGTGCTGCCGTGGCCTTCGAGCTCGTGGTCGCGCACGCGCGCCGCGTCCCCGCGGGACTGCATGTCCCTCTGGACGTTGCGGATCTCCCGGGTGCGGTCCGACCTGGAGTCGGGGGTTCGGGCCTTGAGCGCGGCGATCTGCCGCGAGGCGTCGGCCTTGCTGTTGGGCGGCGTGAAGCTCACGCCGCGATCGAGTGCGAGCTGGCGCAGGTAGCGCAGCTGCTTGCTGGTCGGAGGCGGCCCGCTCTTTGAGCTGTCGGCCTTGTGGTGTTCGGACATGGCCGTGCGCCCGCGACCGAGCCGGTGCGTGTCAAGCCCGGTCCGTCAGGACTCGCCGAAGGCGACCCGCGGGCTTGACTCGTGCCGGTGAAGGGCGCAAGCCTTGAGGCCGGGTTCGAACACCACCCGGTCGACAGCGGACCACTCAACTCCCCGTCGACCTCCAAGCCCCGACCAGGACCTCCCAACCTCTCCTGCCTCTCCCGGTTCTGAAGACCATGAAGGGGGGTCAGTCAGGGAGCGCGGTCACCACGTACGCCGGCATCTATGTGCGCGCAGTCCAGGGTGAGCGCACCCACATCACATGCTGCGTGCGTAGCAACCGTGGCGGGCGGAGCGAGCTGGTGCTCGCCTCCGGATCGCGGGTGCTCCTGGACTGGGAGACCACGGCCGACAAAGGGCACGTCGCGGCCGTCGTACTGCGGCACTGGCTCGGCCGCCCGCCGAACCGCACCGAGCTCCACGTCTTCCTGGACGAGATCGCCGCAGCGTGGGGTGCCGGCCAGCCGTGGGAGCTGACCGGCACCCAGCTGGCTGCCGCCGGCTTCGCGAGCTAGGCGCCCGGGATCGGGACGAGCGGACTGCCGGGCGGGTCGCCGACGCAGTCCTCGATGCGCTTGGCGATCTGGTCGACCCACGCCGCGCAGCGCTCCACGACCTCCATCGGCGTCCGCTCGCTCCAGGAGGTGAGGAAGGGGATGGAATAGTCGCTGGTATCCAGTCCGATCGAGCCGCACACCGTGTAGGCGACCGACTCCACGACGAGCTCTTCCTGGGAGTAGGTCAGCTCGACCTCGCCCTTCTCGATCGACCAGCGCATCAGCGCGTGCCCAAGCTCGTGCACCATCGTCTTGACCTGATGGTTCACCGAGTTCGCCTCGTTCAGGGAGATGACGCGCAGCTCGGGCATGAAGCACCCGCCGGTCCCGTCGGGCATCCGCTCGATCACCACGCCGCAGCCCAGCTCGCCGGCCAGTGCACACAGGCGCGGGAACGCCCAACCCAGCGAGTCGCCCTCGGGCTCGATGATCGGCGGGTCCAACGGGACCGGCTCGGCCGGCGGCGGCAGCGGCACGACCTGCGAGCGGTCGAACACCGGTCCGAGCCGGAACCGCACGCGCGGCTTCTCATTGGCCGGGGCCCCGGCCTCCATCCACTCCTTCAGCTGCGCCTTGGACGGCGGCATCGGGACCCACACCCGGATCGCCCGCTCGCCCTTAGCCACGCAGTAGCCCAGCCGTAGCCACGCCCGGAACCCCGCGACCCTCGACGCCTCCGGCATCTGCAACGCGATCAGCAACTGGTTCGAGAGCGAGTACCGGTGGAAGTGCCGGCGCAACCCCAGCCACCGCTGCCACCCCTCGCTCGACCGCAGCGCCTCGACCGCCTCCTGCGCCCGCTGACGGTCCGTCTCCCGGCGCGCCTGGCGCTCCTCCTCCGTCTCCTTCGACGGTCGCTGCTTGGTACTCGTCGACATCCGACGCCTCCGATGCATCTCGGTGGCCCCGCCCGGTGCGGGACCGATCCCCAACGACCAGGCACGGCAGGGATGCCGTGCCACGATCGAAAGGGGTCGGTGTTGCAACGGAGCCGGGGGCGCGCGCCGCCTGGGCCGGAGCGTCCCGCCCACGCCGTTACTGAATTCGCCCAGCCTTGACGTCTTCGAGCCACGCGGCTGCGAACTGCTTGATCGCCGAGACGTCGTGGCGCTGGCAGCTCATCTTCCGTCTGGCGGTCGTGGCCACGAGTGCTTGGCGTTGCTTGGGGTCCGGTGCGGCGGCGATCGCGCGGTCCGATCCGTCGATCCACGTCTGCAGGGCCCGGACCTGCGCCGGGGTGGCGGTCGCGCTGTAGCGGACGATCACCCAGCCGTCGCCGCGGACGTGTGCGAGGTCCTCCTCCGGGACCTGCTCCGCGGGTCCGAAGAACTTCTTGGCCGGGTGTTGACCTGCGAGGCCCCCGACGGGCGTCTCGTCGACGGTCGTACACACGCCCGCGGTTGCGGAGCTGACGTTCCGGTCGGGTGTCGCGTTGGGCTGGTCGTCCTCGCCCTGCACGGCGAGGACCACGGCGGCCAGGAGGCCGGCCACGCCGATGACGGCGAACATGCTGCGCCGGACCTCGGTCCAGCGCGCGATGCGCTTGGCCAGGAGGAAGACGATCGCGAACATGATCAGGACGGCGACGAGCTGGCCGATCTCGACGCCGACGTTGAAGGCGATGGTCTTGCCCAGGAGTCCGTCGTCGGGGATGCCGAGGTCCTGCAGTCGTGTGGAGAGGCCGAGGCCGTGGATCAGGCCGAAGCCGAGGGTGGTGGCGGCGGGCCAGACGGCGCGGTCGTCGAGTCGTTCGCGTTGCAGGCCGAGGGCGGCGACGAACACCACGCTGAGCGCGATGGCCACGTCGACGAGCGTGGGGGAGACGCGCCATTCGGCGAGGGTCGCGACGATCAGGGTGAAGCTGTGTCCGGCGACGAAGAACGAGATGAGCTTGGCGGCACGCATGGGGGCGCGTGCGAGCAGCACGATTCCCAGGACGAACAGCAGGTGGTCCCAGCCGAGCAGCATGTGCTCGATGCCGAGCGGGACGTATTCCAGGGTGGTCTTGTCGGTGGCGTCGCCCGAGATTCCGTGGGCCGCCGCGGTGGCGGGCAGCAGGAGCAGGGCGAGGCCGGCGGCGGCGCAGAGGCGGCCGCGTGCAGGCAGGGTCATGGATCCTCCGAGAGGTCTGGTCGAGAACGGTGTCAGCGCGGGCCTTCCGGCTGGAAGGCGACGTCGTGCTTCAGACCGTTCGGGGAGGACCGCGGCCCGCGCGGTGGCGCAGGGGAGCGGCCCGCGGGACCACAACGTCCCGGAAGGCGAACCGCAGCGCGGGAGCCGCGGGGACGAGCCGGATCTCGAGCGCGATCGCGCCGGCGTCCCGGGCTTTCCTGACGGCGGCGTCGGCGATCCTAACCGTGAAGGCGAGGGCGGCTCCGATCGCGATCGCGGTGGGCATCGCCATCCAGCCGCCGGAGCCGAAGACGGCTGCGAAGCGCTCGGGGTGATGGTGGGCGAGCGCACCCTCCAGCAGCTCCTGCCCCGCGTAGAGTCCGAAGACCCCGGCGCTCAGTAGCGGCCACAGCCGGGCCACGCGCAGGACGGAGGCCGGCGTCGTCGAGGCCGCCGCCGCAGCACGGAGCACGCCGGTGGCGAGCACCAGCGCAGCGACCATGCCCACGAGCGGGGACACCAGGGCGAGGTATCCGTGGCCCCCGCCGTGGGAGGCCTCCAGCGCCTGTCCGGACGGCAGTGCGTAGCGGACCTCGTGCAGGGCCAGCGATCCGAGGACGAGCAGGGCGTAGAGCCGGATGAGGCCGATGCGGTCAACCACGGGCGTCAAAGGGAACCACACCACGCACCTCGCTGCGCGGGAGAAGAGTAGCGACGTCGCTCGGGGCCGACCTGGACGTGGCGCCTACCTCTTCCCGCCCGAGGGGGTTGCGCGGTCGAGCTGCTCAGCGGCCCAAGAGGTCCCGCGCGATGATGATCCGCCGCACCTCGTTGGTCCCGGCGCCGATCTGCAGCAGCTTGCCGGCCCGGTAGAGCCGATTGACCTCCATCTCCCAGATGTAGCCCGACCCGCCGTGGATCTGCACGGCGCGGTCGACGCAGCGCATCAGCACGAGCCCGGCCTGCAGCACGACCGCGGCGGCGCGCTTGCTGACGTGCTGGCGGTTGGCACCGTGCTCGAGGTCATTGACCTCGGCGCCCACCTGGTAGCAGAAGGCCCGCAGCGACTCGGTCTCCGCGTAGATGTCGGCGACCATGCCCTGCACGAACTGGAAGGTCCCGATCGCCTGCCCGAACTGCTCGCGCGACTTCGCGTAGTCGACGCTGAGCTCCAGGGCCCGCTCGCACATCCCGATCATCATGAACGCCAGGCCGATGCGCTCGAGGTCCAGGCCGCTCATCACGACCCGCACGCCCTTGTCGACCTCGCCGACGACGTTCTCGACCGGCACGCGGCAGCCGTCCAGGACGATCTCCGCGGTCTGGCTGCCGCGGAAGCCCATCTTGATCATCTTCTGCGCGACCTCGAAGCCCGGCGTGTCGGTCTCGACGGCGAAGGCCGTGATGCCGTGCGCGCCGTTCTCCGGGGTCGTCTTCGCGTAGACGAGGACGACGTCGGCGATCGGGCCGTTGGTGATGTAGAGCTTCGTGCCGTTCAGGACGTAGTGGTCGCCGTCGCGCCTGGCGGTCGTCCGCATGCTGCCCAGGGCGTCGGAGCCCGCGCCCGGCTCGGTCAGCCCGAGGGCGCCCACGATCGTCCCGTCGCTCATGCCGGGGATGAACCGCTCGACGAGGTCCGGGGACCCGTTGGCGAGGATGTTGTTGAGGCAGAGGTTCTCGTGGGCGAGGACCGCCAGGCCGACAGCGGGGTTCCACTTGGACAGCGCTTGCGCGACCAGCGCCGAGGAGAAGAAGTCCAGGCCGGCACCGCCCAGCTCCGTGGGGACGGTGCAGCCCAGATAGCCGGCTTCGCCGAGGGCCGGGAACGCGTCGTCGGGCCACCACTCCTCGGTGTCCATCCGCTCCTGCACCGGCCAGAAGCGGTCCCTGGCGAAGCGCTCGACCTGCTCGAGGATGAGCCGGTGGTCGTGCCCGAGAGCGAACCAGGGCGAGGAGGTTCCGGTCGACTCGAGCGTCATGGGCGGAGCCTACGAGGAGGCCGCGGGCAGACCGCGCCCTGCCGGGGGGACGAGGGCGCTGGTCGCTGCTGAAGCGCTCCACCGATGGTGTGGGCCAACACGGGTCGGGTTCCTCTCAGTCGGTGATGGGCGCGACGAGCGGTGAACGCAGCCCTGGCTCGTCTTCGGCAGCGAGGCCGCTGTCGAGCGCCTGGGCTGCGAAATCCGCGACGAGTCGGCGTGCGATCGGGACGATGCGCAGCAGCTTTCGGACGGGCCCGCTGTAGTCGACGTGGCCTGCGGCGATGGCCATCGCCAGGTGCATGTCCCCGGTCCAGAAGCGCAGGACGTCCTGCGTGTCGATGAACAGCTCGACGTCGGCCTGCCCGACTGCGCCGTGGGCGATCTCGACGGGCGAGCGATCGAACAGCAGGGTGAGCGCCAGTTCCTGGGGGGCGTCACGCAGGTGCACGTGCGCGACAATGTCCGCGAAACTCAGCCGGCTGCTGATCTCCGAGTGCAGCGTGGCCTTCGTCATCACGTCGACGAACGCGTCGTAGACGGCCTGTGCCCGCTCGGCACTCGGCGGCGTCGCGGCCCGCTCCACGCCGAGACCGGCCCGGTCGGCTCGCCGATTTGGCGTGCTCATCAGGCGACCTGGCCGATCAGCTGACCGTGCGATGCTGCGGGCCGGTCGGTGCTGCCGGCACGTACGAAGTCGGCGCAGCGTTCGCCGATCATGATCGTGGGTGCGTGCGTGTTGCCGCGGGTGATGGTCGGCATCGCCGAGGCGTCCGCGATGCGGAGGCCCTCGACGCCGTGGACGCGCAGCCGGGCGTCGCAGGCCCCGTCCTGGGGGGAGCCGATCCGGGCGGTGCAGGCCGGGTGGTAGGTGTGCTCGACGGTGCCCCGGATGTACTCGCCGACCGCCTCGGAAGTCCGGACCCACGGGCCCGGGTTGATCTCCATCCCGCACATCTCGCGGAGTGCGGGCTGCGCGGCGACCTCGCGGGCTCGCTCGATCCCGGTGGCGATGGCGGTGACCTCGGCCGGGTCGCTGAGCATGCGCAACTTGACGCGCGCCTTGTCGGTCGGGTCGCTGGAGCGGATCATGACCGAGCCGCGACTGGTCGGGGCGATGTAGGACAGGCCGATCGAGAACGCCGGCCGGGGGTGCTGGCGCTTGCCGTGCTCCCAGAAGAACAGCGGTGCGATGACGAACTCCATGTCCGGCGCCGGGAGCGACCGGTCGGTGCGGAAGAACGCGAGTGCCTCGCCGACGTTGCTGGCCAGCTTGCCCTTGCGGGTGGCGACCCAGCGTGCGAGGTGCTTGGGGTGGGAGATGTCGGCGAGCCCGAGGTCGGCGCCCTTGAGCTCCCAGTTGACGAACTGGAACGGGTGCTCCATCAGGTTGCGACCGACCGCCGGCAGATCGATCTCGACGGGTACGCCGACGCTGCGCAGGTGGTCGGCAGGACCGATGCCCGAGCGCTGCAGGATCTCCGGGGTGCCGAACGCGCCGGCGCTCAGGACGATGTCGCCGGCCGCGCGGAAGATCTCGCGGTCCTTGCCGAAGGAGACCTCCACGCCGTCGGCTCGGCCGTCGCGCAGGAGCACGCGGTGCACGAGGGCTCCGGTGCGCACGGTGAGGTTGGGGCGCCTGCGGGCAGGCTGCAGGAAGGCCGTGGCGGTGTCGTGGCGGACGCCCTTGTGCTGGTTGACCTGCGTGAAGGTCACGCCCTCCTGACGTTCGCCGTTGATGTCGTCACGGCGCTCGAAGCCGGCCTCGACGCAGGCCTCGACCACGCGGCGGGTGACCGGGTCCGGCGTCACCGTGCAGACGCTCATCGGGCCGTCGGTGCCGTGGTAGGGGCCGGCGAGGTCGGCGTTGCGCTCGGAGCGGCGGAAGAACGGGAGCACCTCTTCGGCCGACCAGCCGTCGGCTCCCTGCTGGACCCACGAGTCGTAGTCGTAGGCGTTGCCGCGGACGTACATCATCGCGTTCATCGAGGAGCAGCCGCCCAGGAGCTTGCCGCGTGGCTCGTGCAGGCTGCGGCCGAACAGGTTCTCCTCGGGCTCGGTCCAGTACTCCCAGTCGAGCTTGGTGCCGAACTGGCTGGAGAACGCCGCAGGGGCCTTCACCGACAGTCGGCGGTTGTGGCCGCCGGCTTCGAGCAGGAGGACCTTGCGGTCGGGATCCTCGCTCAGTCGCGCGGCGACGACGCAGCCTGCCGCGCCGCCGCCGATGACGATGTTGTCGTAGGTCTGGGTCATGAGATGCTCCTCGTGGGTGCTGGTGGCGCGGTCGGGACTCAGGCGGTGCCGAGTCGCACCGGCAGCGTGGTGAGCTGGTTCACGAAGATCGCGGTGGCGTACCGCGGCCGCCCGGCGAACTCGAGGTCGGGGTAGCGGCCGAGGAACTCCTCGAACATGACCTTCAGCTCCAGCCGGGCCAGAGCGGTCCCGAGGCAGAAGTGACGGCCGCCGGCCCCGAACGCCTGGTGCTCGGGGTTGCGCTCGACGCGGAACGCCTCGGGCTCGTCGTAGACGGCTTCGTCGTAGCCGGTCGCCGGGTACCACATCATGACCTTGTCGCCCTTCTTGATCGGGCAGCCGCCGAGCTCGGTGTCCTCGGTCGCCGTCCGGCGGAAGTGCGCGAACGCCGGGAACATCCGCAGGCACTCCTCGACCATGCTCGGGATCAGCGCGGGATCGGCGATGACCTTCGCGCGCTCGTCGGGGTTCTCGATGAGCGCCTTGACGCCGCTGCAGAAGGTGGCCTTCGTGCTGTCGTTGCCCGCGGTCACGAGCAGGATGAAGCCCATGACGATCTCCCAGTCGCTGAGCTTGTCGCCGTCGACCTCCGCGTTGACCAGGATGCTCATGAGATCGTCGGTCGGGTTCTCGCGTCGCTCGTCGATGAGCACCTGGCAGCGCTCGACGATCATCGGGATGACCGTCTCGATGACGTCCTGCGGTCCCTCGGGATTCATCTCGGCGTCGTCGCCGCCGACCAGTCGGTTCATCAGCTCCGCCCACATCGCGTCGTCCTCCGGGGCGATGCCCATGAAGCTGCCGATGACGCGTGAGACGACCGGCTGTGCGTAGTCGGTGACGACGTCGATCTCCTCGCGGCCGTCGAGCCTGTCCAGGGCCTGGCGGGCGATCGCGCGGATCGCGTCCTCGTGCTCGGCGATCCGCTTGGGCGTGAACCCGCGCTGGAAGAGCGACTTGAGCCGGCCGTGCTTGGGCGGGTCCATGCCGATGAACATCCCGTTCTGCACCTCGAGCTGCACCCACGGCATGCCGACCATGCCACCGAGCTCGGAGGAGTACAGCTGCCAGTTGCGGCTGACCTCGTGGACGAGCTCCTGGTTGGTCACCGACCAGAACCCGGGCTCGTCGGGGAAGCTCGTCATGCCCGAGCTCCAGTGCACGGGACACGCGCTGCGCAGCTGCTTGAACAGCTCCAGCGGCGCGCCCTCGCGCCAGTGCTCCGGATCGGCGACTCGGACGTTCTTCAGATCAGGCGACGACGTAGACATGCGGGACGGCTCTCCTCGACTCGCGACTCCAGGGACGACAGCGAGCCTAACCAGATGTTTTACAGGCTGTCAAGAGCAGCGTCAGAATGGGTGAAAAGTCCATGGTCGACGTCGTGTATCGTCTCCGGAGATGAGCGTGCTCTCCAAGCGTCCAGCGAGCGGTCAGACCGCGGCGGTCAACCGGGACTCGATTCTCGAGGCGACCGTGCAGCTGCTGGGGCGGGGGGTCTCCTACGCCGAGGTCAGCGTCGCCGCGATCGCGGCGGAGGCCTCGATCTCGAGGCCGACCTTCTACGCGTACTTCGTGGACAAGCGCGATCTGATCCTCGCTCTGGGTGCCCGCTTCGAACGACGGACGCACGTCGCCGCGGACGCCTGGCTCGAGCTGCGGGACGACGATCTGCACTCGACGCTCCGCGGTGTTCTGGAGGCGTTCCGCGGTGACCACGCGACGCTCAGGGCGATCGTCGAGGCGTCCACCTACGACCCCGAGGTCGCCGTCTTCTGGCGGGAGTTCCACGCCCGGTTCATCGAGGCCGTGGTCGAGCGCGCCAGCGAGCTCACTCCGGATCGTCCGGCCGGCGCCATCCGTGCGGACGCCTTCGCGCTGGTCTGGATGACCCAGCGTTCGCTGGCCGAGCATCTCGACGCGCCGCAGGTCGAGGACGAGGACCTCCTCGCCGCCCTCGTGCGCCTGTGGCGCTCCGTGCTGCCGGAGATCACCGCCGGCGCGTGACGATCGAGGTCAGCGGGCGATCCAGCGCTCCAGCTCCTCGACGAGCCGGTGCTCGGCCGCCACGACACCGGCGAGGACCTCCGTGCCCGTCTCGTGATCACCTGACCGCGCGGCTGCCGCCAGCGATCGCCAGCCTTCAGCGAGCCCGTCCGCCGTGCGAGCCGTATCGGCCAGGGCGGCGTCGTCGAGGAGTGTCGCGGAGTCCGACAGGAACTCGGCGTACAGCGAGCGGAACAGTGCGCCCCCGGTTCCGGCCTTGACGATGAAGATCGACAGCGCGGACAGGATGGTGGGAAGGTCCTCGCCGAAGGTCTGCGGCCACCGCGCGTAGTCCTCGGCGAACCGGTTCACGCCCTCGAGTCCTGCCGGGGCCTCCATGCCTCCGAGCCGGGCCCCGCCGTCGCGCATGTTCGCGATGCTCCCGCGGATCGAGCGCGTGATCGCCGCGGCGGGATCGGCGAGGCGGTCCGGCCAGTCATAGACGAAGGTGCGGTGCAGATTGGGACCGGGGAAACCACTGGAGGAGCGTGCGCGGGCGAGAGACTCCAGCGAGCACGGCTGCAGGCCGTCACGGTCGTTGTCGGCCACGAGCGCGACACCCGCCTCCTCGTCGACCTCCACGACGACGATCGCGTGTCGGGTGTTGGACATCCGAACCCGCAGGTACTCGAGCTCGGCGATGTCCGTCCACACGATCGAGGGCCGGCCGCGCTCGAGCTCCTCGCGGACCCAGCGCAGCCCGGTCGCCGCACCGTCCGTGTCTCTGATCGAGAGCGGAACGTCGAGGTTCAGGGCAAAGCTCTCCTCGAGCGCCTCGGTCCTGCCCACGACGTAGATCGGCGGCGTCACCTGCGGGACCGGCGCGTACATGAAGCCCAGACCGCTCCCTAGCCCGAAGCACATCCCCTCCGACAGGGGGCCACGGCCGTAGTCGAGCCCATGGAAGGCGAGGACGTCGCGAAGGCTTCCCGACGCACAGTGGCCGGCCCGGACGTGCGTGAACCGGTGTGCGACCGTGGACGCTGTGCCGGTCATGCGGGCCTCCGGACTCGCGCGGGGGGTGTGACGGGGGGGGGGGGGCGGGGCGGCGCACGGGATCTCCTTGCTGGCTCGGGGTGTCCTGAACGGGCCGACACATAGCCTGACACACTGTAAGAGAAGATGTCCAGGCCGTGTCAGACGGCCCCCGGTCGAGACGGCGTAGGGCGCCCCGGTCCGGCGTTCGTCAGCTGGCCACGTGCACGACCCAGGCCTGGAACTCGGCGATCGAGCGTTCGAGGTCTGGGGTGGTGCCGCGGGCCAGCCATTCCAGTGCCAGGCCCTGGATGCCGGCGAGCACCAGGGTCTGGAGGGTCGCGGACGGGATGCGCAGGGCGCCGCCGCGTGCCTGGTGCTCGGTGATGAGCTGGGCGAAGAGTCCGCGCAGGCGACCCGTTGCGGCGTCGGCGACGGGTTGGAGCTCGGGGTTGGTGATGGCTTCGGTCTGCAGACCGAACCAGGCGATCATGAGTCCGCGGTCCTGGGTGAGCGCGTCCCAAAGGGCGTGGAAGCCGATGTCGACCACGGCGGGGGCGTTGTCGAGGCCGGCGACCGCTTCCTGGACCTGGTCCACGAAGCGGGCGACGATCGCCGGGATGACGTGGGCGAAGAGCTGGTCGCGGCTGCCGTAGTAGTAGAGGACCGACCGCTTCGGGATCCCGGCCTCGTCGGCGATCCGCTGGATCGAGGCGCCGGCGTAGCCGTCTGTCGCCAGGCATCGCAGGGTGGCCTCGATGATGAGGCGCGCGCGGGCGTCGCCCTTGGCGGTGAGGTGTGTCGGTGTGCTCACAGCTGGCGGGCTGTCGCCGGGGCCGGGGGGGTGCAGATCGTGGGCTGTGACGGGCCCTCAAGGGCCAATCGCGGGAGACGCCTGTCGAGCCATGCGGGCAGCCAGAAGCACCACCGGCCGGCCAGTCGCATCGTCGCGGGCAGCAGGACGAGTCTGACGAGGGTGGCGTCGATGACGACGGCGGTGACGAGCCCGGCTCCGGGCTGGCGGACGGTCTGCAGCTTGGTCGCCATGAACGCGAGGAACACGCCTCCCATGATGGCGGCTGCGCCGGTGATGACGCGCCCGGTGGCGTCGATCGACTGGGTGATGGCGAGGTCGAGGCGTCCGGTGTGGTCGAAGCTCTCGCGCATGCGGGCGAGGATGAAGACCTGGTAGTCGAGCGAGAGCGCGAAGACGATCGCGAACATCCCGAACAGGGCGAGGATGTCGGCGAAGCCGGCGCCGCCGAGCAGCGGGTCCTCGCCGGTGCTCACGAGTGCCAGGACGCCGAGCGACGCGGTCACGGTGATCAGGTTGAGCACGATGCTGATCAGGGGGACGACCAGGGCCCGCAGCACGACGATCAGCGCCAGCAGCGCGACGACGCTCAGTGCGGCGATCAACACGGGGAGGCGGGCCGACAGCACGCGACGGTAGTCGGCCAGTTGCGCAGCCACACCGCCCACGGACACCTGGCCAGCCTCGGCAGGTGCTTCGCGCGCCCGGGCGCGAAGGGTCCGGAGCAGCGCGTCCGTCTCGGGGTCGTTCGCGGCGCGCTTCGGGATGACCGTCAGCGCCAGGACGCCGTCGCGGCCGCGTTCGGGGCCGAGCACCGCTTGGACCGCAGGGTCGCTCCGGAGCTCCTGGCGCAGCTGGTCGACGGCTGGAGGGGACGGCGGGCGACCCTGTGGCCCTGGTGCGGCGAGGATCCGCGCGGGGGCGATCCATCCCGGTCCGATCGCCCGGGCGGTCGTCTCGGTGTCGAGCCGTGCCCGGGTGTCGGAGGGGAGCGTCCGGACGTCCGGAGGGCCGGTGTCCAGGCCCAGGGCGGCGGGGGCGAGGGCCAGGAGGACCACGAGGGCTGCCGCCGTTGCCGGGATCGGGCGTCGCTGGACGGCGTCGGCGTAGCGCGCCCACCCGCCGCCGCTGCGGCTCGGTCCGCCGATGCGCAGCCGGTCGATGTTGGTCCCGAGCAGGACGAGCATCGCGGGGACGGCCAGCAGTGCTCCGTACATGCCCATGATCCCGGCGGCGGAGACGCCGACCGCGGCCGAGAGCAGGAAGCTCCCGGGGGACAGGAGCATCGCGGTGATCATCGTCAGCAGCAGCGTCGCTCCTGCGAAGACGACGGTGCGACCCGAGGACTGTCCGGAGCTCAGGGCGGCGTCGGTCACCGACAGGCCGTCGGCGAGGAACTCCCGGAAGCGCGAGACCATCAGCAGGGCGTAGTCGACCCCGAGCGCGAGACCGAGCATCGAGGTCAGCGGGGTGGCCACGTCGGTGATGTCCCGCGACCGGGCGACGAGGTCGACCAGGCCGTAGGCGGAGGCGACGGTCGCCAGGCCCAGCAGGGCGGGGATCCCGGCCGCGACGGGGGAGCGGAAGACGAGCAGCAGGACGATCAGCAGGATGGGGATCGCGATGAGCTCGGCATCGTGCGCGGCGGCGACGGACTCCTCGGAGACCGCGCCGCCGATCGCGGAGAACCCGGTCACCGACGCGACCACGGGAGGGGTCACGGTACGGTCGACGACGCGGCGGACCCTCTCGGCCGCCTCCCCGTCGAAGCTCTGCACCGACGGGACGCGGGCCACGACCAGCTGCGACCGCCGTGCGCCGTCGCCGGACCGGGGCAGATGCCGGCCGGGAACCGCGGATGCGCGGACCACCGGAAGTGCGTCCAGAGCGGCCGTGAGCGCGAGGCGCTGCTTCGCCACCTGCGCCGGAGGCCCGGTGAGGAGCACCGGGACCTCGCTGCGCGCGCCGAAGGCACGTCGGTCGACCTCCCCGGCCCGGGCACTGCTCGATCCGGGAACCTCGATCGACGTCGACGCGAGATGTCCAGGCAGCTGGGAACCGAGCGCGGCCAGGGAGACCGTCACCAGCGCCCAGACGGCAAGGGCACGCCACGGTCGCCGGACCGACCAGGCGGTGACGCGAATCATCACGTCCGGTCTTGCTCGCGCGACATGCTCATCAAACGCACCGTACCGACCGGTGAGAAATTCCGCACCGTACGGATACCTTTCGCTAGGCTCGACACCATGTCAACTCAGGAACGCCGACTTGAGGATCTTCGCGTCGCCGACAACGAGCTGTGGGAGAGCGGACCGCCCCACGAGGTCTTCCGCGCCCTGCGCGACCGCTGCCCCGTGCACTGGAGCAGCGGCATCAGCCAGACGCCCCAGGACAGCGGCTTCTGGTCGGTGACCAAGGCCGAGCACATCCACGCGGTCAGCCGCGACTGGCAGACCTACTCCTCGGCGGAGAACTTCCTCCTCACCGACCACGGGGTCCCGCAGGACCTCGTCCGCGGGATGTTCATCGGCATGGACCCACCGATGCACGACCGCATCAAGGCGCTGTTCCAGCGGGCCTTCACCCCCAAGGCGATCGCCCAGCACGAGCCCGCCATCCGACAGATCACCGCCACGGTGATCGAAGGCTTGGACGGCCGCGAGGAGTGCGACCTCGTCCTGGACCTGGCCCAGCCGGTCGTGGCCCGCGTCATCGGCAGCTTCATGGGACTGGATCCCGAGGACGACAAGCCGTGGGCGGACGCGATCAACACGCTGCTGGGATTCGGCGACCCGGACATCAACCCGGGCGGGATCGAGCAGCTGGTGGCCGAGCACCTCCCCCCGATGTACGAGAAGTGCATGGCCCTCATCGCGGACCGGAGGGCGACCCCCACCGACGACATGGTCAGCACGCTCGTGTTCGCCGAGATCGACGGCGACACCCTCACCGACCTGGAGATCTTCGCGGGCTTCGTCCTGCTCATGGCCGCCGGCAACGACTCCACCAAGGCGACCTACTCGAGCACGATGCGGGCGCTCATGGAGCACCCCGACCAGCGCGAGATGCTGCTCGCCGACCTCTCGCTCGTACCCTCGGCCGTCGAGGAGGCGCTGCGCATGTTCCCGGCATTCGCCCACTTCCGGCGCACGGCGACCAAGGACACCGAGCTCGGCGGCTGCCCGATCAAGAAGGGCGACAAGATCGCGATGTGGTACCCGTCCTCCAACCGCGACGAGGACGTCTACGAGAACCCCGACACGTTCGACGTCACACGCAACCCCGAGCACCAGGCCTTCGGGGCTGGTGGCCGGCACTTCTGCCTCGGGACCGCGCTCGCGCGCCTCGAGCTGCGGATCCTCGTCGAGGAAACGGTCAAGCGCTGGCCGAGGATGACGATCGCCGGCGAGCCGACCTGGGTGGTCTCCCAGTTCTCCAGCCAGCTCAAGCACCTTCCGGTACGGCTGAACGGATGAGCATGCACAGCGCTCCCGCCCGCACCCACGACCCCATGTGCATGGGCTGCGGCCACGCCAACCCGGGCAACCTCGGGGTCCGGGTCTGGTTCGAGGGCCAACGCGTCCACGGCGAGGTCCTCCTGGACGAGCGCCACAGCGGCGCGCCCGGCTACGCCCACGGCGGTGCCATCGCCGCGATCATGGACGACCTCCTCGGCCAGGTCCTCATCCCCCTCGACCGACCCGGAGTGACCGCCACCATCACCGTCGACTTCCGCGGCCCGGCGCTGCTGGGCCGCACGCTCTCGCTGGAAAGCTGGTGCGAGAAGATCGACGGCCGCAAGCTCCACATGCGCGGCGAGATCCGCGACGGGGACACCCTCGTCGCCGAAGCACGCGCACTGTTCATCCACGTCGACGTCTCGCACTGGGAGGCCTCCGGGCAGCCGCTCCCCGAGAGCTGGCAGGGCTGGGGCGGGGAGGCTCAGAATGCCTGAGAGGCCCCGCTTCGACACGGCACCGTCGCTGCTGATCACCGGAGGGGGCGGACTCCGCGACATCGCAGAGTCCGCCCGACTCGCCGAGGACGCCGGCTTCGCCGGAGCGTGGACCACCGAGTTCTACGACCGCTCCGCCACGGTCTCCCTCGCGGCCATGGCCGCCGCAACCCGCCACATCACGCTCGGCAGCGCCATCGCCTACGGCTTCGGACGAACGCCGCTGGTCTGGGCCGCAGAAGCCCGAGACCTCGACGAGCTCACCGACCAGCGCCTGATCCTCGGGCTGGGCACCGGAACCCGCCGCATGCAGCAGGACTGGCACGGGCTCGACGGCGAGCACCCCGCCCCACGTATGGAGGAGCTCGTGCCGCTGCTGCGACGCCTCCTGCGCCTGCACGAAGGACCGATCACCCACGACGGACGGTTCTACCGACTGCACGTCAACCCCACCCTGCCCGTCGCACCGCCCCCGCGGACCGACCTTCCGATCTACCTCGCCGGCGTCAACCCCCGCATGATCCGCGCCGCCGGACGGGTCGGCGACGGACTCGTCGGCCACCCGCTCTTCACCGCCGAGTACGTCCGCGACATCGCCCGCCCCGCACTCGCGGCCGGCGCCGAGCACGCCGGGCGAGACGCCGAGATCCCCATCGCCGGGTACCTCACCTGCAGCGTCAACGAGGACCGGGACGCCGCACGGCAGGCCGCCCGCGCCACCGTCGCGTTCAACTCCACCGTCAAGACCTACCGCGTCGTGCACCGCCACCACGGCTGGGAGGACCACGCCGAGCGGATCCGCCAGAAGTGGATCGGCGGCGACTTCGCCGCCGCCGTCCAAGCCGTACCCGACGAGATGGTCGACGCCATCACCCTCGCCGGCACCCCCGACGAGGTCCGCACGCGCTACGCAGAACGCTGGCAGGGCGTCTACGAGCACACCCTGCTCTGGCCACCCGCCTTCTCCGGCATGGCCGGCGTCCGCGCCGTCATCGAGACGTTCGCGCACAAGCCGAAGCCCTGAGCGGTCGGCGCCAGTAGGTCGGGCGTCAGCAGCGGCGCCCTCGGCGGCGGCCGAGCAGCACCACGATGCCCGTTAGCAGGACGGCGGCGGCGACGATCGCGATCGGCCCGCCGGAGGAGGCGAGGGCTCCCGCGGCGACGCCGCCGAGGAGCGGGAGCGCTGCGCAGCAGATGGCCATGAGGAGGGCTGCGCCGCCGAGGGCCTTGTCGGTCCAGGGCATGCGACGGGTGGTGGTGGAGGTCATGCGCGGATGGTGGATGCTCGACCCGGGTCGAGGTCAAGCGTGCGGTACCGTCGCGGTTCTTGAAGTCAGCTCGAAGAACCGGGACCGGAGGGGACGTCGACGTGCAGGAGTCGTGGAGGATCGGCGAGCTCGCCGCGCAGGCCGGCGTGAAGCCGTCGCTCATCCGCTACTACGAGGGGGTCGGACTGCTTCCGGAGCCCGAGCGGCTCAGCGGCCAGCGTCGCTACGACCGCTCGACGCTGCGGCGGCTGGCGGTGATCGACGTCGCGCAGCGCGCCGGTCTACGATTGGACGAGATCAAGCTCCTCGTCGGCCACGGCAGCGCCCCGATGTCCGAACAGCTGCGGGACCTGGCGACCCGCAAGCTTCCGGAGATCGACGCGCTGATCGAGCGCGCGACCCGCGTCCGCGCGTGGCTGCAGACCGCGGGCACCTGCGACTGCAGCACCATCGACGAGTGCGCGCTCTTCGACGACGCGCCCCGGCAGGTCCACGCCTCGCCGTTCCGGCTGCCCGTCAAACGCGTCGGGCCCTCGGCATGATCGCTCGATCCCTGCTGCTGTTCGCACTCGCCGCGGTCGCCGAGATCGGCGGCGCCTACCTGATGTGGCAGGCGATCAAGGAAGGGCGCGGGGTGCTGTTCGCCGTCGCCGGCGCGGTCGCGTTGATCGGCTACGGCGCGGTCGCCGCGCTGCAGCCCGACGACGACTTCGGCCGCGTCCTCGCCGCGTACGGCGGGGTCTTTATCGTCGGCTCCCTGGCGTGGGGGATGGCGTTCGACGGGTTCCGGCCCGATCGCTACGACCTGACCGGCGCCGGGATATGTCTCGTCGGGGTCCTGCTGATCATGTACGCGCCGCGCTCCGCCTGACGCTCGGTCCTCAGCCGATGACGACCGGGGTGCCGACGCGCACGCGACGGTAGAGCCTGACCACGTCGCGCACGCGCATGCGCACGCATCCGTGCGACGCCCGGCTCCCGATGGAGCCGTCATCCGAAGTCCCGTGGATTCCGATCCCGCCGGCCAGGCCCATCCAACGCGCCTTCAACGGGTTGCCGGGGGCCCCGCCTGGGACCACCGAGCCTCCGAGCTCGCCAGCCCACGGGGCGTTGGGGACGTACCAGTTGGGGTTGACCTGCTTGGAGCGGATGCGGAAGCGGCGGCTGGGGGTGGGGTAAGCCGGCTGCCCGTGGGCGATCCGGTAGCTGGTGACCCGCCGCAGCCCGACGAACAGCCGCAAGGTGAAGGTTCGCTTGTCGACGGTCAGGATCGACGGATACCGGTCCCGAAGTTCCGCATCGGTGGTCCGCGGAGCGACGCGCCGAACCGCGACCACGAGCTGGCGGCTCGCGGGGTTCGCCGCGGCGCCCGCGAGCGACTTCGCGAGGGCCTCCTGGTCGATCGCGATCCCGGCTCGGGCCCGCTGCCAGCGCACCTCGCGACTGGTGATCCGAATGAGGCGGGCGACGCGCGCCGGGCGGGCGCCGGAGCGCGCAAGCTCAGCCGCCTGGCGCGCGAGGCCCGAAGCGTCCGTCGTCACCGCGACCCCGACGTCGACGGGCATGGTCGGTGCGCCCGCGTCGGCGGCGCGCGTCGCGGTCGCCTGGGCGTCGAAGACCATCCCGAGGTCGCGCGGCAGGACCTCGAACCGGCGCCCGCCCAGCCGGACGACGAGTGGGGCCGAGAGCCCGGGTCTGAGTCGTTGCTCGAGCCTGGTCGTGGCTGCCTCGACGGTGAGACCCGAGAGATCGACGCCGCCGGCGCCCACGCCGGGGGAGATGACACGTCCGTCGGCAAGGGCTGCGGCAGGCAGCGCGACGAGCAACGCGAGGCTGAGGAGGATGACGCGGAGCACGTGCTGAACCGTAGCACTGCTCCTACGTCATGTCGGAGAGGTGCGCGGAGTGGGGTGCCCGTCCGCTTGCATCCGGTCTGTCTCGAGCGGCGGCTCGCAGTAGCACTCCGACGCCGAAGAGGCTCGCCGCTATGAGGACGAGACTCGTCCACTGCGCCTGTCGCAGGCCCAACGCGACCACAGGGCTGTCGCGGATGACGAAGAAGATGACGAACCGCGAAGCCGCGTATCCGGCGACGACGGTGCAGGTGAGGACCCCCGGGAAGCTGAACCGCGTGCGACTTTGCCAGACGATTGCGAAAAGCAGGGCGGCGGCGAGGATCTCGTAGAGCGCGCCCGAGTGATAGGCGACGTCACGAAGCGGCGTCTCGGAGTCCGGGTTGGGATAGGCGATGCCCCAGGGCGCCCCGGTCGCAGGCCCGTAGTGCTCGCCCGCGATGAGGTCGCCGATGCGACCCACTGCCATGCCGAGCGGGAAGACGAGCGCGTAGAGGTCGAGGTACTCGGAGACGCGACGGGTGCCGCGGAGCACGACCCATGTCGCGAGGGGCGCCGCGATCATCGCTCCGTAGAACGCGAACCCGCGCGTGTCGATCCACGACGCGGGCTGGAGCAGGTCGGACGGCGCACCCTGCGCGAGGAAGAACAGTCGAGCGCCGACGATCCCTGCCAGCGCGACAGCGACCATGCCGTCCATCGCGCGCTCGGGTTCGAGTCCACGGCGACCAGCGAGTCGCGTGCACAGGAGCACACCAACCAGCATGCCGACGGCGATCATCACGCCATGCCATGCGAGTTCGACGGGGCCGATGTCAAAGGATGGGGCGACGTCGAGCGTGATGGCGGCCGTGAGCATCGCTCAGGGGGACGCCGCGGCTTGTTGGAGGTGCAGATGGTCCCGGTGCACGACATCGGTGAAGGACGCGCGGCCAGGGCCGTCGAAGTCCCACGGGCTGCCGAGTTGCCGGACGCCGCTCGCTGCGAAGCTCTTCGCCAGCTCGTACGCCGGCGTCCCGGCCTTCGGCTGGCGCACGACCAGTCGTCCATCGACGGCGTAGAGGTCCGCGGCGTATCCGCTCGAGTGCGCGCTGCGTCGGTCGGTCTGCCAGACGTTGCGAGGGTGCCCGGAGCTCAAGACCGCGACCGAGAACCGGTGACGCTCCGCCGCACGAGCGAGTGCATCAAGCAGGCGTGTGTCGACTGCGCCGCGGTAGATGTCCCAGCGAGCGGAGTCGGTGAACGTGATCCTGGAGCTGTCCAGCACGCGACGTGCGCTTGCGGAAAGGTCAGCTGGACGCTTGGTGGGGGACCCGCCGATCGAGGCGATCTGCTCGACCGACCACGGCCCGGTGGTACGCCGCAGACGGATGTCGACCGTTCTCGTCACGGCGCTTCGGCGGCCGGCCGCGTCCTGGAGGATCTGACGTACGACGACCATCGCTCCGTAGGTCGTCTCGGTCGTCCCCGCCATCTGCGGGTAGATGACCTCCGCGACCGATGCCGTCTTCGGCGGGACTGCGGGTGCGACGCTCTCGGTGAGCTGCTGCGTCGCCGACGGCGACAGACCAACTCGACCGGCGACGTCTGCGGGCGTTGCGCCTCGCTCGTAGGTCAGGAGTTGCTGGACTGCCTGGCCGGCGACGCGTTTGGCGTTGGGGAACGGCTCCTCCGGTCCCGGCTCGTACTGCGGGAAGGTCGGGAGTGGCTCGATAACCGGGGTCGCGGGAGGGACAAGGGATGCGCGTTGTGGCTTCGCCGCGACGGTTCCCTCTCTCGGACGGTCGTCGGACGCGCATCCGGCGACAGCGAGTAGTGCGACCACCAAGCCGGTCGCGAGCTTCACGACACCGACCTCGGGGTCAAGGTCTTGGTCCACTCCTGCATCGCGAGACCGTCGGGCGTCAAATGCGAAGGTCCGCCTCGCCAGCCGCATCGCTCGTAGAACGGACCTGCGCCCTCGGCTCCCACAAGCGTCGTCAGGAAGGCGACGCTCGTCCCGGCCTCGCGCGCAGCCTCCTCGAAAGCCGCGACCAGCAGCGTGCCCGCCCCGGTGTGGCGTGCGCCTTCGAGCACCGCGACATGGCTGAGAACTGCCACGTCCCGCGCAATCGTCTGCGTGCCACCGGAGGGTGCTGTGGGGGTCCGCCGCAACGCCTCGCGGTATCGCCGGAGTCTTGTCCGTGCGAACCGGACGGCGAGCGCCGGGCGGACGCTGAGTGCGGCGGCCGCGCTCGTCGCCAGCCGGACGCCCCGGTTCTTGAGAACCCACTGGCGGTGCGCTCGCGCGCGCACGCACCCGACGAGATAGCCGACCGGATGGCCGTCGACGGTGGCCACCATCGCCACAGCGTGAGGCGAGTCGGCGAAGGCCCGGTAGTACTGGGACAAGAACCGGTCGCCCAGCGTGACGAAGAATCCGTGGGACAGGGCCGCCGCGTGCAAGCTTGCGCAGAACTCTGCCTCGGAGCTCTCGAGCGCGGTGATCGTCGGCGGGCCTCCGCGGAGGACGATGACGCTCGCGGTCGGCGGCTTCGGGGTCACGGTGGCACCCAGAGCGGCCGCAGCCAGCGCCGTCAGCGTGAGCGCCAGCAGCGCCAACATCGGCGCGTGCTGGTCCAGCGGGCCGAGATGGTGGAGTCCGTAGCTCGCGAAGGCTGCCGATCCCGCGGTCACAGCGAGCGTGCCGATCCATGCTCCGCCAGGGAGGTGAGAGCGGCCCGCTGATCTGGGGTGGAGGGGGTGAATCCGTCGTACGTGCATCGCCTCCTACGAAGTGTAGGATATTGGCGCGGCCAAAGGTCACGGGTCGGAATCCTACGCGCTGTAGTAGCGTCGCCAAGGTGGCTGCGAATCATCGAGACGGCACGACGCGGACGAGCGGCGAGTCGCCGCCGTCTCCGGCCGCGCAGCACGGCCGACTCTGGGAGATCGATGCGCTTCGGACGCTCGCGATCGTCTTGATGGTCGTCTACCACGCGGCCTACGACGTCAACCTGCTCACGCCGAGCATCGGCATCGATCCGTACAACGGCATCTGGAGAGCGGTGCAGGTGGTCTGCGGCTCGCTGTTCCTCGGCATCGTCGGAGTGAGCTTCTGGGTGTCTCACGCCCGTGCGGCGTCGCACGGTCTTCGTGGGCTCGCCTTGTGGTCCGCTCACGCGCGCAGAGGCCTGCAGGTCCTCGCCGCGGCGGCGCTCGTCTCGGTGGCGACGCGCGTCGCGCTGGGCGCCGACGATGCGGTCCGCTTCGGCATCCTGCACCTCATCGGCGTGCTGCTGCTGATGGTCCTTCCGGCAGCGGTGCGCTTCGGTCCCTGGAACGTGCTGCTCGGCATCGCGGTCGTCGCGGTCGGGGTCGCGATGGACGTGACCAGCGACGCTCCGGGGGCGCTGGTGCTGGGGTTCGTCCCGACCGAGAACGGTGTGGACTGGTATCCCCTCTTGCCGTGGGCCGGCGCCGCGCTCATCGGACTCTCGGTGGGATCCGTCCTCTATCCGGACGGCCATCGCGGAGCGGTACTGCGGGCGCTACCCGTCGCGTCACAGCGTGGAACCCGGTTCGGCGCGGCCGGCCGGCGATCGCTGCTGATCTACCTCGTCCACCAGCCGATCCTGGTCGCCTCGATCGCCTTGGCGTTGACCGTCGCCGGCATCGATCTCCAGCCGTCCTGAGACCGGGCTGCCTCAAGACGGTGCGGCCATTCGTGGCGAACCTCCGGCCGCAACTCGGAGCGCGGGGCCTGACACGCTCCCCGTTCGCGTTCGCGGGCGCGCCACCCCTCCGAAGGACCCACCGCAGGTGCCATACTCCGGCGTCCGATGAGCGCGATCGCACCCTTGCAGGGTGACCTCCAAGTGCAGGTGATGGCCGTCATGTGGCGCCTGGACGAGGCGGCGGTTGACGACGTTCGCCAGGGTCTCCCGCCCCGGTACCGTGGCGCCTACACAACCGTTCAGACTGTCCTCAACCGGCTCGTCGAGCGCGGGCTCCTGAAGCGACGCAAGCAGGGCAAGCTCGTGCTGTACCGCGCAGCCCTCAGCGAGACGACCTACGTCGCGTCGACGGTCGAGCATGCGCTCGCCGGGGCATCCTCCGGTGCCCGCGACGCCGTCCTGGCGCACCTGCTCGGCTCCATCGACGACGCGCAGATCGACGAGCTCCGCCGGCTCCGCGACGACCTCGACGCCAAGCGCTCGTAGCTCATGCTGGTCCCGCTCGCCGCGCTCCTGCTCGCCGCCAGCCTTGCGATACCGCATCGCATGTCCCTGGGTCGCGCACGCCCGGAGCTGGCGATCGCCGTCTGGGGCGCCGCCCTCGTCCTGCGTGCCGCGCTGGCTCTGGGCGCGGCCGTGTTCGTGTTCCGGTTCATGCCCGCCACCGAGCTCTTCGGCGCTTTGACCCACTGGTGCTGGCATACCGCGCTGCCTGGCCTGAGCACCCACCTGGGGCTCAACGGTCACGCCGTCGGGGATATCGCCGTCCTGATACCGATCGCCGTCCTCGCCTTCTCGCTCCTCACGGTCGGGCACGGGATCGTCCGCGCTGCTCGCGCGGTGACGCGGTTCGTCCGCCGCACCGCCGTGGGCCCCGGGCCCGGCGGATCGGTCATCGTCGAACAGCCCGGCGTTCTGGTCGCTGCAGCAGGGTTGACCCGGCCGAGGATCATCGTCAGCCCCCTGGCCCTCACGGTGCTCGACGAGCCCGAGCTCCGGGTCAGCCTGGAGCATGAACGCGGCCACGTGGTCCGTCGGCACCGCTACGTGTTGCTCCTCGCCGAGCTCCTGCGTGCCCTCGGCCGTGTCGTCCCCGGATCGCGGCATGCAGTCCACGAGATCCAGTTTCACCTCGAACGTGACGCCGACCGCTGGGCCCTGCGGCGCGGCGGTGACCGGCTCGCCCTCGCCTCGGCGATCTGCAAGGCAGCTGAACTGCGATGCGCGACCGGGCCGGCGCTCACCGCGCTCTCCGGCTCCTCGGTCGCTACGCGCGTGCGCGAGCTGATCGATGGCGACTCCGAACGACCTGATCGGGGCCCGCTGCTGCTGGCCATCTGGCTCTCTGCGCTGGCGCTGGTCTTCGTCGCGCTGCTGCCGGCGGCCGCGCTGTCGCCCGCGTCGGCCGCCGTGATCGTCGAGCACTGCGCGTTCTAGCCTGACCTGCGTCAGCCGGCGCTCCGCGCAGCGTCCGTTGGCGCCGCTGCCCCCGGTGTTCGCCGATCGAACTCCCACGGTCTGTAGGATGGGCGAGGCATGTCCGTCTCGATCAACAGATTCCTGCGCCGCTCGCGACGTCGTCTGTTGCTCGTTGCCTCGTTGCTGTTCATCTGCTTCGCGGTCGTCTCGGCACACTCCGCCTTCGGCGGCGGGCAGATGGACCACGACGGGCAGATGGCGGGGGCGCTAGCGGTCTGCCTCGCCATCGGTGAGACCGCCGCCGCGATGTTCGTCGCGGCTGCGCTGGGCCGTCTGGCCGTTCGCCCCGCGCGACTGACTGCGTTGCCAGCGACCCTCGAAGGTACTCCGCGACTCTTCGGCGTCCCGCAAGGGACGAAAGCCAGGGCCGGGCCTGAACTCCAGGTGTTCTTGACGTGATCGGCGGCGCCGCAGCGCTGATGAGCGTTCACGGCGCTCCCGCGAGAGCGGGCTGATTCAGGTTCAGATCACTCGAATGAACAGGAGATTTCCCATGCAGTCCACCTTCCGCCGGCGCAGGCCGCTGATGTTGGTCTTTGCGATCGTCGCCATCTTCGGCGCCCTTGTCGTGTCCGGCTGCGGATCCGACGACGAACCGACGTCGTCCTCGTCCGGCAACGCTGTCGACCTGGCCTTCGTGCAGGAGATGGTGACCCACCACAACTCGGCTGTCGCGATGGCGACGGTCGCGCAGGAGCGCACCACCCGCAAGGAGATTAAGCGTCTCGCCGACGACATCGTCGAGAGCCAGACCGCGGAGATCAAGCAGATGCAGGGGATCGCCAAGCGCCTCGAGGCAGACGGCGTGAAAGCCGGCGAACTGGGCGTCCCCGAGGCGATGATGGGGATGTCCGGAGACGAGACGATGCTGGAGATGGCGGACCCGTTTGACCGCGAGTTCATCGACATGATGGTGCCCCACCACCAAGGTGCGATCGTCATGGCCCGTGCGGTCCTCAAGAACGGTGAGAGCGCCGAGGTCAAGGAGCTCGCGCAGGCAATCGTCACCGCGCAATCGCGGGAGATCGGCGAGATGAACAGCTGGCGCACGACCTGGTACGGCGCCGCCTCGCCGGCGGGCGGCGTCCCCGAGGACACCGGTGAAACGGGCGGCAGCATGAAGGATGGCGGGACGGAAGGGTCCTCCGGCGGCCACTCGATGTAATCGTCCCACGGCCGGATGCACGGAGAGCGCAGCAGCAGGGGGCTCGACGGCGACGCGGTGCCCCCCGCGCCGGCCACCTTCGTGTTCGCCGACTTGGTCGGCTCCACCGCAATGACGGAACACCATGGTGACGACGTCGCTGCAGAGGTCGCAGTCGGGCTGGAGAACCTCGTTCGCCCGAGGTCGGGACCGACGCCCGAGTGGTCAAGACGATGGGCGACGCTGTGATGCTCTGCGTCGAGGATGCGCCCTCCGCAGTGGTGTTGGGGCTGCGGCTCTGCACGCGCGTCTGCTCCAGGGATGGGTGGCCGCAGCTCTCGCTCGGGATCGCCCACGGACCGGCTGTGAACCGGGGAGCGGACTACTTCGGGTCGACGGTCAACCGCGCTGCGCGCATCTGCGCGTTCGCCAGAGCGGGCGAGGTCCTCGCGGACCACGAGGTGTTCCAGCGCTCTGCCACGCTGGTCGGTGTCGGATGGATCGAGGTCGGAGAGGTGGCGCTGCGAAACATCGCCAGTCCGGTTCGTCTGCACCGGGCGCTGCCTGTTGCCCGCCAGCCCGCCGTCGGCATGCTCGACCCGGTCTGTCGCATGACCGTCGATCCGCGGCAGTCTGTTCTGCTCGAGCACGACGGTAATTCGATCGGCTTCTGTTCCGGTGAGTGCGCCGGGAAGTACGTCGTCGAGCCGCAGCGTTACGGAGGCTGAGCCTTCTCCTATGACCAGTAGGAATCGGCGGACCGGCGGCTGGGCACGCACAACGTCGCCCAGCGGTCGTACGACTGCAGCTCGACGATGCTGAGCGGGCTGATCTACGCGCTGCTCGCCGGGCTGGTCGCGCGGTCGGTGTTTCGCGCGCCGCGCCCACCGTTCGCGCTGGCGCTCGCCGCTGGGGTTGCCGGCACGGTCGTGGGCGCTCCGATCGCTCATCGCATCAGCGGTGAGCACGAGTTCCACGCGTTCCAGCCCGAAAGCTTCATCGCAGGGATCATCGGAGCCTTCGTGGTTCTCTCGATCGTTCGGCTCGTCGCGCGCCGCGTCTCGTCGAGTGACGACCGTCTGTTCTCCTGAGCGGATTGGACGACTCGCCGGACTGCCATCGACATCGGCTTCGGAAGACGCGGGAAGCTGCTGCCCGTTTCTCCTACACTCGGTCGGATATGAAGATGTCTTCAAAGGGAGAAGCTGCCTTCCGGGTGCGAGCCGCCGTACGGCGCCTGAACCGCATCCGGTGGCATGCGAAGGCTCGAAGCATCCGTGCCTACGGCGCGAACAGCGCCTCGCTCACCGAGCGCGCGAGGTATGTGCTGTGGGACCCAGAGGTCGGAGATTTCTCATTCCACCTGGCAGATCTCGACGCGGCAGCGAGGTTCCTCGCGGAGGGATTCGACGTCACTCCCGCGCAGGCCCGCGCGCTGCTCGACGAGCCTGCCGCCGACCAGCAGCTGGCCGCAGACTACGCAGATCTCCGCCGCTGGACGCTGCTGCGCGCCGAGATGGCGCTCGGCCACCGGCCGCTGCTCTGGGCGCTCATCCGGCTGCGTCGTCCGAGCCTCGTGGTCGAGACCGGGCTTTGGTACGGGCTCGGTGCGATGGTCATGCTCCGAGCACTCGAACGCAATGCGCTCGACGGTCACGAACACGGCAAGCTGATCTCCTTCGACCCAGACCCGACCGCGGGCTGGATGGTGCCCGAGCGTCACTCCCCGCACTGGACCTGGGTGAGAGCAACGACGCAGGACGCGCTCGAGGCGAACCTCAGGGGGCGTCGCCTCGACCTGTTCGTCCACGATACGCCGTCGGAGCCCGACCTGGAGCGGTACGAGCTACGAACTGCGGCGGAAGCGGCCGCCCCCGGCGCGATCCTGTGTTCGGGCAACGGGACGAACACTCCGGCCCTGCGAGAGCTCTGCTCCAACCGCCCCGTGTCGCTGCTGCACCACGACTACAGCGCGCGAGGCCACTTCTATCGCGGAAACGGCATCAGCTTCGCCGTCACCCCCGACGAGGTCAGCTGAAGGAGTCCCAGCGCTTGAGCTCCGGGAGCGGATCAATGGCGTCGCCACCGGTGTACCAGCCCGGTGCGGTCCAGAGCTCGAAGTGCAAGTGGCAGCCGGAGGCGCGTCCGGTCTCGCCGATATATCCGATCCGCTGCCCGGCGCGGACGCGGTCGCCCTTCTCCACCAGTGCCCGGTCGCGCATGTGCATGTAGGCGTAGGACTGCCCGGTCGCGTCCCGGAGGACGAGGTAGTTGCCGGCGCGATCCTGGGTCGCCTCGAACTGCACGACGCCAGGACGTACTGCGACGAGCGGCGTGCCACAGGCGGCGAACATGTCCTGACCGCCGTGGCCCCGCGCGCCGCCGAAGTCGTTGGTCGCCGACTGACCGAGGTCGTGCCGGCCCCGGATGGGAAAGATCGCGTCATGGACGATGACGGTCGGGGTGCTCGCCTGCGTTGCGGTGGCCTGGCCTCGGAGGCGCAGCTCGTAGCGACCGTCCGGGACCACGGCCCTCTCGACCGTCCCGTCCCAGCGGATCGCGCCGGTGCCAGCGGCGACCGGCCAGGACCGGACCGTCGCTCCGTCGCTGAGCCGGACGGCGTCGACCGTCGCGGGTGCGGCCGTCGTGTACTCGAGCACGGCGCGCTTGCGCGAGCCCGCGATCAGGGCCTCCCCGGGGCGGAGGTCCACGGCCGGCCCGCCGACGTCGGCCTGCGGCACCGGGCCGCTGAGGATCCGCAGGCGCGCTCGGGGGCGTCCGTCTCCGCCGGCGGGGCTCTTCAGCAGCAGGCGTCCGCTGCGCGCGCCGCGCGGGACCGTGACCGTGAGCGTACCGACTGCCTGGGTGCTGGGGGTCGCACGCCGGTCGTCCTTACGCCCCTTCGAACCGAGGAAGATGACGCGCTCGACGCCGTTCAGGCCGGTGCCGGTGAGCGTGAGCGCCTGTCCGGCCCGGCAGGCCCAGGCCTCACCGGTGGCGCACGTCGCGCTCGTCGCTGCGGCGGGGTCCGGGACCGAAGCACCACCGGTCTTGGTCGCCCCCGAAGCGGTGCCGGAGGCGATGCAGGTCAGCACGACGGGTACGACGACAGGCAGCAGCTTGCGGCAGGACAACGGGACTCTCTTTCGTCGGCCTACGGGGTTAGCTGACGGGCTCGCGCTGAAAGAGTCGCGCTACGACCAGCATCGGTCGATTCGCCCCGTGAGTGGGTCCCCCGCTCCCCGTCTCCCGACGGGAACTCGGCGCTCCTATGGCGCGTAGGAGAATAGAGGACCGTTCGGATCGATGCGAGCCCGCGAGCGCTCGTCCGGTGTCCTACGTCGCGTAGTATGGTCTGGGAGATGCAACTGCGGACGCTTCGCGCGCTGGTCTCCTTCCTGGCGCTCGCCGCGCTCGCCGGTTGTGGCCAGGCGGAACGCAAGTCCGGTCTCGTGGCGGTCGATCCGGTCGGTCACGTCCACGCCGTCGGCTTCGATCCGCAGGACCGGTCGATCCTCGTCGCCGCGCACCGCGGACTCTTCCGGGCCGCCTCAGATGCCACCAGCGCGACGCCGGTGGGGGACGAGCGGCGCGACGTGATGGGCTTCTCGGTCGAGAAGCCGGGGCGCTACGTCGGTTCGGGGCATCCGGACCTCCGGCAGGGTGGGCCTACCTCGGTCGGCTTCATCCGCTCGAGCGACGGTGGTGCTGCGTGGGAGACCGTCTCGCTCGAGGGCCGGGCGGACCTCCATGCGATCGAGGTCGCCGGGAATCGCGTCTACGCGTTTGACGCCCTCAGCGGCAAGCTGCTGCGTAGTCGGGACTCCGGAGCGACGTGGAGCAGCACGACGGTCCCGCCCGTCCTCGACCTCGCAGTCGACCCGGTCGACGCCGATCGGCTGGTCGCGTCGACCGAGCAAGGCGTTCTGGTGTCGACCGACGGGGGGCGTGGGTTCCGGCCGGTCGTCGACCTGCCCCTGAGCCATCTCACCTGGGGTTCGGACGGCATCACCGCCGTAGGTGGCGACCAGGTTGTCCAGCGGATCAGCGGCGACCTGCGCACGATCAACCAGCACGGGCGGGCGCCGATCGTTCCCGCCGCGACGACGGAGACGGACTTCGGGCTGCTCGTCGCAGGGGACGACGGCAGCGTCTACACCAGCCGCGACGGGGGCCGTACCTGGGATCTGACCCTCGAACCGATCCGGTAGCGCAGCCACGGCGCCGACGGGTCGGCTCCGGGCAGGCGCAGGCGCTTCAGCGACACCGCGTTCACCGCGACGATGATGCTCGAACCGGCCATCGAGATAGCAGCGACCTCGGGAGCCAGGACGAGCCCGATGGGCTCGAGCACCCCGGCAGCGATCGGAAGGGCCATCGAGTTGTAGCCCACCGCCCACCAGAGGTTCTGTCGCATCTTCCGCACGGTGCCGCGGCTGATCGCGATCGCAACGGCCACGTCCAACGGGTCCGAGCGCATCAGCACGACGTCGGCCGTCTCCACGGCGACGTCGGTGCCCGCGCCGATCGCGATCCCGACGTCGGCCTGCGCCAGCGCCGGGGCGTCGTTCACCCCGTCCCCGACCATCGCGACGCGGTGACCCCCGGCCTGGAGACCGGCGACGGTCGCCGCCTTGTCGGCGGGCAGGACCTCGGCGAGGACGTCGTCGATGCCGACTTCCGATGCGATACGCGTGGCCGTCGCATGGCTGTCGCCGGAGAGCATCACCGGTCGGACACCCAGTACCTGCAGCGCCCGGATCGCTGCAGCCGCGGTCGGGCGGGTCGCGTCAGCGATCGCGATCACCGCGACCGCCCGGCCGTCGATGCCCACGATGACGCTCGTGCGGCCCTGACCGGTGAGCTCGGCGAACCGCTCGGCCAGCGCATCGAGCACGATGCCCTCATGGTCGAGCAGCCGTCGGTTGCCGATGACCAGCCGGTGTCCCTCGACCACGGCCACGGCACCGTGGCCGGGGACCGCGTCGAACGCCTCGACCTGCGGGAGCGGGATACCACGCGCCTTCGCTGCCGCCACGACCGCATCCGCCAGCGGGTGCTCGCTCTCGCGCTCAGCCGCCGCGACGAGACGCAGCAGCGTGTCCTCGCTCATGCCCGATGCAAGCGCGATCTCGACCACCTCGGGCTCGCCGCGGGTCAGCGTGCCGGTCTTGTCCAACACCACCGTGTCCAGCCCGGCAGCCTGCTCCAGCGCTATGGCGTGCTTGAACAGGACGCCGCGACCGGCGCCGAGCCCCGTGCCGACCATGATCGCTGTCGGCGTCGCGAGGCCGAGCGCATCGGGGCAGGTGACGACGACCACGGTGATCGCGAAGAGCAGCGACTCCTCGACGTCGCGCCCGATCACGAAGTACCAGGCGACAAAGGTTCCAACGCCTCCGACCAGTGCCACGAGCACGAGCCAGAACGCGGCACGGTCGGCCAGTCGTTGGCCCGGAGCCTTGGAGCTCTGCGCCTCCTGCACGAGGCGGACGATCTGCGCGAGGGCGGTGTCCGCGCCGATGGCGACCGCGCGGGCGCGGAGCGTCCCGTTCTTGTTGATCGTCGCACCGATCAGCGCGTCACCTGACCGCTTGTGCACCGGGAGGCTCTCCCCGGTGACGGTGGACTCGTCCACCTCGCTCTCACCGTCTTCGACGATCCCGTCGACGGGCAGCTTGGAACCGGGGCGGACGAGCAGGAGGTCACCCACGACGACGTCGGCAGTCGGGACCTCGACGGGTTCGCCGTCGCGCAGGATCGTCGCCTTCGCCGGCGCGAGATCCAGCAGCGTCCGGATCGCGTCGTTCGCCCCGCCGCGGGCACGCATCTCGAACCAGTGACCGAGCAGGACGAACGTCGCGAGCATCGCCGCGGCGTCGTAGAAGACGTCGCCGGAGATGACGAAGGTCGCCGCCACGGAGTAGATCCACGCCGTACCGATCGCAACCGCGACCAGGACCATCATGTCGAGCGTTCGCGCGCGCAGCGCGGCGACCGCACCGACGAAGAAGATCGACGACGCGTAGAGCACGATCGGCCCGCTCAACGCCAGCAACCAGATGTCGCGGTCCACTCCGAGCGGCGTGGCGACCTCTTGACCGAGCAGCTTCGTGCCGACCATCGACCAGACCAGCGTCGGGATCGTGAAGACGAGGGAGATCAAGAACCGGTTGCGCATGTCCCGGCCCATCGCGGCCATTGACATGCTGCCGTGGTCATGCATCGGCGGTGTTGGCTCCAAGTTCGCGCCGTCGGCCGCGGGGGCCGACGGCGGGGAGGCCTCAGCGGTCGTCACGGTCGCGCTCGCTCGGCCGCATCATCAGCCACATCATTCCGCCCATCATCGCCATGCAGAGCAGCAGCGGCAGGAACGCAAGTGTCCCCGCCCCGGTGGAGACGAGGATCGCGCCGGTCACGAGCAGCAGCGCGCAGATCAGGACATGGTGGGTCTTCATGGGAGCTTTCTCGGTCGGAGGGGTGGTCACCGACGCTAGGTGCTCCGCTTGGCCATGACTTCCGTACCACTCGGCACGCAGACTGCGGCTTCCTACGGACTGTCGGAGAAAAGCCGATGCGGTGTGGGAGGCGCGAGAAGCCCGGGCGACTGCGATGACTGGCCGCTGCGCGGCTTCGATGTGCAGCGGGGCCGATCGTCAAACTGCGATGGCGCCTCAGTTCGTTCGTCGACGAGCCACGATCCAGTTGAAGGGCTGTGGGGTTCCTCTTGGGGTCTGGTGGGACGTCGTCCACGTTGCGACGTTCTCGAACGCGTCGCCGAGGAGGTTCTCGAGATCCTCATGTGAGCTGCGGCGAACTGGCAGCCCGGAGCAGCGATCGGGGCCGTCGGGTGCGAACGTGGAGATCGCCGCGTGGCCGCCTGGGCGAACGCGACGGGCGAGGAGTTCGGCATACCGGGAGCGCTGGACGGGGTCGGTGAAGAAGTGCAGCACGGCGCGGTCGTGCCAGAAGCCGTACTCGCGCTCGGGCACCGAGTCGAGGAGGTCGCCCTGGACCCAGACGATGCGCTCTGCTGACTTCCCGAGTCGGCGCTGCGCGAGTTGCAGCGCCGAGGATGAGAGGTCGAGGACGGTGATGTCTGAGAAGCCGTCAGCGAGCAGCCTGCCGGCCAGCGTCGACGCCCCGCCACCGACGTCGATGACGGGGTCGGCGGGCTCGGGCAGTGCGACGGCGATCGCCTTGAGCGAGTCGACTGGCTCGAGCTGTGTCCAGCTGCGGTCGGCGTCTCCGCCTGCGTAGGCGTCTTCCCAGACGCTCGACGGGTCCGATTTAGGCTCGTCACTGCTCACGCGGGTTCTTCTCCGTTGTCGTCGGTCGAACTCGAGCCGGAGCCATGGACGGGGTCGGCTGCGGCGCAACTCCGGTCGTCACGGTACGTGCCCGGCGTAGTGCCGCGGGTTGCGCGCGAAGACGGTCGCGCAGTGGGTGCTGCAGAAGTGCAGGGTGCGATCGGCGTGCCGCAGCGTGGTTGCCGCGGCGTCCGGGTGCACGGCCATCCGGCAGACCGGGTCGAGGGCGAGGCCTGCGTCGTGGCTGGTGCGGACGCGCAGGGCGTGAAGGAGGACCGGGTCGGGGACGTTGCGCAGCGGGCGCCATCCGAGCCGGTCGATCCGCCATTGCGGCGGAGGAGCGGACGTCAGCAGCGTGTCCTCGGTGAGGAGCACCTCGTCGGGTTCGGCGAGCGCCGCGACCCTGGCGGCGATGTTGACCGTCATGCCGAACCAGTCGTCACCGCGACGTACTGCGGGACCGGTGTGCAGGCCGACGCGGATCCCGAGGGCGCCGTGTCGGGTGCCCAGCTCGCCGACCGCGCATTCTGCGAGGCAGAGCGCACGGTGGGCGTCGGAGACATGGACGAGGACCGCGTCGCCCATGGTCTTGACCTCGCGGGCTTCGTGATCGTCGAGCATCTCGCGGACGCCGGCGACGAATGCGGCGGCGACGTCGGCGGCTGCGTCGTCTCCGTGCGCAGCCGTGAGGGCGGTGAAGCCGGCGAGGTCGGCGAGGACGAAGGTGTGCTGCGTGTCCTGGGCGTTCGTCACGAGGCGGGGCTCGGGGTCGTGGTGCGCACGGCGGGCCGGTCGGCGCTGGGGGAGGAGGTGCTCTCGGGCAATGGGGTCGGGGCGTTCGTGCCGCGGAAGAGGCGCAGGCTGTTGGCGGTGACGCCGATGGAGCTCAGGGCGTCCTCGAGGACCGCGAGCCACAGCGGGATGACGCCGATCGGCGCGAGCATCGTGAAGGCGCCGTTGAGGAGGATGGCCGCGAAGATGTTCTGCTTGATCACCCGCTGACCGCGTCGAGAGAGGCGGATGGCTTCGGCAACCTTGGCGAGGTCGTCGGCCATGAGCGCGATGTCGGCGGCGTCGAGTGCGGCGTCGGTGCCGGCGGCGCCCATGGCGAAGCTGACGTCTGCAGCGGCGAGCGCGGGCGCGTCGTTGATGCCGTCGCCGATCATGCCGATGGTCCCGTGCTCCGGGCGGAGCTCGCGCATGGCCGCCACCTTGTCCTCGGGCAGGAGCGCGGCTCGGTACTCGATTCCCAGCTGCTCGGCGATGCGCTGGGCGGGGCCTTCGCCGTCGCCGGTGAGCATGACGAGGCGCTCGACGCCGAGCGCACGCAGTTCCGCGATCGCGCGAGCCGCCTCGGGGCGTACCGCGTCGGCTAGGCCGAAGACCGCGCGGGGGCCGTCCTGGTCGCTGAGGATGACGGGCGTCTCGCCGGCGTCCTCGAGGGTTGCGAGGTGCTCTGCGATCGGCTCGAGGCTGATCCCGCGTTCGTCGAACAGCCGCGGGCTGCCGACGAGGTAGGACGTTCCCTCGACCACTCCCTCGGCACCACGGCCGGGGATCGAGCGGAAGCTGGTGACCTCCGGCAGTTCAGCATCGCCCGCCTCGGTGAGGATGGCGTGGGCGAGCGGATGCTCGGATCGACGCTCGAGCGCAGCAGCGATGCGAATCGCGTCGTCGGTCGTGACGCCGGGGACGGGGATGACCCGCTCGACGACGGGCCGGCCTTCGGTGAGGGTGCCGGTCTTGTCGAAGAACAATGCGGTCAGCTTGCCGGCAGATTCGAGCGCTTCGCCGCCTTTGATCAGGATCCCCCGCCGGGATGCGGCGCCGATTCCGGAGACGATCGAGACCGGAGTCGAGATCACCAGGGCGCACGGGCAGGAGACGATCAGGAGCACCAGGGCGCGATAGACCCAGGTGGAGAAGTCGCCGCCAAGCAGCGGGGGGACGATGGCCACGAGAGCAGCGGCCGCAAGAACGACCGGCGTGTAGATCCGCGAGAAGCGCTCCACGTACTGCTCGATGGGTGCCTTCGTCCCCTGGGCCTCCTCGACCATGCGGGTGATGCGCTGCAGGGTGGAGTCGGCGGCCTCCTTCGTGACCTCGACGAGCAGGCCGCCGGCGCCGTTGAGAGTCCCGGAGAAGACCGTCTCACCCTCCCGCTTCTCGACCGGGCTGCTCTCGCCGGTCACGGTCGACTCGTCGAGGGTCGAGGCACCTTCGACGACGGTGCCGTCGACCGCAACTCGCTCGCCCGGCCGGATGACGACGATCTCGCCGGTCGTCACCTCAGCTACCGCCCGCAGGGCATCGCGGCCGTCCGGTCCCCGGACGAGGACCTCCGAAGGAGTTATGCGCGCGAGAGCACGGACCGCGCCTGCCGTCCGTCCGACCGCGAACACCTGCAGGGCGTTGCTGACCGAGAACAAGATCACGACCAGGGCGGCCTCGCTCCACGCGCCGAGGATGGCGGCGCCGACGACGGCAACGCTCATCAACACGTTGACGTCGGCGACGCCCGCGCGTGCCGATGCGATCGCCGAGCGGTAGATCGGGAAGCCGCCGATCGCGCTGGCGGCGAGGTACACCGACGCGTAGGCGGTGGTCGAGGCGCCCGCGCCCCAGAGGACGACACCGACGAGGAAGAGCGCGAGGCCTGCCACCGTGGAGCGGACCCGCGGTTGCGACCAGAACGGCTCGGGGTCGGCGTCGGCGGACGCCTCGATCCCGAACCCGGCACGCCTGATGGCGGCCTCGATGTCGTCTCGTGCGAGGTCGGTCGAGTGGACGGCGTCGAGGCGACCGGCTGCGAAGTTCACGGTCGCGCGGGACACACCCGGCAGGCGGGCGACCTGCTTCTCGATCGTCACGGCGCAACTCGCGCAGTCCATGCCGGTGACGCGTACGACGGTGCGCTCGGCGTTGTCGTCGGCGGCCGCGAGAACACCACCGCGTTCGTCTGCCGGCGCCGCGCAGCACGCGTCGAGGCACGGCTCGTCCGGCGCTGCCGGTGCGCCGGCCATCGGCAGGGAGGGGCGGTCGGTCATGCCTGCACGACGTCCGTGAGTGTGGCGTCCAGCAACGCGCGGCCGGCCGCGGTCAGCGAGTACATGACCATCTTTCCGTCGCGCCGCGACACGACGAGCTTGGCGGTCTTGAGCGAGCGGACGTGGTGGGACACGAGCGTGTCGGAGCGCTCGACGATCCAGGCGAGATCGCACACGCAGAGCTCTCCGTCCGCGTCGCGGAGCGCAGACGCGATCAGGAGGCGGGTCGGGTCGGCAAGCCCTTTGGCGCGCTCGGCCGCTGCCTCGGCGTCCGCGGCCGAGGGCCGCGTCGCGCGGAGGGCCTCGGCGCGCTCAAGGTCGAGGCACAGCAGATCGCACGAATCGCTCATAGGGACATACTAACGCACATGCGTCTGTTCGGTCGGCCGGAAAACTAGGCCGGGTAGTAGACGCGTGATGTTGTCGCTAGAGTGCGCGCCGTGTCTAGCCGTCAGGAGCAGAGGGCCGCGCGTCGCCGAGAGCGCGAGGAGCGGGCCGCCGCGGAAGCGGCCGAGCAGGCCAAGCGTCAGCGGCTGCGGCAGGCTGCAGGCGTCGTCTTCGCGGTCGTGGCTGTTGGCGGCATCGCCGCTGCGGTCGTCGTCGGCGGCAGCAGCGGGTCCGGCCCGCAAGCGACCGGAAGCGGCGGTGCGGCTGTCCCCATCCCGCAGCAGAAGATCACCGATCTGGCCGAAGCGGCGAAGGCCGCCGACTGCGAGCTTCGCGAGCAACTTCCCAACGAAGGCAGCGACCACGTTGAGGGAGAGGTCGACGGCTACAAGACCAACCCGCCGACCTCGGGTCCTCACAGCGTGACGCCGGCCGAGGACGGCGAGTACTCCCCGGGCAACGAGCCCGCCAAGGAGAACGTGGTCCACACGCTCGAGCATGGCCGGATCGTCTTCCAGTTCGCGCCCGGCACCACGAGGGCCGACCAGGGCAGGCTGTCGAGTCTGTACTCGGAGGACTTCAGCGGCGGCAACGGCTATCACCAGGCGGTGATGCAGAACAACACCGACATGCCGTTCAAGTTCGCGGCCGCGGCCTGGACCAACTACGTCGGGTGCCCCGGGCCGCTGAACTCGGCGACGATCGACACGCTGCGCGCCTTCCGCGCGAAGTATGTGGACAAGGGACCGGAGCTGGTCCCCTGAGCGGTCAGGGCCGGATGGTTCCGATCCCGGGCAGAAAGCGGCCGGCTCTCGCCGCGTACGCGCGGTAGTCATCGCCGTGCAGGGCGAGCAGGTGTGGCTCCTCGACGACGCGCACCTGCAGCTCGACAGCGACGACCAGCAGGACGAGCGCCGCGAGCGCCGGTACACCGGGCACCATCAGCGCCAAGCCCGAAGCGCTGAGCAGCAGCGTGCTGAAGAACGGGTTGCGCACCCTGGCGAAGACGCCGTCGCCGACCAGGGCGGTCTGCTCGTCTGCCGCGACACCCACCCTCCATGCGGCGCCCATGGCCCGCTGCGCCACGACTGAGCCGACCGACCCCGCGGCGAACAGTCCGACTCCAAAGGCTTGGACGACCGGAGCGTTGAACAGGTTCGAGAGGCCGAGCAGTCCCGCGACCGGTGCGAGGAGTCCGAGCGCGAGAGCGACGGCGAACAGCACGCCGCCGAACCACGCCGCCGAGCCCGGGCGACCCGTGATGCCGCGCCAGCCGGCGGTCCCGGTTTGCCGCTTGAGCAGGAGCGCGCGACCGGCGAACACCACGAGCAGGTAGAGGAGGAAGAGGCCAAGGGCCAGCGCGTTCATCCCGCCACCTTGGCCCCGTCCCGCGGGACGCGCACATTGCCCTTCTGGGGATACACGACCTCGAGCAGGCGTCCGTCGTAGATTGCGCCGACGTGCGCGTCGGTACCGAGCGCCAGGAGTCGTCTGCGGACCGACGAAGTGAAACGAAGCTCCTCCTGGTCGCCGACGTCGACGACCTCACGGACGTCTCTGCCGGTGGCCACGGGGTCGGTGCCGACGATCGCGATCCAGCAGGCGCGGCCGGGAGGGTGGTCCTCTGTTCGAACCGCCATGCGCCCGGGCGCTTCCCGAGCCGCCTCCTCCGACTGGCAGAGCGCCCGTGGCGCGGCGCGCTGCCAGTTGACGATGGTGAGCTTGCTCGAGCGCAGGTCGCGCTGCGGCTCGTCGCCACCGCAGCCGGCGATTGCGGATGACGCTGCGAGGACGGGGAGGATGTACCGCATGCCTCGTAGGTATATCGCAATGAACGTTGGAATGTTATCGGGTGCGTCATTGCACGACGAGATCGGTGAACAGCACGGCTTCGACCTTCACGTCTGTCGCGCGGTTGATCGTCGCGCAGAGTCTGCGCTTCAGGCGCGCACGACCTCGTGTAGTCGCTAGCCGCCTCGCCGGCATGTCGGTGAGGGTTTCCGTGATGATCGCCCGTACCACCGCCTCCTGCTCGAGCGTTCCGAAACCCGGGGGTGGCTTGGCTGGCGCGCCCTTCGGAGTCGTGCGGGGGGCACTGACGAAGTCGTGCTCCAGCACGAGTGCGACGCCAAGTTTCGCGAACCTGCCCTCTTCCAAGGCGATCAGGAACTCGCGCGGGAGCACATAGACCTCGCCTTCGACCTTCGGCGGAGGGCCTGCCGCCGCCGGTTTGCCAGGCGCGAACTTGTACCCGGCGCCCGCAAGCAGCAGGACTATCGGGAGTGCGATCTTCAGGACGTTCACCGTATGCCGTGACATCGGGCCACCCGTCGATGGTTGTATCGGGGCTGGACGGATCTCCTAGACTGCGTAGTAGATGAAGGTCGGCGTCGAGATCGAGCGGGCGTTGGAGATTGATCGCTCCCTCGAGGCCCCCGGCCAGTCGTGGGCCGCGTATGCCTGGCTCCTCGGGGCAGCCCATCGACTCGGGTGCTACGAAGTCAACGTCCTGGTTTCGAGCTTCCGGGTATTCCGGCGCCTCGGACCGGCTATCGGATCGGTCGAGGCCCGCGCACTGTTCGACCTGCCCCACCGCTATGCGTTTGGGGGTGTCGTCGTCCGCGGGGTGTCGTGGCGCGGCGGGTGGCAGGTGCGTGGTCCGGCGCTGGTTGTGGGTGCGGACACGGCTCGAATCACGGCTGTCGAGGACGCCGGAGTACCAGCGGTTGTGGCGGTCACCTCCGATCCGGGTGCGCTCGATCTGTGGATCCATGTACATCGGCCGCTCGCCCTGGGCAGGACGCGCCAGTCGGTCAAGGTCTCGCGCGAGCCGCTGCCCGAGGTTGTCGTCGCGGCGCTCCGTGCGGCCACGGACCTCGTGAACATCAGGGACCGGCTGCTCGCCGAGGCTCATGCGCGCCGACTGGCCGGCGCGCTGGTCGCACTCCGGGCCGAAGGGCACCGGGTGCCCCCGGGAGATCTCGCCAGCTTCTTCCTGACGGTGGGATGGGGGAGTCGCCTCGCGCTCGACGGCGCCGCGGTGGGGCGCCGGGTCTGGGACGGCGAGACGCCGCGCCACGATCCGTGGCGGCTGGGTCGCGACTCCGCCCGACGCTGACCGAGACGCTGGCACGGCGCATCTCCTATGCTGCGTAGTACATGGGCATCCGGCCGACAGCACTCCGATGATCGGCATCGGTCTGGGCATCGTCGTCTATGTGGTCCTGGCGACGTTCGTGCTCTGGCTTCGCCGGCGCGGGACCGACGACGGGTCGGTGAGTTTCGCCGCAGTCATCGCGACGTGGCTCACCTATCTCGTGCACGCCGACACCGTCGTCGCAGCCGCCTTCCTCGATCCGTGGCGGATCCCGGTCAACGAGGACGCGGCCCTCGTGGCGGGGGTCATGACCGGCTGCGTCGGCCTGACGGCGTTCGTGCTCTCGAGCAGGACGCTGCTGTCCGGGGCACAGATCTCCGAGCTGCGTCCTAGGCGGCTCGTGACGACGGGCCCATACGAGCGCTGCCGCCATCCGCAGGATCAGTCCTGGATCCTGCTGCTGCTCGCGGTCTCGATCATCGGTCGCTCGCCGCTCGCCCTCGTGGTCGTGCTCATCTTCTTCTGGTTCCTCACGCGCTTGTGGCAGCAGGAGGAGCAGCAGCTCGAGGGGTGGTTCGAGGAGGAGTGGGTCGCCTACCGGGCGCAGACCCCGGGCTTCGTCGTTCCGGGCCGAGGGTCCCTGGCTGGTGTGGTGACGCACCCCGATCCCCGATGAGCGCTGCGGGCGCAGTGCACCGTCGGGCGACCGTCTCGGTCGCCGTGCTGACCGCGCTGCTGCTGTCGGCGTGCGGTGGTGGGACGCCGGAGGGCGGCAACGGCATCCGCGGGGGAGGAGCGGCGGCCTTCAAGGCGCATCTGGCGAGCCTCGACGGGACCCCCGTCGTCGTCAACCAGTGGGCCTCGTGGTGCGCGCCATGCAGACAGGAGTTCCCCTATTTCCGCGACCAGGCCCGCGAGCGCGCCGGGAAGGTCGCCTTCGTCGGCGTCAACTCCATGGACAGCACCGACGACGCGGCCGACTTCCTGCGGGAGAGCCCGTTGCCGTTCCCGCAGTTCGCGGATCCCGACGCCGACGTCGCCCGGATCTTCCGTGGCGGTCGGGCCTGGCCCACCACGGCGTTCTACAACGCCGGCGGCGAGCTCGTCTTCACCCACCAGGGCGCGTACCGAAGCGAGGCCGACCTCGCCGCGGACATCGAGCGCTACGCGGTCGACGGTGGTTGACTCCCCGAGCATCGCGCTCGCGTTCCTGGCCGGCCTGGCGTCGTTCCTCTCTCCGTGTTGCCTGCCGCTGGTGCCGGGGTATCTCGCGGCGGTGTGCGGGCAGGGACCCCAGGACCGCCGTCCCACCGCCGCGGCGATGTGGAACAGCCTGCTCTTCGTCGGGACCTTCTCGTTCGTGTTCATCGCGTTCGGCCTGAGCGCGACCGCGCTGGGCGGCTTCCTGTTCGACAATCAACCGCTCCTCAACAAGCTCGGTGGCGGCGCGATGATCGTCATGGGCGCCTTCTTCATGGCGACCCCGTTCGTGACCAGGTTGAACCGCCAGTGGATCGTCCAGGGACTGGCGGTCCGGGCGAGTGGGAGCGGGCCGGTCGTCGCCGGAGCTGCGTTCGCCGTCGCGTGGACGCCGTGCGTCGGACCGACGCTCGGCGCCATCCTCGGGCTTGCCGCCACGACCAGCGGGACGGCGGACGGCGCCGGGCTGCTGGCGGTCTACTCAGCGGGTCTCGGAGTGCCGTTCCTGCTCTCCACGCTCGCCTACGAGAGGCTCTCGCGGACCTTCGCCTGGTTCGCTCGACACCACCGCGAAGTCCAGGTGCTCTCGGGTGCGGCGCTGGTGGCGATGGGTGCGCTGGTGTTCTCTGGTGAGCTCTTCCGGCTGAACATCGAGATCCAGCAGGCGCTCGACGGGCTGGGTCTCAACTTCTGGAAGAGCATTTGAGCGCTCAGCTCCCGGCCTGCAATCGGCGGATGTCGGCGGCGATCCCAGCGCTGCTGGTGTTGGCGAGGGTGTATCCGACGCGCTGGAAGCCGCGCCGGTCGATGAGCACGAGGCGTGCGTGATGCTCGGTCTCGGCCGTCTGCGGCTGGACGAAGAAACCCTTGTAGACCGGACTCATCGCGTCGGCATCGCCGAGGAGGAACCGCGTGCGGCCGAGCATCCGCTGCTCGAGCAGGAACCGCCGGGCGCGGGCAGCCGTGTCGGTCCGCGGGTCGGCCGAGATGGCGAGCGTCGGGATGTCCCGGCCGAGCTCGTCGAGTGCTCGGCGGATCAGCTGCAGCTGCGGTCCGCAGCTCTCGTCGCAGGTGGAGTACACGAAGGTGGCGAGGACCACCTCGCCTCGCAGTCCGGCCATGGTCACGGGGGCGCCGTCCTCGTCGCGCAGGCGGAAGTCCGGTGCGCGGATGCCGGCGGGCAGCATGGCGCCGCTGAACACGCTCTCCGAGGCGGCGGTCTCGTCGGGATCCTTGCGGTCACCCAGGAGCAGGGACCCCAAGAGCACGAAGTTGAACACGACGAGCAGCAGGACGAGGACGAGCCGCAGGCGGGGGGGCATCACGTGCCGCCCCCGGCACGCCGGACCGCATCCCGAAGGAAGCGGTCGTCGGTCTGGCCGCGGCTGATCGCCACCACCCGCCCCTGCGGGTCGATCACGAAGGTCTCCGGGAGGTTGCGGGTGCCGAACTGCGCGGCGAGCTTCGTGTCGACGTCGCGGACGATCGGGAAGCTGAGACCGAGACGCTGCACGAAGCGCTCGGAGTCGGTGATCGCGTCCTGGAAGCTCGGGGCCAGAACGGTCCCCCGCCCGGTGGCGACGAGCTGCTCGTGGATGCGCTGGAGCGCTGGAGCCTCGACCTCGCACGGAGCGCACCACGAGGCCCAGAAGTTCAACACCACCACCTTGCCGCGGTAGTCCTCCAGCGACCTGGTGCCCGGGCCCTCGAGACGCGGAAGGTCGAGAGAGCTGCCGGGGGCCGCGGGGCGTTCGCCGCGCTGGACCGCGTCGTCCAGTGTGGTGTTCGGCGACTGGAGGACCAGCCCGTATGCGAGCAGCGCGAGAAATGCGGCCGCGAGCCCCAGGCCCAGCACGGAGAAGAGCGGTCGCCGACGAACGATCATGCGCATGACAACGTACTACGCAGCGTAGGATCAGGTCCCATCGCGGTCGCGGGTCGGCGCGATGACGCGCTGGATACTACGCTGCGTAGTGCATACTCCGGGCGTGCTCCTCGGCCGTGCCCTGATGATCCTCGGCCTGCTTGCCGCACTCGTCGGGATCGCGGTCGCCGTCCGCGCGCACCGCACATCCGACTTCCGGATGCTCCAGGTCGCCCGGCGGTCGGTGCTGGCGGTCATGGGCCTCGCTCTCGGAGCAATGCTGCTGCTGGAGATCGCCTACGTCCGGGACGACTTCTCCTACGCGCTGGTCGCCGGGAACTCCAGCGCGACCACGCCGCTCTACTACAAGCTGACCGCCGTGTGGTCGACGCAGGCAGGGTCGTTGCTGCTCTGGCTCTGCGTGCTGTCGGTCATGAGCGCCTTCGTGGTTCGCGGGGCCACCGTTGCTCATCGGCACCTCGAGCCGATCGTCCTCGGCGTGCTGCTGTCGGTCTGCGCGTTCTTCGCCTTCCTGATGGTCGTGTACGCCAGCCCGTTCGAGGCGAGCCCGCAGGGCACGACGGTGGGCGCCGGTCTGCAGCCGCTGCTTCGCTACCCCCTGATGGCGCTGCATCCGATCGCGCTCTACATCGGCTACGCCGGGGCGACCGTGCCCTTCGCGTTCGCGGTCGCGGCGCTCGTCACGGGCCGTCTCGGCCCCAGCTGGCTCGTCGCCGTCCGGCGTTACGGGATGGTCGCCTGGGCGTTTCTCGCCGCCGGGCTGGTCCTCGGGTCTCGGTGGTCCTACGCGGAGCTCGGGTGGGGCGGGTTCTGGGGCTGGGACCCGGTCGAGAACGCCGCGCTGCTGCCCTGGCTGACGGCGACGGCCTTCATCCACAGCTCCGTCATCCAGGAGCGCCGCGGCATGCTGAAGGTCTGGAACGTGTCGCTGGTGGCCGCGACGTTCATCCTGTCGCTCGTCGGGACGTTCCTGGTGCGCTCGGGGATCCTGGACTCCATCCATGCCTTCGGTGCCTCGACGCTCGGCGTGCCCTTCCTCCTGCTCATCACGATCGTGCTCGGAGGGTCGGTCGCGCTGATCGTGTGGCGTCGGCCGCTGCTGCGCAGCGACCACCGCCTGGACGGTCTGCTGTCGCGGGAGATGGTCTTCCTGCTGAACAACGTGCTCCTGGTCGGGCTCGCGTTCGTGGTGTTCTGGGGCACGTTCTTCCCGTTGATCAGCGAAGCCGTCACCGGCACGAAGTCCGCGCTGGGTCCGCCATGGTTCGAGATCTACACGGCGCCGCTCGGCATCGGTCTGGTCCTGCTGCTGGCGATCGGCCCGAGCCTGGCATGGCAGGCCACCGCGTGGCGTCTGTGGCTCCGGGCGCTCAGGGCGCCGGTCGCGCTCGGGCTGGTCGTGGCGGCGGTCGCCGTCGTCGCCGGGGTGAGCACCGCGAGCACCGTGGTCGTGGTCCTGGGCGCCACGGTCGTCCTGGCGACGAGCGCGCAGGAGCTGCTGCGTGCCGGACGGGCGCGATCGACGGCGACCGGACACCGGGTGCCGGCCGCCGTGCTCGCCGTCGTGTCCCGCAACCGCCGGCGCTACGGGGGCTACCTGACGCACATCGGGTTCGTGGTCATGCTCGCCGGCGTCGCGGTCGCCGGTGCGTCGTCGACGGGGAAGGACGTGCGGATGCGTCCCGGCGACAGCGTCAGCGTCGCCGGCTACCGCGTGAACTACGAGCGACCCGTCGCCCAAGTGCGCAGCGAGAAGATCACGTTCGGGGCACGTCTCGGGGTCTGGGAGAACGGCCGCCGGCTGGCGACCCTGTCCCCGGCGCGCGAGTACTACCCCTCGCTGGACGTCGGGTCCAAGGGGGTCTTCGGACGGTTCTTCGACGGCGAGGCCACCAGCGAGATCGGCATCCGCGCATCCCTGGGCCGGGACCTCTGGGTCGCGGCGTCTCCGGACCTCCAGACGCTCCGCTCCCCGATCGACGAGGCCAACCGACGCTTCGCCACGGTGCCGCCCGCGGCGCAGGCGCTCATCATCACGGCGATCGCGGAACGCTACGTCGTGCGAGCCCCTGCGGTGACGTTCCGGGTCATCGTGCGATCCGGGGTCTCCTGGATCTGGATCGGTGCGTGCCTGATGGGCGCCGGGGCCTTCCTCGCCCTGCGCCTCCCGCGCCGCGTACGCGCCCGCGGCGGCCGTCTGCGTCAGGCGGTCTCGCGGTAGGCGAGCAGCCGCAGGGCGTTCCCGACGACCACCAGCGTCGAGCCCTCGTGGACGAAGACCGCCGGCCCGATCCCGAGCCCCAGGAGCGTGGCCGGGATGAGGATCGCGACGATGCCGAGGCTCACGATGAGGTTCTGGTGGATGATCGCGTTGGTCGTGCGTCCGAGTCCGACCGCGAACGGCAGCCGACGGAGGTCGTCCCCCATCAGCGCGATATCGGCCGTCTCCAGGGCCACGTCGGACCCGGCCGCGCCCATCGCGATGCCGACCGTGGCCGACGCGAGCGCGGGCGCGTCGTTGACGCCGTCGCCGACCATGCCGACGGATCCCTGCGCGCGGAGGGCGGTGATCTCGGTGACCTTGTCCGCGGGCATGAGGTCGCCGCGCGCTTCGTCGAGCCCGACCTCAGCCGCGATCGCGGTCGCGACCCGCTGGTTGTCGCCGCTGAGCATCACCATGCGACCGACGCCGAGGGCGCGGAGCTCCTGGACCACGGTGGACACGCCAGGGCGGGCCGTGTCCATCACGCCGATGACACCGAGATACTCGTCGCCGTGACGGACGACCATCGTCGTACGTCCGGCGGCTTCGAGGCTCTCGACGAACGCGCCGATCTCGGCCGGGGGCGTGGGCCCGTCGATCTCGGCGAAGAGGTCGAGCTTGCCCACGTGGATCGGGAGGCCGTCGAGCGTCGCGCGGACGCCGCGCCCGATGATGCTCTGCAGCCCGGAGGCCGTCGGCGGCGGCTCGGTGAGACGCGCGGCGGCGTCCCGGACGATCGCTCGGGCGAGCGGGTGGTCGCTGAGCCGCTCGACGGCGACAGCGGCGCGGAGGAGCCGGGCCTCGGGGACGTCGCCGCCGGCGACCACATCGGTGAGACGAGGCTTGCCTTCGGTGATGGTGCCCGTCTTGTCGAACGCCATCGCCTGCAGGGATCCGAGATCCTCGAGCGGTCCACCTCCCTTGACGAGCACACCGCTGCGGCCGGCCCGCGCGACCGCGGAGAGGACGGCACTCGGTGTGGCGATGGCCAGCGCGCACGGGCTGGCGGCGACGAGGACCGCCATCGCCCGGTAGAACGCGTCGCTGAAGTCCTCGCCGGTGACGAGCGGCGAGCCGATGAGACCGACCACGAACAGAATCACCGCCGGCACGAAGTAGCGCTCGAACCGGTCGGTGAACCGCTGGGTGGAGGACTGCCCGGTCTCGGCTTCGCTGACCAGCTGGACCACACGGGCCAGCGTGTTGTCGGCAGCCCGCCGGGTGACGCGGACGTCGAGCGCGCCGCTTCCGTTGATCGTGCCCGCGAAGACCCTGCTCTCGGGGGCCACGCCGTCCGGGGCGTCGGCCGCCCGGGACGGGTCGTCCACCGGCTGCTTGTCGACCGGCACGCTCTCCCCGGTGATCGGCGCCTGGTCGACGCTGCTGGTCCCGAGCACGACGAACCCGTCGGCAGGGATCCGGCTGTTGGGGCGGACGATCACCGTGTCGCCGACGATGAGGTCCTCCACCGCGATCTCGACCTCGGCGTCGTCGCGACGGACCAGTGCGGTCTTCGGCGCGAGCTCCGCCAGCGCCTCGATGGCCCGCTTGGCCCGGCCCATCGCGTAGTGCTCGAGGGAGTGGCCGAGGCTGAAGAGGAACAGCAGCAGACCGCCCTCGAAGAACTTGCCCAGGGCGGCGGCGCCCACGGCGGCCACCAGCATGAGGAAATCGATCTCGAACCGTCCGGCGCGGACGCTCTGATACGCCTCTCGCAGGGTCAGCGACCCGCCGAAGACGTAGGCGGCGAGGAACAGGCCGGTCGGCAGCGCGCCATCGACGTCGGCGATGTTCTCGAGCAGCCAGCCGGTCAGGACGGCGACGCCGGCGAGGAGCGCGAAGACGATCTCGGTCCGCGCACCGAAGATGTCGAGGACGCCCCCGTGATCGTGGTCGTGATCGTCGGTGGACGGGGGCGGTGCGCTGGTGGACACGGCGCCAGCCTAGACTACTACGACGCATAGTAATGAGTCTCAGCATCGACTGAGCAGTAGCCAGGATCCGGTCCGTCCGACGATCGTGTCCGTGGGGGCGCCGGTCCGTGAGGTGGGGCGGACGGAGCGGTCGAGCGCCGCGAGCCGCCGGATGCGGTCGGTGGCGGCCACGACGGAGAGACCCGCCACCTGCCCGCGGTACAGCCGGACCGAGGCGGCGCGGACGTCGAGCTCCCGGGCGATCACCGGCACCTGTCGATGGCCCTCGACCGTGATCGGCCGGCATCTGCCCGACCGCCGGGCTGCGTGCGCGGTCGCCTCGAGGTCCCGCTCGATCGTCGTCTGAGCGCGCAACGACGATCGCAGTCCGGACAGGCGGTCGAGCTGCGCCGGCGCGACGGCGATGGTGATGGCGGCCAGCGCGACCGTGGCGACCAGCACGGCGGGCCGGTCTTTCAGCCGGACCCGTCCGGCCGCGCCACCGACGAGAACGATCAGCACGACCGACGGCAGCAGCAGGTATCGCCCGATGACGGGTGAGCCCGCCAGGACCAGGCCGGCGAACGACAGGAGGCTCAGCAGCCCCAGGGCGGCGAGCACCGCGGTCTGGCGATCCGGGCGCCGTGCCAGGACGAGGATCGCGAGGACGCTCCCGGCGAGGACCGGTTCCCGGACGATCTCGCCGATGCGTCGCGGAGCCGTCGTCAGCAGCGCTCCGAGGCCGGTGTCCCGCCCGAGCGCCTCGACGTTGGCACGGGTGCCGGTGAGCGACCACAGCGGATCACCGGTCACCAGCAGGTCGCACAGGGTCCAGATGACGACAGGAGCCGCGGCGATCGCGACGAGCGCGCGCGGGAGTCGGCGGTCGAGCCGCCACACCCAGGCGACGTGCACCGCGGAGAGCAGCCACGCCTCCGGCCGCACCAGGCCACCGGCGGCCAGCAGCCCCGCCACGTGGTGCGCGGGCGCGTCGCGCGCCAGGGCACGCGCGGCGCCGAGTGCCAGCGCGACGAACAGGACGTCCAGGTACCCGCGCGTGCCGAAGGAGAGCAGCGGCACCGAGGAGAGGACCAGGGCGACGGCGACGGCGCCCGCCATCCGGCCACCGATCGCTCGCGCGCACGAGAACGCCACGACCGCGAGCGCGCCCAGGGTGAGGAACGACAGCACCCTGAGGCCGGTCGTCGCCTCGTCTCCCAGCGGGGAGAGGACGAGCCCGAGCAGCATGGCCAGGGGCTTGGGCGTCGGCGCGAGCGGGACGACGAACTCCGGGTTCATGCCACGGGCGACCTGCTCGCCCCAGAGCAGCCCGTAGGCGGCGTCGTAGTTGACGAAACCGCCGTCGAAGAGGGACCACAGCGCTCCGGCGACGAGCGCGACGGCCGCCGTCGCGCGGGCGATGGGGCGGGCGTCCACGGCGCGGCAATCTACTACGCTGTGTCAGAGGTCGCGCGCTCACACCCCCGCACAAGGATCCCATGAGCACCAATCTGAAGATCAGCGGCGCGCTCGTCGTCGTCGCTCTCGCCGTCGTCCTCGGTCTCGTCATCGCCGGCGGACAGTCCGACGAGCCCACAGCCGCCAAGCCCTCGCCCGACACCGTCGCGTCGACGCCCGTCGTCCGCGCGGACACGCACAAGCTCGACGTCGCCGCCGACGGGAAGGTCACGCTCGTCGAGTTCCTCGACTTCGAGTGCGAGGCCTGCGCCGCGGTCTATCCGCTGATCGAGGAGCTCCGCCAGCAGTTCGCCGGCCGGATGACCTTCGCGATCCGCTACTTCCCGCTGCCGGGCCATCGCAACGGCAAGATCGCCGCGCAGGCCGTCGAGGCGGCGTCCAAGCAGGGCAAGCTCGAGCCGATGTACAAGCGCATGTACGAGACGCAGAAGGAGTGGGGGGAGTCCGAGGACTCCAAGAAGGACGTCTTCCTCGGGTACGCCGAGGACCTCGGGCTGGACATGACGAAGTTCCGGGCGGACCTCGAGTCTCCGGCCACCATCGCGCGGATCGAGAAGGACATGCAGGACGGCGCGAACCTCGGTGTCGTCAGCACTCCGACGCTCTTCCTCGACGGGGAGATGATGAACCTCCAGTCCGCCGAGCAGCTGCGGGCCGACATCGAAGCTGCGTTCAGCGCCCGGTGAGCATCGACCCGATCAGGAATGCCCCCGCGTTCCTCGACCGGGTCGTCGGCTGGGTCCTCCTTGTCCCGGGGGCGATCGCACTCGTCGCCGCGATCGTCCTCATGGTCGAGAAGGTGCGGGTGCTGGAGGACCCCACGCACGTCCCCGCCTGCACGATCGACGCCGTCCTGGCCTGTGGCTCGGTGCTGTCGTCGGACCAGGCCGAGGCGTTCGGCTTCCCCAACCCGCTGATCGGGATCGCCGGGTTCGGTGCGATCACCGCATTCGGACTGGTGCTGGTCGCGGGCGGCAGACTCCCGCGCTCGGTGTGGCTGATCACCCAGGCCGGAGCCACATTCGCGGTGGTGTTCGTGCACTGGCTGATCTTCCAGAGCGTGTACCGCATCGAGGCGCTGTGTCCCTACTGCATGGTCGTCTGGGCCATGACCATCCCGATCTTCGTCTACCTGACCCTGGCGAACGCCACGTCCGGGCGCCTTGCGGTACCGGACCGGCTGCAGGGGGCCGTCGCTCGTCTCGCCGGGCTGCACGGGGTGGTGCTCACGGTCTGGCTGCTGGCCGTCGCGGCCGTCATCGCGCAGGGGTTCTGGGACTACTGGATGGACAAGCTCTGAGGCTCAGACGCCGTGGCGCTCCGCGCGCTCGTCGGCCCGGTCGGCCTCGCCCAGGGCCCGGATGAAGAGGTACGCCAGGGCGATCCCCATCACCACCGACTGCTCGATGGCCATGATCGCGCCGGCGAGGGTCTGGTCGTCGAGCGCGCTGAGGCCCCAGTACCGCGGCCCCTCGGCGTACACGTCGTACAGCGGTCGTGGTGCGAACGTCAGGAAGATGCCGAGGATCCCGACCAGGACCTTCGTCACGACCATGTAGACCACCGGGCCCAGCCCGCCGAGCGCGTGCCGCGATCGGATGGGGGACAGCAGATGCCACCAGTAGAGGGCACCGCCGAACGTGAATGACAGGTGCTCGAGGATGTGGACGGTCGACGACTCGACCGCGGCGTCATAGAGGGCCGGGATGTGCCAGATCCACATCACCCCGATGTAGAGCAGGATCGCGAACACCGGTCCCGCCCACCATCCGGCCTGTCGTTCCAACGGCTGGAGCAGGCGGGTGACCGGCCGGAGGAGGACCTTGGTCAGGCCGAGAATCAGCAGGATCGGGACGACGTCCAGGAGCAGGACGTGCTGCACCATGTGCATCGCGAACAGCTGCTCCCCGAGCGGGTCCAGCGGGGAGAACAGCGCGGCCGCGAGCGCGGCGACGCCGGTCAGGAACACCAGCAGGCGCCAGACCGGGGCGTCGCGACTGCCCGAGGCGGTGCGACGGACGGCGCGCCAGCGCCACCCGTAGGCCCCGAGCAGCAGGAGGACGAGCAGCAGCGGGCCGGGCGCGACCGACCAGGAGGCGTCCGGTGTCGTCAGCTGAAGCTGTCCCAACGGCGCAGCTCCGGAAGCGGATCCACGCCCTCGCCGCCCGTGTACCACCCCGGGGCCGTCCACAGCTCGAAGTGCAGGTGACAGCCCGAGGCGCGCCCGGTCTGCCCGACATAGCCGATCCGCTGACCCGCCCGGACCCGCTGGCCCTTCTTCACGAGCGCGCGATCACGCATGTGCATGTACGTGTAGGAGCGGCCGGTCTTGTCCTGCAGCACGACGTAGTTTCCTGCGCGCGACTGGACCGCCTCGAACTGCACCGTGCCGGGCCTGGCCGCCACCAGTGGGACCCCGCAGCGCGCGAACATGTCCTGGCCGCCGTGACCACGTCCGCCGCCGAAGTCGTTGGTCGCGGACTGGCCGAGATCGTGCTTTCCGCGGATCGGAAAGATCGCGTCGTGGATCTGGACGGCGGCGGAGCTCGCCTGTGAGGCGGTCGGCTGACCCGCGAGACGCAGCACGTACCGGCCGGCCGTGACGACCTCACCCCCGACGGTCCCGTCCCAGCGCAGCTCGCCGCTTCCGGCCGCGACCGGCCACGACCGCATCACCTGCCCGGAGTCGAGGCGGACCGCCTCGACCGTTCCTGCGACGGCCGCCGTGTACTGCAGCAGCATCCGCTTCCGCGAGCCGGCGATCAGCGCTTCGCCGGGCGTGAGGTCGGTGGTCGTGCCGGTGACGTCCGCCTGCGGGACCGGGGTCGTGAGGATCCGCAGGCGCCGGGTACGGCTCGAGCCCCCGGCGGGACTCACGAGGCGCAGGGCGCCGGTGCGGGCGCCCCTCGGGACGGCGACCGTCAGTGACGTCGCGGCGGCGAAGCTGGGCGTGGCGGACCGGTCGTCCTTCGTCCCGTTGGCGCCCTGGAACACCACGCGCGTCACGCCGTCCATCCCGGTGCCGGCGATCGTCAGGGTCTGGCCACGGCGGCAGGCCCAGCTCTCGCCGGACTCGCACGTCGCCGCGGCGGCGGTTGCCGGGTCCGGGATCGCAGCACCCCCGGGGCCGGCCGCGCCGAGCGCGACGGTGGGCGACAGGAGCGCCACGGTGGGGGCCAGGACGGCGAGGGACAGCCTGCTGTAGGTCAACGCGAATCTCTTTTCGTCTGCCTACGGGGTTAGCTGACGGACTCGCGCGGAAAAGTCGCGCTACGACACCTGGTCGATTCGCCCCTGGAGTGGGTCCCCCGCTCGTCCGGACCGTGGCCCGGACGACTCGGCGCTGCTATGACGGCGCACACCATACTACGATGCGTCGTAGATCATGCGCCGACACCTCCTGATCCTCGGCCTCTGCGCCGCGACCTTCGCCGGCTGTGGCGGGAACTCGCCCTCCGACGGGGCGTCCGTCGAGCCGCGCGGACCGTCGTCAGCAGCGCTGCGGGCGAAGCTGGCCGAGGCGACGTCGGTCGACCTCGCCCGGTTCCCGAAGCCGGGCAAGATGACGCTGGACGAGCTCAGCCAGGCGCTCGACGGGACCGGCCCGCAGGTCGCCCTGGGCACCAGCATCTTCCCGTCCGCACGCACGCGGCTTGCGTTCGGGCTGATCGACGAGCAGACCGGGTTCGTCTACGCGCCGTCGGTCGTGTATCTGGCCAAGGGCAAGTCCGCGCGGGTGCTCGGCCCGTTCGCCGCCCCGGCGGACCTCCTCGTCACCGATCCGCCGTTCCGCTCCCGACAGGCGGCCAGCGAGAAGGATCCGTTCGCCGCGATCTACGACGCCCGCGTCGACGTCGACGGTCCCGGGACCTACAACGTCCTGGTCGCCAGCGACATCAACGGCAAGCTCATCGGGTCAGGGACGCAGATCAAGGTCGTCGACGCCAAGGCCGACGCCGTCCCGGACGTCGGAGAGCGGGCCCCGCGCGTGGCGACGGACACGGTGGAGTCCTCCGGCGGCGACCTTGCCGCGATCGACACCCGTCTACCGCCCGACGACCAGCACGAAGAGAGCCTCGATGCGGTGCTGGGCAAGAAGCCGGTCGCCATCGTCTTCGCGACCCCGCAGCTCTGCGAGTCGCGCGTGTGCGGGCCGGTCGTCGACATCGCCGAGCAGCTCAAGGCCACCTACGGCGACCGCATGACCTTCATCCATCAGGAGGTCTACGTCGAGAACGCGTTCGACAAGGGGCTCCGCGCGCCGCTGAAGGCGTTCAACCTCCCGTCGGAGCCGTGGCTCTTCACAATCGATGCGCGCGGCCGCGTCGCAGAGCGGCTCGAGGGATCCTTCGGCTTCCGCAGCTTCGAGGCCGCGATCAAAAGGGCACTCGACGCCTGACCGGCGCCCGCTTCGATCTCGGGTCCGGCTCGATCGAGCGGGCGAGATGGATCGAGACCATGTCGCCGCACGGTTAAAAGGTTTCACTCCTGCGGTGAGGCGCTCCGCGAACGTACTACGTATCGTAGTACGTGATGTCGCCTTCGCCGGACGTCCGACTGGTCGCCGTTTTCGGGGCGCTCTCCCTGCTCGCCTTGTGGCACGTCCTCGCCGTTCCGCCGTCGGAGCGTTCTGCCAGGCGAGATGGGCCGCACGTCGTCGGGGACGCCGGGCCTCCGGTGCGCGTCAAGCGGCCCGGTTTGATTCGGGTACGGGACTTCCGACCTGTCGGCGGCATCCGACGAATCCGTGTACTCCAAGGTGACCGTGTCGAGCTGCGTGTTCGGAGCGACCGCACGGAGGCGGCGCATCTCGACGGCTACGACCTTCGAACGAGGCTCAGCCCGGGGCGCGCCACCCGTCTCAGCTTCGACGCGGAGCGACGTGGGAGTTTCGCGCTGGAGCTGGAGGGCTCCGCCGAGCAGCTCGCCGAACTCCGGGTCGAAACACGGCCGGGGCCACGGCGCTGAGGTACTCGGACGGTGACGATCGACGCAAGATCCAGCGGTATGTGGGCTGCGCTCCTCGCCGGACTCATGGTCGGCTTGACCCCGATGACGACGTCAGTGGCTCCCCATGTGCTGCAGCACGTCGTTCTGATGTTCTTCGTCCCGCCGATCCTGGTCCGCGTGGTCCCTGGCCTCGCGGGAGGTCGACAGCTCGGGGTCGGCGCGGGCGTCGCGCTGGTCCTTGTCGGGATTCTGGCGATCTACGCGCTGCACGCGCCGCCGTCGTTCGAGCTCGACCTTCGCAACGCCGGCGCGGGACTCGCAGTCCACAGCGGCTTGATCGCGGCAGGACTCGTCCTGGTCCTGCCGGTCACCGGCACCTGGTCGGTGCGAGGGATGGCTGCCGTAGGGCTCGTCGCCCTCGCGGAACTCGGCGTGGGGGCGCTCGGAATGTGGCTCGCCTGGATCCCGAAGCTCGTGTACGACGTCCCAGGCGACGACCGGGCTTTTGGTCTCGACCCGCAGTCAGACCAGGCAGCCGCCGGAGCGATCATCCTGGTTGTCGCCGAACCGCTGCTGGCCGTCGAAGTCGCGAAGCTGTTCTTTCGAGCGCTGCGGGAAGGGGAGGCCGAAGACCTCGCCTCGGATTCGAGTTGATCGATGACCCGCCGGCTAGACTTGGGCGAGGTCGGATCGGCGGGGGCTCGGCTGCAGGCTGCCGTTTGATATCAGCCGTCTTCTGGGGCGGTTGTGAACGTGGGCTTGGTGTTCGAGGAACCGATTCGCGGGTCCCGGGACACGATCCGTGAATTGCTTGAGATGTTTTGCGCAACGGTGATCCTCAGGCTGCCGGCTGTGGGACGCGTGAGGCCTGCTGCATCTGACAGCGTGTGCCATCAGCTCTTGGGCTTCTTGCCTGCGAGGCGACGAAGCTCGCGGCGCCGCTCCGGGTCCAGCTGCTGGATCGACCGCGCGAAGTGGACCAGGACCTTATCGCCGTACTCGTCGATCAGATCGGCGACCTCGCCGGCTGCGCGCCGCTCGTGGTAGTCGGCTCGTGAAAGCGCGGCCGTGTAGTGGTCGGTCTTGCCGGAGCGGCGGCGAACGAGCAGGTCCTTTTCCGCGAGACGGCTCATGACGGTCATGACGGTCGTGTACGCGCGCGTCTTCTCCGCACGGGCGTTCAGCCCGTCGAGGACCTCACGAACGGTGGACTCACCGCGAGACCAGACCTCAGACATCACCTCGCGCTCGAGCTCGTGCAGTTCGGGTAGTCGCTCCTGTGGCACGCGCGCAGTCTACCGCGGAGCCCGCGAGCACTACGCAGCGTAGTATTGGCGGGTGTCTGTCGCCTCTTCCCTGCGGGTCCCCGTTCTCCTCGCGGCCGCGCTGGTGCTGACGCTGGTGCTGCCCGCTTCAGCGGCCGCCCATGGTCTGGTGATTCGTGCGGACCTCCCGATCCCCGAGTGGCTGTTCGGGTTCGGTGCGGCGGCGGTCGTGATCGTCACGTTCGTCCTGCTCGCGGTCGCCTGGAAGGAGCCGCGACTAGAGGAGCCCGAGACACGCTGGCTGCCCGATGCCGTCGGTCGCCTCGTCACGAGCCGGAGCCTCGAGGTACTCGCCGGTTCCGTCGGCGTCGTCGCTCTCGGTGGGGTGATCTGGGCCGGGTACACCGGGACCGAGTCGCCGAACGCCAACCTCGCTCCGACGCTCGTCTACATCCTCTTCTGGCTGGGGTTCGTCCCCCTGAGCATCGTGCTCGGCGACGTCTTTCGCCTCTTCAACCCGTGGCGGGCGCTCGGCCGGGCCGTCGGCGGGATGCTCGCCCGCTTCGAGATGCCGGAGCCGCTTGCGTACCCGGCGCGCCTCGGCAACTGGCCCGCCGCGGCGGGACTGCTCGCGTTCGCATGGCTCGAGCTCGTGGCCACCGACGGCGACCTGCCGGTCAACGTGGCCACCGCGACGTGCATCTACACCGTGGTCCAGTTCGTCGGGATGTCGTTGTTCGGCGTGCAGAGGTGGTGCGAGCAGGCCGAGGCGTTCGGCGTCTACTTCAACCTGCTGTCACGCATCTCGCCTTGGACCCGCGACGACCGGCGTATCGGTCTGCGCCCCCCGCTGGCCGGGCTCGCCGCGGTCGAGGTACGTGCCGGGACGGTCGCGTTGCTGGCGGTCATCATCGGCTCGACCTCGTTCGACGGCTTCAGCGGCGGCGCGACGTGGCAGGACTGGACCCGGACCCTGCTCGACCTCTTCGGGGGTCTCGGGCTCAGCGCCCGCTACGAGCTGGAACTGGCCTACGCCGTCGGCCTCGCCGGTGCCGTGCTCCTCGTCGGCGGGTTCTTCCTCCTGGGCGCGGCGCTGACCCGGCGCGCCGCCGGGGATCCACGCAGTGTCAAGGAGACCGCACGCCGCTTCATCCACGGTCTCGTGCCGATCGGGGCGGCGTATGTCGCTGCGCACTACGTCACCCTCCTCCTGCTTCAAGGGCAGTCACTTGCCTACCTGCTGAGCGATCCGCGGGGCGACGGGTCCGACCTCCTCGGGACCGCGGACTGGACCATCGACTACGGCTGGCTCAGTCCGGAGCTCATCTGGTATCTGCAGGTCGGCGCCGTCATCCTCGGGCATGCGGCGGCACTCGCCGTCGCGCACGACCGCGCCCTGGTGCTCTACGGCGACGGCCGTCGGGCGACGCGCTCTCAGGTGGGGATGCTCGTCGTGATGGTCGGCTTCACCGTCCTCGCGCTCTGGTTGCTCTCGGAAGCCGCGAAGGGCTGACGCGCTCATGTTCGTTCTCGCGCATGCCGGCGACTGGCTGCTCTCCATGATCTACATGGCCCCGGTCGTGATCCTCGTAGGCGCACTGCTCGTCGCGCGCCGGCGTGACCCCGGCGACGAGTTGCGGGAGTGGGAGGACGAGGACGAAGACCTGCTGGACCTCGGCGACGATCAGCCCTGAGCGCCGGTCAGGAGCGGGCGCTCCTCATCGCGGCCCGGGGCCCTGGCCCCGCGCGTCGTAAGGAGGTAGACGGCCAGCAACATGGCCGCGCCGAGGGGGAGACCGACCGCTCCCGGGTTGTCGAGGTCCGTCGCCGAGCTGAAGGCCAGGGCGTTGTTCAGGACGTGCAGCGCGATCGGTGCGGCGAGCGAGCCCGTCCGCTCGTACAGCACGCACATCAGCGCCCCGAGGAATGCGAGAAGCGGGATGAGCGGAAGGACGTCCGGATCCCCGAGGTGAACCGCACCGAACAGCACGCCGACGAAGAGCGCGGCTCCAGCAGGTCCCAGTCCGTTGCGGGCGGCGCGATAGACGAAGCCGCGGAAGAAGAACTCCTCGACGACCGGAGCGATCACGACGACCATCACCGCCGCGGCGATCAGGCCGGCCCCTCCGCGGTCGGCGCCGAGCCGCTCGAGCGTGTCCTGGCTGCCGCCGTCGCTGACGACGAGGCTGTACAGCCAGCTGACGCCATAGAACATCATGGCTGCGATCACGACGGCGCCGACGAGCCGGCCGCGGGTGATACGCACGAGACCGAAGTCCGCCGGCCGCGGGGCGGGATGCCGGAGTGACACCGCGAGGGCGAGCGGGACGACGATGAGGAGCACGTCCTGCCAGAGCGTGGCGAGCAGCGCACCGTTCGCCGAGAGCTCGCGTCCCGGCTCCCCCGCGCCGGTGGCCACGACGACGATCGCGCCCCCGGCGCCCGCGAGAGCAAAGGTCGCAAAGGGTGCGATCACGCACCACCAGGGGGGCCACGAGTCCCGGTTCACCGGGTCCAGCGTACTACTACGGGGGATAGGAGATCAGCTGGTGGCCGGTCGTGCCCTTCGTGGACGAGGCCACAGAGCGACGACGGCGATGGCGCCGGCGATGCCGGCGATGACGGTCGGATGAAGGTGGCCGTCGCAGCCCACGCCGGGCGCACAGGTCGTGCTCGACGTGATGAGGATCGAGGCGGCGATGAGGCTCGCGACCGCCACGGCGATCGCGGGGATCTCCGTCGCCGGCAGGACGCGGCGGTCGCGCCCGAGCAGCCCGTCGACACGGGCCGCGTGAATGCCGCCGTCGGGCCAGGTCTCGCCCTCGAGCAGAGCCCCGGCGAGCGCCTGCGGGCTCGCGGTGAGCAACGCCGCCCGGTCGGCCGCGAGCTCGCGGCGGATCTCGCAGGCATCGGCCAGACGCCGGGCGCTGCCGAGGTCGAAGCCCTCGGCCAGCGCCCGAGCGAGCATCGCGCGGGCCGGGTCGCGCCGCCGCGCGTGGTGGCGCTCGTGCTCGAGCACTGCGACCAGTTCCTGCGGAGAGAGGGCCTGCACGGTCCCGGTCGAGAGGAGGACGGTCGGGCGGAGGACCCCGACGCAGCCGACCACTTGGCGCGGGTCGTCGATGAGACGGACAGAATGGCCTCCGACGACCTGCGCCCGGGACCCGCGTTCTACGGCTCGCCGCAGCGCTCGGGTCTCGAGCGCGCAGCGGATGAGTTCCCGGCCGGTGCGAATCAGGACCACGCCGCCTGCGGTGGCGAGCCCGGCGGCAAGGATGCGCACCGCCGTCGAGGGGTGATGGAACGCGACCGCGTCCAACGCGAAGGCCACGGCCGCGCAGAACGACGCGAGCAGGACGACCGCGGCGACGCCGGGACCAAGGAGGACGCGCGATCCACGCACCTCACGAACTCTACGCGGTCTACGTGCCGATCGCCGACAGCAGCCAGAGACCGAGGCAGGTGTATCCGACCATCACCGCCAGCATCCAGTACTGGGAGCGCACGGCATCCCGATGGTTGCGGAAGACGGCGAGAGAGCGGTCGTGGGCGAGGACCAGACCGGCGACGTGCCCGACGACGAGCGCGCCGACCTGGACGTACCAGATGACCGAGGTCGAGACCGCGGTCAGGTCGACGCCGGCATCGGCGGTGCCGAAGAGATCGGAGCCCGTGGCGAAGGGGTCGGAGATCATGAAGCCGAGCGCCTGGCCCTGGAACACGACCAGGCTGAAGTAGTGCGCCAGGACGTACGCCAGCGCGATCGGCACGAGGGAGTGCGCGAAGCGCTCGGCCAGCTTCGCTCGGTCGACGCCCGGTCGCATCGTCGCCATCCCCGAGATCGCGAGCCGGTACAGCACGAGGATCAGCGCGATGCAGAAGGCGATCCCGAGCGTGTCCACGATCGCTCGCGTTGTCGCTTCCCCGAGCCCGAGATCGCTCATCCACGACACGACGTCCGGCGCGAAGCTCGTCCACAGACCGCCCTGCGACGCTCCGTCGAAGCTCGTCGTCCCGATCATCGCCGCAAGCACGGCGAGCGTTCCCCGAGGAGTCGCGGCGGCCGCGAGCCCGACCAGGGGAGGGCGGATCCCGAGGCGCCCGTCCCGCCAATGGACAGGGGCCATGGAACCGATGAGCGAGAAGGCCACTGCGAAGCCGTCGGCCCTCCTGGTCCATGGCTCGACCCCGTACCGGCGCATCCCCCAGAGCTGCGTCACGAAGTACCCGAGTGCGAGGAGCGCTACGACACGCGGCTCGTCGCCGAATGGTGCGGCCAGCTCGATCCAGGCGAACACCACGACGGTCGCGGCAGCCGGGTAGCGGCCGACCTTCGCGGGGTACGCGCGCGCCGTGCCGGATTCGTCGAAACGCAGCGCCCGGGCGACGGTGCGCCAGGGATTGAACGCGTTGAAGACGTCACCCAGAAGGAGCGAGATCAGGGGAATCCCGACCCAGAACACGACGTAGACGAACGTCGGCGCCAGATTGCGCGTCGGATCCTGCTCGCCGAACACTCCGGCCGCGACGACCACCACGAACGTCAGGACGCCCACGGCCCCCGCGGCGTTCCTCAGCCAGCGAGGGGCACGATCCTCCGTCGTCTCCGTCGACCGGTCCCGTTCGAGACGAGGCTCGTTCCATCCGACCGACAGACCGATGAACGAGACGACCAAGACGACGGCCGCCGTCCACGCGAAGAGCCACTGGGGCACCGGCAGGTCGAGCCGACCCACGAGACCGTGCGCAGCGGCCGAGCCAGGAAGCAGCAGGAGCGCGGTGCAGAAGAGCACCGCGGTCGCGATGACACGGCGCCGTCGTGTCACGGGTCCACGCGCAGCTCAGCGATCGGCACGGCCGAGTTCTCGAGCTCGAGCTCGAAGATCCCCGTGATCTTCGCCTCGAACGCGAAACGCGCGTCGCGTCCCGGCCCTACGGGCGTCTCGATGTCGTAGCCGTGCAGGTGGGCGTTCTCGCCGCGGTCGCTTCGGACGACGAAGCGCACGTCTTCCCCCTGCTTCGCCCTGAGCCTCTGCACACCGCCGACCGGCTCCAGGCCCTTGACCTCGACGATCTCGGGCGCCGGGGTCGGCTCCGGGGTCGCCGCAGGCGCGGCGGTCGCGCCCGGCGAGCCGTCGGAGGGCGGTTCAGGCGCCGTCGTGACGGCTTGGGTCACGACCGGGGTGGACGTATCTTCGTCAGTGGGCCGAAGCGCGACGAACGTCGCGGCGAGCGCGATGACAGCAACCAGGATGAGGCTGAGACGTGCGACGCGGGGCACGGGAGGGTCCTTTGCTCAGGAGGCGATGTACTACGCAGCGTAGAAGAACCCGCGCTGCGTTGGCATTCACCCTGGCGGAATGCCTTCTGCTTGCCACTGGACGGCGGCGATGGTGACCGCGAGCGCGCACACGACGCCAAGGGCGATCGCGACCGCCCCGACACCAAACGCGACGCCGAGCGCTCCGGCGACGGGGTAGGTGATGAGCCAGCACGCGTGTGAGAGGGCGAACTGGGCGGCGAAGAGCGGCGCGAGGTCCTCGCGGTTGCCGGAGCGCCGGAGGAGCCGTCCGGCCGGCGTCTGCACCAGCCCGAGCCCGGCTCCGAGGACCACCCACAGGACGAGCAGGCCTGCGTAGCTCCCGAGCGCGGCGACGACGGGGAGCGCGCCGGCGAGCAGGGCACCCCCGAGGAGCATGAGCGTGCGGTCCGAGACCCAGGTCAGGAGACGGGGGACGAGGGCCGCCGCGAAGACGGAGCCGGCCGCCGTCGCGCAGAGGGCCAGCGCGACGGCGCTGGCCCCGAGCTCGAGGTCGTCGCGGACCAGGACGACGGTGTTGACGATCGTCATCGCGCTCGCGGAGGCCACGGCGAGGTTCAGCGCCAGGAGCGCGCGGAGGCGTGGGACGGTGGTGAACCGCCTGATGCCCAGCGTGATGCGCTCGCGGCTGCGGTCGGAGACGACGCTGCTGCGGGCCGGGAGCGCGAGTCCCGCGATGAGCGCGGCGGAGAGGACGAAGGTGACGCCGTTGACCGCGAAGAGCGCATCGAAGTCCACGAGCAGCAGCAGCGCTCCGGCGAGCGCGGGGCTCAGCAGCTCACCCAGGTCGTAGGCGACGCGGGAGAGCGACAGCGCGCGGGTGTAGTCGGCCTCGTCGGGGAGCACCTCCGGGATCGTGGTCTGGAACGCCGGGGTGAATCCGGCTGCGCAGGCGTTGACCACGAAGATCAGGACGAACACCTGCCAGACCTCCGTGACGAACGGCAGGACGAAGAGCACCATCGCCCGAACGACGTCGAGCGTGATCAGCATCCGCCGACGGTCGAAGCGGTGGGCGACGGCGGCCACGACCGGCGCCAGGCCGACGTAGGCGATCATCTTCAGCGCGAGCGCGGCGCCCAGCACGCTGCCCGCGTTCGGGCCCGCGAGGTCGTAGGCCAGGAGCCCGAGCGCGACGGTTGTGACGCCCGTGCCGACGAGCGCGACGACCTGCGCGGCGAACAGCCGTCGATAGACCGGGTCGGTGAGCGGACCCGTCGCCTGCCCCGACCGTCGCGGGTGACGCAGGTGACGATGCGGTCCGCGGTGCGGGTGCGTGTGCAGATGGCCGCCGTGCGCGTGTGGCGCGGAGATCGTGAAGGGGCTCGTCGGCATGTGTTCCACGGATCGTGCACCATCGGTGCGCCGACGCTGCGCCACGTCACCCACAGCAGATCCCATGGAGCGGGGACGTTCTGGGAAGCAGTTCCTTGGGCGTTCCTGGGGCACGCGCTCCGGTCCAGGGGAGACGCCTGGCCCAACAGTGAGTCGGATGGCAGCCGTCCGGCGTTCTTTCGAGTTCAACCTCGCGGTCCTCTCGCCGCAGGCCAGCTCGATCCAACCTCGGCGACCACGCGTCGCGTCGACCAGACGTTCTCGCAATTAGCCGCGGTCTTCCAGGACCGAGATCTTCAGACGGCTACCGGAGCTCGGTCTGGTTCGCGCGCCTGAGGACGTCTAGACCGATGATCGCGCCAGACGCGGCGGCCGCCATCAGCGTCGTACGGCGCGGCAACTCGCCGCGAGAGTACGCCCACCACCACGCCGCCTTGTCGAGGACCTGGACGGGGAGGAACAGGTCGCGCGCGGTGGCGTTCCCGCGAGCGGCGAGGGCGCTGATCGCGGCGGTGCGCGCGGCCATCAGACGCCAGCCCAGCACGGCGCCCGGGGTCGCCTGCTCGGTGGGCAGGCCGAAGACGCGAAAGAACAGACGAGGAGCGAGGGTGCTCGAGACGGAGACGCTCCCGCCGATCGCCGCCATGCCCTTGGTGTATCCGTCGACCGATGTCACCGGATTCCTCATAAAACCAGAATACATACTGGCTGTATGTTCTAGCGGTCTGCCCCTCCGACGAGGGCCGACGAACAACGTGCTCAGGAGCTCCAGCTAGCCATCGAGTGCAGCAAGGTTGAGGACGGTCATCTCACTCCGGCGGGCGAATCTCGCGACCAGGCGACGCCCTTCGCGGTCGGGAGCAATGCACCAACGGGACTCCCTCGGCGTCGCCGAAGACGGGTGACACTCCTTGGACCTCAAGAAGATCGCGCGCGTGCCGATCTAGTGAACGTGAGCCGTAGGATGTCGACGGACGTTCGCGAGGAGCCGCATCCGTTGCAGACGACACAGGCGACGCTGGTTCGTAGCTTTCCGCGAGCAGGCGTGCTCACGTGTGACGCCGAGCTGAAGGTCACGCTCGTCGAGGGTGAGCTCTACCGTGCGCGCGAGACCGACATCGTCCGCCCGGCGGGGCAGTGCCTGCGCGCGGTCTTGGAGACGTTCGAGATGGTCGAGCACCTGGCGCTTTATGAGACAGCGCTGGACGGCGAGCAACGCGAGCTCGTACAGCCGTGGGTCGACGGCGCGACCGTTCTCCTGCGGTTCGGGCCCCTGCGCGACGGTGACGGCGTTGTGACCGGTGCGGTGAGCGTCGCGACCGACATCACGGCGCAGTGTCGAACGCAGGTCGCGCGCGACGAGACGCTCGACCGGCTGCGGGCTGAGCGCACCCGGTTCAGGACGGCGTTTCAGAGCGCAGCAGCGGGTTCAGCGATTGCGACCCCGGACGGGACGCTGGTCGAGGTCAACGCGACCTATGCGAGGATCGTCGGGCGGTCCATCGACGAACTCGTGGGAACGAAGGTCGCGGCGCTGACCCATCCAGACGACCTCGCAGAGACGGCGGCCTACTTCCGCGCGTGCATCGAAGGTGGGGAGGCCTCGGCTCAGCTCGAGAAACGCTTCGTACGCCCCGACGGCACGGCTGTTCCGGCACTGGTCTCCGCCGCTCTGGTCCGCGACGCGGACGGCGCGCCGGCGTACGTCACCGCGCAGGTCATCGACCTCTCCGCCCGTCAGGCAGCCGAGCGCGATGCCCGGGTCGCACGTCAGCGTCAGCGGTTGATCCTTGAAAGTCTGCCCGGAACGGTCGTCGCGCTGTACGACCACGCCCTGCAGGTCGTCGACGTCGAAGGCCTGGGACCGGACGATCCGGACGGTCATACGGACGCGTCCGTCCGCGGTGCCCACCTCAGCGACTTCTTCAATCCGGGCGACTTCGCCGTCGTCGAACCGCAGATGCGCGCAGCGCTGGCGGGCGGCCACGGGCACGCGGAACTGCACAGCCCGGGAGCGGATTTCGAGATGGAGGCCGCTCCGTTCGTGGAGGACGGGCGGATCACCGGCGTGCTGGCCGTCTGGCGCAACGTTACGGCGCGCAACGAGGCCGACCGCGCCCGACGCGACGCCGACCGACAGCTACGTGCTGCATTCGACAACGCCCCGATCGGCATGGTCATGGTTGGGCTGGACGGTCGATTCACCCGCTGCAACGCCGCGATCTGCCAGATCACCGGGCACACCGCCGCCGAGCTCTCCGCGCTCGAGCCGTTCGCGTTCGTCCACCCGGATGACGTCCAACACGTGGCCTCGCAGTTCCTGGCCCTCGGCGAAACAACAGACTCGATCTCCGTGGAGCACCGCATCATCCACGCCCACGGAGCCACCGTGTGGGTTCAGGCCCAAGTCACCCTTATGCGCGACGACGACGAGCAGCCGCTGTACGCCCTCGCGCAGGTCGCCGACATCTCCGAATTCAGAATCTTCGAGGACCGGCTCCGCCACATGGCCGATCACGACTCGCTCACGGGGCTGCTCAACCGTCGGAGTTTCGAGAGCGCGCTCGCTGCCCACCTCGCCACTCGCCGGGGTGCGACGAACCGCGGGGCGCTCATGGTCCTTGACATCGACCAGTTCAAGACGGTCAACGACACTCTTGGACACCGGGCCGGTGACGGGCTCATTCAACGGGTAGCGACCGTGCTGGCCTCTAACACTCGCCAAGACGACACTCTCGCGCGTCTTGGGGGCGACGAGTTCGCCGTACTCCTGCCAAACGCCGACAGGGCCGACGCCGACGTGGTCGCCGGCAAGCTTCTGCATGCAATCCGCGAGGACCCCGCGCTGACCCACGGCCCTGGCCGCCGGCGCGTGACCCTCAGCATCGGCGTCTGCGTCCTCGCAGAAGCCGGCTCCGACGGTGCAGAGGACCTTCTCGCCCGCGCCGACCTCGCGATGTACGAAGCGAAAGACGGCGGTCGCGACCGCCACAGGGTCTCGACCCGGACGCCGACCCAAGCCGGGCCGACTTCCCGCCCGGCCTGGTCGTGAGGCCTGCGCACGGCCCGTCGACGGAGGAACGCTCGCGCTGCAGGTGCCGCCGAGCGCTACCTACCTGCCATGTCGACCCGGTCCTGCCCAGCAGTACGCACGCGGCTCGCGTCGGTTGCGGAAGCACTACCGCGAGCTCACACGTGATCAGCGTTCGTCGCGGTTCTCCGTGTTCGAGCACAGCTCGCTAGCTCATTGCTACGCAGGTCGCACAGGCGAGCCGCTACGCGATGGACGCTCGCCGTCGCGTGAGATCCGCGCCGCCGCTGTTCGCTGTCTCCTGCCACCCGCACGTGCACTTGAACCCGCGTTTCACGGCCGGTCCGAGCAAAGGGTCAGCGGTTCGAATCACTGCAAAAGGCATGCGTTTCGCGTTTCCCGGGACGAGCCGGGTTGGCGGCAATCTGGGGAGGGGTCGTGACCCACAAACGCCCAGGCGAGTCAGTCGCGCCGGGGCACATCGCACGGTTGCTGACGATCTGACCGGGGCCCTTCTCGCCGGAGAAAAGGGGCACGACCGAGAGCGTTTGCCTGTCGCCTAGCCGTTCCGCCCGCTGGTTCACACCGCTGGCGGCTGCGCAGTCGGATCGACCGCAGCCGCCGTCGTGCGATCCGGGTGCCGCTCGCCGATCGAGACCTCCACTGACTGCGCCTTCATGTCTGGTCTGGCGAGCACCGTGCCGAGCGCTTCGACGACCTGCGGGTCAAACTGGGAGCCGGCGTGGCGCCGGAGCTCCTCCAGCGCAGCGGCGGGTGTCCGGCGTGGTTGGTGGGGCAGGTCGGTGGTCATCGCCTCGTAGGCGTTACACACCTGGATGATCCGGCTGGCGAGTGGGATGCTCGTCCCGACAAGGCCGTCGGGGTACCCGTGGCCGTCCCAGCGCTCGTGAGTGTGTTGCACGATGTTCGCGATCGGTGCGAGTTCCGGGGACGCGCGGAGGATGTCCGCTCCGGTCCCAGGGTGTCGTGCAATCACCTCGCGTTCGGCCTCGGTGAGCGCACAGCGCTTGCCGAGCGTTGCGGCAGGGATGACGAGCTTTCCGATGTCGTGCAGGTCGGCGGCGAGAACGAGTTCGTCGAGGCGGGCGGTCTGGCCGAGCTGTCTGGCGACTCGCAGCGAGAGATCTGTGACGCGGCGCATGCGGTCACCGAGCTCCGGATGCTGATGTTCGAGCGCTCGCAGGAGCAGCGCGGCCGCCTGGCGTCGCGTAGACGACGGGAGCGCGTTTTTGCGTTCATACATGCGGCGGTCGGCTACCCGCAGCGCTTCGGTCGGGGTTCGTGCTTCCAGTGGGCACGCGACAAGACCGAAGCTGGCGCTGACCGCGTGCTCCTCCGTGGTGGTCGAGAGCGCACGCAGCGCCACGAGGGCACGAGGGTCGAGCGAGCTCGGCGTGGCCGTGGCGTCCGCCTGCCACAGGACGCAGAACTCGTCGCCGCCCAAGCGGTACACCTTGCCAGTCTGCCCCACGGCGCGGTGAAGGCGACCCGCGAGGGTGCGCAGGAGCTCGTCGCCTGCGACGTGTCCGTAGGTGTCGTTGAAGCGCTTGAAGCCGTCGAGGTCGAAGATCGCGAGGCCGAACTCGAGGTCCTCCGCCAGCCAGGCGTTCAGGTCGCGCATCAGGCGTCGGCGGTTGCCGAGCAGGGTCAGCTCGTCGGTAAGCGCAGCGGCTCGGGTCTCGTCAAGCGACCGAGTGTCACGGAACGCTCGTGCGGTGCGGACGCCGCTCACCATAACGGCGGCCGCGGCGAGGCCCACACTCACCGGGCTGACGTCTTTGATGGTCGCAGCGACGAGACTTACCAGCGCGATGGCGGTGAAGGCGAGGGGTACTAGCGCGACACGCCACCCGTCCCTCTGCATCGGCGGTGGCTCTCTCGGCGGCAGACAGGCCGCCATGGCCAGACCGGCGAGGCCAAGTGCCCACAAGCCGTCGAGCACGGTCCCGGGTTGGTAGGTGTCGGTCGTGAGGCGGTAGAGGTAGACGCAGTCGGCAACCGCCAGGAGCGCGAGGCCGACAGCAATCAGCAACAGGTCTCTGCCAGGCCTCCACCGTGTCGCGGTCGCCGCCGTGACGATGATCGCGAGCAGCGCGAGGTCGCCGATGGGATAGGCCACGTTGGTGAGGACGACCCCGAGGTCGCCGCCGACGCGATCGAGGATCGGTCCGACCAGGAAGGCGACCGCAACGGAGGACAGGGCCAGGACGCCGAGCGCCCCGTCGAGCGCGATGTTGAGGTCCGTCTTCTCCCCGCGTCGACGGGTCGCCTCCAGTAGGGCCATGAACGCGAGCGGATAGAGCAGCAGCCAGAAGCCGTCGGCAGGTGAGGGGAACGGCGGATCGGCGGCGTCTACGAGGACCAGCGTCCAGTAGGCCTGGCCGAAGGCGTAGCACGACAACGCCAACGCAAGCCAGCGCCAGGCCAGTCGCATGCCGGTCGTCTCGATGCGCACGCGGCGCCACGCGGCAGCTGCTGCCAAGAGGTAAATGGCGACGTAGACAACCTTGTCCCACACGAGGTCTACAGTTCCGTCGCCGGCCGACAGGGTCGCCTGCAGGGTGTAGGCCAGTGCGAGTGCTGCTGTGGCGATAGCGATGACGCCGAGCGGTCGGTCTCGTCGCCGCGACACGACGACGGCCGACGTCGACCCAGGGGGGTTCATCTCGCGCGGCGGTCGCTGGGACCCGCTGGCAGGATGCCGGCCGGGCAGGGAAACGCTGATCCTCGTCCCGCCCGTGGCCGGGGACGAGACCTCAAGGGTCCCCCCCGCGGCGTGGACTCGCTCGAGGGCGACGGACATCCCGATGTGTCCCGAGGCGATTGCATCGGACAGCGCGTCGGGAGACATGCCGATCCCGTCGTCGGAAACGTCAAGGTGTGTGTCGGGACCGACGGAGCGGACGGTGACCTCGACCGTCGAGGCGCGCGCGTGTTTGGACGCGTTGACGACGAATTCGCGAGAGAGGGCGTAGATGAGGTCCGCATGGACTCCGACGGCCTCCGGCGCCAGGTCGATGCGTAGGTCGAATCCGCCGCGTCTTGCCGCGTCAGCGGTCTCCTGGCGAATGGCGTCGGCCACGGTGGCCGGTGTGTGCTGTGGGGTCTCGACGCCTCGCATCACGCCCCGGAGCTCGACCATCACCCGGTCGAGTGCTCGTTGCGCGTAACCGAGCGCGTGCACGTCTCCGCGAATCGCGTCGGCAAGGTCCTGCCTGGCCGAGAGCACGGACTGGAGGGTCTCGTCGTGAAGGCGCCGGCGGGCGGTCTCCTGCGCGTCGCGAAGGATCTCGCGCTGAATCCGAAGCGCTCGACGTTCGCGTTCGAGCCGTCGCCGGTCAAGCGTGGCAACCACTTGATGGGCGACGATCGCAGCCACCGAGAGCGCCAGAAAGACGCGGGCCGTGGGTGCCAGGGGCTCGAAGATGGACCACGTCAGAAGCCCCAGCAGGACGACCGCGCACAGCGCGGTGACACGGTGCTCGAGCCATACCGAGCCGACCGGCGACGCTTCGGGGCTCGGCATCCACGACGCCGCGGCAATCCAGAGGACCGCGAGCGGCCAGGCAAGGTCCACGACCCCGCCCTCTTCGTAGGTATCCCGAGCCACCTGGACGAGGAAGGTGACGTCGGCGAGGGTGAGCAGCAGGAAGCTGGCCGACAGGACGAGGTACGGAACGCCGAGCCTGCTGCCCTTGAGGATCGCTCCGCCGGTGACCAACGCCAGCAGCACGACGTCAAGTGACGGATAGAGCACGTTGGTGATGAGCTCCGAAGTCGCTACGTCGTCGACCTGCAGCACTCCAGGCGACAGAGCCACCGCCGCGATCAGCGCGGCGATCGCCAAGGCACCGGCGAGCGCTTCCAGCAGTGTCGTCACGGGCCGGGCAGGAGCGTCCGTGCGCACGAGCAGCACGAGCCCGACATAGAGGACCGCGTAGGACGCGAAGAAGAGGAGGTCGGAAGGCGACGGATGCGGCGGCTCGGCGACGCCCGAGAGCAGGACGACGTAGTAGATGCTCGCCGCCGCGTACAGGGCGAGGCCAGTCGCGATGAAGCCCCACGCGCGGCGCTGCCGTGGCACCGCGACGGCGCGCCACCCCGTGAGCATGACGGCGAGGAGGAGGATGGACTCGTAGACCCAGTGGTTCCAGAAGTCTGCGGGTCCGTCGACGAGGCCTGCGATGAACGCCGAGTAGGCGGCGAGCAACGTCCCCGCCACGACCCAGGCGGCGACGAGCGACCGCCGCTGCCACACGAAAAGGGAACCCACCGCGGTGCGCTGAACCGCTGACCGTTCATCGTTCACGTCACGCCTCGCTCGCCTGACCTCGATCTGGAGCAACCGGGCAGCGGCCCAGCTTAGCCTCGATCCATCGTCTTGTCTCGGTCGGCCGCGTCAGCGGCCGAGTCCGTTGAGGTCGTCGGCGCCGATGTCGATCGTCGAGGGGTCGGCGGTGCCGTCGTCGGTGTCGTCGAGTGGCCGAACGCGAGTCGAGGAAGTCGGTGGCCCAGGGCCAGCGGGCGGGCATCCGCAACCGGGTCCAGTTTTCTGAGGCATTTCCGGGGCACGCGCTCGGGTCCGAGAAGTACCAACAGGATCGTCAGTTCCGGCATTCATCAGCCTCCTGAACCGTGAGGGACCTGCCGACCCGCACCTCGAAAGGTGGTAAGGAAGGGGTCAACGGGCTTACTGTCGGGGGCCCGCTCAGGGTGTCCTCAGCAGCGGGCGTCCTGCACTGCCAATCCGCTCGCGTGCGGGTTGGCAAAAGCTCGCTCCATCATCTGTCGTTCCTGCGACCGCGGGGCATAGTCGGCGTAAATCAGCGTGGTCTTGTAGTCGCGGTGGCCCATCCACTCCTGCAACGTCCGGAGGGGTACGCCGGCCGCCGCGGCCTGTGTCCCAAAGGTGTGTCGGAGATCGTGGAATCGGATTGCTCGAACTCCTGCGTCGTCGAGCGCTTTCTTGAAGCGCTTGCGGAGCTTGGAGGCGTCGAGGACGGAGCCCAGCTCGGGGTGGCCGAAGACGAGGTCGTCGTCCTCTCGGTAGCGGGACTGCTGGTGGAGCCGGTCGAGCGCCCCTTCCGTGCGATCGATCATCGGGACCGCCCGGCTGGAGCGGCGGGATTTCGGGGTGCCCCAGTTCCCGCGTGTGTAGTTGCGCCGAACGCGGATGACGCCGGCGGTCCAGTCGACGTCGCGCCAGCGAAGTGCGACGAGTTCGCCCTGGCGCAGACCGCAGGTCGCAGCGACCAAGAAGAGCGGGTAGTCGACCTGCGCGAACTCCGGGTCATCCACTGCCCGGAGGAGCGCTTCGAGTTCCTCGTGGGTCAGGAATCGGATGTCCGGGTCGGTCACGTCCTCCCGCGGTCGATCGACGGCGGCGACCGGGTTGGCGCTGGCCCAGCCTTTCTTCATGGCGTGGCGGAAGACGCCGTGGAGGAACGTGAGCTGGTTGCCGACGGTTTTGCTTGCGAGCCCGTCGAGCTGCTTGGCGACGAGGTAGTCGGCGACGAGCTGGGTGTCGACGTTCTCAAGCGACCTGCCCTTGAAGAACGGGACGAGATGCTTGCGGAGCATGATCTCGTAGTCCTGGATCGTGGTCGGCTTGCGCTTCATCACCTGCTCGAGGTGCACGAGGTAGCGCTCACCGGCGACCTGCAGATTGATTCGCTCCGAGACGGGCGTGAGGCGTGCGTAGGCCTCGATGAGCTTCTGCAGGGCCCGCTCCGCCTCGGCCTTGGTCATTCCGGTCGACTCGCCGGCCCGCCGTTTCAGCCCGAGCTTGCGGCGGATCTGTCGGCCGCCGGCGCGGAAGCGGCCGTAGTAGACCTCACGCCCGTGCTTGTTGACCCTGGTCTCGAGGGTGCCGACGCCGTACGCGCGACGCGGCTTCTGCTTGGCGCTCATCGCCGTGGCCCCCGTTCCTGGGAGGCGATCCACTCCTCGAGCGTGCCGCGGCGGAAGCGGCGATAACGACCGACCCGGACGTGGGGGAGACGTCCTGCTCGGGCTTCCGCGTATACCCAGCTGGTGGGGACGTGGAGGAGCTTGGCGGCTTCTGCTGCGTCGAGCAGAGCGTCGTCAGGCGATGGGAGATGACGCTGGCTGTTGAGAGGTGTCATACCTACCCAGTCGCGTGAGTCGCCAACTACCTCCCCCTGAGTTTCGTGCGGGTGAGGTCTCAATCTAGGTCGCAACATGAGCGAAGGTCTCCTGATTGGAGACCCGGCCGGCGCCCATGAACGCTGCTCACAAGCCTGAGCTGACCTCGTAGGTCGCGCTCATAACCCGAAGGTCGCAGGTTCGAATCCTGCCCCCGCTACTTGGTTCGTTCCTCAGAACGAACCAGCACGGAAGCCGCCTCTCGCCGGGCGGCTTTCGCCGTTGTACAGCGGGTTTCGGCTCCCGCGATCGCGATGGCTGCGCTACGAGGTCGGCTGCAGCGGCGCATCGGCGGCGCTCGGGAGGCCGCAGGTCTGCCGGCACCACGTCGGTCTCTCCTGCGTCGCTCACCAGCCGCGGTATGCGAGGTGTCCACGCTGCCAGGCGGTGCGCGCTCCACACGCCGGGCACGGTCGGGCGTCAGCCCCGCGGGGCTGACGCGGTCCCGGGTCCTTGCGGTGCCGCTGCGGCGAAGCGTCCCCAGCCGGTCCTACGTGCTCGCCGTGCGGGGTAGCGGCGACCGTGAGGCCGTCGCCGCCGCCGCGACTTCCCGCGTGCCCGCATCACCCGGACGCGGCCGATGAAGAGGCTCGTCGGCCGTCCCCGCGCGCTCCGGGAGTGCGCGCCGAGTGTCCGCGCCCGCGGGTAGCGGGCGCGGACACGCTCGGCGCGGCTGGTGCGTGCACCAGGTCCCGGCTCAGCGCTTGCGCGGAGCCAGCACCCAGAACTTCGCCGAGACGGTCGCCGACTCGGCCCCGCCGGCGTCGCGGGCGACGGCCATCAGCACATAGGTGCCGGGCCGGAGCTTCGCGGCGTCGATGAGCTTCTCGGTGGCGGCGGCGCGGGCGCGCCGCAGGGCCGGCCGGGTCGTGGCGACCGTCTGGACCCGGTCGCCGCCGTCGAACGGGATGCTGCCGCGGCCGATCGTCGTCACCGGGGTGCGGTCCTCGCGCCGGGCGTTGCTGACGCTGGGGCAGCTGCGCCAGGCCGGCGAGCGGCGGCGCAGCAGGACGAACCGCACCTCGGCGTCCTCACTGAGCGTGAACGTGGCACTGCGTGTCGTCGATCGTGAGCACCTGGCGCGGACCTTGAGCCCCGAGAGCACGGGCGGGACGTTGGTCGGCGCGGGGACCGCGGGCGACGGTGCCGAGACCGCCGTCACCGGAGCCGCTGTCGCCGGCGCGAGGACGGTGAATCGCGACACGGCAGGGCTGGCGTCGAGAAGGCCGGCCGCGTCGCGGGCGCGGACCTCGAGCTCGTAGGAGCCGGGCTCCAGCGGCCCGAGCTTCAACGGCGAGGGGCAGGTCGCGAACGGGGCGGGGGTGATCCGGCACTCGAACGTCGCGTTCTCGGAGGCTGCGAACCCGAAGTCCGCGACCACCGAGGTCGAGGACGTCGGCGGCGCGCTGGTCAGCGTCGTCTCGGGCGCGGTGGTGTCGACGCGGAACGTCGAGGTCGCGGGCGTCGGGTCGGCGTTCCCGAGCGCGTCGACCGCCGTCACCGTGATCGTGCGGGACCCGTCCGACAGTGCGGGCGTGGTGAACGGCGAGGTGCAAGCCTCCGCTGCGCCGCCGTCGACGGCGCAGCGGAACGCTGCTCCGGGCTCGGACGCCGTGAAGGCGAGCGACGGGTTCGGGTCGCTGATCAGCGCGCCGGGTGCGGCGGTGATCGTCGTGTCCGGACCCGTGGTGTCGACCGTGAAGCTCCGGGCTGCCGCGGGCTCCTCGACGTTGCCTGCCGCGTCGAGTGCGCGGACCTGGAACGTGTACTCGCCGTCCGCGAGGTCCGTGAACGTCGCGGAGTCGGTGCAGGGCGCGAAGTCCCGGCCGACAAGACGGCACTCGAAGGACGCGGCGTCCGGCGCGGCGAACGCGAACGTCGCCGTCGTCTGCGTGGTCGGGCCCTCCGGCCCGCTGGTGATCGTCGTCGTCGACGGTGCGCTGTCGATCGTGAACGCGTACGTCGCCGGCGTCGGATCGACGTTGCCGAGGTCATCACGCGCCGCGACCGCGAACGTGTGCTCACCCTCCGCCAGCATCGCGGTCGTTCGCGGTGAGGAGCAGGTGTCGTAGCTGCCACCGTCGAGCGCGCAGACGAAGGTCGCGCCCGCCTCGCTGGCCGAGAACCCGAAGGTCGGCGTGGTGTCCGACGAGACCGCCGCCGGGACGAGCGTCAACGTCGTGTCCGGAGCGGAGACGTCGACGGTCCAGGTGCGGCGGACCGGCGCCTCCACGTTGCCCGCCGCGTCGCGAGAGCGGACGTCGAGCGTGTGCGTGCCCTCCGCCAGGCCGGTGGACGACACCGGCGACACGCACGCGCCGAAGGCCGCGCCGTCGAGGCTGCACTCGGTGAGCGTCGGGCCACCGGTCACCGAGAACGTGAAGGCCGCCGTCGTGGAGGCGACGCGGCCCGACGGTCCGCTGTCGATCGTCGTGCGCGGCGCCGTCGTATCCACCGTGAACGCGAACGACGCGGGTGTCGCGTCGGCATTGCCGACGTCGTCGACTGCCCGCACCTGGAACGCGTACGCCCCGTCATCGAGCGACGGCAGCGTCAGCGGGGACGCGCACGTCTCGAACGGCCCCGATGTTCCGACACGGCAGCGGAACGTCGCCCCCGCCGCGCTCGTGAACGCGAACGTCGGCGTCGTGTTCGACGAGAGCGCGGCCGGGGTCGCCGTGAGTGTCGTGTCGGGCGGGGTCGTATCGACGGTGAAGGAGCGGCTCTCGACGGGCGAGCGGTTGCCGGCCACGTCGGTCGCGAACACGTCGAACGTGTATGCACCGTCGGTGAGCGCGGGGAACGATGCAGTCGGGCCGCAGGACTCGTACCCGCCGATCGGCTGGAGCCGGCATTGGTACGTGACGCCCTGTTCGTCCGCCCTGTAGGTGAACGTCGCGGAGGCCGTCGCCTGGCGGCCGGTCGGCCCGCTCGTGATCTCGGCGGTCGGCGCGTCGGTGTCGATGGTGAAGGCGCGCGAGGCGGGGCTCTCGTCGACGACGAGGGTCGCGGCGCGTCGCGCCCTGACGTCAAGCCGGTAGTCGCCGTCGGCGAGCGCATGGAGCCCGACTCCCGGCGCGCACGGCGTGAAGCCGGTCTGCACCGGATGCACGCGGCACTCGAACGTCACCGGCCCGAGGGACCCGGTGAAGGTGAACGCCGGGGTGGTGTCGTTCGTCGTGCCCGGACCCGCGGTGACCGTCGTGTCGGGCTCGCGGGCGTCCCAGTTGCGGACGCGGGCACGCTCCCTGGCGCTCATCCCCGCCCACAGCTCGTCCGAGGCACGGTAGACGCCGTCGGCGTCGAGCTGGAACGGGAGCGCCTCGTCGCGCTGACCGGCGAACTGAACGAACTCGACCGTCTCGTCGGGCGCGATCGTCACGGCCCCGTAGTCCCAGGTGACCGCTTCGGGGTCGGGTGTGAGCGGGAACGTGAGCGTGTCGTAGCGGTCGGCCGGCGCGCCGAACCCGTCGACGAGGAGCAGCGTCCCCGCGTCGATCAGCACGCCGTCCGGGTTCGTCATGTCGAACGCGAGCCAGCGGTCGTCGCCGGTGAGGTCCGTGTCGACGACGCCGGGTGCCTCGCCCGTGCCGCGTAGCACGAAGGCGTCGTCGGCATTGGAGTCGAACTCACCGTCGAAGCGGACGTCGACCGTGACCGGCGCGGCGGTCGTGTTCGTGAGCGCCGTGCGAAGGCGGGCGACCGCGGGGCCGGTTCTCGGCACGTACACGGCGCGCTGCGCGACGACCCCGGGGGTCACGCCGGCGGGTTCCACGGGGGTCGTCACCTCGCGACCGGCGAGGGCGCGACCGCACCCCGCGTTCTGCGGAAACCAGGTGTCCCCGTCGACCTCGAGTTCCGGGAACTCGTCGAACGCGCCGTCGTAGAGGCCGCTGACCGGCTCGTCGACACTGTCGCCGCCGCCGTTGCCGATCGTGCCGTCCTGCCGGACGTCCCACAGCCAGCCGAGGCTGTCGGTGCGGTCGACGTAGCAGTCGAGCGTGCCGGTGGGGAACGCGGCGGCGTGCGCGGCCGGCGCGGCGAGCGCCGTGGTGGTGAGCAGCGCCGCGAGCGGCAGCGTCAGGACCGCGGCGAGCGGCCTCCTGGTGGTCGTGCGCATGGTGGGGTGGTCCCTCTCGTGGTCGGTGTCGCGCCGGGAGGCGCCCTGCGTGCGCTGCCCCTCGACCACCCTGCGCGGCTCGGGACTCTCCGGCAACGCGTTTCGTCCGACCGGACGATGCGACCGGGCCGCGCGCTCCACCGATCGGTGGAGTTGCGGTCCTGCGGCCCAGCGGCGACGATCCGCGGCGTGACGGCCCCCACCGACGATGCGCTCGATCGGCGCAAGCTGCGCCACGACCTGCGCGGGGAGGCGACCGCGATCGGCTGGGCGGCCCGGTCGCTGCTGGCCGAGAACCCCCCGGCGCACCAGTTCGAGCGCCTCGAGGAGATCGCGCGGGCCGCCGCGCGGATCGAGCGCACCCTCGACGAGCACCTGCCTCCACCGACCGGATGAGCCGATCGGTGGAATCGCAGTGCCCGGCCTTGCTCTCGGCGCCTGCGCCGACGACGATCGCGCCGTGCCCACGACGACGATGACGAGCGCTGGACCCGACCCACCCGTCCGGATCGGGATCTCGGTGCTCGTCGCCGACGACCACCCGCTCTACCGCGACGGCCTCGCCCGGGCGGTCAACGCCCACCCTGATCTCGACCTCCTCGGCCACGTCTCGGACGGGACACGGGCGCTCGCCGCGATTCGTCGCCACGAGCCGGACGTCGCGGTCATGGACATCGACATGCCCGGGATGAGCGGCCTCGAGGTCCTCGAGGAGGTCGTCGGCGCCGACCTCGCGACGCGCGTCGTCCTGATCTCGTCGCACCTCGACGGGCCGACCGTCCACCAGGCGATCGCGGTGGGCGCGTTCGGCGTCCTGCTCAAGGACGCGGGCCCGCAGGAGATCAGCGCCGCGGCGCGGGCGGCGACGGACGGCGACGTCGTGCTCTCCCCGGCGGCGTCCTCGCTCCTGGCCCGCGCCGTGCGCGACCAGCGTGGCGTCCCGGCACTCATCGAGCTCACCGATCGCGAGCGTGAGGTCCTCGAGCTCATCGCCGAGGGGCGCTCGGCGCCCGAGATCGCCGGCGAGCTGTACCTCGCCCCCGCGACGGTCAAGAGCCATCTCCACACGCTGTACACGAAGCTCGGGGTCTCGGACCGCGCGGCAGCCGTCGCGGTCGCGTTCCGGCGTGGCGTGTTGCAGTAACGCTCGCGCCGAGGCCCGTGCCGTGGGAGCATCCGCGGTGTGGGGGCACACGGGAACGCGCGTGTCGGCGGATTGGTCGCCGCGCTGCTGCTGATGACGGCGCTTGGGGCGTGGCTCGCCCATGGCGTGCTCGCGGACCGCGACGAGGAGCGCTTCCGCAGCGAGATCGAGCGGATCGACGCCGCGATCGAGGACCGCATGGCGACCTACGTGCAGGTCGTGCGCGGCGGCCTCGGCCTGTTCGAGGCCTCGGAGAAGGTGTCGCGCACGGAGTGGCTGCGCTTCGTCGAGCTGCTGGAGCTCGATCGCAACTACCCCGGCTTCAAGTCGCTGAGCTACGCGCCGCTCGTGCGCAGGGCCGATCTCCCCGACTTCCTCGCGCGCGTCCGCGCCGAGCCACTGCCTCCGGGCGTTCCGCCGACGAACGCGTTGCGCACCTATGAGCTGGTCGCGCCGGCCGGGTCGCGGGGCGGCGGGGACCTCCACAGCCCGCTGCTCTACACCGCCCCGTTCGTGCGCAACATCGGCGCGCTCGGCGCGGACATGATCCGGGAACCGGGCCGTCGCGCCGTCATGCTCGACGCCCTGCGCAGCGGTCAGGCGCGCATCACCCGGCGGGTCAACCTGCGCGGCACCGACCCGGACACGGCGGGCTTCATCGCGTTCGTCGGGCTGCGCAAGGACGGCCGGGACCTCGGGTGGCTCACCGCCGCGTTCACCGCGAACGAGTTCCTTCGGGGGCTCCTCGGGCGGGCGCCGTCCCCCCTGGACTTCGAGCTCACCGACGGCCAGGGCGCCCTCCTCGCGAGCACCGCGGGGGTCACGCGGACCGGAGCGCCGCGAGCCCTCCCGGACGAGACCGACGACACGTTCCGCGGCACGAGCGCCTTGCGGATGCCGGGCCGCATCTGGCAGGGCCGCTACGTCGCCGGCGCGGACTTCGCGTCCACCTCGACGACGGTCGTCCCGCTCGCGATCCTTCTCGGTGGGACGCTGGTCACCGGCCTGCTCGCGCTCATCGCCCTCGCCGCCGGCAGCTCGCGACGCCAGGCGGCCACGCTCGCGGAGCAGGCGATCGTCCTCGAGCGCGCTCGCGACGAGGCGCAGGCCGCCGATCGGGCGAAGGCGACGTTCCTGGCGACGATGTCGCACGAGATCCGCACGCCGATGAACGCGGTGGTCGGGATGAGCAGCATGCTCCTGCGCGCACCGCTGAGCGAGGAGCAGCACGAGCGGGCGCGCGTCATCCGGTCCAGCGGCGAGCACCTTCTCGGCCTCATCAACGAGATCCTCGACGTCTCGAAGCTCGAGGCCGGCCGCATCGAGCTCGAGGCTGGGCCGCTCGAGGTGCGGGGCCTGATCGTCGGAACGGTCGACCTCATCCGCGCCGACGCCGAAGCGCGTCGGGTGAGCGTCGAGGTCGACATCGCCCCGGGCACGCCGCCCTGGGTTCACGGGGACGACGGGCGCCTGCGGCAGGTCCTGCTCAACCTGCTGGCCAACGCGGTCCGCCACTCGCCGGAGGCCGGCCGGGTGCGCGTGGGCGTCGGCGCCACGCCGGTCCCGGACGGGTGGGAGCTCGACCTGACGGTTGCGGACACCGGTCCGGGGATCGACCCGGCGGACCGGGACCGGATCTTCGAACCGTTCGAGCAGGGGACGGGCCGCGTCGGCGGCACGGGCCTCGGACTGTCGATTGCCTCGCGCCTGGTCGAGGCGATGGGCGGCCGCATCGAGGTCCAGGACACGCCCGGAGGCGGAGCGACGCTGCACTTCTGGGCCTGCGTCGGCGCGGCGCAGGCTCCGATCCGCCCGGCGGTGCCCGACCCCGTCCCCGCGGTCGACGACGCGTTCGCGGCGCTGCGCGTGCTGGTCGCCGAGGACAACCCGCTCAACCAGCTCATGGTGCGCGACGTGTTCGGCCAGCTCGGTCTCTGCGCCGACGTCGTCGGCGACGGCGAGGAGGCGGTCGCCGCGGTGGTGCGCCAGCCCTACGATGTCGTCTTCCTCGACCTCCACATGCCCGTGCTCGACGGTCTCGCCGCGGCACGCGAGCTCGTCGCGACGATCCCGGCGCCGCGGCGCCCGCGGATCGTCGCGATGACGGCCGACGTGACCGCCGCCGCGCGGGAGGAGGCCGCCGCCGCAGGGATGGAGGACTTCGTCGCCAAGCCCGTCATCGCCGCTGACCTCGTCGCCGTCCTGCGTCGCAGCGCGACGGTGACCGCGGCCTGATCGCACGCGATGGTCCGATCGGTGGGCGCGACGACCGCCCACCCTCCGTCGACCGGCCCAAACGGCTTGGCGTGAGGATTCCCCGCATCGAGGGTGTCGGGCATGCACTCTTCCAGGGGAATCCCGTCGTCCTCGAGCGCCGGACGCACCGGCACGGCGCTCGCCACCCTCACCGTCCTCGCGTTCGCGACCGCCGCGCCTCCCGCGGGGGCGGCGATCACGCCGTCGGTGGTCGCCGGGACCGGCGTCGTGAAGCTCGTCGGCGACGATGCCGACGACACGATCGTCCCGGTCTGCGTCGGCGGTCAGCTGCGGACCCAGGGCGATGCGACCGACCTCCTCCCCTGCGCCGCGGTGACGCAGCTCGAGGTGCGCGGCAACAACGGCGCGGACACCATCGACCTGCGGGCGGTCACGCGGGAGGCGTTCCCGATGATCGCGCGGATCGTCGGCAACGAAGGGTCCGGAGGCGGACTGCTCGAGGGCTCACCCCTCGACGATCTCCTCACCGGCAACGAGGGGATCGCCCGCGGCAACGGCGGCGACGACGTGATCCAGTTCGTCACGACGGCGCAGGGCGGCGCGGGCGACGACGTCATCGACGGTGCCGAGAACGCGGACGGCGGCGAGGGTGCCGACGTGATCATCGGGGCAGGCACCAGCGAGGGCGGGCCCGCGGATGATCTCCTGGTCACGCCGAACGGCCCCGTGTCGGGCGGCGAGGGGGCGGACATCGTGCAGCTCGGGACGCCCAACGACGCGATCGACGCGGTCACGCTCACGCTGAGGGACGACGGGTTCACGGTCGACGTTCCGGCGTTCGACGTGTCCGAGACCCGAGCTGCGGTCGGCGTCGAGACGTACAACGTCAGCTTGCCCGCCGGGAACCAGACCATCGACGCGAGCGCGTTCTCCGGCTCGCTGGTCGCCGACATGGGGGCGGGCGACGACACGGTGCTGGGAACCGGTCAGGCCGACACGCTGTTCGGCAGCCTCGGTGCGGACCGCATCGTCGGCGGGGGCGGCGCGGACACCGTCGACGGCGGCGGCGGGAACGACGACATCGCCGTGCGCGACGGCGTCGCCGACACGGTGCGCTGCGGTGCCGGGGTCGACACCTTGCAGGGTGACCGCGAGGATCTCCTCACCGCGTGCGAGACCATCGACGTCCCGGCAGCGACGGACGCCACCGCCGTGCCGGTGCCCCTCGCCGCCCCCGCGCCGACGGGCGGGCCCGCCGGGCCCGCCGTACCGGTCGCCGCCGCCGACGTCCTCGCCCCGCGGCCGACGCTCAGCGGAGCGCGGCGGGTCGGACGCCGCCTGAGCGTCGTGGCGAGCTGCCCGGCCACCGAAGCGCGCTGCGTCGTCGTCGCCGGCCTGCGCGCAGCCGGCCGTCGCGGCCGGCGCACCGTCGGGATCGACGCGGGGACCGCGGTCGCGGTCATCCCCGGTGGGGCGACGCGCGCGCTCAGCCGCACGCTCACCGTCGCGCAGTCGCGGACCCTGGCGCGGCTCGCGCGACCGCGGCTCACGGTCCGCACGACGACGGTCGACGCCGCGGGCAACACGGCAACGGGGAGCCGGACGCTGTCCATCACGACGGCACGGTAGGGGGCCTCGCGGCGTCGTCGCCGCGGGGACCGCGGTTCCGGAGCCCCGAGCCCCGAGGCACGGCAGCAGGGTGGTCGCGAGCAGGCGCACGTGTGCCGCACGCCGCGACCGCCCTCCTGAGGCGCCTCGCCGGGATGCCCGCGACGCTCCTCTCGCTCGCACAGAGCGACCGGACGCTATGTCCGATATGTTGGCGGCATGCGAGATGCCGTCATCGTCGAAGCCGTCCGGACCCCTGTGGGCAAGCGTGGTGGCGGTCTGTCCACCGTCCACCCCGTCGACCTGTCGGCGCACCTCCTCGGTGCGCTGGTCGATCGCACGGGGGTGGATCCGGCCGTGGTCGACGACGTCATCTGGGGGGTCGGGGCGCAGGTCGGTGACCAGTCCTTCAACGTCGCGCGGAGCGCGGTCCTCGCGGCGGGCTGGCCGGAGGAGGTGCCGGGCGTGTCGCTGGACCGGCAGTGCGGCTCCTCGCAGCAGGCGGTGCACTTCGCCGCCGCCGGCCTCGTGAGTGGCCAGTACGACGTGGTCGTCGCGGGTGGGATGGAGTCGATGTCGCGGGTGCCGATGGGTGTCTCGGCGGAGGGCGGCGAGCCGTACGGGCCCGGTCTCCTCGCGCGCTACGACGGCATCGTCCCCAACCAGGGCGTCGGGGCCGAGATGATCGCCGAGCGCTGGTCGCTCTCGCGCACGCAGCTGGACGAGTACGCGCTGTCCTCCCATGAGCGCGCGGCCGCGGCGATCGACGCGGGGCGCTTCGCGGCCCAGATCGCGCCCGTGACGCTGGACGACGGGACGGTCATCGACACCGACGAGGGCGTGCGCCGCGGCGGCACGGTCGAGAAGCTCGCCCAGATCCGCTCCGCCTTCACGGAGGACGGCACGGTGACGGCGGGCAACGCCTCGCAGATCAGCGACGGGGGCGGCGCGCTGCTGATGACGACGGGCGAGCGCGCGCGCGAGCTCGGGCTGACGCCGCTGGCGCGCGTCCACACCGCGGTGATGGCCGCCACCGACCCGGTGATCATGCTCACGGCGCCGATCCCCGCGACGGCGAAGGCGCTCGCGAAGGCCGGGCTTGGCCTCGAGGACATCGACGTCTTCGAGGTCAACGAGGCCTTCGCGTCCGTCGCGCTGGCGTGGCTCGCCGAGACCGGCGCCGACCGCGAGAAGCTCAACCCCAACGGCGGCGCGATCGCGCTCGGGCATCCGATCGGCGGCTCAGGCGCCCGGATCATGACGACGCTGATCCACCACCTGCGGGACACCGGCGGCCGCTACGGGCTGCAGACCATGTGCGAGGGCGGCGGCATGGCCAACGCCACCATCATCGAGATCCTCTAGGAGAGGCATGTCCCAGGAACTGCAGGGCAAGGTCGCGATCGTCACCGGCGCCGGACGCGGCATCGGCGAGCAGGCCGCGCTGAAGCTGGCGGCCGCCGGCGCGCACGTCGTGGTCAGCGACCGCGACGGGGACGAGGCGGGCGCGGTCGCCGCGGCGCTGGCGACGCCGGGGAGCGCGCACGTCGGGGACCTCACCGCCGACGGCGTCTGCGACGCCCTCGTGCAGCACGCGGTCGACACGTTCGGCCGCCTCGACATCGTCGTCAACAACGCGGGCTACGCGTGGGACGGTCCGATCCACAAGGTCACCGACGAGCAGTTCCAGGCGATGCTCGACATCCACACGGTCGTGCCGTTCCGGATCCTGCGGGCGGCGGCGCCGCACCTGCGCGAGCCGGCGAAGAAGGAGCGCGCGGAAGGGATCGAGGTCTTCCGCAAGGTGGTCAACGTCGTGTCCCTCGCCGGCGTGATGGGCAATGCCGGCCAGGTCGCGTACGCGGCGGCCAAGGGCGGGGCGGTCGGCCTCACGCGGGCGCTCGCCAAGGAGTGGGGCGGCCACCGGATCAACGTCAACGCGGTGGCGTTCGGGCTCATCGAGACCCGGCTGACCGCCGACCTCCCCGAGGCCGCGCGCCAGGGGCTCGCGACGCACATCCCGCTCGGTCGCGGAGCCACCGCCGACGAGGCCGCGCGGGGGATCTACTACCTGTGCTCCCCGGCCTCCGACTACGTCCACGGGCAGACCCTGAACGTGTCCGGCGGCCTGAGCGTGGGCATGACCGGCTGACCGCCGGCATCGACGCTGCGTCCTCGCGGGTGTCCCCACGGAGACCGGACGACGGAGCGCGTCGGCGAGCACTGCGCTCCCGTGTGCCCGGGACGGTCGAGACGATCTGAGGCAGGTCCGGGCGCCCCGGGGGGAGTCAGGTGCCGAACCCCGCCTCGCCGGTCAGTCCGCGCGCGCGGGCCTCCTCGATGCTGACGATCTCCCGGCCGAACGGCCGCAGGCTGACCGTCAGCAGCTTGAGGTTCGCGACGCCGAGCGGGATCCCGATGACCGTGAGGCACAGGAGCAGGCCGGTCAGGAGGTGGACCAGGGCGAGCCACCAGCCGCCGAGGACGAACCAGAGCAGGTTGCCGGCCGTCGAGCCTGCCGTCTTCCCGGGTTGGGGGACGACGGTGCGGCCGAAGGGCCAGAGGGCGTAGAAGGCCATACGGAAGGACGCGACCCCGAACGGGATCGTGATGATGAAGACGAAGCAGACGAGTCCCGCGAAGGCGTAGCCCACGAACAGCCAGAAGCCGGCGAGGACCAGCCAGATGAGGTTGAGGGCCAGGCGCACGGCGGTTCAGTTCAGGCGCCGAGGATGCGCTGCTTCTCCCGGGCGAACTCCTCGTCGGTCAGCGCGCCGCGATCGCGAAGGGCGACGAGGCGCTCCAGCAGCTCGACGGTGTCGGCAGCGGCCGGCTCGGGCGTGCTGCCGCCGGCCGCCCGCCTGACGCTCGCGCGGCCGCCGGCGGCGACGATCTGCGCCCGCAGCCGCTCGGCGTCGGCCGCGGAGAAGGAGCCGAGCGAGGACGGGGCACGGTCAGCCAGGTCCTTGGCCTCCTTCAGCCCGAGTCCGGTGGCCTCACGGCAGACCTTGATGATCCGGATCTGCTGCTCGCCCGCGGCCTCGAGGACCAGCTCGTGGTCCCCCCGCGCCGGAAGGAACGCCGCCGAGGGCGTGGGGACGACCATTGCGCCGCCGCCGAAGGGATCGTCGCTCCGCTGCTTCCTGCGCCAGAACACGGCCCTGACCTTAGCCTGCGGGCACCACCGATCGTGGACGTCGGCGAACCGCGCGGGAAACTCGGTCGGCGGCCGGGCTGGTCGGCCAGCATCTGCACGAGCTGCCACCAGGCTTGCGGCAATGTCCGAGGACGAGTCTCCCGACGCGACGAGACGGTCCCGGCGAGTACGTGCCGGACATCCCCGCCCCGAGGTCGTGAGGGACCGGCACCGCACCTGGATGGCTCCTCGCGACGAGCCGCTCCGCGGGGCCCGGCCCTACCGGTGCGCGGACAGCCGGTGGCGCGTGCCCGGCCGGCGGGCCCGGTGGCGCAGCTCGACGAGCCCGTCGCGCAGGCGCCGCATCGGCGGGGTCGCGCGGCGGCGGCGCTCGGCGTCGAGATCGGCGCCGCAGTAGGCGCAGCCCGCGGCGAACGGGGTGACGCGGCCCCCGCAGTGCGGGCAGGTGTAGGCGTCGTGCACGGAACGGCCCTCCAAGGGTGGGGTGACAGGACGGTGCCCGCAGCGTCGCGCGCCGCGCCCGGCCGCGGAAGGGGCTCATCGGGGTGCGTGGGGGACCGTCCGCGGTCGGCCGATCGACCGACGCTCGCGCGCCGACCGGCGGCGTCGTCCACGGCCGCGGTCGGTGGTAGACATCCGCGGATGAGCCAGCGCGTCCGGGTCGTGGTCGCCGACGACCATCCGCTGTTCCGCGACGGGATGGTCCGCGCGATCGAGCTGCGCCCGTCGCTGGAGCTCGTCGGCGAGGCGACCGACGGCCGCCAGGCGCTCGACCTCGCCCGCGAGCTGGCGCCCGACGTGCTGCTGCTCGACGCGCGGATGCCGGAGCTCGACGGCCTCCAGGTCCTGCAGGCCCTGCGCCGCGAGCAGCGGCCGGTGCGCGTCGTCATGTTCTCCGCCTTCGTCGACGGCCCCGTGGTGCACCAGGCGCTGGCGGGCGGCGCGGTCGGCTACCTGCCCAAGAGCGCCGAGCGCGACGAGGTCTGCGAGGCGATCGAGGCGGCCGCCCGAGGCGACTCGACGCTGCACCCGAGCCTCCAGGGCGTCCTGCTCGAGCAGCTGCGCGCCCAGGGCGTCGACGACGACCGTCCCGTCCTGACCGACCGCGAGCAGGAGATCCTCGTGCTGATCGCCGAGGGCCTCAGCGCCCCGGGGGTCGCGGCGCGGCTGCACCTCGCGCCCGGCACGGTGAAGACCCATCTGGGCCACCTCTACGAGAAGCTCGGCGTCTCCGACCGCGCGGCGTGCGTCGCCGAGGCGATGCGTCGCGGCCTGCTGGAATGACCGCCGACCGGGCCTCCGAGGTCCGCGGGATCGCGCTGCTACGGCTCGCGCTCGTGCCGGTCGCGCTGCTGGGGACCGCCACCGCCGAGCCCGACGCCACCACGGGCGCCTACCCGTGGGTGATGGCGGCGTTCGCGCTCTACGCCCTCGCCGGCCTCGTGGTCGTCCTCGCCCGGCGCGGGGCGGCGTTCACCGGGACCGGTCAGGCGTTCCTCGACCTCGTGCTGCTGGCGCTCGTCGTCTACACCAGCGGCGGTCCCGCCTCGCCCCTCACCTACGTGTTCTTCGTGCTGCCGATCGCCGCGGCGCTGCGGCTGTCCCCGCGGCTGACCGCCGCCTGGTCGGGGCTCGCCGTCCTCGCCTACCTCGCGGTGACGCTGCCGCATCCGCGCACGACCCTGCCGGGGGACTGGCAGCTCGTCGCCGCCGACAGCGCCGCGCTGCTCTGGGTCGCGGGCGCGGCCGTGATGCTCTCGGTGCTCGTCGGGCTGCGCCAGCGGGCGCTCGCCGAGCTCGCCGCCACCCGCCGCGCGCTCGTGCAGCAGACCCTCGACGCCGAGGCCCGCGAGCGCCGCCGCCTCGCCGAGCAGCTGCACGACCACGCGATCCAGAACGTGCTGCTCGCCCGCCAGGAGGTCACCGACCTCGCGCGCGGCGTGCCCGGCGCGCAGGAGCGCCTGCGCGCGGCGCTCGACGAGACCGACCGGCAGCTGCGCCGGGAGGTCTTCCAGATGCACCCGCTCGGGCTCGAGCGGGCGGGGTTGACCGCGGTGCTCGAGAGCCTCGCCGACGAGGCCGCCGAGCGCGGGAGCTTCGCGGCGACCGTGACGGTCGCGCCGGAGGTCGAGCGCACGGGAGCGTCGGAGCTGCTCGTCAGCGCCGCGCGCGAGCTGCTCGGCAACGCGGCCAAGCACGCGCACGCGACCGCCGTCCGCGTGACCGTGGCGCCGGAGGGGGAGGACCTGGCGCTGACGGTGGCGGACGACGGTCGCGGCATCCCGGACGGCCGCCTGGAGTCGGCGGTCCGGGACCGGCACATCGGCGTGGCCGCGTTGATCGAACGGGTGCGGGCCGCGGGCGGGGAGCTGCGGATCGTCACCGCCGAGGAGACCGGGACGACGGTGCAGGTCCGGGTGCCACCCGGTGGCCCGGACGCTCAGGCGGGACGGCGGCGCGGCGGATAGACCGCGTCGTGGGCCCGCCGGGCCTGCTGGATGTGCGAGCCGAGCTCCGCGAGCCGCTGCTGCAGCGGCCGGGCGCCGGAGACGAGCGCGCGACCGTCGCGACGGATCGCGAGGCGGTTGCGGTCGAGGCGATCGGCGATGGCGTCGGGGAGGGGCATGGGGGGCGTCCTTTCGGGAGGAGGTGGACGGTCACAGCCTCCCGCCGGCGCACCCGGTCCGGCATCCGCCGATCGGCAGATCCTCCGGGGTGCGCGGCGTCGGTCGATCGGCCGACGATCGTCGCGTCCGGGGCGGGCCGGGCGGCCCGGTCGGCCTCGTGCGGGGCGAGGACCGGTGCGTGATACTCGCCCGACGATGCGCCTGACCCCGCCCACCGGCCCGCTCGGTCCCCTGCTCGGCGCGGGCGGCACGGTCGCGCGCAGCGGGGCGCTGCGCCCCGTGCGACCGGACCGCCCGCTGCGCGCGGCGCTCGCCGTCCGCGGGGCCGGCGGGGCGCTGGCGTCCGCCGCCGCGCTCGGCGCGGCGCTGTGGGCGCCGCGTGCCGCGCTACACGACGAGCGTGGGACCCTCATGCAGGAGGAACTCGACGCCGACGTGCGCGCGCTGGCCGCCGCGCTGGCGGTCCGGCTGCCCGCCGCCGACGCCCGCGTGGGCGTGCTGTGTCGCAACCACCGGGGCTTCGTCGTCGCGGCGCTCGCCGCGTCCCGGGTCGGTGCCGACCTCGTGCCGCTGAACACCGACTTCGCCGGCCCGCAGCTGCGCGCGGTGCTCGACCGGGAGGGCGTGCAGCTCGTCGTCCACGACGAGGAGTTCGCCGGACTGCTGGACGGCTTCGCCGGCGGGCGGGTCGTCGCCTGGCACGACGGCCCGGTCGCGGGGGAGACCGTCGATGACCTGCTCGTCGAGGGCGCGGGCCTCCCGGCGCCGCGGGGCGCGCGCGGGAGCGGCCGCGTCGTGCTGCTGACCTCGGGCACGACCGGGGTGCCCAAGGGGGCGCCGCGCACCTCGTCGGCGACCCCGCTCGCGCTGCTCGCCGCGGCGCCCGCCGCGGTCGACCTGCTGGCCCGGATCCGGCCGGTGCCCCGGGCGGGCGCGCCGCTGCTCGTCGCGCCGCCGCTGAACCACATGTTCGGGCTCGCGGCGATGGTGGCCGGGCTCGCCGCCGGGTCCCCGCTGGTGCTGCAGCGGCGCTTCGACCCCGCCGCGGTGCTGGCGGCGCTCGCCGACCACCGTGTCGGGGTGCTGTGCGCCGTGCCGACGATGCTGCGCCGGCTCGTCGACGTCGACGACGCGCGGCCGCTGCCCGAGCTGCGGGTCGTCGCGTCGGGGGCGGCGCCGCTCTCCCCGGACCTCGTCGGCCGGGTCATGGACCGCTTCGGGGCGGTCCTCTACAACGGCTACGGCTCCAGCGAGGTCGGGGGCGTGTCGCTCGCGACCCCGTCGGACCTGCGCGCGGCGCCCGGCACGGTGGGGCGCCCGGTCCCCGGCGTGCGGGTGCGGATCCTCGACGCGGACGGTCGCGCGGTCCCGCCCGGGACGACGGGCCGGATCTTCGTCGGCAGCACGCAGCTCTTCGAGGGGTACACCGGGGGCGGGGGACGACCGGTGGTCGACGGCCTGATGGGCATCGGCGACCTCGGCCACCTCGACGACGAGGGCCGCCTGTTCGTCGACGGCCGCGACGACGAGATGATCGTGTCCGGCGGCGAGAACGTCTTCCCGCAGGAGGTCGAGGCGACGCTCGCCGCGCATCCGGCGGTCGCGGACGCCGCGGCGGTCGGCGTGGCCGACGAGGAGTTCGGCCAGCGGCTCGTCGCGTTCGTCGTCCTGCGCGGCCCGGTCACGGAGGAGGCGCTGAAGGACCACGTCCGCGCGCACCTCGCGCGCTACAAGGTGCCGCGCGCGATTACCGTCGTGGAGGCGCTTCCGCGCACCGCGACCGGGAAGATCCGGCGGGCGGCGCTCCCGCGCGACTGAGCGCTCAGGCGGCGGGGGCCTCGCGCACCGCGCGCGCGAGGTCCTGGAGCGTGCCGCGCAGCCGCTCGAAGTCGCCCGGCGTGAGCCCCATCGCGGTCGCGACGCGATCGGGGACGCACGCCGCGGACTCGCGCAGCGCCTGCCCGGCGGCGGTGAGCTGCACGAGCACCGAGCGCTCGTCCTCGGGGCGGCGGTGGCGCTCCACCAGGCCCGTCGCCTCGAGCCGCTTGAGCAGCGGGGACAGCGTGCCGTAGTCGAGCTGCAGCGCGTCGGCGAGTTCCCGCACCGTGCGCGCGTCGCGCTCCCAGAGCGCGAGCATCACGAGGTACTGCGGGTAGGTCAGGCCCAGCGGGTCCAGCAGTGGCCGATACAGCGTCGTGACCGCGCGTGAGGCGGAGTAGAGCGCGAAGCACAGGGCCTCGTCGAGGGTGAGCGGTGGCGGGGCGGCCATCCCGACATGGTACCTCCACGATTACATCGTGCACGATTGGATCGTGTGATAGGTTCTGAGCCGCGCACCACCCACCCCCACGAAAGGCCTTCCCCGATGTCCGCACTCCAGATCCCCGGCTCCGACGTCGAGCTCCACCACGAGGTCGTCGGCGCCGGCAAGCCCGTCGTCCTGATCCACGGCTGGCCGCTGAGCGGCCGCTCGTGGGAGCCGCAGATCGCGCCGCTCGTCGACGCCGGCTTCCAGGTCATCACCTACGACCGCCGCGGCTTCGGCGACTCCTCCCAGCCGTGGGACGGCTACGACTACGACACCTTCGCCGGGGACCTCGACGCGCTGCTCACGCACCTCGACGTCCGCGACGCCGCGCTCGTCGGCTTCTCGATGGGCGGCGGCGAGGTCGCCCGCTACCTCGGCACCCGCGGCAGCGAGCGCGTCCGTGCCGCCGTGTTCGCCGCCGCGGTCCCGCCGTACCTCTACAAGAGCGACGACAACCCCGACGGTGGCCTCGACGACGCGACGATCGCCGAGTTCGAGGGCGGCGTCACCGGGGACCGGCTCGCGTTCCTCGAGGGCTTCGTGTCGAACTTCTTCGCCGTCGGCGACCGCACCGATCTCGTCTCCGAGCCGCTGAAGCACTACCTCTGGCGGATCGCCTCCGGCGCCTCGCCCAAGGGCACGCTCGACTGCATCGCCGCGTTCGGCCGCACCGACTTCCGCGACGACATCGCGAAGATCGACGTGCCGACGCTCGTCATCCACGGCGACAGCGACGCCATCGTCCCGTTCGAGGTCTCCGGCAAGCGCACCCACGAGACGATCGACGGGGCGCAGCTCGCGCTGATCGAGGGCGGCCCGCACGGGCTCAACGCCACGCACGCCGACGCGTTCAACGAGGCGCTGATCTCGTTCCTGCGCACGCTCGGCTGAGCCCGCGCGGCGAGTCGGCCGGCGCGCGTGCCTGCCCGCCCGGGCGAGGGCCGGGCGGGCCGCCGTGCGGCTGCTGCCCGCAGGACCACGTCTGCGACGAGCTGGCGCAGCAACTGGCGGAGACGGTCAGCGCGCCATAGCGCGCAATCCACGGTTGCTTTCTCAAAAATTCCCCCCGTATATTCGTCCGTATGGGGGAGATGACCTACTCTGGAGAGGGATGCGGTCGGCTCGGAAAGGCGCTCCGCGCCCTCCCGGACGAGACGCTGGCACGGATGGTCGCCGCCGGGAACGACGACGCCTTCGCCGCCATCTATGCGCGCTACCTGCCGCGGCTGGAGCGCTACTGCCGAACGCTGCTGCGTGACGCCGAGGAGTCCCGCGACGTCGCGCAGGACGCGATGCTCTCGGCCTACCGGGCGCTGCCCGGCGCCTCGCGCGACATGACCTTGCGGCCCTGGCTCTACCGGATCGCGCACAACGCGGCCGTCGACGTGCTGCGCCGGCGCCGCGACGCGGTCTCCGTCGACCTCGTCGTGGACGAGATCGCGGTCACCGCCGTCGAGGAGACGGCGGACGTGCGCGATCGCCTGCGCGAGCTCGTCGGCGACCTGCGCCGGCTGCCGACGCAGCAGCGGGGCGCGCTCGTCATGCGCGAGCTCGACGGGCTCGGCTACACCGACATCGGCGACGTGCTCGGCGTCTCGCCGTCGGCCGCCCGCCGCGCGGTCGCCGACGGCCGCGCCGCGCTCGTCGACTTCCGCGAGGCGCGGTCGGCGAGCTGCGACGTCGTCATGTCGCGGATCAGCTCCGACGGGCGCACCGCGCACGGCCGCGTGATCCGCGCCCACCTCACCGGCTGCACCGACTGTCGCGACGCCGCGCGTCGCCTCGCGACGCGGCGGCGCGACCTGCGGGTGCTCTTCCCGCTCGGCCCCGCGCTGGCCCTGCCCGTCCTGCTCGGGGCGGGCGCGGGCGGCGGCGCCGTCGCCACCGGCGGGGCGCTCACGCTCGGCACCGGGCTCAGCGCGAAGCTCGCCGCGGTCGTCGCGGTCACCGCCGGGGTCGGCGTCGGCGTCAACGCGCTGGAGTCCGAGCGCTTCGCGCCGCCCGTGCCGAAGGCCGCGGCCCCCGCCGCCACGCCGCGAACGGCGCCCGCCGTCCCGCGGAGCATCCTCGCGACCGCCACCCCGCTGGACAGCTCCTCGCACGAGCGCGCATCCGTCGCCCCGGCGCAGCACCGGGCGAAGGCGCGCACGCGACGCCGCGCGGTCGCCAAGCAGCGGACGGCCGCGAAGGCCCGGCGGGTGCGCGCCGTCGCGCGTCCGCGCTCCGCGCCGCGTCAGCCGGCGGTCACCGCCGTGCGCAGTGCCCGGCAGATCACGCGATCGAGCCTCCAGACCGCCCGCAAGGCGGCGGCCGCGACCGGCAACCCGACCGCCCGCAAGGCGACCGACTTCGGCACGCAGATCGCCGAGAAGGCCAGCGGCGACGCGCTGAAGCTCGTCGAGTCGATCCTCGGCGGCAGGCCCTAGAAGGCGGGCGGCGCAGGACGCCGCCCCCTCCGACGTTCGTCCAGCACGGGCGCGCCCACGGCGCGCCCGTCGTCGTCGTGTGGCCGGGGCGTCGGGGTGCGGAGGCCCACCACCACTGGAGGTTCCCCGGGGACCTGCGACAGCCATCGCGGGTCCCGGCTCGGCGGTCGTGCGGCACCGTGAAGTACGGACTCCGAGCATCGGAGTCCGCAGGTGCCAAGTGCCACAAACCCCCTCACAGCGGGCGTGGCCGTTCGTGGTGGAAGGCAGTCGACCCCGCCCAAGGGTCGGCGGAACCCGCGGACCGCAGGATGCGGTCCAGTCCCAACGGAGGTCCACCATGAGGTCCAAGTCCCTGATCGCCGCGCTCAGCATCGGCGCAGCGCTCGTCCCGGCCGCCACGGCGCACGCGGCGACCCCCTCGACGTCCAGCCGGTCGGACGTCGCGAGCATCACCACGGCGCTGGAGCGCGCCGACCAGCAGGCGACCGCGCTGCGCCGCGCGGTGCGCCTCGGCGCCACCGCGCGCATCCGCATCACCCTGCGCGCCACCCAGGCCGCCGCCGCCCGCGCCGAGCAGGAGGTCCGCCGCCTGTCCGTCGCACGTGACGGAGCCGACGCACCCGCCGCGGCCGACCTCGCGGTCGGCGCCCTCCTCGTCGTCGAGCAGCACACCGACGACGCGGTCCTGTTCACCGACCTCCTCGACGACGTCCGCGGCCGGCTGTCCGCGTCCTTCGCCGACGCGGTCGCGACCGCGATCGCCCGGCGGGAGGCGCTGCTCGCGCTCGTCGCCGAGCTCCAGCGGTCCGCCCCGCAGGACGTCCGCCCGCAGATCGCCGAGGCGGTCGTCGGGCTCACCGTCCGCGTGAAGGACCTGGCCGCCGCGCTCGCGCGCGTCATGCCCCGCACCGACCTCCCGACGCGGGTCAGCGCCAAGATCCAGGCGATCATCACCGGCCTGCCCGCCCGCGTGGACCGCGAGGCCCAGGTCTGGGGGAAGGTCATGGTCGACGTCCGCGCCGACCTGAAGACCCGCGTCTGGACGGTCATGGACGACCTCGCCCGCGCCATGGAGCGCCTCGGCGACCGCATGGACCGCATGGTCCGCACGGGCGCCAAGGCCACCGCCACCCTCCTGACGGGGCTCACCGCCTCGCTGGCGAAGGTCTCGGCGCTCCTCACCACCCCGCCCGCCCCGGCGGTCACACCGGCGCCCGCCACGGAGGGCGCGCCGGTGTCCGGCGCCACCCTGGAGCTGCTGGCCTCGCTCCTGGTCCGCGTCGGCTGAGATGCGCACCGTGCCGGGCGGCCCCCGCCGCCCGGCACCGCGCAGGGGAGAGCACGTCGTGTCCATCCAACTCGTCGTCATCGACCGGGCCCAGCTCCTGTCCCACGCGCTCGGACGCGTGCTGCGGGACTGCCCCGACATCACGCTTGCGGGAAGCTGGCGTTCCGTCGCCGAAGCCCGGGCCGGGCTCACCTACCGGCCCGACGCCGTCGTCCTGATCGGCGCCGACCTGCTGGACCAGGAGCTGCCGGCGGCCCTCGAGGGCCGCACCGTCATCGCCTGGGTCAGCGAGCACGGCCCCGCCCCGGCGGCCCGGACCGTCTCCGCGGTCGCCCACAAGCGCGACGGCCCGGGAGCGGTGCCGTGCGCCGTCGCCCGGGCCGTCGGGCGCCGCCGTCCCTGGTAGGCCGGGACGGCACGTCGCAGTGCGAGGATCGCGATTTGCGATCCTCGCTGCATGTCCCCCCTCAAGCTCGTCCACACCTGCGTTCGCGTCCGCGACATCGACGCGTCGGTCCGCTTCTACGAGACGCTCGGCTTCGAGCGCCGCGGCCAGCTGAACTTCGACAGCGCCTACAACGTCTACCTCGGCCTCCCCGGGGAGGGGGACCAGCTCGAGCTCACCGTGAACGTCGGCCGCGAGGAGCCCTACGACCTCGGCGAGGGCTACAACCACGTCGCGCTGACCGTCGACGACCTCGACGCGACGCTCGCCACGCTGCGCGAGCAGCTCGGCGTCGAGCCCGAGAAGCCCGCCTACCGGCCGGGGGACCGCGACGACCTGCCGCGCATCGCGTTCGTCGCCGACCCCGACGGGTACCGGATCGAGCTCATCGACGGCGGCGCGTTCGCGACCCCGCAGGACGGGCCGCACCCCTCGGCGGGGTGACGGCGGCTCAGTCGTCGGAGCGGGCGCCGGCGAGCTTCGCGCTCGGGGCGCCCGCCAGGCGGATCCGGCCGACCTCGTCGCGGTCGAACAGGCCGCCGCCGTCGAGCGTCGACCCGGGCAGCTCCACGGCGCCCTGCTGCAGCGCGGTCCGCGCGGCGTCCTGCGGGATGTCGTAGAGGAGCGTCAGCGTCGCGCTGCCCCCGGGCTGCAGCGGGTAGATGTCGCGGTCGCCATAGCGGAAGCCGGCGGAGCTCTCGGCGTAGGTGTTCTGGCCGATGACGAGGCTCGAGCGCACGGAGTTGACCGGCCGCGTCGTCTGGTTGGTCACGGTCACGCGGGCGACCACGAAGCGGCCGCGAGCGCGCTCGGGCTCGAGGAAGGACTCCGCCCGCGGGAGCACCTGGCGCGTCGACGCGCCCTCGAGCTTCGCGCGCAGCGCCGAGGTCTGCAGCACGGTGCCCGCGTTGGCCACCGTGATCCGGCGGCCGTCCTGCCAGCACGAGCCCTCTCGCGCACCGGTGAGGTCCAGGCGCTGCTGGGCGCACGTGCGGTCGCCGACGGGCACCTGCCGTCAGGCCAGCGCGGCGCGCACCGCACGGTCCAGGCGCTCGAGCACCTCCGGGTTGCGCGGGCCGGAGTAGGAGGACAGCTCGACCCCCTTCGGGTACGTGCGCGTGCTCGCGCCGCCGGTGGCGACGGCGATCGCGCGGTCGTCGTCGTCCTCGTCGGTGATCCGGATCGCGAACGAGCCGTAGCGGGCGTCGGGGCGGTCGTCGACCCGTCGCAGGTTCGTCGTGCCGCCGTAGCTGCTGGAGACCGAGAGCTGCACGCCGGTCGCCTGCTCGAACGCGCGGCTGAAGGCCGCCGGGTCCACGGTCGACGGCGCGTCGTCCCCGTCGTCGCCGCAGCCGGCGACGGCGAGCGAGGCCCCGAGGAGGGCGAGCAGGAGCGGGCGGTGCAGCGACGTGCGCATGCGGGCCGGAATTCCCTGGCGGACGGGCGGGGAAACCCGCCCGGCGGGGCTCAGCGCGTGGCGCGACCGGTCACCGCGGCGGTCCGGGAGAGCGTCCGGCCGTCCGCGCGGACCCGGATGCGCAGCTCGCCGCGCAGGACGCGCGGCGCCAGGAGCTTCCGCCGCACCGCGGTCGGCACGCGCACGGTGACGTCCGCGACCCGGGCACCGGCGAGCTTCGCGGTGCCGCTGCCGATCGTGCGGGAACGCAGCCCCAGCGACCGGGCGGTCGCGGCGCTCACGACGAGCGTCGCGCGCGCGGAGCACGCCGTCGCGCAGGCGATCGTCGCGCGCAGCCGGCTGCCGCGCAGGCGCGGCAGCGCGAAGGTCCGGGCCGGGCGCGCGATCTGCGTGCGCAGGAGTGCGGCGCCGCCCGCCGGGGCGGCGAACGGGTCCGGGATTGCGGCGAGCGTGCGGCCGTTCGCGGCGACGCCCGCGGGCACGGTGCGGGCCGGGCGGACCTCGATCGTGGTGCGCGCGACGGCGCGGTCCCCGTCGGGCAGCGCGACCGCGGCGCGGACGGTCCGCCGGCCGGCGGCGAACAGCACCGGCGCGGTGGCCCCGGTGGCGTCGTCGAAGGCGCCGTCGCCGTCGAGGTCCCAGACGATCTGGCCGGCGGCCGCGGTGGCCGGACCGGAGGCGTCGGCGGTGAGCGTCACCGCGGTGCCCGCGCGCGGGCCGGCGACCGACGGGCGGATGCGCAACGTCGGGACGCGCGCGCGGATCCACTGGTTCAGGGCGGGGGCGCCGATGCGCGTGTAGACGCTCGGGATGCCCGGCGTCGCGCAGCCCTCGGAGGTGCCGTAGGAGACGATGCCGACGGTCGCGAAGCCGTCGCCCCGCGGGACGAGCAGCGGTCCGCCCGAGTCGCCCTGGCAGCTGTCGGTGCTGCCGCCGCCCGCGCAGACCTGGTTGGCGGGCTTGAACGTGTCGTTCCACGCGCGCGTGCACTCGTCGTCGGAGACCATCGGCAGCGGCGCCTCGAGCAGGACGTCGGAGCCCTGTCCGTTGGTCGAGGTGAGGCCCCAGCCGATGACCTTCGCGGCGGTCCCGGGCGCCCACAGGGCGGTCTCGTCCTCGGCGATGAGCGTCTGCGGCTCCTGCGGGGCGGGCTGGGCGAGGTGCAGCAGCGCGAGGTCGTTCTCGGTCGTGCTGGAGGTCCAGCCCTCGTGGCGGGTGACCGCGTCGACCGCGTAGGTCTGCCCGCCGCGGTCGGCCATGTCGCTGCCGAGCCGCACGGTGAACGCCGACGGGGCGAGGACCGCCCCGAACGCGTTGCCGACGCAGTGCGCGGCGGTGAGCACGTAGCGCGCGCTCACGAGCGTGCCGCCGCAGCCCGTGGCGACGAGCCCCTGGTCGCCGGTGACGTGGGCCTGCGCCGGCCAGGCTCCCGACGCGGACGGCGTGCCGCCGACGATCCGTGCGCTGTGGTCGGCCGCGCGTGCGTCCGTCGCGCCCAGGGCGCAGACGGCGAGCAGCGCGGCGGCGACCCGACCCGTGGTCCCGCTCATGGCCTCCCATGATGCCGGGCGCCGGCGGCCGCCGCGCCGCACCGGGCGCCACGACGGCCAAAGCTACATGGCCGTAACATTTGCCCGGTGAGCGACTACCCGCACCTCCTCGCCCCGCTGGACCTCGGCTTCACCACCCTGCGCAACCGCGTCGTGATGGGCTCCATGCACACCGGCCTGGAGGACCGCCGCGCCGACCTGCCGAAGCTCGCCGCCTACCTCGCCGAGCGCGCCCGCGGCGAGGTCGGGCTCGTCGTCACCGGCGGCTACGCCCCCAACCGCCAGGGCTGGTTGCTGCCCCTGGCCTCGCGCATGACCGACAGCGCCCACGCCCGCCGGCACCGCCAGGTCACCGACGCGGTCCACGCCGAGGGCGGCCGGATCGCGCTGCAGATCCTCCACGCCGGCCGCTACGGCTACCACCCCTGGAACGTCAGCGCGTCGGCCACCAAGGCGCCGATCAGCCCGTTCCGCGCGAGCGCCCTGTCGACCGACGGCGTCCGCGACGTCGTCGAGGACTTCGCCCGCTGCGCCGCGCTCGCCCGCGAGGCCGGCTACGACGGCGTCGAGATCATGGGCTCCGAGGGCTACCTCATCAACCAGTTCCTCGCGCCGCGCACGAACCACCGCGACGACGAGTACGGCGGCGACGCGGAGGGTCGCATGCGGCTCCCGATCGAGATCCTGCTGCGCACCCGCGAGCTCGTCGGCGACGACTTCATCGTCATGTACCGCCTGTCGATGCTCGATCTCGTCCCCGACGGCCAGCGCTGGGAGGAGATCGTCGAGCTCGCCCGCGCCGTGCAGGCCGCCGGGGCCACGATCATCAACACCGGCATCGGCTGGCACGAGGCCCGCGTGCCCACGATCGTCAGCTCCGTGCCGCGCGGCGCGTTCACCTGGGTGACCCGCAAGCTGCGCGAGCACGTCGACCTGCCGCTCGTCACCTCCAACCGGATCAACATGCCCGACCTCGCCGAGCGGCTCGTCGCCGACGGCACCGCCGACCTCGTCTCGATGGCGCGCCCGCTGCTGGCCGACCCGGACTGGGTCGCCAAGGCCCGCACCGGGCGCAGCGACGAGATCAACACCTGCGTCGCGTGCAACCAGGCCTGCCTGGACCACGTCTTCCGCAAGAAGCGCGCCAGCTGCCTCGTCAACCCGCGCGCCGCCCACGAGACCGAGCTGCGGATCGAGCCCGCCGCGACCCCCGCCCGCCACGCGGTCGTGGGGGCCGGGCCCGCGGGCCTGGCCGCCGCCGTGACGCTCGCCGAGCGCGGCCACGCCGTCGACCTGTACGAGGCCGGCGAGCAGATCGGCGGCCAGTGGGACCTCGCCCGGCGCGTCCCCGGCAAGGAGGAGTTCGCCGAGACGCTGCGCTACTACGCCCGGCGCATCGAGCTGCTCGCCCCACGGCTCACCCTCCACCTCGGGCACGAGGTCACCGCCGCGCAGCTGCGCGCCGCCGGCCACGCCGCGATCGTCCTCGCCACCGGCGTGCGGCCGCGCGTCCCCGCGATCCCCGGCATCGACCATCCCAGCGTGCTCGGCTACACCGACGTCCTGCGCGGCGCGCCCGTCGGCGAGCGCGTCGCCGTCGTCGGCGCGGGCGGCATCGGCGTCGACGTCACCGCCTTCCTCACCCACACCCGGTCGCCGACCCTGGACCCCGCGGCCTGGGCCGCCGAGTGGGGCGTCGCCGACCCGCAGGAGCACCCCGGCGGCCTCACCGCCGCGGCCGTCGAGCCGTCCCCCCGGCGCGTCACGCTGCTGCAGCGCACCGACGGCCGCATCGGCCGCGGCCTGGGCAAGACCTCCGGCTGGGTGCACCGCGCCGCGCTCGTGCACAAGGGCGTCGAGCAGCTCGCGGCCGTCACCTACGAGCGCATCGACGACGACGGCCTGCACGTCACCGTCGCCGGGGCGCCGCGCACGCTCGCCGTCGACCACGTCGTCGTCTGCGCCGGCCAGGAGTCCCGCACCGACCTGCTCGCGGGGCTCGACGGCCTCGAGGTCCACGTCGTCGGCGGTGCCGAGCGCGCGCAGGAGATCGACGCCAAGCGCGCGATCGACGGGGCGACACGGCTGGCCGCCCGGCTCTGAGCACCGGATCCGACCGGCGGTCCAGGGTGGCGCCCGGACCGCTCCCGTAGCCTGCGGCGGGTGACCACGAGGACGTTCTCCGACGACGAGCAGCTCATCCGCGGCGTGCTCGAGGACGTGATCCGCGAGGCCGAGGGGGAGGGCGCGCTGACGCTCCACCGGCGCGCGGTCGCGCTCGGCGACCGGCTGCGCGGCGGCGACGACGCGGCCGCCGACGAGCTCGCCGCGCTCGTCGCGGGCCTCGCGCCGGACGAGCTGCAGGTGCTGATCCGCTCGCTGACCCGGTGGTTCCAGCTCACGAACCTCGCCGAGGACAACGAGCGCGTGCGGCGCATCCGCGCCCGCGAGCTCGCCGAGGCCCCGGGCCCGCGGCGCGGGTCGCTGCGCGACGCGGTCGGCCGCCTGGCCGCCGACGGGGTCGATGCCGACGTCCTGCGGCGGCTGCTCGGCCGCGCCCAGGTGCAGCTCGTGATGACCGCACACCCGACCGAGGCGCGGCGCCGCACGACGCTCGAGAAGCTCGCCCGCGTGTTCGCCGTGCTCCGCGGACTCGACGAGCGGCGCCCGACCGTCGAGTCCGAGGCGGTCGCCGCGATGCAGCTCGCCTCCGCCGTCCAGGAGCTGTGGGGCTCCGACGAGATCCGCGCGGTCTCGCCGACCGTCCTGGACGAGGTCCGCACCGGCCTGCTGTACGTCACCTCGACGCTCGCGGACGTCGTGCCCCAGCTCTACCGCGAGCTCGAGGCCGCGATCGCCGAGACCTACCCGGACGAGGAGATCGACGTGCCGCCGCTGCTGCGGTTCGGCTCCTGGATGGGCGGCGACCGTGACGGCAACCCGTTCGTGACGCCCGACGTGACCGTGCAGGCGCTCGCCGACATGCGCGAGGCGTGCCTGCGGTTCCTGCGCGACCGCGCGATGGACCTCGCCGCGCGCGTGTCGCTCAGCTCGCGGCTGGTCGGCGACCCGCCCGCGCTCGCCGACGTCCTCGCCGACGGCACCGAGCGGTTCCCGGAGCTCGCCGAGGGCCTGCGCCTGCGCAACCCCGAGGAGCCCTACCGGCGGGCGTTCACCCTGATCGCGCGGCGGCTCCGGGCCACCTGGGAGGGCGACCTCGAGGGCTACCGCGGTCCCGACGAGCTGCTCGCGGACCTCCGCGCCTGCCGCGACGCGCTCCAGGACGGCAACGGCCGCCACGTCGCCGCGGGGGAGCTGCAGGACGTCATCCGCCAGGTCGAGGTCTTCGGCTTCCACTTCATGCGCCTCGACGTCCGCGAGCACGCGGGCATCCACCGGCACGCGATCGGGGAGATCCTCGCCGAGCTCGGGCTCGAGCAGGACTACGCGCAGCGCTCGGTCGCCGACCGCTGCGCGATCCTCGAGCGCGAGATCGAGGCCCGCCGGCCCCTGATCCCCGCGGACACCTCGGGCTTCAGTGCCTCGACGCAGGAGACGGTCGAGACGTTCCGGATGCTCTACGCGCAGCGCACCGGGGAGCACGCGGACGCGCTGCTGACCTACATCGTCTCCGGCACCGAGACCCCGGCGGACCTGCTCGAGGTGCTGCTGCTGATGAAGGAGTGCCGGCTGACGAAGGCCGGGGGTGCCGGTGCGCTGATGCGCGTCGTCCCGCTGTTCGAGGCGGGGGAGACGCTCGCCGCCGCGGGCGAGACGATGCGCACGCTCGTGCGGATGCCCTGCTACCGGCGGGCGCTCGCGGCGCTCGGCGACGAGCAGGAGATCATGGTCGGGTACTCCGACTCCAACAAGGACGTCGGCTACGTCGCGTCGGGCTGGGCGGTGTACCGCGCGCAGCTCCAGCTGGTCGAGGTGCTGCGCGAGCACGGGCTGCGGTGGACGTTCTTCCACGGCCGCGGCGGGGCCGTCGGCCGCGGCGGCGGGCCGAGCAACGTCGCGATCCTCGCGCAGCCGCCCGGCACGGTCGGGGGCCGGCTGAAGGTGACCGAGCAGGGCGAGGTCCTCTCCGACAAGTACTCGGTGCCGGAGATCGCCCATCGCGAGCTCGAGCTGACGACCTCGGCGGCGCTCCTGCGCGGCGCGGGACCCGGCGACGCCCAGCTGTCCGCGCAGCAGCGCGCGCGCTTCGAACCGGTCCTCGAGGCGATGGCGGAGCGCTCGGCGGGCGTCTACCGCGACCTCGTCTACGGGGATCCCGACTTCGTGGCGTTCTTCCACGCGGCGACGCCGGTCGACGAGATCTCGCGCCTGCGGCTCGGCTCGCGGCCGGCGAAGCGCCGGCAGACCGACCGGATCGAGGACTTCCGCGCGATCCCGTGGGTGTTCAGCTGGACGCAGGCGCGGATCGTGCTGCCCGCCTGGTTCGGGCTCGGCACCGCGTTGCGCGCCGCCCGCGAGGAGCACGGCGTCGAGCTGCTGCGCGAGATGGAGGCCGGCTGGCCGTTCTTCGCCGCGCTGCTGTCCAACGCGGAGATGGCGTGCGCGAAGGCCGATCCGGTGATCGCCGCGCGCTACGCGGCGCTCGTGGAGGACGCGGCGCTGCGGGAGCGGCTGTGGCCGCGCATCCGCGAGGAGCTGGAGCGCACGATCGCGGAGCTGCTGGCGGTGACCGGGCAGGACGCGCTGCTGTCGCGCGACCCGGTGCTCCAGCGGTCGATCGCGCGCCGCAACCCGTCGGTCGACCCGCTGTCGTTCGTGCAGGTGGAGCTGCTGCGCCGCCGCCGCGCCGGCGACGAGGACCCGGAGCTCGCGCGGGCGAGCTTCCTGGCGATCAACGGGATCGCCGGTGGGCTGCGGAACACCGGCTGATCCGGGATTCCGTCAACCGACGAGCAACCCTCGAGCATGGGTCGAGGGTCGGGTCGCGGCGGGTCGGTGACCGCGGGATCGCCGTCCGGTGCTGGGATCTCCGGGTCGTCGCGAACCCTCTACCCATGATCGAGGGTTCCGGCGGTGGAGAACGACCGTGTCCCCTGGCGCACCGCGCGCACCAGCGGGTCCGTGAACGTCCGCGCGAGCCGCGCGTAGGCGCGGTCGTCGGGGTGGAAGCGGTCCTGCGCGACCTCGCCGCGCCCGAAGCTCAGCGGCACCGGCACGAGCGCCGGGTGCGCCTCCACGAGCGTCGCGACCTCGCCGAGCCGCCCGTACCCGGGGGTCGTCGCCACGAGCGTCCCGTGGGGGAGGGCGTCGAGCAGCTCGCGCGAGCGGTCGAGCAGCTCCGCGCGCAGGCTGCGGCGCAGCAGGTCGTTGCTGCCGATCAGCAGCGTCACGACGTCCGGCTCGACCCCGGCGTCCCGCAGCGCCGGGAGCTGGCGCTCGAGCACGTCGGCGGTCCGCGCCCCGCTGAAGGAGAGGTTCAGCACCCGCGTGTCCAGTCCGCGGTCGCGCAGCGCCACCTGCGCGCGCGGCACCCAGCCGCCCTGGACCGAGGACGCGCCGATGCCCTGCGACATCGAGTCGCCCAGCACGACCCACAGTGGCGCGGGATCCCGCTCGGCGAGCGTCTCGAGGTTCTGCGCGCGCCACCAGGCCGCGTACGGCCGCGTCTGTGCGGCGACCAGCCGCACGCCCGGGAGCGCGGCCTTCAGCGTCCGGCCCAGCAGCGTCGGGGACCGGTGGTTGAGGTTGTCGTACGCGAACTCCATCGCACGATGTTCGGGCGAGATGGCCCCGCGGCTCACCCGGCGGGCGCCCGGGCGCCCCGACACCCGGCCGCCGCGGCCCGTATCGTCAACCGCTGTCGCACCTCGTCCGGGCGACGCCGGTCATGCACGCACCGCTGCTGCTGCACCGCGACGCCGAGCTCGCGGCCCTCTCCGACGCCCTGCACCGCGCTCGACGCGGCAGCGGGGGCCTCGCCGTGGTCCGAGGCGAGCCCGGGGCGGGCAAGAGCGCGCTCGCGGCGGCCCTGGCGACCGCCGCCCGCGCCGCCGGCGTGGCCGTCGGGACCGGGCGCGCCACCGAGCTCGCCGCGCGCCGCCCCTTCGCGCCCGCGACGGCGGCGATCGGCGACGGCGCCCCCGACCTGCCACGGCTCGCGGAGGCCCGGCGCGTGCTCGCGGCCGCCCCGCCCGGCGTCCTCGACGGCAGCGCCGACGGCGGCGACCGCGAGCTGTGGGTCGTGGACCAGCTCGGCGCCGCCGTCGAGGACCGCTGCGCCGGCGGCCCGCTGCTGCTCGTCCTCGACGACCTGCAGTGGGCGGACGCCTCCTCGCTGCGCGTGGTCGGACACCTCGCCGACGCCGCGCCGGGCCTGCCGCTGCTGCTCCTCGTGCTGACGCGACCGCCCGCGCACGACACGCCGGTCGCCCGCCTGCTGGCCGCCGGCCGCGCCCACGCGACCGTCGATCTGGCGCTCGAGCCGCTCCCGCCCCAGGGCGCGGTCGAGCTCACCGCCGCACTCACCGGCGGCGACCCCGGTCCGGCGCTCCGCGCCCACGTGGCCGGCTGCGGCGGCAACCCCCTCTACGTGCGGGAGCTCGTCGACGGGCTGCGCGCCGCCGGGCGGCTCGTCCGCGACGGCGACCGCGTCGAGCTCGCCGATGGCGACGGGCCGCTGCCCGCGACCCTCGCCGACCTCGTGCGCGCCCGGCTCGCCGCGCTCGACGGCGCGACCGTCCGCCTGCTCGAGCTCGCCGCGCTGCTGGGCACCCGGTTCTCCGCCGCGGACCTCGCGCTCCTGGCCGACCGGCCCGCCGCGCGGCTCTGGGAGGAGCTCGAACCCGCGACCCGCGCCGGGCTGCTCACCGCCGAGGGCGAAGGGCTCGCGTTCCGCCACGACCTCGTCCGCGACGTCGTCGCCGACCAGCTCCCCGCCTCAGCGCGCGCCGCGCTGCACCTGGAGCTCGGTCGCGCGCTCGCCGCCGTCGGGGCGCCCGCGGGCCGCGTCGCCGAGCACCTCGCGCTCGGAGCCGAGCCCGGGGACCGCGAGGCGGTCGCCTGGCTGGCGCGCGCCGCCTCCGAAGCGGCCTTCGCCGGCCCGGACGTCGCCGTGGGCCTGCGCCGCACCGCCCTGCAGCTCGCGGCCCCCGGGGACCCCCTGCGGGGCCTGCTCACCGCGCAGCTCGCGTTCGACGTGATCGCCGCCGGTGACCGCCACGAGGGCGAGGCGCTCTGCCGCGCCGCGCTGGAGGAGGGCGTCCATCCCGACGGCGAGGGCGCGCTGCGCCTCGGCCTGATGGAGTCGATGATGCTCCGCGGCCGGCTCCCCGAGGTGCTCGACCAGGCCCGCACCACCCTGGCGTCCCCGGGCGTCGCTCCCCCCGACCGGGCGGTCGCGCTCTCCTGGCTGGCGATCGGCGCGATGTTCCTCGAGCGCGCCGACGTCGCCGACGCCGCGGCCGAGCGGGCGCGACAGGCCGCGGTGGAGAGCGGCGCGATCCCCGCCGAGATCAAGGCGCTGAACGTCCGCGGGCTGCTCGCCCGCCAGCGCGGCGACCTCGTCGCGCACGAGCGGTTCACCGCGGCCGCGGTCGCCGCCGGTGCCCGCGAGCCGACGCGACCCGTGCTCGCGAGCCATCCGCACCTGCACCACGCCGTCGCGCTCGCCGACCTCGACCGCTTCGACGAGGCCCGCGCCCGGCTCGGGGAGGCGCACCGCGCCTACGAGCGGCTCGGCATGCGCGCCCCGGCGACCTTCCTGCACGTCTTCGGCGCCGCGGTGCTGCAGGCCGCCGGGGCCTGGGACGACGCGATGACCGAGCACCTCGCCGCGGTGGCGGCGGCGCGCGCGACCGGGGCCGGCTGGCAGCTGGACACGCTCGGTGCGCTCGCGGTCCTGCACGCCCGCCGCGACGAGCTGCCCGCGGCCCGCGAGCGCCTGGCCGAGATCGCGCGCCTGGAGGCGGCGGGCGCGGTCGCCCACGACGTCGCGGGTGCGACGCTCGCGCACGCGCTCGTGCTGGAGGCCTCCGGGAACGCGGACGCCGCGCTCGCGCTCCTCGACGCGCTGTGGGACGAGCTCGCCGCGGCGGAGCGCCCCGCGCTGCGCCGACCGTTCGCGGTCGACCTCGTCCGCATGCTCGTCGCCCGGGGATCCACCAGCCGCGCGCTCGCGGTCGCCGAGGACGTCGCGGCGCTGGCGGCCGGGACCCCGCAGAGCACGTCGCTGGCCGCGCTGGCGGACCACTGCGCCGCCCTGGCCCGCGGCGACGTCGACGGCCTGGTGGCCGCGGCGGCGCGCGCGAGCGCGGCCCCGCGGCCGTTCGAGGCGCTCGCCGCGTGCGCGGACGCCGTCGTCGCGCTGGCCGCGGCGGGACGCGCGGACGACGCCTCGCGGCTGGCCGACACGGGACTCGCCCACGCCGAGAGCCTCGGCGCCGCCCGCGAGGCGACCCGCATCGGCGGGGCGCTGCGCGCCGCCGGCCTGCGGCGCGGCGCGCGCGGGCCGCGGACACGGCCCGCCACCGGCTGGGAGTCGCTGACCACCGCCGAGCGGCGGGTCGCCGAGCTCGTCGCGGAGGGCCTGTCCAACCCGCAGATCGCCGACCGGCTCGTCGTCTCGCGCCGCACCGTGTCGACCCACGTCTCGAACATCCTGCGCAAGCTCGAGGTCGGCTCGCGCGTGCAGCTCGCCACGATCGCGGCCCGCCGCGACCGCCCCGCCTCCTGACCGCACCGAAAAGCGGACAGGGCGACGCCGGCCGCGTCCCCGACGGCCTGCGACGCCCCCTGGTCCGCGCCGACCCCCTGCCGGCACGGAAGCGTGTGCGCCGGGAGCCCGGACCACACGGGTGCTGACCCGCGATGGCGCCCGGGTCCCGCTGGACCACGCACTCCGGTGCGTCCGGGCACGCTCACCGGACGCGAAACTGGTCCACGGGACGCACCGAGGGGGGCCGGGCGCGTGCCGTGGAGCCGGGAGTATCGGGGCGGTCGCGCGGCGAGACATCGTACGGCTGACGTATCCGGCGGCCCCCCGGCCGCCCCGTGGCGTCAGCCGGTCGCGTCGAGGGTCTGCGGCACGGTCGTGAGCTCCCCCGAGGCGGAGGTCGCGGTGACGTTCAGGCCGACGCTCAGGCCCCGGCGGCCGGCAAGCGCGCGGCGGAGCCTCGCCGCCTGCGTGGCGCCCAGCGCGACCCGGCCGATCCGCGACTGCGCCGCGGTGAGCTCGAGCGTCAGCGGCGTGAGCGGCACGGACACGACCTTGCGGGCCTTCGCGCCCTGCTTCGTCGGTCGCGGCGCGGTCCGCTCGCGCACGGTGCCGGTGATCGCCACGGTGCAGACGGTGTCGCAGCGCAGCCGCAGCGGCAGGCTGCGGGTCCGCAGGATGCCGCTGGTCCGCAGTGCCGTGACCTGGAGGTCGGGGCCGGGGGGCGGGGGCAGCGTCGGCGCCTTCGGGGTCGGCGGGGTGCCGAGCGCCGGCAGCTGGCCGCACCCGGGCGGGGTGGCCGGGGCCGCGAGCGCGAACTGCTGGACGCGGTTGTTGCCGTTGTCGGTGACCGTCAGCAGGCCGTTGCAGTCGACGCTGACCCCGGTCGGGAAGATGAACTGCCCGGTGCCGGTCCCGCGCTCGCCGAGGGTCAGCAGCCGCTCGCCGTCCGGGCCGAACTGCTGGACGCGGTTGTTGCCGCGGTCGGCGACCCAGAGGTTGCCGGCCCCGTCGAGCGTCATCTGCGCGGGCGCGTTGAGCTTGCCGAGCTTGTTGCCCGTGCCGCCGAACTGCGCGGTCTCGGTCCCGGCCGCGTCGTAGACGGTGATCGCGTTGGCGCCGTTGGCGGCGTAGATGCGGTCCCCGGCGGGCGTCACGGCGACGCCGCGGACGGTGCCGGTCCCGGTGATCGCCCCGAGATAGGTGCCGCCGGTCGAGAACCGGGCCAGGCGGCGGTTGCCGGTGTCGGCGACGGTGATCGTGCCCTGCGCGTCGATCGCGAGCGCCGACGGGTCGAGCAGGCGGCCGGGATCGCTGCCCTGCGAGGCGATCGACCGCGACGGCTGCCCGGTCCCGCGCGGGAACACGAGGATCCGCGCCCGGCGCTGGTCGAGCACGTAGGCGTCGCCGGCGGCGTCGAACGCGACGGCGACCGGTCGCGGGAGCACGGTCGGTCCCGGGTTCGGGGAGCCCCAGCTCGTCACGACCCGACCGGTCGGGTCGAGGAACTCGACGCGGCCGTTGATGGCGTCCGTGACCGCGCGGAACCCGGCGGCGTCGGCCGCGACGCCCGACGGCTGGTTGAACTGGCCCGGCGCGCGGCCGCTGCGCCCGAAGCTCCGCAGCAGCCGCCCGCCGCGGTCGAACACGTCGATCCGGTCGTTGCCGGTGTTCGCGACGTAGACGTTCCCGGTGCCGTCGACCGCCAGGGCGCGGACGTAGGCGAGTCGCCCGGGCAGCGTGCCGAACGTGCCCCAGCGCGCGACGTAGCGGTAGTCCGGCGCGGTCCCGAACCGCACGATCCGGTGGTTGAGGTTGTCGGCGACGAACAGGCGTCCGGCGGTGTCGAGCGCGACGCCGTAGGGGAAGCTCAGCTGGCCGGGGCCGGCGCCCGAGCCGGCGCCGATCGTGGCGAGGAAGCGCCCGCCGGTGTCGTAGGCCTGGACCCGGTGGTTCTGGTCGTCGGCCACGAGCAGCCGGGTCTTGCGGACCGCGAGGCCCTTCGGGTAGGCGAGCTGGCCGGGCGGCACGATCTCGACGCCGTTGCCACCGTCGTAGGTGAAGCGCTGGACGCGATCGTTGCCGCTGTCGGCGACGAACAGGTGCGTGGCGCTGGCCGCGAGCCCGCCGCCGGCGCCCGCGTCGTTGCCGCCGCCGCCGCCGAAGCGGAACTGGCCGACCGCGGTGCCGGAGCGGCCGAAGGAGGACAGCAGGCGACCGTCGGGCGCGAAGCGATCGATCCGGTTGCTGCCGTCGCCCACGAACAGCGTGCCGTCGGGGGCGGTGGCGAGCGCCCCGACCGCGGTCAGCTCGCCGGGCCGGGTGCCGGGGACGCCGATCTCGCGCTTGAACGTCCCGTCGGGGGCGAAGGCGTGGACGACGCGCGAGTGCTGGTCGCCGACGTAGACGGTGCCGTCGGGGGCGACGGCGATCGACTGCGGGAAGCGCAGCACGCCGCCGGAGCGCTGGCCGATCTCGGCGGCCGCGGTGTACGGGCACGGCGAGGCGCCCGGGCAGTCCGCGGCCCGGGCGCCCGGTGCCGCGACGGCGGGCGCCAGCAGGGCGGGGGCGGCGAGCAGCGCGAGCAGGCGCCGGCGTGACGGACGGGCGGACGGGCGGGGAGGCACGTCCTTCGCAACCCCACGGGGCCCGTCCGGTTGCGGCCCGCAACGTTCCGTGCAGCACCCGGAATCAGGAAGAGCGACTGATGGTCGCGTTTTTCCAGGGACCGGTGCGGGTAGGCCACGTGCTGCCCGAGACCTCCGGTCCAGCGCCACTGGGCGGGCCGCCATGACGGCGACCCGTCGGCGGGCGGGAGGTCGGGTGGGCCCACCCCGGGCAGGCTCCCGGATCGGGTCTCGGCGGCGCGGTGACGCCGCCGAGACGGCCGATCCGTCAGGATCGGTGCATGTCCACTCCTGACGGCACCACCCGCAGCGTCCGCATCGGCGAGGACGAGCGGGGCGGATGGTCCTCGGACCGCCCGCGCCGGGACGGCAAGGCCCCCGAGGAGCGCGGACCCCAGGTCGCGGTCCGCTGCCGTGTGCTGCCCCCGTCGGACCGCCAGCGCTACACGCCCGGCAGCCTCGTCGTGGTCGTCACCGCCGGGGACCCGGCCGCGCTCGAGCGCTTCGCCGACGTCCGCATCGAGGAGAAGAACGCCGTCCTGTCGATGGCCCGCGTGCGCGAGCTCATCACCGGTCGCGTCGCCGACGACCAGCTCGAGGAGTCCGCCGCAAAGCTCCTCGACGCGGCCGTCGCCAAGCGCCTCGCCGCCGGCAACTCGACGGTCGTCCTGCTCGAGGACCTCACCCCGGAGTCGCGGCGACGGTTCGTCGTGCCCGCCGCGAAGGTCCGCAAGCCCCGGCACCTGATCTTCGTCGACGTCCCGAAGGACCAGGTCGCCGAGGAGGACCGCGACACGGTCAACGCGCTGCGGCGCGCCGTCGACGGCGCCGACCTCGGCGAGGAGGGCTTCATGACCGTCCTGCGGCTCGGCGGCAGCGCGATCCACGAGCTCAACCGCATCGTCTTCCGCCCGCCGCCCAGCGACGACTGACCTGCCGCGATGGTCACGGTCCTCGGCGCCGGGGTCCTCGGCCTCAGCTGCGCCCGGGCCCTGACCGACGCCGGCTACGAGGTCCGGGTGCTGACCGACGGCGCCCCCACCGTGTCGGCGATCGCGGGCGGTCTCTGGCTCCCGTACGCGACCGGGACCGACGAGCGCGTCGCCGGCTGGGCGCTCGAGACGCTCGAGCGGCTCGTCGCCGACGGCCACCCGGTCGTCGACCACCTGCACCTCGAGCGCCGCGAGCCGTGGTGGGTCGACGTACTGCCCGCGGACCACGTCCGGCCCGCGACCCGGTCGGAGCTGCCCGAGGGGCACGCGCGCGGCTGGGTCGCGCGGGTCCCCCTCGTGGAGATGCCCCGCCACCTCGCCGCGCTCGCCGACGGCCTGCGGATCGAGCGGGCGACCGTGACCGCGCTCGACGACCCGGTCCTCGGGGACGGCCCGGTCGTGCTCTGCACCGGCCTGGCGACCCGCCGGCTCGTCGACGACCCCGCGCTGCACGCGATCCGCGGCCAGGTCGTGCACCTCGACGCCCGCGGCCGCGACGTCCCGTGCGTCTGCGACGAGGACGCGCTCACCTACGTGCTGCCGCGCGCCGACGTCTGCGTCGTCGGCGGCACGCACGAGCCCGGCGACGAGGACGACCGCGTCAGGCCCGCGCAGACCCGCGACATCGTCGCGCGCGCGGTCGCGCTGGCGCCCGCCCTGGCCGGGGCGCCGGTGCTCGGCGCCCGCGCCGGGCTGCGGCCCGCGCGACACGGCGGACCGCGCGTGGAGCGCGACGGACGGGTGGTGCACTGCTACGGCCACGGGGGCGGCGGACTGACGCTCTCGTGGGGGTGTGCGCGCACCGTCACCGATCTTCTGGTCTGACGACATCCGTCCGTCGTATGGCGCAGGGAAGTTCTGAATCGGGGCGAACCGGGAAGGTGCGTCCCACGTCCATCACGCATCAGGAGCACCATCAATGACCTCGGTTCCTCAGGCAGGGAGCGCCCGAACGCTGCTCGCACTCCTCGTGGGTGCGCTCTTCAGCGCCCTTCTGCTGACCCCGGCGCCCGCCGACGCCTTCACCTCGAGCCCGGTGTGGAAGTGCCGGGCCAGCGCCGTCTACGCCTCGGTCGCGGGCAACAACCGCGTCGAGCCGCTCGTCGCCAACGGCAACCCGTCCACGGCGAACAACAAGAGCCCCGACCGCGCCCAGTGCTCCAACGAGGAGGCCGGTGCCGACAACCTCGCCACCCCGCTCGGCATCCCGTCCACGGTCCTCGGCGCCCAGTCCGCGTCGGCGAAGACGACGATCGACCCGGAGCTCGGCCGCGCGATCGACCAGAAGGTCGACGCGACCGCGAAGGTCGAGAACCTCGGCCTGCCGCTCGGCACCGGCACGAACCTCCTCGGCGTCACCGCCGCGACGTCCACGACGACCGGGTCGTGCGCCAACGGCCAGCCGCAGCTGCAGGGCACGAGCCAGGTGCTCGGCCTCACCCTCGGCGGCCAGGCGATCTCGCTCGACGCGCTCCCCGCCGCGCTGCAGACGATCCTCGCGCCGCTCAGCGCGGTCGCCGACGTGAAGTTCAACGAGCAGGTCCGCGAGGGCTCGAGCCTCATCACCCGCGCGGCCCACATCAAGATCTTCCCGGCCGCCGGTGGCAGCCCGCTCGTCGACCTCGTGGTCGCCGAGACGAAGGTCGACGCCGAGCAGTTCACCTGCGACCCCGACAAGCAGATCCCCGGCTTCGACGGGAAGATCTGCCCGGACGGCTCGACCTTCGACGTGCTGCGCGGCGTCTGCGTCATCCCGGCGACGGGCCAGAGCCAGCTGATCATCGTCGGCCTGCCGTTCGCGGGCCCGAGCGGCGGCACCGTGCTGCCGCTCCCGGTCGCGATCCAGCGCTACGGCCGCCTCTTCTGCCTCACCGTCAAGGGCGGGGGCTACCGCGCCTACGCGGTGGTCGGCACCAACGGCCGCGACCGCATCACCGGCACCAACGGTCGTGACCGCATCCTCGGCCTCGGCGGCAACGACTCGCTCGACGGCGGCCGCGGCGCGGACTGCATCGACGGCGGCACCGGCGCGGACCGCGTGACCGGCGGCGTCGGCAGCGACCGGATCTACGGCCGCGACGGCAGCGACACGCTGACCGGCAACCTCGACAACGACCGCATCATCGGCGGCACGGGCAACGACAAGATCAACGGCGGCCCCGGCATCGACTACCTCGACGGCGGGACGGGCGCGGACACGATCGCGGCCGGCTACAACGCCGACCGCGTCATCGGTGGCCCGGGCAACGACGCGATCAACATCGCCCAGCAGGGTCCCGCGGCGCGCGCCAACTGCGGCACCGGCGTCGACAAGATCCGGCTCAACGGCAAGGAGCGCCGGCGGATCTTCAACTGCGAGATCCGCTACGAGCTGAAGGACAAGTAGTCCGACGCGAGGTACGCGCGCCAGCCGCCGAAGTCCGTGATGTCGCGGGCCCCGGCGGCGGCGTGCGCCTCGCAGAGGAACCCGGCGACGGCGCGGCCGTCGTCCAGGACGACGGTCCCCAGTCCCAGCGGGGCGGGGATCGTCGTCAGCAGGGCGCCGACCCCCTCCAGCGAGATCCGCACGACCTCCAGCTCGATCCCGGGGCCGGTCGTGCCCGGCTCGCGGACGAGTCCCGGCCGCAGCGGCGGCCCGCCCGGCAGGGCGTAGAGCCGGTAGTCGGGGGCGGTCCGCGCCTCGCGCACGAACGTCGCGCCGAGCTCCTGCAGCTGCGGCTCGAGCGGCTGACCGCGCAGGTGCGCGCCCACGACCGCGAGCTCGACCGTCCCCGCCTGCGGCTCCGGTCCCGCGTCCGGGTGCTCCTCCCCGCACCAGGCCGCGCCGACCGCGGTCAGCACGTCCTCCGCGAAGGCGTCGGCGACGAGCGTCACGCCGAACGGCAGGCCGTCCCGGCCGAGGCCGGCGGGCACGCTCAGGGCGCAGCGGTCGAGCAGGTTGACGCCGTTGGTCCAGCGGCCGAGCCGCCGGTTGACGGTGACCGGCTCGAGCGCGACCTCGGCAGGCGTCGGCACGGTCGGGGCGGTCGGCAGCAGCAGCACGTCGACGTCGGCGGTCGCCGCGTCGGCGGCGATCCGCAGCTCCGCGAGCCGGTGCACGGCGGCGAACACGTCGGTGCCGCTGCGCTGCGCGCCCGCGCGCACGACCGCGGCGACGACCGGGTCGAGGCCCGCGACGCCGCGCTCGACGGGCTCCCGCAGGGCCAGCCAGCGCTCGGCCAGCCACGGACCCTCGTACAGCAGGGCGGCGGCCTCGAGGAACGGGGTGAGGTCGACCTCGACGAGCGGTGCCGCGCTGAGCCGGCCGGCGTGGGCGACCGCGTCGTGCCAGGCGTCGTGCAGGCGCGGGTCGAGCTCCTCGAGGACCTGTCGGGCGACGGGGACGCCGAGCCGCGGGCCGGCGGCCCCCGCGCCCGGGCGCCGCCCCCGTGCGCCCGCGCCGCGCCGCGACCACGGGTCGGCGGGGTCGTGCCCGGCGACGACGTCGAGGACGGCTCGCGCGTCGCCGACCGTCCGCGCGAACACCGACACGCAGTCCAGCGACCGCGAGGCGGGGACCACGCCGCGGGTGGGGACGAGCCCCCGGGTGGGCTTCAGCCCGACGATGCCGTTGAACGCGGCGGGCACCCGGCCGCTGCCCGCGGTGTCGGTGCCCAGCGCGAACGGCACGGTGCCGTCGGCGACCGCCACGGCCGAGCCCGAGCTGGACCCGCCGGAGACGAAGCGGTCGTCCAGCGCGCTGCGCGGCGCGCCGTACGGGCTGCGGGTGCCGACGAGGCCGGTGGCGAACTGGTCGAGGTTCGTCTTGCCGACGAGGACCGCGCCGGCGTCGAGCAGGCGCTGCACCGCCGGGGCGGTCGCGGTCGCGGTGTAGGCGAACCCCGGGCAGCCCGCGGTGGTGACGAGGCCCGCCACGTCGAGGTTGTCCTTCACGGCGAACGGAACGCCCGCCAGCGGCAGCGTCGGGTCGACCGCGGCCGCGCGCGCGAGCGCCTCGGCGCGCGGCACGACGGAGATCCACGCCGGGCCGGGCCCGCCGTCGGCCTCGAGGCGGTCGAGCGCCGCGGCGACGGCGGCCTGCGGGTCGGTCGGGCGCACCCGGATCACGCCGCGGCCGGCGGGAGGGCGGCCAGCAGCATCTCGCTGTCGGCGACCGCGCCGAAGACCCCGCCCTGCATCGTCACCATCTTCAGGGCGGCCGTGTGGTTGCCCGGGTCGGTGGCCCCGGTGCAGTCGGAGAGGATCAGGCACTCGTAGCCGAGGTCGTTGCCCTCGCGCATCGTCGTGCTGACGCAGACGTCGGTGGTGATGCCGGTGAAGACGAGGCTGTGGACGCCCTTGGAGCGCAGCACGAGGTCCAGCGAGGTCTGGCAGAACGCGCCCTTGCCGGGCTTGTCGATCACGACCTCGCCGTCGATCGGGGCGAGCTCGTCGATGATCTCCCAGCCCGGTTCGCCGCGGACGAGGATCCGCCCGCACGGCCCGGCCTGCCCGATGCCGGCCCCGATGCGCTGGGAGCGCCAGAGCTTGTTCGGCGGGCAGTCCGACAGGTCCGGGGCGTGCCCCTCGCGGGTGTGGACGACCGGGGCGCCGTGCGCGCGCCAGGCGGCGAGCACCCGCTGGGTCGCGGCGATCCCGGCCCGGGTGAGGCCGATGTCGTAGCCCATCGTGTCGACGTAGCCGCCCGGCCCGCAGAAGTCCTGCTGCCAGTCGATGAGGATCAGCGCGGTGTGGGCCATGTCGATGCAGCCCGTGTAGGGCCACGGGTACGGGTCGGCGGCGGCGACGAGTCCGGGGGTGGAGGTGACGGGCGTGGCGCTCATGCGGTGCTCCTCGGGGTCGAGGTCGGTGTGGGGGCGGGCTGGGCCGCGCGGGCGACCGCGGCGGCGAAGGTGGCGGGGGCGTCGAGCTGGGCGAGGTGCCCGCAGTCGGGCAGGACCTCGACGGGGGCGTCGAGCAGGTGCCCGAGACGGCGGGCGATGTCGTGGCGCAGCGGCGGGCTGCGGTCGCCGACGGTGCAGACGACCGGTGCGGCGAGCAGCGTGCGGCCGAGCGGCGGCTCCCAGGCGAGGAAGGCCGGGGCGTCACGCTCCACGAGCGCCGCGCGGGCGCTGACCGCGGCGCGCCGCTCCTCGTCGAGCGCCTCCCAGGTCGTCGCGCCGGCGAGGGCCCGGACGAGGCCGAGGCCGCCGCCGTCCTGCAGCGCGCCGCGGACGAGACGCCGCAGGTCGGGGGAGAGGGTGCCGACGGCCGGCTCGTGGACGACCGCGCGGGCGACCCGCCCCGGCGCCAGGAGCGCGGCGGCCAGCGCGACGGTGGCGCCGCCGCTGGTCCCGGCCACGACCGCCCGGTCGACGCCGTGCGCGTCGAGCAGCTCGACGAGGTCGTCGACGTGCTCCCCGACGGTGGCGGCGGGCACGGCGGCGGCGCGCGCGCCGTAGCCGCGTCGCTCGAGCACGAGCACGCGCTCGACGCCCGCCGCCGGACCCAGGAAGGCGGCGACGGGCGCGAGCGTGTCCGGCCCGAAGCCGACGCCGTGGACGAGGACCACGGCGACGGTCGGGAGGCTGCGGGCGTCGCTCACGCGGGCGCCGGGGCCTCCGCCGCCCCACCGGGCGGGGTGAACCGCGCGGGCGCGGACGGTCGGGTGGGCTCGGCGCCGCCCTCGAACACCGCGTCGGCGGTGTCGAGCGGGTCGGCGGGGTCGTGCTCGCGCACCGGCGCCCGCAGGGCGTGGGCGGCGAGGCAGACGATCGCGCCGAGCCCGTAGCCGAGGGCGACGCGCGGCTCGGAGGTGAACCAGACGACCTCCTCGCCGTGGATCAGCCCGACGAGCGTGAGGACCCCGCCGACCGCGAACGCGATGGCGGCCAGGAGGAACGTGCGGTCGATGAGGAAGACCGCGATCGCCCCGAGCACCATGCCGGAGAGCACCGCGCCCTGGCCGAGCGTCTGCAGGCCGTCGTAGATGACCCCGGCGTTGCCGAGCGCCTCGGCCCCGACCTCGCTCGCGCTGGTGCCGGCGGCGCCGAGCGCGTTGTCCACGAGCCCGTAGCCCCAGGCCGCGATGTTCGGGATCATCGCGAGCACGATCGCGGGGTAGTGCGCCTTCGGCACCGCGGTGAACGCCTGCGCGCCGATGACCAGGCCGATGAACAGGAGCACCGGGACGATCGCCGGGATCGGCAGCAGCGCCGACAGCAGCGGGAACATGCCGAGCGTGCAGAGCAGGAAGATCAGCGCGCCGGTGGCCAGCGAGTAGGAGATCCGGCCGCCGGCCTCCTTCCAGCCGGGCTGGCCGATGTACACGGCGGGCGGGAACGGGCAGCCCATCGCGGAGCCGACGACCGCGCCGGTGCCGTCGGCCAGCAGCACGTGCCGGAGGTTGTAGTCGTCCCCGGCGGAGGCGGCGCTCTCGACGTTGCTCATCGCCTCGGAGAAGTTGTAGATCCCCAACGGGATGGCGGTGGCCAGCAGCGGGCTGATGCCCTCGAGGCCGTCGAGGAGCTTGTCGAGCTCGAAGCCCGGGAGGCCGATCGCGATGTCCTTGGCGGCCTGCTCCACGTCGGGGGCGGACATGTAGCCGCCGATCCAGGCGATCGAGGTGCCGAACAGCAGGGCGACGAGCCCGACCGGGACGTTGCCCGGGAGCTTCACCCCGGCGATGAAGCCGATGATGATGATCGCCAGGACGGGCAGCGCGATCCACGCGGCCTCCCACATCTGCGCGGCGGGCCGCATCGAGATGAAGGTCAGCGAGATGCCGGCGAGCATGCCGAGCATGGCGGCCCGGGGGGTGAAGCGGCGGATCGCGGGCCCGACGAACGCGCCGATGAGGATGATCACGCCGATGATGAACGCCCAGGCGATGCCCGCGGACCACGCCTGGATCGGATCCTTCGTCTGGATCGCGATCGGCAGCATGATCACGAGCGTCACGATGAACATGTGCGGGACGCTCGGGCCGTAGGGCATCGCGGTGACGTCGGTGCGGCCCTCCTTCTGGGCCAGGCGTCGGGCGAGCGTGAAGTAGAAGACGTTGCCGAGTAGCAGCTGGATGCCGAGCGCGGGGAGGATGACGCCGGTGACGTCGCCGGCGGGGATGCCGACGACCGCGATGGCGAGCCCGGTGAGCACCAGGACGTTCACCAGCATGTTGATGAAGAAGCCGAAGAAGGCGTTGAGGTCGCCGCGGGTCCACAGCGGGACGGCGACGGGGGCGGCGGGGGCGGACACGGGCCTCACGCTCCGGCCGCGGCGGTCGCGGGGACGAGGCCGTCGAGGAACGCGCCGGACGGCGCGACCCAGCCGAAGATGCCGCCCTGTGCGGCGATCATCTTCAGGCCGACCTCGTGGAACTCGGGGAAGTAGCTGCCGCAGCAGTCCTCCAGCACGAGGCACTCGAAGCCGCGGTCGTTGGCCTCGCGCACGGTGGTGTGGACGCAGACCTCGGTGGTGACGCCGGTGACGACGAGGCTGCGGATGCCCGCGTTGCGCAGGATCGCCTCGAGGTCGGTGGCGTAGAAGGCGCCCTTGCCGGGCTTGTCGAGCACGATCTCGTCGCCGACGGGGGCGAGCTCGTCGACGATGTCGTGGCCCTCCTCGCCGCGGACGAGGATGCGCCCGCGCGGGCCGGGGTCGCCGATGCGGGTGTCGCCGCCGCCGCGGACGAGCTTCGCCGGCGGGCAGTCGCTGAGGTCGGGCCGGTGTCCCTCGCGGGTGTGGATGACGAGCATCCCCGCCGCCCGGCACGCCGCGAGCGTGGCGCTCAGCGGGGCGACGACGCGCTGCAGCTGCGAGACGTCGTTGCCGAGCATCTCGCCGAAGCCCCCGGGCTCGAGGAAGTCGCGCTGCATGTCGATGACGACCAGCGCCGTGGTGGCGGGGTCGTGCGTGAAGGCGTAGGGCGTCGCCGGTACTGCTCTGGGCCCGGACGGGTACGGCATGGAACCTCCGCAGGAGAAGCCGAGTAGAAGGGTTGTACGCAACGTGGTCGACTATCTGCGCCGACGGACGACAGCTTGCGGGCCGGGGAGCCTGCGCGCATTGGACCGGCGGGAGAAAGCGAAGGGGGTTGCGGATGGACCATCTGGCCGTCGGGGCTCGGTCAGCTCGGCACGTCCGGGTAGGCGGGGGCGATCCGCTGCGCCAGCGACCAGGCGGGGCCGTGGGCCCGGACGCGGTCGCGCAGGTGCGCGAACGCCCCCAGGAAGCGCAGGCTCGGCGCGATCTGGAAGTCGGCCGCGTTGGGCGTCTCGCCGCCGAGCACGCCGTCCTGCACGAGCGCGTCGACGCGGTGCAGGAGCGCGTCGAGCCCGGCCTCGTCGGCGGCCCGCTGCGCCCGGTCGGCGCCCGCCATGCGCGCGAACAGCAGGACCGTCGGGGTCAGCACCGCGCCGCTCACGCGCGGCGCCGGGAACGGCGTCGCCTCGCGCGCGAACCACTGCCGCAGCGCCAGAGAGTCCGCCATGCAGCGGCGGATCATCCGCCGCGGCACGGGCTGCAGGACCTGCTCGCCCCACAGCTCGGCCTCCTCGACCGCCGCGCGCGCGGCCGGGGCGTCCGGGTAGAGCGGCGCGCCGCCCGGCACCTCGCGGTCCAGGTGCGTCGAGATCGCCAGCGAGCCCTGCACGCGCCGGCCGTCGGCGAACCGCACGGCCGGCACCGTGGTGGGCCGGAAGCCGTGCGCGGCGAGCATCGCCGGGTGCAGGCCGGCGACCAGCTCGCGCTCGCGGACCGCGACGCCCTTGTGGGCGAGCATCAGCCGGGCGCTGATCACCGGATGGGACATCGGGATGCCGTAGAGCGTCGCGTGCACGGGGAGCGGGCGACGGCGGGGGATGCGGCGGGCGTGGGCCCGGGGTCCCGCCGAGCCCCGCAAGCGTACGCGCTGGGACCGGGGCGCGCAGCGGCTGGCGCGCTAGCCTCGGCCGGGTGCCGCTCGTCGCGCAGCACCGCTTCGTCGCGATCCTCCGCGCCCGCGGCTGGCGCGCACCGCTGATCGGCACCTGGACCCCGGACGGGCGCGGCGTCGCGCGCGGCCCGGCGGGCGCGACGTGCGCGTACGGGGCGCCGCCCGACAGCGACGACCGCAACGAGAAGGGCACCTGGAGCAGCGTCTGGGTCGCCGCGCCGGCGCTCCAGCACGCGGACGTCGCGATGGCGGTCGAGGTCGCCGGGCTCGGCGACGACGTCCTCGACGGCCCGCTCGGGCCACAGGGCCGCTACCGCCGGCGGGGCCTCGAGATCCTCCTGCGCCGCGTCGGCCTCGAAGGCCGCGCGCAGGTCGCGGACCGCCACCTGCTCGTCGCGGGGTACCGCGTCCACCTGGGGTCCGGCGCGGTCCGCGCGCCCGACGGTCGCCTGCGCCCACGGGACGCGGATCTCGCCCCGCTGGCGGTGACCGACGATCCCGGACTGGGACGGATCCTGGCGCAGGCGGTCCGGCTCGCCGACGCGGACGTCTGACCGATCCGTCTGCGTCCCGCTGTCGCGGCTTCGTATGCTTCGGCCGCATTGCCCAGGAAACCCGCACAGACCGAGCGCGTGTACCTCGAGCTCCGCGAGCTGCTCATCCGTGGCGAGATGCCGCTGGGGGCCCGGCTCGTCGAGCAGCAGCTCGCCGAGCGGTTCGAGACGAGCCGCACCCCGATCCGCGAGGCGCTCAAGCGCCTGGAGGGCGACGGGCATCTCGCCCGCGACGACGCCGGTGGCCTGCGCCCGCGGCTGCCGAGCGTCCGCTCGATGCGCGAGCTCTACGACGTGCGGATCGTGCTCGAGGACCTCGTCATCCGCGCCGCCACCACCGGCGGCGATCGCGGCATCCTCGAGGCGCTCGAGCAGGACTGGCGCACGCTGGCGGCCGAGTTCCGCGGCAAGGCGGCGGGACCGGAGTTCGTGACCCGCGACGAGGACTTCCACCTGCGGGTCGCGGCGGCCAGCGGCAACCAGGTCGCCGCGGGCATGCTCAAGGACCTCAACGAGCGGATCCGCGTCCTGCGCGTCCACGACTTCACGCGGCAGGACCGCACCGAGGCGACGATCGCCGAGCATCTGGAGATCGTCGGTGCGGCGCTCGCCGGGGACCAGGACGCCGCCGCGAGCTTCATGCGCTCGCACGTGCAGCGCAGCGCCGGCGTGGTGCGCGAGCAGATCGGGGAGATCCTCACGAAGATGGTCGACGGCGGCGCGGCGGACTGAGCCGCGCCGACGGGCCGTCGGGAGACCGGGCGCTCAGCGGCAGACCGCGTAGACGACGCCCTCGGAGGTCGCGCCCCGCGCGGGCGTGCTGAGGACCCACACGGCCTGCTTGCCGACGTAGGAGGACGTGCCGGTCGCCTGGAACCCGGCCTGGCCGGTGGTGACGAAGGAGCGCAGGCGCTTGGAGCCGACGCAGGTGAAGCGCAGCGCGGCGCCGGCGGTGGTGGTGCCCTTCGTGATGACGACGCGGCGGCCGACCAGCTCGTAGCCGGCGGGGATCGGCTTGCCGCGGCGCAGGGCCTTGACGCCGGGGACGTCGGCAGGGGAGGTGTCTCCTGCGGTGAGGGTCTGCACGCCGTTGACGGCGACGGTGGTGGTCGTGCCGGCGGCGATCGCCCCGGCGCCGGAGGCGACGAGGACGGTGGCGGCGGCGGTGGTGAGGAGGGTGCGGGTGCGGGGCATGGGCGGACCTTCGCGCACCACGTGTCGCACGTGGGCACACCTGGGTGGACGGTTCCCACACCCGCCTGCGATCCCGACTGAACGGTCGCGTTCGCACGAGATCGCGAATCGTGGTTTGATGCCGCCCATGGGATTCCCCGGGAGAGGCCGCGCAGGGCTGCGCGCACCGCTGCTCGCGCTCGTCGCGCTCGCCGCCGCCGGTCCGGCGGCCGGCTCCGCCGGTGCCGCCGTCGACCAGACGCCGGCCTACGAGCTCGTCCACGGCTGCTACGCCCTGCAGGCCAAGGGGGGCGGCTTCCTCGCCCAGAACGGCTCGACCTGGCGCGCCTCCGCGAAGGACGCGGCGTCCGCCGAGCCGCTGCGCCTGCAGGCGACCGCGCTCGGGCGCTACCTCCTCTACGGGAAGGACCGGGACTTCCTCGCCGTCGCGGGCCGCGGGACGACCACGACGACGACCCCCGGGCCGGCCGCCGACTGGCGGGTCGTGGCGCAGGAGGGCGGCGGCTTCCGGCTCGCCACGCTCGACGGCACGAAGGGCCTCGTCGCCCCCGGCGACGGCGCGCTCGCCCTCGCCGACGGCGCGGACTCGGGCACGACGTTCCTCGCCGTGCGCCGCGACGGCTGCGCGGTCTTCCCCGAGATCGAGACCGGTGTCACCGGCGAGCCGTCCCGCGGCAGCGCCCCACAGGCCGAGACCCGCGGGCTGATCGACGAGCACCTGCACCACATGGCCTTCCAGTTCCTCGGCGGCTCGGTCCACTGCGGCGCGCCCTGGAGCCCGTACGGCGTCACCGTCGCGCTGCCGGACTGCAGCAAGGAGCCGCTCGCCAACGCCGAGACCGGGCTCGCCGGCACCGTGCTCGGCGGCGACCCGCTCGCCGACCCCGTCGGCTGGCCGACCTTCAAGAGCTGGCCCGCCCACGACATGCTCGCCCACGAGGGCACCTACTGGAAGTGGATGGAGCGCGCCTGGCGGGCGGGCCTGCGCCACACCACCGTGCTGCTCGTCGAGAACGCCTTCCTCTGCAACGTGCTGCCGGTGAAGAAGTACGGCTGCAACGAGATGGACACCGTCAAGCGCCAGTACGACACCTTCCACGACTACGTCGACTACATCGACGCGCAGTTCGGCGGCCCCGGCAAGGGCTTCATGCGGATCGTCACCGACCCGTTCGAGGCCCGCGAGGCGATCAACGACGGCAAGCTCGCCGTGACGCTCGGCATCGAGGTCTCCAAGCTCTTCGACTGCGGCGTCTACAACGGCCAGCCCTCCTGCGACAACGGCTGGGTCGACAAGCAGCTCGACTACTGGTGGGACCGCGGCATCCGCCAGATGGAGATCGTCAACAAGTTCGACAACGGCTTCACCGGCGTCGCCGGGGACTCCGGCGAGGTCGGGCTCGCGATCAACGCCGCCAACCGGGTCGAGACCGGCTCGTTCTGGGACATGAAGCCCTGCGCCGACGGGCACAACCACGACCGCGAGCAGATCGGCGTCCCCGGCACCGGCCGCGGCGAGCTGCTCGGCAGCCTCCTCGGGGCGATCGTGCCGCCCGGCCAGGTGCCGATCTACGACCCGGGCCCGATGTGCAACCAGGCCGGCCTCAGCCCGGTCGGCGCGTACCTCGTGCGCCGCATGGCGGAGAAGGGCATGATCTTCGACCCCGACCACATGAGCGTCGTGGCCCGCGACCAGGCCCTGACGATCATGGAGGCGCTCGACTACCCGGGCGTCATGTCGAGCCACAGCTGGAGCGACCCGTCGGCGCTGCCGCGGATCCTGAAGCTCGGCGGCTACGTCACGCCCTACGCGGGGAACACCACCTCGTTCGTGCGCCAGTGGCGCGAGACCAAGCGGGTCCGCAGCGACCGCTACCGCTTCGGATTCGGCTTCGGCTCGGACATCAACGGGTTCGGCGCGCAGGGCGGACCTCGCGAGGGCGCGGCGACCGACAGTCCGGTGACGTACCCGTTCACGAGCTTCGACGGCAAGCAGCGCATCGAGCGGCAGGTCAGCGGCGAGCGCGTCTACGACATCAACCGCGACGGCCTCGCCCACTACGGCCTCTACCCCGACTGGCTCGAGGACCTGCGCCAGCTCGCCGGCCAGGAGATCATCGACGACATGGCCCGCGGCACCGAGACGCTGCTGCTCACGTGGGAGCGGGCGGTCGGCGTCCCCGCCGACGGCACGCGGCCCAAGGGCGCGACGTTCTCGCGCCGCGGCCTCGGCGCGGTGCGCCTGCACGACCGCTGGACCGACCTGCTGCGCCGCGGCGGCCAGCCGGACGCGCGTACCGGCCGCGTCTTCAGCTACCGCGTCGCGGGGGCGAAGAACCGCCGGGCCCGCGTCCGCGCGCTGTTCACCTCCCGCGGCCGCGTCGGCCTGGTCGCGTCGACCGCGGCCGGCCACACCGCCGGCGGCCTCGGGGTCGGGGACCGGGCGACGCGCCTGCAGGGACGCACCGAGGCGTTCGGCGCGAACGTCCGCGCCCGGCGCCTGCCCGGCGGCGGTCGGATCCTCTACGGGATCCGCGACGGGCGCGTCCGCTTCACCGCGGTGGCGGCCGCGTCGGTCGCCCGCACCCCGGCGCAGGCGGCGCGCGCCCTCAGGCAGGCGGGGCTGCGCTAGCGAGCTCCTGCAGCAGCAGCGCCTGCGCGAGCGTCGCGCGCTCCAGGTCCCCGAGGTCGACGGACTCGTTGGCCGCGTGGATCCGGGCGCCGTCGTCACAGGCGCCCCAGAGGACGATGTCGGCGTCCGGCAGCGTCTGGGCGAGCGTCACGCACAGCGGGATCGCGCCGCCGCTGCCGACCGCCACCGCCTCCTTGCCGTAGGCGCCGTGCAGCGCGCGGCGGGCGGCCTGGGCTCCCGAGCCGTCCGCGGCGAGGACCGCGCCGCGGGCGATCTCCCCGGGGACGCAGGAGACCTGCACGCCCCACGGGGCGTGCTCCATCAGGTGCGCCATCACCGTCCGCTGGGCGGCGGCCGGGTCCGTCTCGGTCGGGGCGAGCCGCACGCTCACGCGCGCGCGGGCCACGGGGACGATCGCGTTGGTCGCGCCCTCCATCGCGGGAGCGTCGATCCCGATCGCGGTGATCGACGGGCGCGTGTACAGCCGCGCGGCGATCGAGTCGGTCCCGACGAGGTCGACGCCCTCGAGCACCCGCGCGCCCTCGCGCAGGACCTCCTCCTCCACGGGCCGGCCGTCCCACGGGCCGCCGGCGAGCCCGACGACCGCGACATCGCCGTGCTCGTCGTGCAGCGAGGCGAGCACGCGCGAGAGCGCGATCAGCGCGTCGGGGACCGCCCCGCCGTAGAGGCCGGAGTGGACCGGGCCCTCGAGCGTGCGCACCTCGACGTCGATCTGGCAGATGCCGCGCAGGGTCGTCGTCAGCGTCGGCTCGCCGACCTTCCAGTTGCCGCCGTCGGCGACCACGACGACGTCGGCCGCGAACCGCTCGGGGTGGGCGGCGACGTAGTCCATGAACGAGCCGCCGCCGGTCTCCTCCTCGCCCTCGATCACGACCTTCACGGTCACCGGGGGCGTGCCGCCGAACGCGCGCAGCGTCCCGGCGTGCAGCGCGACCCCGCACTTGTCGTCGGCGGTGCCGCGACCGTAGAGGCGGCCGTCACGCTCGGTCGGCTCGAACGGCGGCGAGTCCCAGGCGGCCTCGTCCCCCGCGGGCTGGATGTCGTAGTGGGCGTAGAGCAGCACGGTCGGGGCGCCCGGAGGACCGTCGACCTGGGCCCAGACCGCCGGCGGTGCACCCGGGATCTCCAGGAGCTCGGCCGGTGCGCCCGCGTCGCGGAGGATCTCCAGCGTGGCCTGCGCGGCCTCGTGCACGGGCGCAGCGGGAAAGCCGGGGAAGGCGACGGACGGGATCCGGACGAGCCGCTCGAGATCGGCCCGCACGATCGGCATCAGCTCGGCGACGACGGCGGCGAGGTCGGACATGCCCCGAGGCTACCGACGGTGCCCGGCCGCTCGAGGGCGACCCGACGCGCCAACTGTTCGACAGGGTGTCAAGCCGGGGCGGCGCGAGCGGTACCGTGCCAGGCATGGAGCTTCACCACGTCCGTCGCGGCGCCGGCGCGCCGCTCGTCCTCGTCCATGGGATCGGCGGGACCTGGCGGTCGTGGTCCCCGGTCCTCGACGCCCTCGCCGCCGAGCGCGAGGTCGTCGCCGTCGACCTGCCCGGCTTCGGCGAGACCCCCGCGGCCCACGACGGCGGCAGCATCGCGTCACTGGCCGACGCCCTCACCGGCTTCCTCGAGGCGCAGGGCCTGCGCGACGCCGCGCTCGTCGGCAGCTCGATGGGCGCCCGGCTCGTCATGGAGCTCGCGCGCCGCGGCGTGGGCGGCGACGTCGTCGCGCTCGACCCCGGCGGGTTCTGGACGCCCGGGCAGAAGCGCGTCTTCGGCGGCACGCTCAAGGCGTCGATCCGGCTCGTGCGGCTGCTGCAGCCCGTCGCCCCGGCGCTCAGCGCGACCCCGGTCACCCGCGCCGCGCTGCTGGCCCAGCTGTCCCGCCGTCCGTGGGCGCTCCCGCGCGAGCTCGTGCTCCAGGAGCTGCGCAGCCTCGCCGACGGCCCCGCGTTCGACGCGGTCCTCGACCAGCTCCTCCACGGTCCCGCGCAGGAGGGGGCGCCGGCCGGCAGCCTGCCCGGGCGGATGACGATCGGCTGGGGCCGCAACGACCTCGTCACACTGCCCAGCCAGGCCGCGCGCGCCCAGGAGCTCTTCCCGGACGCCACGGTCCACTGGTTCGAGCGCTGCGGGCACTTCCCGCACTGGGACCAGCCGCGGGAGACCGTGGAGGTCGTCCTGGCCGCCACCGCCTGACGGCGCCCGGCGGCGGGGCGGTCCCGCGGATAGGGTCACGGCCCCATGCGCCTGCACCCGTCGGACACGCCCCTGCCCAAGCGCCTGCTGCGCAACGTCCGCACGATCACGATCGAGGCGCTGCTGTTCGTCGTCTGGACGGTGCTGCTGCCGCTGACGCTGCCGCTGGCGTTGCTCGTCGACCTCGTGCGTGGCCTCGTCCGCGGCACGCCGTGGACCGGGAGCCGCCTCGTGCTGATGGGCTGGTGGTTCCTGTTCGGGGAGATGCGGGGCCTCTCCGGGCTCGCCCTGACCTGGCTGCTCACCGGCGGCCCGTTCAGCCGCGACTCGCAGCGCCGCCGCGAGCGCACCTGGTTCCTGCAGTCGCAGTGGGCCGGCGGCCACATGGACGGGGTGCGCCGGATCTTCGGGCTGCGCGTCGAGATCGACGGCGCCGAGCTCATCGAGCCCGGCCCGTTCGTCGCGCTCGTGCGGCACGCGTCGATCATCGACAACGCGCTGCCCGCCGCGTTCGTGTCGCGCGGTCGCGGCCTGCAGCTGCGCTACGTGCTCAAGCACGAGCTGCAGGCGCTCCCGACGCTCGACTGGGGCGGCCACTGGGTGCCGACGTGCTTCGTGCGCCGGGCGACCGACGACGCGACGCAGGAGATCGCCAACGTCCGCTCGCTGGCCGAGGGGCTCGACGGCGAGCTCGAGGGCGCGCTGATCTTCCCGGAGGGCACGCGCTGGACGGCGCGCAAGCTCGCCGCCGTGCAGGAGAAGCTGCTGGCCTCCGACCCGGAGGTCGGAGCGCTCGCCGCCTCGCTGCGGTGGGTGCTGCCGCCGCGCCTGGGCGGGCCGATCGCGCTGCTCGACGAGGGGCGCCCGGCCGACGTGCTCGTCGTCGGCCACGTCGGCTTCGACGGCTTCGAGACGGTCGGCGACATCTGGTCCGGGCGCCTCGTCGGGCGCACCGTGCGGATCAAGATCTGGCGTCACGACGGCGCGACGGTGCCGACCGACCGCGACGACCAGGTCCGCTGGCTCTACGCGCGCTGGCAGGAACTCGACGACTGGATCGACGAGCAGCGCCGCCTGGACCCCAGCTCGACGCTGGGCCCCAAGGCGGCGCGGGAGGCCGGCGTGGCGCAGCCCTCCAGGGGCTGAGCAACGCGGCCGGGGCTCACGGCTTGAACAGCTTCGACTTCTCGACGGTGCTCTTCACGCGGGCGTAGCCCGGGCGCAGGGAGCCGTCGAGGCGGGTGAGACCGCTGTCGAAGCGGACCTCGTCGACGCAGCTGGTGCCGGTCCACTTGTAGATGTAGAGCCGGTCGACGTCCTTCTTGTAGTCGGTCGCCAGGCGGAACATCCAGCTGATCGCGCTGCTGGCGCGCGACTCGGCGCGCCGCACGCTCGAGGCGCTCGCGGGGTTGCACGTGAACGAGCCGGTGTTCCCGATCTTCAGCACGCCGCCGGTCTCGGTCAGCCAGATCCGCGGGCTCTTGACGTACTTCTTGACGGTCGAGATCGCGTTCTTCGTGCCGCCGCGCTTCTTGCGGTTCGTGTCGGAGTAGTTGTGCACGCCGACGATCCGCGCGCGCTTGTCCCAGGTCGGGCTCAGGCGCGAGTAGAACCGCTTGATGAAGCTGCGCGTGTTGCCCAGCTGCGAGGAGGTCGAGCCGTCGAGGACGTCGAGCGCGACGATCCGGCAGCGGCTCGTGACCTTCGAGCCGCAGCGGTTGCTGTTGTCCAGCAGCCGCCACATCTCCTTGAAGAAGTCGGCGGTCCGGGCCGGGTTCTTGTAGGTCGGCTGGGTGCGGTCGTTGGCCTCGTTCCAGACGCCCCAGTCGCGCACGCCCTTGGGGTAGTAGCGCGAGACGAGGGCACCGACCTTCTTGCGGTAGGTCGCGGTGGAGGGCAGCTTCCCCTTGCCGATGGTGAAGTTGTCGGTCGAGATGTGCAGCAGCACCTCGACGCGGTTGGCGCGCGCCGTGTCGACGAACTGGTCGATCGCGCGGATCTGGTCGGGGTGGTCGATCGCGTCCCACTTCACGACGTGGCGGGTGCGCTTCATCTTGAGCGCCTGCCAGGCCGGGGCACCGAACATGTCGGTGTTCTGGTTGGCGATCCCGACGCGCACCGTGCTGCTGCTGGCGGACGCCGGGCCCGCGAGGGCCGTGCCGCCCGCGAGCGTCGCGAGCAGGGTGAGGATGAGGGTTCGGGAGAATCGTGGCATCACCGTTGTATCCCCGAAGTGCGCCAGAAGTAGCGCCTCGTGCCCCTTCTCACAGTCCTCTCACGGCGCGACGTTGCGGCGACGTTGCACGCAGCTGGCGCTTTGGCGCTCAAGGTTGCATAGGCGTTCCGGACGGGCGTAGTGTCGGCGCAGGGTCTGGAGAGTCTCGAACCAAGGAGTCGCGCGTGGGCACCACCACGAAGGTCGCAGTCGAGGTCACGGTCAACGGACAGCGCCGGTCCCTGGAGGTGGAGCCGAGAGCGCTGCTCGTCCACGTCGTCCGCGAGGACCTCGGCCTCACCGGCACCCACGTGGGGTGCGACACCGGCAACTGCGGGGCCTGCACGCTGCACCTCGACGGGGAGTCGGTGAAGAGCTGCACGGTGCTCGCCGTCCAGGCCGACGGGGCACAGGTCACCACGATCGAGGGCCTCGGTCGCGAGGGGGACCTCCACCCGCTGCAGGAGGCGTTCTGGGCCAAGCACGGCCTGCAGTGCGGCTACTGCACGCCCGGCATGATCATGGCCGCGGCCGACCTGCTGGAGCGCAATCCCGACCCGACCGAGGACGAGATCCGCACCGGTCTGGAGGGCAACCTCTGTCGCTGCACCGGCTACCACAACATCGTGGCCGCGGTGCAGGAGGCCGCCGCGACGAGGAACGGGGCCACGGCATGAGCCTCGTCGAGCAGTCCCACGCCGCCGGCGGGCACGTCGGCAGGCCGCTGCGCCGCAAGGAGGACCCGCGGCTCATCACCGGTCGCGCCACCTACGTCGACGACATGGTGCTCCCCGGCATGCTGCACGCCGTGCTGGTGCGCTCGCCCGAGGCGCACGCCAAGATCGTCTCGATCGACACCAGCGCCGCCGAGGCCCGTGACGACGTCGTCGCCGTGTTCACCGGCGAGGACCTCGCCGACCTCGCCTCCGCGCTGCCCTGTGCCTGGGCACCGGAGGGCGTCGAGCTGCGCCAGGTCGAGCACTGGCCGCTCGCCCGCGGCGAGGTCAAGCACGTCGGCGACCCGGTCGCGGTCGTCCTCTGCGAGGACCGCGGCGCCGCGTTCGACGCCGCCGAGGACGTCTTCGTCGAGTACGAGCCGCTGCCCGCGGTCAGCGACGCCCGCGCCGCCCTGCGCGACGGCAGCCCGCTCGTCCACCCGACCCTCGGCACGAACGAGAGCCACCAGTGGTCGCTCGGCGGCGGCGACCTCGAGGGCGGCTTCGCGGCCGCCGACGTCATCGTCGAGCGGACGGTCGAGAACCACCGCGTCTCGGGCGCGCCGATCGAGCCGCGCGGCCTGCTCGCCGACTACCGCGCCGGGCACCTGACGATCCACAGCTCCACCCAGGTGCCGCACTTCGTGCGCCTGTTCCTCGGCCTGATGCTCGGGATGAGCGAGGAGCGCATCCGGGTCGTCGCCCCCGAGGTCGGCGGCGGCTTCGGCGCGAAGCTGCAGATGACCGGGGAGGAGGCGCTCTGCTCCTGGGTCTCCCGCCGGCTGCAGCGGCCGGTCAAGTGGATCGAGACCCGCTCGGAGCACATGGCGACCTGCCACCACGGCCGCGCCCAGACCGCGGACTGCCGGATGGGCCTGACGAAGGACGGGAAGATCACCGCCTTCCACGTGAAGATCACGCAGGACCTCGGCGCGTACCTCATGCTCCTGACGCCGACGATCCCGTCGCTCGGCGCGTTCGTCATGAACGGCGTGTACGACATGCCGGCCGTCCACACGGACATCGTCGGCGCCTACACCAACACCTGCCCGACGGACGCGATCCGCGGCGCCGGGCGCCCCGAGGCCACCCACATGATCGAGGTCATGATGGACCAGGCCGCCGCCGAGCTCGGCATCGACCGGCTCGAGCTGCGCCGCCGGAACTTCATCCCCAAGGAGCGGTTCCCGGCGGAGACCGCGATCGGCATCGTCTACGACTCCGGCGACTACCACGCGTCGCTCGACAAGCTGCTCGAGCACGTCGACGTCGCCGCGATCGAGGCGGAGAAGGAGGAGCTGCGCGCCAAGGGCATCCTGCGCGGCATCGGGTTCTCCACCTACACGGAGATCTGCGGCCTCGCGCCGTCCCGCATCACCGGGCCCGCGGGCTTCGGCCTGCAGACCGGCCTGTGGGAGTCGGCGATCGTCCGCGTCACCGTCACCGGCGCCGTGACCGTCTACACCGGCACCTCCCCGCACGGACAGGGCCACGAGACGACGATGGCGCAGGTCGTCGCCGACCAGCTCGGCGTCGACCCCGAGAACGTCGAGATCCTCCACGGCGACACGGGCACCGGCGCGATGGGCCTCGGGACCTACGGCTCGCGGTCGACCGCGGTCGGCACCGAGTCGATCTCCCGGGCGGCGGCGAAGGTCGCCAAGAAGGTCCGCGAGATCGTCGCGCACACGCTCGAGGCCAGCCCCGACGACATCGTCGTCCAGGACGGCAGGTTCGTCGTGCAGGGCTCGCCCGACAAGGGCATGGCCCTCGCCGACGTGGCCGGCATGGCGCACGTCCGGCCCGAGCTGCTGCCCGAGGGCATGGAGCCCGCGCTGGAGGAGTCCTCCTTCTACGACCCGGAGAACTTCGTCTTCCCGTTCGGCGCGCACGCGTGCATCGTCGACGTGGAGGCCGACACCGGGAAGGTGAAGGTCGTCCGCCACGTCGCGGTCGACGACTGCGGCCCGGCGATCAACCCGCTGCTCATCGACGGCCAGGTGCACGGCGGGATCGCGCAGGCGATCGGCCAGGCGCTCTACGAGCACGTCGCCTACGACGAGGACGGCCAGCTCGTGACGGGCACGTTCGTCGACTACGCGCTCCCGACCGCGGCGGAGCTCCCGTCGTTCGAGACCGACCGCACCGAGACGCCGTCCCCGGTCAACACGCTCGGCGTGAAGGGCATCGGGGAGGCGGGCACGATCGCTGCGACCCCGGCGATCCTCAACGCCGTCGTGGACGCCCTGCGGCCGACCGGCGTCACGTACCTGCAGATGCCGCTGTTCCCCGAGCGGATCTGGCGAGCCATGACCGACGCGAAGGGCGGTGCCGCATGATCCCCGCGGCGTTCGACTACACCCGGCCGAGCACGCTCGACGAGGCGCTCGGCGCGCTGCGCGACGGCGGCGAGGACGCGAAGCTCCTCGCGGGCGGGCACTCGCTCGTGCCGCTGATGAAGCTGCGGCTCGCCGCCCCGTCGCTGCTCGTCGACCTGCGCGACGTGCCCGGGCTCGGCGGCATCCAGCGCGAGAACGGCCACTGGCGGATCGGGGCGATGACCCGGCACGTCGAGCTCCAGAACGCCGACGAGCTCGGCCTGCTGCAGCGGGTCGCGTCGCTGATCGCCGACCAGCAGGTCCGCAACCGCGGCACGATCGGCGGCTCGCTCGCCCACGGCGACTCGGCCTCGGACCTGCCGACCGCGCTCGTCGCGGCGGAGGGGACGGTCACCGCCACCGGCGCGGACGGCCCGCGGGAGATCGCCGCGGCCGACCTGTTCCAGGACTACCTCACGACCGCGCTGGACCCGGTGGAGGTGCTCACCGAGGTGCGCGTGCCCGCGCTGGACGGCTATGGCTGGGGGTACCGCAAGTTCACCCGCCGCGCCGAGGACTGGGCGATGGTCGGCGTCGTCGCCCTGGTCAAGCGCGGTGCCGACGGCAGCTGCGAGGACGTCCGCGTCGCGTTCACGAACATGGGCTCGACACCGCTGCGCGCCACCGCCACGGAGGCGGCGCTGCGCGGTGGCCCGCTCGACGAGGCGTCGATCGCCGCGGCCGCCGAGCAGGCCGCGGAGGGCACCGACCCGCCCGCCGACCGCAACGCGTCGGCCGACTACAAGCGCCACCTCGCGCGCGTGCTGACCCGGCAGGCGCTCACCGAGGCCGCGGGGCGCTGAGGGCCCCGGACATGGACGGCGCCGACGGGGTCGCGGGCGCGCTCGCCGGCCAGGGGTACCTGGCCGACCGGGCGCTCGCGACCGCCGTCCACCTCGCCCGCACGCTGCGGCTGCCGCTGCTGCTGGAGGGCGAGGCGGGCGTCGGCAAGACCGAGGTGGCGCGGGCGCTCGCCGCCGCCACCGGCGCCGAGCTCGTGCGGCTGCAGTGCCACGAGGGCATCGACGTCCACCACGCGCTCTACGACTGGGACCACGCGCGGCAGCTGCTCGCCGTGCGCGCCGAGCAGGACGTCGACCTGTGGTCCGAGCGGTTCCTGCTGGAGCGGCCGCTGCTGCGGGCGCTGCGGGCGAGCGACGACGGGCCGGTGGTGCTGCTGGTCGACGAGGTCGACCGGGCCGACGACGCCTTCGAGGCGTTCCTGCTGGAGCTGCTCTCCGACCACGCGGTCTCGATCCCGGAGCTCGGCACCGTCCGCGCGGCGCAGCCGCCGACGGTGATCCTGACCTCCAACCGCACGCGCGAGCTGCACGACGCGCTGAAGCGCCGCTGCCTCTACCACTGGATCGACTACCCGACGCCCGAGCGGGAGCTCGAGGTCGTGCGCGTCCGGGCACCCGAGGTCGCCGACGAGGTCGCGCAGCGGGTGTGCGCCGCGGTCGCGCGGCTGCGCGGCGAGGAGCTCTACAAGCTGCCCGGCGTGGGGGAGACGATCGCCTGGGCCCGGGCGCTCGGCGCCCTCGGGCCGGACGCGACGCCCGACGACGCCCTGGGTGCCGTGCTGAAGGTCCGCGAGGATCTCGATCGCGTCCGCGCCCTGGGGGTGCTCGATGGGGCCTGACGGGCGCGTCGTCGCGCTCGCCGGCGCGCTGCGCGCCCGCGGCGTGCGCGTCGGCAGCGGCGAGGTCGTGACCGCGGTGCGCGCGCTCGGCGTGGTCGACGCCGGCTCCCGGGACGACGTGCGCCTGGCCCTGCGCGCCGTGCTCTGCGGCCGGCCCGGCGACCTGCCGGCCTTCGACGCCGCGTTCGCCGAGGTCTTCGGCGCCGCGGTGCCCGACGCGCGGATCGCCCCCGTCGACCTCGGCGGCGGCTCGACGCTCGCGCTGCCGCGCGTCGCGGTCCCGGACGCGCCGCCCGCGCCCCGGACCGCGGGGCTCGAGCCGGTCGTCGTGCCCGCGGCGTTCAGCGACGTCGAGCTGCTGCACGACAAGGACTTCGCCGACTACACCGACGCCGAGCGCGCCGCCGCGCGCACCGTCCTGCGCGAGCTCGCCCGGCGCGGTCCGACCCGTCTCGGACGCCGCACCCGCCCGTCCCACGGGCGCGGGCGTCCCGATCCGGCGGCGACGCTGCGGGCGGCGCTGCGCACCGGCGGGGAGCCGCTGCGGCTGCCGCGCCGCCGGCGCACCCCGGCTCCGCGGGCGCTCGTCCTCGTCCTCGACGTGTCGGGCTCGATGGCCCCGTACGCGCGGATGCTGCTCCAGTACGCGCAGGCCGCGGCGGCGGCCCGCTCGCGCGTGGAGGTGTTCGCGTTCGGCACGCGCCTGACGCGCCTGACGCTCGAGCTGCGCAGCAGCCGGGATCCCGACCGGGCGCTGGAGCGGGCCGCGGAGGCGGTCGACGACTGGGCGGGCGGCACCCGCATCGGCGCGTCCCTGGGCACGCTCAACCGCGAGCACGGCCGGCGGCTCGGGCGGGGCGCGGTCGTCGTGCTGCTGTCCGACGGCTGGGACCGCGGGGAGCCCGAGCTGCTGGCCGCCGAGATGGCCCGGCTGCGCCGCAGCGCCCATCGGGTCGTGTGGCTCAACCCGCTGAAGGCGACGCCCGGCTACGCGCCGCTCGCCGCGGGGATGGCGGCCGCGCTCCCGCACGCCGACCACTTCATCCCCGGGCACTCGCTCGGCTCCGTCGCGGAGCTCGCGGCGCTGCTGTCCGGCGGCCTGCACACGACCCCCGGAGGAGCATGAGGGACGTCATCGACCAGCTCGACGCCTGGACGGCGGACGGCCGCCGCAGCGCGGTCGCGACCGTGGTCAGCGTGAAGCGCTCGGCGCCACGCCCGCCCGGCGCGAAGATGGCGGTCGCCGACGACGGCGCGGTCGCCGGGGCGGTCAGCGGTGGCTGCGTCGAGGGCGCGGTCGTCGCCGTCGCCGAGGAGGTCCTGGCGGGCGGGCCGCCGCGGCTGCTGCACTTCGGGATCGCCGACGAGGAGGCGTGGGACGTCGGGCTGCCGTGCGGCGGCGAGATCGACGTCTGGGTCGGCACGCTGGACGACGCGCCCGGGCGCGCGTTCGCCCAGCTCGCCCGCGAGGACGGCCGTGGCGCGCTCGTCACCCGCCTGGACGACGGCGCCCACCTGCTCGTGCGCCCCGGGGCGCAGCGCCTCGGCGGGCTCGGCGACGCCGCGCTCGACGACGAGGCGGCGCTCGTCGCCGAGGAGCTGGCGTGGGCGGAGCGCAGCGAGCGCCGCACGCTCACGGGTGACGTCGAGGTCCTCGTCGACGTCACCGCGCCCGCGCCGCGCCTGATCATCTTCGGGGCGGTCGACCACTCCGCGGCGCTGTGCACGCTCGCCCGGGCGGCGCGCTGGCGCCCGTTCGTCGTCGACCCGCGCGGGCGCTTCGCGACCCGTGAGCGGTTCCCGGACGCGGAGGCGATCGTCGTCAAGTGGCCGGCCGAGGCGTTCGCGGAGCTCGGCGGGATCGACCGGGCGACGTCGATCGCGGTCCTCACGCACGACCCGAAGCTCGACGACGCGGCGCTGGAGATCGCGCTCGCCTCCGACGCGGGCTACATCGGGGCGATGGGCTCGCGTCGCGCGCAGGAGGCCCGGCGCGAGCGGCTGCTGGAGCGTGGCCTGACCGACGAGGACCTCGAGCGCATCAGCGCCCCGATCGGCCTCGACCTCGGGGGCGTGACCGCGGAGGAGACGGCGCTCTCGATCATGGCCGAGCTCGTCGCGGTCCGCCGCGGCCACCCGGGCGGTCGGCTGCGCGACGCGTCCGGTCGCATCCACGAGGTCGGCGCATGAGGACCGGCGCGATCGTCCTGGCGGCGGGCGCCTCACGGCGCTTCGGCTCCCCGAAGCAGCTGGCCGAGCTCGACGGCCGGCCGCTGCTCGCCCACGTCCTCGACGCGGTCACCGCGGTCCCCGCGCTGGATCCCGTGATCCTCGTCCTCGGCGCCCATCACGAGCCGATCCGCGAGCGCGTGGATCCCGGTCGCGCGCAGGTGGCGCTGTGCCTGGGCTGGGAGGAGGGCATGGCCGCCTCGCTGCGCGCGGGGCTCGCCGCGGCGACCGCGGAGCACGACCTCGACGCCGTGCTCGTGGTGCTCGGCGACACGCCCCGCCTGGAGACCGACGTCGTCCGGGAGGTCCTCGCCGCCGCGCACGCCGCGCCGCCCGCCGTCCCGGTCCGGGCGCTCTACGACGGGCGCCCCGGGCATCCGGTGATCCTGCCCCGGCAGCTGTTCGCCGCGGTCGGCGAGCTCACCGGGGACGAGGGTGCCCGTGAGCTGCTGGACGGCGCGCCCGTCGTGCTGGTGGCCGCCGGAGGTCCCGGCGGCCTGGACGTCGACACCCCCGAGAGCCTGGAGGCCCTGCGATGAAGCTCGAGCAGTCGTTCACCGTGTCCGCGCCCGTCGAGACGGTCTGGGAGGCGCTCATCGACGTGGAGCGGGTCGCCCCCTGCCTGCCCGGCGCGGAGGTGACCGAGGTCGTCGGCGACGGGTCGTTCAAGGGCGCGTTCGTCGTGAAGCTCGGCCCGACGACCGCGTCCTACGCCGGCACGCTGAAGATGGACGACGTCGACGCCGACGCGCACGTCGCGACGATGAGCGCGCGCGGCACCGACCGGCGCGGGCAGGGCGGGGCGAGCGCCACGATCGTGTCGCGCGTCGCGGAGGACCCGGACGGCGGCGGCACCCGCGTCGACGTGGACACCGACTTCACGATCACCGGGAAGCTCGCGCGGTTCGGGCGCGGCGGGATGATCCAGGACGTCGCGAACCGGATGCTCAAGGAGTTCGCCGCGAACCTCGAGGAGGAGGTGCAGGCGGGGATCCCGGCACCCGCGCCCGCCGCGGTCCCCGACCCCGGAGGCGCCGAGCACCCGGCGACCTCGGTCGACCCGCTGGCGGTCGCGACCGATCCGGGGGCGGCCGGGGCCGCCGTCCCGGTCGGGGCGGACGCGCCGCCGCCGCCCGCCCCGCAGGCGCCGCCCGTCGCGGCCGCGCCGCGCGCGACGCGGCCGCCCGCGAAGCCGGTCTCGGGGTTCTCGCTCGTGCTCGGCGCGCTGCTCGACCGCCTGCGGCGCCTGTTCGGCCGGCGCGGCTGACCGGCGGCGCCGGGCTCAGCCGAGCAGCCGCAGGCCCGCGGTGATCCCGGCCGCGAGACCGACGCCGACGAGCACCGAGGCGCCACGCCACAGCGCGACGCCGGCCACCGCCACGCCGGCCGTGTCCGCCCCGACGTGCAGGTCCCGTCCGTCGGCAAGCGCGCTCGCCACGATCAGCGCCGCGAGCAGGGCGGGGGCGAGCAGGACGACGACGCCGCGGAAGCGCGGCGGCAGGTCCCGCCCGCCGAACGCGACCGGCCCGACGCCCTTGATCAGCGCGGTGACGACGGTGCAGCCGGCGATCGTCGCCCAGGCGGTGCCGGTCACGGCCCGGCCTCCGCGGCGGTCGGGACCGGCGCCGCGCCGCGCACCCCGCGCAGGCCGACGAGCGCGACGACGCTCGCGGCGAGCACCGGCACGCCCGGGGGTGTCAGCGGCACGAGCACGAGCGCGACGAGCGCCCCGGCGGCCGCGACGCGCGGGGCGCGCCCGCCGCCGTCGCGCTCCGCGCGCAGCTCCGCGATGAGGATCGCGAGGAAGAACGCCGGGTAGATCGCGTCGAGCCCGAGCGCGGACGGGTCGCCCACGAGGTCGCCGCCGGCGACGCCCGCGACCGTGCCCAGCGCCCAGGTCACGTACTGGACGCCCGAGCAGCCGAACAGGAACGCCCGGTCGAACGTCCCGTCGCCGCGGTTGGCCAGGGCCCACGAGGAGTCGACGACGGTCTGGCCCTGCGCCGCCCGCCACCAGGCGCGGCCGGGGAGCGACGGGGCGAGCGCGACGCCCATCGGGAGGAAGCGGGCGTTCATCAGCGCCGCCGCCCCGACCGCGGCGCCGACCCCGCCGCCCGCGGCGACGATCGATACCGCGGCGAACTGCGCGGAGCCGGCGAAGACCACGAGCGACATCACGACGGCGGCGACCGCCGGGAAGCCGGCGTCGCGGGCGAGGACCCCGAAGGACAGCGACAGCAGGAAGCCCGCGAGGGCGAACGGCACACCGGCACGGACGCCCGCCGCGAACGCGTCGTCGCGGGGAGGATCCTGGTCCGCCGGGTGGGCCACGCACGCCAGCGTTCCACCGCGACGGGGGGCGCGCAACGAGCATCGCTGGGGACGGCCATCAGCGCCGCTGATGGTCGCCGCGGCGGCGCGCTGCTACCGTGATCGGCACGGAGGGCGCCGTCCTCCGCGAGGTTCTCCGTTCTGCGGGTGCTCCACGAGGAGCGTTTTCGGGTTCTGAGGCAGCCTCCCCGAAGACGCCGCGGCACCGACGCCGCGCGCAGAAGGAGCAGTACGACATGACCAGCTTCGCCGATCTCGGCATCTCCGAGACCGTCGCCCGCGCGCTCGACGGCGCGGGCATCACCAGCCCGTTCCCCGTCCAGGCCGCGGTCATCCCCGACGCCCTCGCCGGCGCGGACGTCCTCGTCCAGTCGCCCACCGGCTCGGGCAAGACGATCGCCTTCGGCCTGCCGCTCGTCGAGCGGATCGAGGCGACCGACCGCCGTGCCGCCGCGCTCGTGCTCGCCCCGACGCGCGAGCTCGCCACCCAGATCGTGGACGACCTGCTGCCGCTCGCGCACGCCCGCGCGCTCTCCGTCGCGGCCGTGTACGGCGGCGTCGGCATCGTCGCGCAGGCCAAGCGCGCCGCGAAGGCGCACATCATCGTCGCGACGCCGGGGCGCCTGATCGACCTGCTCGACCGCGGCGACGTCGACCTGCGCCACGTCCGCATCGCGGTGCTCGACGAGGCCGACCGGATGCTCGACATGGGCTTCAAGCCCGCGGTCGACCGGATCCTGCGCGAGGTCCCGTCCGACCGCCAGATGCTGTTCTTCAGCGCGACGCTCGACGGCGCGCCGCGGGCGTTCGCCGACGCGTTCACCCGCGACGCCCGCGAGCACAAGCTCGCGGCTCCCGTCTCGCAGCGCAGCAGCGAGATCGTGCACCGCTTCGTGGCGGTGCCGCACGAGGACAAGCTCGACCTCCTCGCGACCCTCCTGCATCGGGAGGAGCGCGGGCTGGCCGTCGTCTTCGTGCGCACCAAGCGCGGCGCCGACCGGCTCGTCAAGCGGCTCTCCCGCAGCGGCGTCAACGCGGTCGCGATGCACGGCGACAAGAGCCAGGGCCAGCGCGAGAAGGCGCTCGCCCGGTTCGAGGAGGGGACGGTCGACACGCTCGTCGCGACCGACGTCGCCGCGCGCGGCCTCGACGTCCGCGACGTCACGCACGTCCTGAACTTCGACATCCCCGAGGACCGCGAGACCTACGTCCACCGCTCCGGTCGCACCGGTCGCGCCGGCCGTGAGGGTACGGCGATCACGCTCGTGTCGCCCGACCAGCACAAGGACATCGTCGCGATCGCCCGCGAGCTGCAGCTCGAGGACCAGCTGCGCGACGCCGGCATCACGGCCGCCAACGGCGGCCCGCCGCGCCCGAAGCCCCAGCGCGGCCAGCGCCCGGCGGGGGCCGGCGGTGGCCAGCGGCGCGGCGGCCAGGGCGGCGGCGCGCGCGGAGGCCACGGCGCGGGCTCCGCGTCGGGCGGCAACGGCGGCGGCGGGGCGAAGAAGCGCTCCGGTCGCGGCGGCTCCGGCGGCGGCTCGGGCTCGGGGTCCGGTGGCGGCTCGGGGCGCAAGACGACCTTCTCGGGCGGCACGTTCGGCGCCGCCCCGGGTGGGCGCCGCGGCCGCTAGGCGGGCGTCGTCACCCGCCGGCGCGCGGCCCGGCCCGCCCGGGCCGCCGTCAGCGGTCGGCCCGCGCCCAGGCCTTGAGGTCCGGGAGCGGGTCGCGGGAGGCCCCGCCGGTGTACCAGCCCGGCGCGGTCCAGATCTCGAAGTGCAGGTGGCAGGCGGTCGCGTTGCCGGTGCGGCCGACCGCCCCGAACACCTCGCCGGTGGCGATGGTGTCGCCCTTGTCCTGGGTGACCGCGCGCTGCAGGTGCATGTACGCGTGGTCCTCGCCGCTCTCGGCCCCACGGATCACGACGTAGTTGCCGGCGCGGCCGTCGGTCGCCTTGAAGACGACCTTGCCGCCCTCGGCGGCAGCCATCGGCACGCCGCAGCTCGCGAACACGTCGACGCCCTTGTGCGCGCCGCCGCGGTCGCCGTAGAAGGTGCCCTCGTCCCCGAACTTCCAACTGCCCCGGATCGGGAACACGCGGCTGCCGGGGGCGACGGTCGCGGCGACCGGCTGCGGGTCGATCGTCGGGGTCGCGGCCCCCGTGGGGGTCGGGGCGGGCGCGAGCGTGCGGATCCGCCGGGCCTCCGAGCGCGTCACCCTGCCGTCGGCCCGGAGCTTCGCGCGGCGCTCCAGCGTCCGCACGGCCTTCACGGTCGCCGGCCCGAAGTCGCCGTCGGGCGTCACCTTCACGCCGTGGTCGATGAGGAACCGCTGCAGCCCGCGGACGTCGGTGCCGGTCAGGCCGCTGCGCAGCGTCCGCGACGCGTAGGCGACGGTCCGCACCCGCGGGCGGGCGCGGCGCCGCATCTGCCGGGCCTGCTCGCGGTCGACGACCGCGTCCTCGGGCAGGCCCTCCTCGCGCTCGTAGCGACGGACGGCGAGCTCGGTCTCGCGGCCGTAGCGGCCGTCACGGCCGACGGGGAGACCCAGCCGCTCGAGCCAGGCCTGCAGCTGCTCGACGTCGCGGCCCTGCGCGCCGGGGGCGAGCGGGCGCTCGCCGAGGTCGGCGGCGACGGCCGCTGAGGGGGCGAGAGCGCCCGCACAGGCGGCCAGGGCGGCGGCGGGAAGGAGGGTACGAATCCGTCCGACGATGCGCATTGGATATCGCAACACGGCGTCGCGTGTCGAGCTGCGGTGCCGCGCAAGATCCTCTGCGGAGGCAGGATCTCCCGCATCGTGGGCGAAAACCGTGGGTCACCGTGCAGATCGGCGTGGCGCACATGGACCATCCCGAGGTGCACGAGATCGTGCCCTCCGCGCACTGCGTGCAGCGGTTCCGCCAGCGCATGCCCGTCCGGGCGCCGGGGATCGCCGAGGTCGCGGCGGCGCTGCTCGCGGCGCTCGAGGCGTGCGACGTGTCCGGCTGGCCGCCGGGCTGGGCCGCGACCGGCGAGTCCGCGCCCCTGTGGGCGGCCGGGCACGACATCGCGTTCCCGCTGCAGCCGACCGGGACGCCCGGCCGCTGGCTGGCCGTGACCTGCCTGCGGCGCCCGGGACCCCGGCGCTGACCGGCGGGTCAGAGCTGCCGGACGATGCGGCCGCGGCTGTCGCCCTGGAACGTCCTGCCGTCGCGGAACGTCACGCCCCAGACGAGCCCGCCCACGAAGTCCTCGCCGTAGTAGGAGACGTAGTCGACGTCCGAGGTGGGCCGGCCCAGGCGGGTCGCCGCGGCGACCGTCAGCCGGTACGGGGCGGCGGTGTTGATCGGGGCGACCGGGATCGTCTGCGCGCCGCCGAAGCCGGGAGGACCGAGGCTGACCTGCTCGACCCTCCCGCCGGGGAGGAACTCGACGTTGCGCAGGCGCCCGCCGCCGGTGAGGAACTGCGCGTCGATGCGGGCGGGGCGGAGGCTGAGGTTCTTCAGGCGCCCGAAGCGGCCGCTGCGCATCGTGGCCTTCGCGGCGGCGAAGCTCGAGCGCAGGAGCATCGAGCCGCGCTCGAGCCCGACGGGGGCCTGGCCGTCGGGGCCCGCGGGCGTCTGCGGCGTGGGGGGCACGGGTGCCGTGAACCGCGGGAGGGTGATGTCGGGGCCGTCGATCGCGTCGGTGATCGACCCGACCACGGCGCTCATCACGCCGCCGAGCAGGGCGAACAGGATCCCGATCGAGACCAGCGCGCGCACGAGCCGCGCGCCCGCGGACGGGCCGGCGGCGTCGGTCGTCCCGGTCTGGCGGGCGCGGCGCTCGGGGAAGGACCGGGGCGGTGGGCCGTGCGTGCCGGGGATGCCCTCGCGCTCGGTTCCCGGCTCCATGCCGGGCAGCGTCGTCGGCGAGGCGGTGACGGCCGGCACGGCCGGCTCGCGCCGCTCGCGGGCCGGCGGCGTGGCCCAGCCCATCGCTGCCAGCGGGTCCTCGTCCTGCTCGCGGCCGAAGGCGTCGCGCTCACCCATGCGCCGAGTCCACCACGTCCCGCGGCGGAACGCCAGCGCCCGAGACCGGGTTCAGACCGCGCGCAGACGGCTGAAGGCGGGCCGCTCGCGCAGCGCGCGCACGACCGCGTCGACGGTCGCCTCGCTGTCGTCCTCGAGCCCGTCGGTGACCGCGCCGACGAGGCCGCGCTTGCGCTCGAGCACCTGCGAGAGGTCCTCGTCGACGGTGTGCGCGGCCAGCAGGTACCAGGCGGTCACGGCGTCGTGCTGGCCGATGCGGTGCACGCGATCCTCGGCCTGGTCCATCAGCGCCGGGGTCCACTCGAGCTCCAGGAACGCGACGTTCGACGCGCGCGTGAGCGTGATGCCCTGCGCCGCGACCCCGGTCGAGGCGATCAGCAGCCCGGGGCCGTCGGGGTCCTGAAAGGCGTCGACCGCCGCCTGACGGGCGCGGGTCGAGTCGCGGCCGAGCAGGTGCAGCGCGTCGGGGTTGCGGGCGACGAGGGTCTCGAGGACGTCGACGTGGTGGGCGAACACGACCAGCGCCTCGCCGGACTGCCGGAAGTCGTGGATCCACGAGATCGCGGCGGCGAGCTTGCCGTGGGCGGCGAGCATCCGCAGCGTCCCGAGCTGCGCCAGGCGCTCGGCGCGCAGCGTCGCGGCGATCTTCGCCTCCAGCTCGCGCAGGTCCAGCGGCTGCTGGCGCAGCCACGCGATCACGTCCTCCTCCGCGGTCCGGTACTCGGTGCGGTTGCTCAGCTCGATCGGCACGACGACGCGCGCCTTCTGCGGCAGCTGCGGGAGCACGTCCTGCTTGAGCCGCCGCACGAAGCAGCGCCGCCGCAGGTGCCAGTGCAGCCGCGCCTCGCGTTCGCTGCCCTCGAACAGGCGGTGGAAGCGCGCGCCGCTGCCGAAGTCGCCCAGCCGCCCGAGCACCCGCAGCTGGCTGATGAGCTCGTCGGGGTGGTTGAGGACCGGGGTGCCGGAGAGCGCGAGCCGCAGCCCGGTCCGCGGCAGCGCGTCGGCCAGGCGCCGCACCGCCTTGGTGCGCTTGGCGCGCGGGTTCTTGACGTAGTGGCTCTCGTCGAGCACGAGGGCGCGCGGGCCGAGCCGCCCGAGCGACTGGGCGTGGGCCTCGACGATGTCGTAGTTGACGATCGTGATGTCGGCGGGCCGGATCGCGCCCGAGCGGCCCTCGAGGACCTGCAGCGAGCGGTGGCCGACCCAGATGCCCGCCTCGCGCTCCCAGACGAGCTTCAGGCTCGCCGGGCAGACCACGACGGCGGGGTACGCGCCGTCGGCCTCGAGCGTGGCGAGCGCCTGCACGGTCTTGCCGAGGCCCTGCTCGTCGGCGAGGAACGCCTGGCGCTGGGCCAGCAGGTAGCGCACGCCCGCGACCTGGAACGGGCGCAGCGTGCCGCCGAGGCGCACGTCGTCCCCCAGCGGCTCGGCGTCCTGCGCGCGGGACCGCTCGATCGCGTCGACCGCCGCGGCGTGCTCGGCCCGCATCTCCTCGAGCACCGGGATCGCGGCCGCACCCGGGGTCACGCCGTGCGCGGCGCAGAAGGCGTCGAGGTCGGCGGCGACGTACGGGTCGGCCGGCAGCGTGCCGGTGGCGACGTCGGCGCCGGGGAGGGCGAGGAACAGCGCGGCGAGGTCGGGCCGCCAGAGCACGTCGAGCCGCAGCTTCGGGCCGTCGACGCTGGGGACGAGCGTCAGCTGCGCCGGCGGCGGGTCGAGATCGACGCGCGCGTAGGTCGCGCAGCGCGTCGCCCGGCCGTCCAGGCGCGCGCCGCGTTCCTCCATCAGCGCATCGGCGACCGCCGCGGTCACCGGTGCGAGGTGGACGTCGCGGCGCAGCTCGCGGGCCAGCGCGGCGATCGCGCCGGGCAGCGTGCCGAGCCGGGTGGTGAGCTCGAACGCGGGGCCGCCCTCGTGCTCGACCGCGGTGACGGTGCCGGTCCAGCGGCTGCTGACGCCACGCAGCCACTCGGTGACGTCGCCGCTGGGGAGCAGCTCGGGGAACCGCGCGATGAGGTCGGCGACGTAGGCGCCCGCCCAGTCCCCGGCGGGGGCCGACCACTCCTTCGTGTCCCAGTCGAAGCGGCGGTCGGGGATGCGCCGGACGGCGTCGACGATCTCGGGCCGGTAGGGGAAGGCGAGCACGACCTCGAGGTCCCCGGACGGGGTCGGCCGCAGCTCGATGTTCGGGCGGCCGGGGACGAGATCCACGCCCCGCACCGTACGACACCCGGCGGCGCGGTCCGGCGTGCCGTGACGAGTTCGTGAAGTTCCTTGCAATCAGGGTGCTGAGTGCTGCTAGCGTTCGCGCCGTAACCCAAGCAGTGCCGGGCCGTCGTTGCTTCATTTGCACCTTCGCGCGCAGCACACAACATCCCGTGGAGGAACACCAAATGGCCACCGGAACCGTGAAGTGGTTCAGTGACGACAAGGGCTTCGGCTTCATCACGCCGGACGACCCGGGCAAGGATCTGTTCGTGCATCACAGCGCGATCCAGGCCGACGGCTTCCGCACCCTCGCCGAGGGCGCGAAGGTCGAGTTCGACGCCGAGCCGGGCGAGAAGGGCCCCAAGGCCGTCAACGTCCGCACCGTCTAGCGACGGAGCCGCTTCAGCACTGCGTGGGGCCCGGGAGACCGGGCCCTTCGTCGTTCTCGGCCCCGACGCTCAGGGCCGCGGTCGGTCCACGTCGGCGAAGGCGCGCGCGGCCCGGCCGAACGTCTCGTCCATGACGGCGTGGACCTGGCGGCGGACGGTGCGCGGCGCGCGGCCCGCCAGCACCGCCTGGCCGAGCGTCCGCTCGCGTGCGTCGAGCGCGGCGCCGAGCGTGGCGGCGAGGCCGACCGCCCGGGGGTCGTCGGGGCGCAGCCCGAGGTCGCGCGCGATCGTCTCCTGCAGCGCGGCGGTCCAGTCCTCGGCGATCACGAGCCGGCGCGCGCGCAGCGCGGGCGAGCCGGCGAGCGTACGCCGGAACGCGACGAAGCGCCGCGACATCTCCGGGTCCTCGAGCGCCGCCCAGGTGAACCCGGGGACGGGGGCGACGGTCGGGCGCAGCAGCGCGTCGACGGCGCCGAGGATCGTCTGGCCGCAGGGGCGCTCCTCGATCGTCGTGCGCAGGCGGTCGAGCAGCTCGTCCGCGCGGTCGAAGAAGAGGTCCTCCTTCGCCGGGAAGTAGTTGAAGACCGTGCCGACCGAGACCTCGGCCGCCGCGGCGATCTCGGCGACGGTGACGGCCTCGAACCCGCGCCGGGCGAACAGCTCGGTGGCGATGTCGGAGATCGCCTGACGGGTGCGGAGCTTCTTGCGCTCGCGCAGGCCGGGTGCGGGCTGGTCCTCGTCCACGGATCCGAACCCTAGCCGAACGTGAACCTGTAACAAAATTGTAGTCGTTGCAAAAATACCGCGGATGTGATCCTCTATGCGCCATGACCGCCACCGCCATCCACGCCCGCGGGCTCGTGAAGCGCTACGGCACCACCACCGCCCTGAAGGGCGTCGACCTCGACGTGCCGCAGGGCTCCGTGTGCGGTGTGCTCGGCCCGAACGGCGCCGGCAAGACGACGGCGGTGCGCATCCTCACCACCCTGACCGCCGCGACCGAGGGCACCGCCACGGTCGCCGGGTTCGACGTCGCCACCCAGGCCGACGACGTGCGCCGGCGCATCGGGCTGGCCGCGCAGGACGCCACCGTCGATCCGCTGCTCACCGGCCGGGAGAACCTCGTCATGATCGGCGAGCTGCACAAGCTCGGCCGGGCCGCCGCCCACGCGCGCGCCGACGAGCTGCTCGAGCAGTTCACCCTCACCGACGCCGGTGGCCGCCTCGCCAAGGAGTACTCCGGCGGCATGCGCCGTCGCCTCGACCTCGCCGCCACGCTCGTCGCGCGGCCCGACGTGCTGTTCCTCGACGAGCCCACCACGGGACTCGACCCGCGTGCCCGCAACGACCTCTGGGACGTCCTGGACCAGCTGGTCGGCGGCGGTGCGACGATCCTGCTGACGACCCAGTACCTCGAGGAGGCCGACCGGCTCGCCGACGAGATCGTCGTCATCGACCACGGCACCGCGATCGCCCGCGGCGACGCGCGCTCGCTGAAGCGGCAGATCGGCGGCGAGCAGCTCGAGGTCGTGCCGCTCGACGCCGCCCACCTGCCCGCGGTCGCCGCGCTGCTCGAGCGCATCGGCGGCAGCCCCGCCACCGTCGACGCCGGGACGCGCCGCGTCACCGCCCGCAGCAGCACCGGGGTCGCGGCGGTCGCCGAGGTCGCGGCGGCGCTGCGCGCCGAGGGCATCGCCGTCGAGGACCTCGGTCTGCACCAGCCGTCGCTGGACGACGTCTTCCTGACGCTCACGGGCCAGCCGGCCGAACCCACCCCCGACGAGGAGGCCGTCGCATGAGCTCCCCCCTGCTGTCCGACGTCTGGGTCATCGCCCGGCGTGGCCTGCTGCACATGCGCCGCCAGCCCGAGGTGCTCGCGGACGCCACCTTCCAGCCGATCATGTTCGTCCTGCTGTTCGCCTACGTCTTCGGCGGGGCGATCGCGGTGCCCGGCGGCGGCGACTACAAGGAGTTCCTGATGGGCGGCATCTTCGCCCAGACGCTCGTGTTCAGCTGCTTCGGCGTCGCCATGGGGCTCGCCGCCGACCGCGGCAACGGCGCGGTCGACCGCTTCCGCTCGCTGCCGATCAGCCGCGGTGCGGTGCTCGGCGGGCACGCGCTGGCGAACATGATCAAGACCGTCCTGCCGATCACGCTGATGGCGATCTGCGGCCTGATCGTCGGCTGGACGCCCAACGGGCCGCTGCTCGACACCGTCGCCGGCTTCGGCCTCATGTTCCTGTTCTCGTTCGCGATGATCTGGGTGGGGGTGCTGCTCGGCAGCACGCTCGCGACGCCCGAGGCGGTGCAGGGCGTGACGTTCACGGTCCTGTTCCCGCTGACCTTCATCGCCAGCACGTTCGTGCCGACCGACACGCTGCCGGGGGTCCTGCGGACGATCGCCGAGTGGAACCCGACGACGACGCTCGCGGACGCGCTGCGCCGGCTGTTCGACAACCCGGGCGCGGTCGCCCCCGCGGACGTGCCGTGGTCGCTGGCGCACCCGATCGCCTACACGCTCATCTGGATCGCCGCCATCGTCGCGATCTGCGCCCCGCTGGCGGTGAGCCGCTACCAGCGGTCGATCACCGACTGACCGACGCGCCGGCCGTCGCCGGACGGCCGGACGTGCGCGGCGCGGCCCCGGGGCGACCGGGCGCGCTGCGCGGGCGTGGCGCTCCGCGGCGGCCCGCGGTGAGCAGCGGCCGCTCGACCCGCGTCCACGAGAGATGGGCGATCGGCAGCACGACGGCGAGGACCGCGAGCGTGGCCGCGGTCGTGCGGCCCTCGGGGAAGAGGCCCGCCCCGCGCAGCGCGAAGATCGCGGGCATGTGCCACAGGTACACGCCGTAGCTGCGCTCCCCGAGCCACGCCAGCGGCCGCGCCTCGAGCGCCCGCAGGGGGCGCGCGGCCTGCGCGACCGCGACGAGCAGCAGCGCGAAGCCGGCGGCGGCGATCGCGTCACGCCAGATACGGCCGGCGTCGGTCGCGCCCGCCGTGCCGCTGCCGTGCCACCAGCCGTTGAGCGCCACGAGGCCCGCCGCCGCGGTCAGGAGCGCGAGCACCGAGGGACGGCCGAGGCGGCGGCCGTGGCCGAGCGCGGCGGCCGCCATCCCCGCGGCGAAGCACGGCGCGAGCGCCGGCAGCGCCGAGGCGAGCACGAGATCGGCCGGGCGACCCGCCAGCCAGACGTTCCAGGCCGTCCCGCCGGCGGCGAGCAGCACGGCGGGCAGCAGCAGCGCGGCGCGCGACGGGCGCCGGCGCGCCGCGAGCACGGCCAGGCCGGCGAGCACCGGCAGCACGAGGTAGAAGGTCGCCTCGACCGTCAGCGTCCACATCGGCGGGTTCAGCTCCGCGACGGTCTCGGGGTGCAGCGCCTGCGCGAAGACCGCGAACAGGGGCAGCAGCTCGGCCGAGGGGACCCCGACCCCGCGGACGTGGTCGAGCGCGAGGAGCAGCGGCACGGTCACCACCAGGCACAGCCACGCCCCCGGCACGAGCCGCCGCACGCGGGCGTCGACGTAGCGGCGCAGATCCGGCAGCGGCCGCCCGTCGAGGACGGCGGCCACCCAGGCGCGGTAGATGAGGAACCCGGACAGGACGAAGAACAGCGGCAGCGCGAGCCGCAGCTCGTGCAGGACGGCCGCGACGGATCCGTCGTCGTCGGAGCGGGTGTACAGCCAGACGTGCAGGACGAGGATGGCGAGGGCCGCGAGCCCGCGCAGGGCGTCGAGGCCGGCCAGCCGCCGCGTCCCGCTCGCCGGCGGCTGGGCGCGCAGCGGGGACATCGAACAGGACGTTCCCGTCATGCCCCGCCGAAAACCTAAGGAGTTCCTGAGAGATCGCCGGGAGCGGCCGGCCCGGCGGTGGCGGCACGCAGCTGCTCCAGCAGCGTCGCCTCGTGCGCCTGCCAGGCATCGTCGGTGAGGCCGCGCTCGCGGCGGTCGCGCAGGAACGCGAGCTCGGTGGCGATGAGCTGCTGGTCGGCGACGGCGCGGCGCGCGCGCCGCCCGCCCTGCGCCTTCGCGCGCTTTCGGGCACGCCGTCGGGCGGGCAGCGAGGCGAGCTCGCCGACCGCGCCGGCCGGCAGCCAGCCCGCCTGCACGTACGCGGGCAGGTGCCGCTCGATCGCCTTGCGCTCCCGGCGCCGGTCGAGCCGCGCGACCAGCAGGATCCCGAAGAAGATCGGCACCATGAACAGCAGGTAGACGCCGAAGAACGCGCCGGTCGACGCCGACGTGTTCCACAGCGAGTGCAGGCCGATCGCCACGAGCAGCCCGAGGACCGGCGCGACGCGGCGCACGAACCCGCTGCGCGAGCGGGCCGCGAGGCCGAAGCCGATGCCGGTCGCCGCAGTGAAGACCGGGTGGGCGAACGGGCTCATCACGCCGCGCACGACGAACGTCGCGAGCGCGCCGACGAGGCCCTCCTCGACCGCGCCGCGCCCGTAGTAGAGGACGTTCTCGGTCGCCGCGAAGCCGAGGCCGACCATCGCGGCGTAGACGATGCCGTCCAGGACGCCGTCGAGCTCGGTGCGCCGGCGCCGCACGATGACCCAGATCGCGGCGGCCTTCGCCGTCTCCTCGACGACCGGCGCGGAGATCGACCCGCCGTAGATCTCGCCCGCCTCGGCGCCGAGGCTGCTGCCGACGACCGCCTGCCCGATCGTGTTGAGCACGAGCGCGACGAAGCACGCCACGGTCGCGCCCCACGCGAACGTGAAGACGAGCATCCGCCGCGGCTCCGGCTCGTAGCGGTCGAGCCACAGGACCCCGGCCGCCAGCAGCGGCACCGGCGCGATCGCGAGCATGACGGCGAGCACGAAGATCACCGGGGTCGTCTCCAGGCCCGCCGCCGCGAGCACGAGCGCCCCGCTCAGCGTCATGCCCAGGATGCCCGCGGTCCCGACCAGCCGCCGGGAGACGTCGCGCGTGACCCGGGGGTCGGGAAGCGGGGGTGTGGCCATGGCGCAGCAGGGTACGCTTGCGGGCATGAGGACGCCGGGGAGAGCTCTCGCGGTCGCCGCGCTGGGCGCGGCTGCACTCGCGTCGGCCCTCGTCGTCCCGGCCGTCGCGCCCGCGCAGATCCAGGCCGTGCCGGTGCTCGGCGTCGCCCCGCCCGGCACGAACGACTTCGGCTGCCGCCCGCGCGAGGACCGGCCCCCGATCGTGCTCGTGCACGGCACCTTCCTCGACATGACGACGAGCTGGCAGGCGCTCGCCCCGCTGCTGCGCCGCGACGGCTTCTGCGTCTTCGCGCTCGACTACGGCCGCCGCGGCACCGACCCGGTCGACCGCTCCGCCGACGAGCTCGCCGCCTTCACGCGGCGTGTGCTCGACGCCACCGGCGCGCCGAAGGTGAGCTTCGTCGGGCACAGCCAGGGCGGGCTGCTGGCCCGCTGGACGGTCCGCAGCCGCGGCCTGCTCGATCGCACCGAGGAGATCGTCGGGCTCGCGCCCTCCCACCACGGCACCACGCAGGTGCTCGCCGGGCCGCTGTCGCGCGTCGGCTGCCTGGCGTGCGCCGACCAGGCCGTCGGCTCCCCGTTCCTGGCCCGCGCCAACGCCGCCCCGGAGGCCCCGGCGGAGATCGACCACACGGTCATCTCGACCCGCAACGACGTCGTCGTCACGCCGCCGTCCTCGCAGGCGCTCGACGGCCCGACCGCCACCGCGGTGATGCTCCAGGACCGCTGCCCGGGCGACCTCGCCGAGCACGTCTCGATCCTCTACGACCCGGTCGCCCTGGGCTGGGTGCGCCACGCGCTGCTGCGCGACGGGCCCGCCGACCCGGCCGCGTTCGTCGACTGCACCGGCGCGACCCCGCCCCGCTCGCCCGGTGTCGCGTTCCCGGACGCGTCCGAGGACCCCGTGCCGAGCCCGGCGCCCGAGCCCCGCGCGGTCCGGCTGAGCGTCCTGTCGGACGTGCTGCGCCTGTCGCGCGCCTCGACCGTCGGGCTGCTCGTGCGCTGCGACGGCCCGGAGGGCGCGCGGTGCGTGAGCCTCGTGCGGCTGCGCCGTGGCTCGCGTGTCCTCGGCACGGTGCGCATCAGCGTGCCGGTCGGCGGTGACCGCCTCGTGCGGCTGCGCGTGACGAAGGAGGGTCGCGCCCTGCTGCGGTCCGCCGACGGGGCGGTGCGCGTGACCGTCCGCGCGACGACCGCCGACGGGGATCCGCGGGTCGCCACGCACGCGGCGACGCTGCAGCGCAGCTGAACCCCGTCGGCCCGGGGACACGCAAGCGAGGCGGACGACGCGGATCCTGACACCGTGTCAGGATCGGGCGATGGCCGACCGACACGTGGACTTCCTGCTCATCGGGGGTGGCGTCGCCTCCGCGACCGCCGCGAAGACGCTGCGCGAGGAGGGGGCCACCGGGTCGATCACGATCGTCAGCCGCGAGATCGACCCGCCCTACCACCGGCCCCCGGCGACCAAGGGCTACCTGCAGGGCGCGGAGAGCAAGGACGACGCGCTCGTCCATCCCACCGACTGGTACGCCGAGAACGACGTCGAGCTGCTCAGCCGCGTCAGCGTCATGGGGCTCGACACCGACGCCCACACCGCCACGCTCTCGAACAAGCAGACGCTCTCCTACGGCAAGGCGCTGATCGCGACCGGCGCCATGGTCCGCCGGCTGGGCGGCGTGGACGGCGCGCAGCTCGACGGCATCCACTACGTCCGCGCGCTCGGCAACAGCGACGCGATCCGCCGCGACGTCGAGGACGTCGACCGCGTCGTCTGCATCGGTGGCAGCTACATCGGCTGCGAGGTCGCGGCGTCGCTGACGACGCTCGGCAAGCGCGTCGCGATCGTCCTGCAGGAGGCCGAGCCGCTGTCCGGCGGCTTCGGGCTGCGCGCGGGCGTCTTCTTCCGCGACGTGCTCGAGCGCCACGGCGTCGAGATCTTCGGCAGCGACGAGATCGAGGCGTTCCTCGGCGACGGGGACGCCGACGACGCGCGCGTGCGCGCGGTCACGACGCGCAACGGCCGCGAGCTGGCGGCGGGCGCGGTCGTCTGCGGCGTCGGCGCCACCCCGGACGTCATGCTCGCCCGCAAGGCGGGCCTGGCCCTGGGCGAGGCGGGCGGCGTGCTCTGCGACGCGCGGCTGAAGACCTCCGCCGACGACGTCTACGCCGCCGGCGACATGTGCGAGTACGACAGCGTCGTGCACGGTCACGCGCTGCGGATCGAGCACGAGGACGTCGCGATGACCCAGGGGGCGACCGCGGCCCGGAACATGCTCGGGCAGGACGTCCCGTACGACACGGTCCCGTACTTCTTCAGCGACCTCGCGGACTGGACCTCGCTCGAGTACGTCGGCCCGGCTCGCTCGTGGAACGAGGAGCTCGTCGTCGGCTCGATCCCCGACGGGCGGTTCACGATCTACTACGTCGACAGCGGCGTCGTGCGGGGCGCGCTGACGGTCGGCGGCCACGACGACCTGGAGCGCGCGCGCCAGCTCATCCGCAGCGGCGAGCGCGTGAGCGCCGGGGACCTCGGGGCCGAGAGCTATCCGGCCTGATTCTGGATAGGATCCGCAGACGATGATCGCCATGGATGCCTTCTCCGCGACCTTCGGGCTCGTGATCGTGTTCTTCGTCGCCTTCCCGGCGCTCGCCCACGTGCTGATCGGCTTCGCCGTCGCGCAGGCGCTCGGCGAGAAGGAGCAGAACGACCGCTACGCCGCGGGCCTCGACGACGAGTAGCCCGCCCGGACCGCCGCGCCCCGTGCGCGGCCGGTCCCTCGGCTCCCCGTCGAGCGGGAGCCCGTCGTCTCAGCCCAGGTCGGCGGCGAGTCCGACCGTGATGGCGACGAGCGCGACCGCTCCGAGCCCGCGGCGGAACAGGTTCACGCCGTAGCGCAGCTCGTCGTAGGCCCAGCACGCGAGCGCCACCCGGCCGAGCGCGTCGAACGCCGTGCGCGTGTCGCCGTCGCTGAGCTGCCGCCCGAGCCACGCGGCGAGGTACACGAGCAGCGGCGCGTTCGGGAACTGCGCCACGGGGTAGGAGCGCGGCCAGCCGTGCTGTCCCCGGTCCCACAGCTGCCGCAGTCGCGCGCGATCCATGCCCCGTAGCGTCCCACGCGTGACCGACGAGCAGCTCCGCGCCGCCACCCTCATCCGCCTGCACGAGCTGGCGGTCGTCCCGGCGCCGCTGGAGCAGGAGGCGGCGCGCGCCGCGATCGTGCAGGGCTGGTGGCGGGCCGACGGGCTCGGCGACGTGCACGTCGACGCGGTCGGCAACGTCCTCGCGCGGCTGCGGCGCGGCACGACCGGCCGCCGGGTCCTCGTCGCCGCCCACCTCGACACCGTCTTCCCCGCCGACGTCGACCACGCGCTGCGCACCGGGACCGACGGCCGCCTGCACGGGCCGGGAGTGGGGGACAACACGGTCGCGGTCGCCGCGCTGGCCGAGCTGCGCCACCTCGTCCCCGGCGAGGGCGACGGGCACGACGTCTGGCTCGTGGCGACCGTCGGCGAGGAGGGCCTGGGCAACCTCCGCGGCGCCAAGCACCTGGTGGCGACCCACGACGACCTCGCCGCGTTCGTCGCGGTCGAGGGCGCGATGCTCGGCCGGATCAGCCTCGCCGGCAACGGCTCCGTGCGCGCCCGCGTCGACGTGCACGGCCCGGGCGGGCACTCCTGGAGCGACCGGGACCGCGACTCCGCCGTGCACGCGGCGGCGCGCGCCATCGCGCTGCTCGCCGCGGAGCGCCCGGGGCGCGAGGAGAGCTGGTCCTGGCACGTCGCCTCCGTCACCGGCGGCGGCGACATCAACGTGCTCGCCGCGCACGCGTCGTTCACGCTCGAGATCCGGGCGCCCGGCACGTTCGTGCTCGCCGCGCTCGAGACCCGGGCCCGGGAGCTCGTCGCCGCCGGCGCCGCCGGGCTCGCGTGGGAGTGGACCGAGCTGGGCCGCCGCCCCGGCGGGGCGATCGCCCCCGACCACCCGCTCGCCCGCGCGGCGACGACCGCCCACGACGCGCACGGCTGCGCGTGGATCCTGGAGGACGCGGGAACCGACGCCAACGCGGCGCTCGGGGCCGGGCTGGCGGCCCTCACCGTCGGGCTCGCGGACGGCGAGGGCCTGCACACGCTCGCGGAGTGGCTGGACCCGGCGCGGATCCCGCTCGGCCTGCGGGTCCTCGCCGACCTCGTCGTCGCGGCGGCCGCCGCGGACTAGGACTTCTCGGCGTTGCGCGCCTGGCGCGCGGCGCGGACGCGGTCGGTCTGCGCGAGGTTCACCTTGCGCAGCCGCACGTGGTCGGGGGTCACCTCGACGCACTCGTCCTCGCGCAGGAACTCCATCGCCCCGTCGAGCGACAGTGGCTTGGCGGGCGTCAGCCGGACGAGCTCCTCCGCGGTGGAGGAGCGGATGTTGTTCAGCTGCTTCTCGCGCACCGCGTTGACGTCGAGGTCCTCCGAGCGGGAGTTCTCGCCGACGACCATGCCCTCGTAGACCTCGTCGCCGGGCGACACGAACAGGATCCCGCGCTCCTGCAGGTTGAAGCAGGAGAACGACGTGACCGTGCCGCGCCGGTCGGCGACCAGCGAGCCCGACGGCCGCGTGCGGATCTCGCCCTGCCACGGCTCGTAGCGCTCGAAGACGTGGTGCATGAGCCCGGTGCCGCGCGTCTCGGTGAGGAACTCGGTGCGGAAGCCGATCAGGCCGCGGGCGGGGACGAGGTAGTCCATGCGGACCCAGCCCGTGCCGTGGTTGATCATCTGCTCGAGGCGGCCCTTGCGCAGCGCGAGCAGCTGCGTGACGACGCCGACGTAGTCCTCGGGCACGTCGATCGTCATCCGCTCGATCGGCTCGTGGACCTTGCCGTCGATCTCGCGCGTGACGACCTGCGGCTTGCCGACCGTCAGCTCGTAGCTCTCGCGGCGCATCATCTCGACGAGCACCGCGAGCTGCAGCTCGCCGCGGCCCTGGACCTCCCAGGTGTCGGGGCGCTCGGTCTCGTTGACGCGCAGCGACACGTTGCCGATCAGCTCGCGGTCGAGGCGGTCCTTGACCTGGCGGGCGGTGAGGAACTTGCCCGACTGGCCGGCCAGCGGCGAGGTGTTGATCCCGATCGTGACGCTCAGGGACGGCTCGTCGACGCTGATGACCGGCAGCGGCCGGGCGTCGGCGGCGTCGGCGAGCGTCTCGCCGATCGTGACGTCCGGCAGGCCGGCGATCGCGACGATCTCGCCCGGGCCCGCCTCGGCGGCGTCGACCCGCTCGAGCCCGTCGGTGACGTACAGCTCGGTGACCTTGGCGCGGGAGACGATCCGGTTGCCCTCGGCGTCCGTCTCGGCGCGGCACCAGGCGATGTCCTGGCCCTTGCGGACGGTGCCCTCCTTGACGCGGCAGATCGCGAGGCGACCGACGTACGGGGAGGCGGCGAGGTTCGTGACGAGGGCCTGGAACGGGTGACCCTCCTCGTAGGTCGGTGCGGGGATCGTCTCGACCAGCAGGTCCATCAGCGGACGGAGGTCGGTGCCCGGGACCGCCTGGTCCCCGTCGAGCTCCAGCGACGCCCAGCCCTGCTTGGCGTTCGTGTAGACGATCGGGAACTCGATCTGGTCCTCGTCGGCGTCGAGGTCGAGGAACAGGTCGTAGACCTCGTCCACGACCTCCTTGATGCGCGCGTCGTCGCGGTCGACCTTGTTGATCACGAGGATCACCGGTAGGCGACCGGCGAGCGCCTTGCGCAGCACGAAGCGCGTCTGCGGCAGCGGCCCCTCGGAGGCGTCGACGAGCAGCAGCACGCCGTCGACCATCGTCAGGCCGCGCTCGACCTCGCCGCCGAAGTCCGCATGGCCCGGGGTGTCGATGATGTTGAGCTTCACGTCCCCGTACTGGACCGAGGTGTTCTTCGCGAGGATCGTGATGCCCTTCTCGCGCTCGAGGTCCATCGAGTCCATGACCCGGTCGGCAACCTCCTGGTTCTCCCGGAAGGTGCCCGCCTGGTGCAGCATGGCGTCGACCAGCGTGGTCTTCCCGTGGTCGACGTGGGCGACGATCGCGACGTTGCGCAGATCGGAGCGGATGGCGGTGGCGGCGGCTGTGGTCATGCGGCAACGGAGGGTACGGGGTTCGGGGATCGCACCACCCGCCCCGCCCCGGGCGCGTCTAGGCTGGCCCGCATGATCCTCGACCGCCTGTTCGCCGCCGGCTACGACGTCATCTTCCAGCGCGCCGAGCGCGGCGGGCTCACCGCGATGCGCGCCGAGGCGATCGGCGACCTCTCCGGCACGGTCGTCGAGCTCGGCGCGGGAACCGGGCTGAACCTCGCGCACTACCCCGCCGCGGTCGACCGGCTGATCGCCACCGAGCCCGACCCGCACATGGTCAAGCGCCTGCGCGCGAAGGTCGCGGCGGGCGAGGGTGGCGGCCCCGAGCGGGTGACCGTGGCGCAGGCGGGCGGCGAGCGCCTGCCGCTGCAGGACGGCGAGGCGGACGCGATCGTCTGCACGCTCGTGCTCTGCACCGCCCCCGACGTGCCCGGCGTGCTCGCCGAGGCGGTCCGGGTCCTGAAGCCGGGCGGCCGCTTTCGCTTCGTCGAGCACGTCCGCGCCGACGGGCACCGCCACGCCGCCTGGCAGGACCGGCTCAACCGGCCCTGGGGGGCCCTCGCCGGTGGGTGCAACGCCAACCGGGACACGCTCGCGGCGCTGCGCGCGGCCCCGGGCCTCGAGGTGCGCGGGGTGCGCGACGACAGCTTCCCGGGCGTTCCGGCGCTCGTGCGGCCGCTGATCCGCGGCGAGGCCGTGCGCGTCTGATCTGCCGGAAGCGGGGGTGTCGGTGTCGCGCGCTGCTAGCGTCGTGTGTGCACGCGCACGTCCGGTGTGCGTGCAGGTCACACAACGACCGGGCCCGGGGGCGGGATGGTGGGGGGCATGGAGAGACTGCACACGTGGCTGCTCGCGGCGAGCGCCCTCATCGTCGGCCTGACGGCCGCCGCACCGGCGTCCGCGGACGTCCTCATCGACGCGGTCCCCTCGGGGACGACCTACGGGCTCACGGTGACGGTGACCGGCGCGCCCGCGGAGGCGGTGGACCTGCGCACCCGACCGCTGCAGGCCCAGGGCGTCGACATCGACGCCGACGGTGCGGTGGCCTTCACCGCGGCCGGCGCGGACGTCTGCTCGCCGACCGGCGACGAGACGGTGGCGACCTGCTTCTTCGGCCCCGACGGGTCGGCCCGCACGTTCGACGACACGATCGCGCTGACCGGCGGACCGGGCGCCGACACGCTGCGCAACCAGTACTCCAACGCGCTGAACGTCGTCACCGTGACGTTCTCGGGCGGCCCCGGGGTCGTCGCCGACACGCTGCGCGGCGGGCTCGCCGACCGCGACGTCGTCACCTACGCCGACCGCGTCGCGCCGATCACGGCGACGCTCGCCACCCCGGCCGCCTCCGTCTCGGGCGCCGGCGAGGCGGGGGAGAACGACACGCTGAGCGGCCTCAAGCGCGTGATCGGCGGCAGCGGCGCGGACACGCTGAGCGCGACGGCCGGCGGTCGCGTCCTGGACGGCGGGCCGGGCGCGGACGTCCTCTCGGGCAACCCGAGCGAGGCCACGACGATGCTCGGCGGACCGGGCGACGACGTGCTCCACGGGCGCGGCGGCGGTGACACCGCCGACGGGGGCGCCGACACCGACCTCTACCGCTACCTCGGCACGCCCAGCACGGTCGTCGCGTCGCTCGCCACCGGCACGGGCAACGCGGGCGTCGGCTCGCCGACCGACACGTTCACGGCGATCGAGCACCTCGAGGGCAGCACGGCCTCCGACACGCTCACCGGGGACGGCGGCCCCAACCACCTGATCGGGGGCGCCTCCGGCGACACCCTCATCGGCGGAGGCGGCGCGGACGAACTGCAGGGGGACGGCGGCAACGACAGCCTGGACGGCGGTGCGGGCGAGGACGTCCTGCGCGGCGGGGCCGACAGCGACACGCTCGTCGGCGGGCCTGACGCGGACGACCTGCAGGGGGATGCGGGCACGGACGTGGCGGGCTTCGGCGGGGCGGCGGGGCCGGTCGCCGTGGACCTCGCGGCGGGGACCGCGACGGGGGAGGGGACCGACACGCTGACCGCGGTCGAGCAGGTGCTCGGCAGCGCGTTCGGGGACACGCTGCGCGGCAGCGCGGGCCCGGACACGTTGACCGGCGGCGACGGCGACGACCTGCTGCAGGGCCTCGGCGACAACGACACCCTCGCGGGTGGGCCGGGAGCGGACACCGTCTCGTTCGCCGACCGGTCGCAGGCGGTGAGCCTCGGGCTCACCGATGCCGGCACCGGGTTCGCGGTCATCGGCGGGGCGGAGTTCGACAGCGTCAGCGCGGTCGAGCACGTCACGGGCGGCAGCGGTCCCGACTCGCTGGTGGGGAACGCCGCCGCGAACGAGCTGCGCGGCGGTCCGGGCGACGACATGCTCGTCGGCAACGGTGGCGACGACCTGCTCGACGGCGGGGCGGACGCGGACACCGCGAACTTCGCCTCCGCCACGGACGCGATCACCGCGGACCTGGCGGCGGGGACCGCGACGGGCGCGGGCAGCGACCAGCTCGTGGCGATCGAGCGGCTCTTCGGGGGCGCGGGCGCCGACCGTCTGAGCGGGGACGGCGCAGCGAACCAGCTCGTGGGCGGTGCCGGTGACGACGAGCTGCAGGGCCGCGGCGGCGCGGACCTGCTCGTCGGTGGCGCCGACGCGGACACCGCGCGCTACGACGAGGCGCCCGGCCCGGTCGTCGCCAGCCTGGCGTCCGGGGCGGCCACCCTCGACGGGTACGGAGCGGAGGACCAGCTCGCGGTCGAGCACCTCGTCGGCGGGCCGCAGGCGGACATGCTCACCGGTGACGCGGCCGCCAACGACCTGGCCGGAGGCGGCGCGGACGACGTGCTCGTCGGGGCCGGCGGCGCCGACCGGCTCGACGGCGGTCCCGGCCGCGACCGGGCCTCCTACGCCGCGGCCGCCGCCCCGGTGACGGCGGATCTCGCCGCGGGCACGACGGCCGACGACGGCACGGGCGCGACCGACACGCTCACCACGGTCGAGGGACTCGAGGGCGGCACGGCCGCAGACACCCTCTCCGGCAGCGACGCCGCGGACCTCCTGATCGGCGGGGACGGGCCCGACGTCCTCACCGGTCGCGCGGGCGCCGACGACCTGCGCGGCGACGCGGGCGCCGACACCCTCGACGGCGGTGCGGGCGAGGACGACCTCGACGCCGGCGCCGACGACGACACGCTGCAGGCCCGCGACGGCGGGCGCGACCGGCTGATCTGCGGCACCGGGACCGACAGCGGGCTGCGCGACACCGACGAGACGCTCGTCTCCGCCGACTGCGAAGCCGTCCGCGCCCCGGATCCGGCGCCCGCCGACCCGACGCCGGCGCCCACCGGCCCGACGCCCGCCCCGCCGGCCGACACCACGCCGCCCTCCTCCACGCCCGACCCGGCGCCGACGACCGCGAACCTCGAGCCGACCGCGGGGACCGTCCTCGTGCGGCTGCCCGGCAGCTCCACGTTCGTGCGGATCGAGGAGGCCACCTCGATCCCGACCGGCACGATCGTCGACGCCACCCAGGGCCGCGCGACGCTCGTGCGCGTCACCGCCACCGGCGTCGTCCAGCGCATGGAGTTCTACGACGGCGTGTTCCTCGTCCGCCAGCCGACCGCGCGCAACCCGTTCGTCGACGCCGAGCTCGTCGGCGGCGACCTGTCCGGCTGCCCCCGCACGAGCCCCGGCTACAAGGACTGGATCAGCGAGCAGCGCCGGCTCTTCCCGTCCACCCGCCCCCGCGCGCTGGCCCCGACCGCCACCGTGGCCGCGAAGAAGCGCAAGCGCGGCAAGGTCCGCAAGCTCTGGGGGTCCGGCAAGGGCGACTACCGCACGGTCGGGCGCGACGGTGCCGCCTCCGTCCGCGGGACCCGCTGGCTGACCGAGGACACCTGCACGGTCACCCGGATCACGGTCCGGGAGGGCGTCGTGAGCGTGCGCGACGGCGCGACCGGGGCGACGATCCTCGTGCGCGCCGGCCAGTCGGTGACCACGCCGTTCACGCTCGCCACGCTGCGGCGCATCGCCCGTGGCGGCCCGAGCGTCGGAACGCTCACCGCCAAGGCCAGGAAGCGGCTCGCGCGGCGCCGCTGACCCTGGACCGGGGTGACAACCGGTTTGTGGTGAATGGAGGTTTCGGGCGGCCCCGGCGCGTGACACGCTGCGCGACGGCGGCGTCGCCCGACGCCGGGGGGTTCCACGATGGAGGCAGGCGATGTGCAGGGTCACGGCGTATCTCGGTGACGAGGCGGTGGTCGACGACCTCCTCTTCGGCGCGGACCGCGCGCTGGTGCGGCAGACGGTCGACTCGGAGCTCATGTCGCTGCTGAACCTCGGCGGCTTCGGGCTCGCCGCCTGGGACGCAGGCAGCCACGACCCGGCCCGGCCGTTCACCTACCGCGTGCCGACGCTGCCGAACTTCGACCGCAACCTGCGCGCGCTGACCCGCAAGGTCCGCGCCCGCGCGCTCCTCGCCCACGTCCGCGGCGTCGTCTACGACGAGCGCGAGCGGATCGGCCCGCACAACCTGCACCCGTTCTGCTTCGACGGGGCGCACGTCGCGCTCGCCCAGAACGGCGACCTCTACGACTTCGGCGCCATGCGCTACGACCTGCTCGAGCACGTCGGTCCCGACCTCGCCAACCGCATCGAGGGCACCACGGACACCGAGTGGGTCTACGCGCTCGTGCTCTCCGGCCTGCCCGACCCGCTCGGCCCGGCGACGATCGACGACGCGACCGTCGCGGTCGAGCGCGCGCTCACCGTCCTGCGGGGGATCCGCGAGCGCCGCGGGATCCGCACGCAGTCCCCGGTGAACCTCGTCCTCTCCGACGGGGAGTGGCTGCTGACGACGCGCTTCGCCTACGACTACGGCTGGTACCCCGACGACGACTCGTTCTTCGCCGGCGAGCGCGAGCACGACTTCACGACCCTCTGGTACACGACCGGTGGCGCGTTCGCCGGGCGCGACGGCACCTACGCGATGGGGGACGGCCCGACCACCTCGATCGTCGTGGCCTCCGAGCCGCTCACGCGCGACCACACCGGCTGGATCGAGGTGCCGGAGTACTCGATGCTCCGTGCGTTCCCGGACCCGGCCACCGCCGAGCTGACCATCGAGACGCGGGAGCTCCCGCTGTGAGCGGCCTGGTGCAGGAGCGGATGGCGTCGCTGCGCGACGACGTCCCGAGCTTCGCCGACATGGGCGACGAGGAGGCGGCGGTCGTCGCCGCGCTCGTGCGCCCCTTCTCCGCCCCCGCCGGGCAGCTGCTGCTGCGGCAGGGCGCCGCCGCCGGGGACCTCCACGTGCTCCGCTCCGGCCGGGTCGAGATCTCCTACCGCAGCGCCGGCGGCGCCCGCGTCGCCGTCGGCGAGGTCGGCCCAGGCGGCGTGCTCGGCGAGACCTCGCTGATCGGGCGGCGCCGCCGCTTCGCCGACGCGATCGCGCTCGAGGACGTCGAGGGCTGGGTCCTGCACGGTGGCGCGTTCGAGCAGCTGCGCACCGACGTGCGGCCCGGCGCCGTCGCGTTCACGCGGCGCATCGGCGACGTCGCGGTCCGGCGGCTGCGCGAGCGCTACGCCGCGCTCCAGCTCGCGGCCGGCGGCCCGTCCTACCCCGAGCCGCAGGACGTCGCGCTCCCGTCGCCGACCGCGCCCGAGTCCGCCGAGTACCTGCGCGGGCTGCTGTGCTTCCGCTCGTTCGCGGACCCCGGCATGGTCGCCGACCTCTGCGACGGGCTGCGGCGCACCGAGCTGGCCCGCGGCACCACGCTGATCCCGCACGACCACGTGCCCGCGCACCTGCTGCTCGTCGTCCGCGGCGCGGTCGAGGTCAGCGTGCGCGGCGGCGAGGGCGCGCAGCGGGTGCGCCTCGCCGGGCCCGGGCGCTTCGTCGGCCACAACGGCGTCCTCGACGACGGGCCGAGCCCCGTCATGTGCCGGGCCCGCGAGCGGGTGGTCCTGCTCGGGCTGCCGCGCGAGCTCGTCCGGGCGGCGCTGGACTCGCCCGAGCCGCGCGACCGCGCGCTCACGCGGGCCGTGCACGAGGACGTCGTGCGCGCGCAGGCGCAGGCGGAGCGGCCGATGGCCCGCACCGCTGTGCGAAGCTGACGCGTGCGTGGGACCGCAGGGGGGCACAACCGGGGGACCGGGCCGGCTGGGCCGTGCGCGCGCGAGCCTGCGCGCGCAGCGCCTGCTCGTGCTGCCGCTGCTCGGCACGATCGCCATCGCGGTCGTGCTCGCCGCGACCCCGGTGCTCGACGGCCTCGAGCGCGCCTCGGGGGACGTCCGCTTCGCGGTCCGCGGCGAGCAGACGCCGCGCGAGGACCTCGTCGTCGTCGCGGTCGACGACCGGACCTTCAGCGACCTCGACCAGCGCTGGCCGTTCCCGCGCTCGCTGCACGCCCGCGCGATCGAGCGGATCGCCGCCGACCGGCCCCGGGCGATCGTCTACGACGTGCAGTTCAGCGAGGAGACCGATCCGGACTGCGACCCCGACGACCCGGACATCACCGACGCGTGCATCGAGGCGATCGAGTCCGACAACGCGCTGCTGCTCGCGCTGCGCGAGGCGGGCGACGTGGTGCTCGCCACCACCGAGGTCTCGGCGGCCGGGCGACCGAACCTGCTCGGCGGCGACCCGGAGGCGCTCGCGTTCTCGCGCGCCCGCCCCGGGATCGCGCTGTTCCCGATCGACCCGGGCGGCGTGTACCGGCGCGGACGCGTGCGGCAGGCGGGCCTGCCGACGCTCGCCGTCGCGACCGCCGAGGTCGTCCGCGGCCGGCGCCTGGACCCCACGACGGTCCCGCAGGACCCGTTCCTGATCGACTACGCGGGCCCCCCGGGCACCGTCCCGCAGGTGTCGTTCTCCTCCGTCGTCGGGCCGCGCCCGGTGCCCCGCGGCACGTTCCGCGACCGGATCGTCGTCGTCGGCCCGGTCGCCACGACGCTGCAGGACGTGCACCCGACGTCGTTCGCGTCGGCCGGCGAGATGTCCGGGGCGGAGATCCAGGCCAACGCGATCGCGACCGTCCTGGACGGCTTCCCGCTGCGCACCGCGCCGCGCTGGCTCGCGGTCCTGCTCGCCGCGATGCTCGCCGGCCTGCCCGTCGCGGCCGGGGCGCGGCTGGGCGGCGGGGCGCGCAACGCCGCGCTCCTCGCGGCGGTCGCGCTCGTCGCCGCCGGGCTCCTCGTCGGCGCGGCGCTGCTCGCCTTCTCCGGCGGCTTCGTGCTGCCCGTCGCGGCGCCGCTGGTCGCGCTCGCGCTCGGCACCGTCGTGGCGCTCGTGACCGGCTCGGTCCGCGAGGCGGTCGAGCGCGAGTTCACCCGGCGCGTGTTCGCCCGGTTCGTCAGCGACGACGTCGTCGACCAGGTCCTCGCGCGCGCCGAGCGCGACGGCTCGCTGCGGCTCGGTGGCGAGCGGATGGAGACGACCGTGCTGCTCAGCGACATCCGCGGCTTCACGACCTTCAGCGAGCGCAACCGGCCCGAGGTCGTGCTCGAGCTCCTCAACCGCTACCTCTCGACGATGACCGAGGCGATCCTCGACCGCGGCGGCACCGTGACCGGCTTCCTCGGCGACGGCATCATCGCGGTCTTCGGGGCGCCCGTCCCGCACCCCGACCACGCCGACCGGGCGGTGCGGGCCGCCCAGGACATGCTCGTCCGCTGCGCCGCGTTCAACGCCGAGCTCGCCGCGGAGGGCCGCGACGTCGAGTTCCGCATGGGCATCGGGCTCAACAGCGGCCCGGTGATGGCCGGCAACGTCGGCAGCCAGCGGCGCCTCGACTACACGGTGATCGGGGACGTGGTGAACACCGCCGCCCGGCTCGAGGGCGCGACGAAGGGGACCCCGCACGACCTGTTCGTCGCCGGGGCCACGTACCAGGCGCTCCTCGAGGACCACCCCGAGCTCGTGTTCCACGACACGATCGCGCTGCGCGGCCGTGCGGCCGGCGTGCCGGTCTACGTGCCGCGGCCGACGGCGGAGTAGCCCCCGCCGTACGGGTTCTCGGGCGGCTGCACGTCGCCCTCGGTCGGCACCGGGTCGGTCGCGGTGCGCGGGGGCGCCCCGGCTCGCACCGTCGGGCAGCCGCGGCGGCCGCCGGACCCGCGCCACGGCAGCCGCACGCTGACGGCCGAGGCGTTGTTGCGCTCGTCGAGCTCGACGAAGCGGTTGGACGGGTCCGCCTTGTGGACGTACGCGAAGCAGCCGGAGAACCCGGTCACGTCGATCCAGTTCTGCGGGTAGCGCCACGGGTAGATGTCCGCCCAGCCGACCGAGGTGCCGAGCGTCACGCGGCTGATCGGCCCCTTCTGCGAGCAGGCGCCGTACTGCCGGGTCCGCGGCGAGCCGCGGTAGGGGCGGCGGGTGGCGAGCGACCGCACCCGCGTGAGGTCCCGGTAGCAGTAGAAGATCTTCGGCCCGGTGCGCACGAGGCGGGTGCGGAAGCCCTGCGCGTCGAGCGCCCAGAGCTCGAAGCCCGCCGCGTCCTCGAACTTCCAGTACGTGCCGCGGGTCCGCGTGTCGAAGAAGCGGATGCTGCCGTTGGGTGGCTGCACGCGGGTCGTCGCGGCGGTCCGGCCGCGCAGCACCTGCCGGGCGGACATCCGCGTGCGGGTGATCCGCCGGCCGCGCACCTCCAGCGGCCCGTCCCCGACGTTCACGATCGCGTTGGTCGTCGCCAGCAGCGACCGGCCCTTCTTCGTGCGCAGCAGGTGGAAGCCGTAGGGCGTGCGCATCACGAGGTCCGGGCAGCGCAGCCGCAGCTCCGGGCGCCGGCACGGGTTCGGATCCACCGCGGGCGCCGGCGTCGGGGTCGGCGTGGGCGTCGCGACCGGGGTCGGCGCCGGTGTCGGAGCCGGATCCTGGGCGACGGCGGACGCGGCCACGGAGCCGCCGAGGGCGACGAGGGCGAGCGGGAGAAGGAGCGGGCGGGACAGGCGCGACATCGAGCGCGGGAATCATGGCGGTCCGGGGTCACGGATGCGCCGCGCCCCGCGAACGTGGCACCCTGACGCGCGCCGGGACCCGGCGCTGTGTGCGGCATGTCCGGCACGCCGCCGGGGCGAATGCGTAGGCTCGTCGGTGTTCCAGGGACCGGCGGTGGCGTCGGCCCGACACGGGGGAGAGGTCTCATGCGGCGATCGATCGCGTCGTCCATCGGCGTGCTGCTGCTCGCAGTCGGCGGGCTGACGGCGGCGCCCGCGTCCGCGGCGCCCGCGCTCACGGCCGCGCCGGCGATGCTCGACTTCGGGTCGGCGTCCATGACCTCGTACCTCGTCAGCCGCATGACGACCCTGACGAACACGGGGGACGCGCCCTACGCGATCGCCTCGATCACGATCCCCGACGCGGGGACGACGGGCTTCCAGCTGGGCGGGGGCACCTGCTCCGCCGGGACCAGCGTGCCCGTCGGGTCCTCGTGCACCGTGACCGCGCTGCTGCGACCGCGGGCCACGGGGCCGCTGCAGGCGACCCTGCGGGTCACCGGGACCGGCGCGCCGACCCGCGACGTCCCGCTCGCCGCGACCGGGACCCCGGCCGAGCTGGCCGTGGACCCGGCGGGATCCGTCGGACTCGACGCCGGCAACGTCCTCGTCGGCGGGACGAGCGCGCCGCTGACGATCACCTTCAGCGCCGTCGGCGAGCGCGACCTGACCGGCGTGCGCTTCGTCAGCGCGTCGACGCGGGTCCGTCGCCTCGCCGGAGTCGACGGCGGGACGTGCGGGACCACGCTTCCGCGTGGGTCGTCCTGCACCGTCGTCGTCGTCTTCGAGCCGACGCAGGAGGGTGGCGTGGGGGTCGGTCTCGACCTGCTCGCGGCCGAGGGGAGCGTCGGCACGAGCCTGCGCGGCGCCGGGGTCCTCGACCGACGGATCGCCGTCGACGACATCGACGTCGGGGAGTGGTCCATCGTGCGCGGAGCGAGCGCCGTGCGCACCGTCACCGTCCGCAGCACCGGGACGCTGCCGCTCACCCTCGACGGGATCGACGTGACGAGCACCGCGATCGGCGAGTTCACCCGCGCCCCGGGCGCGGACGCCGGGACGTGCACCACCGCGGTCGAGATCCCGCCCGGCGGCAGCTGCACGGTCGGCGTGCGCTTCGACCCGGGAGCCGTCGGCGCGCGGTCCGGGGCGGTGCGCGTGCGCTCGAACGCCGGGAACGTGACGCCGTTCCGCAACGGCAACGCGATCGGGGCCCTCGCCGGCACGGGCATCGAGCCGGCCGCCACGCTGACGCCCTCGCCGCTGGCCTTCGGCGGACAGCCGGTCGCCGCGGGCGCCTCGCCGACGCGGACCGTGACGCTCACGAGCTCCGGGACGACCCGCCTGGAGCTCACGGCGCTCGCCGTGGTGGGCGCCCGCGCGGCGGAGTACCCGTTGGCCGGGGGCACGTGCACGGCCACGACCGCGCTGGACCCCGGTGCCAGCTGCACGGTGGCGATCGCGTTCGACCCGGCGGCGGCCGGCAGCCGGACCGCGACGCTCGAGCTGCTCGGCAACGCGGGCAGGAGCACGGTGGCGCTCACCGGCACGGGCACCGCACCGCTGCTCGAGGCGGGACCGGCCCGGCTCGACCTCGGCGCGCGGGCGGTCGGCAGCGGGCCGTCCGCCGCGCAGGACGTGACGATCGCCAACCGCGGTGACGCGCCGCTGGAGGTGACCGCGCTGGAGCTGTCCCCGGCCGGGGCGCCGTACGTCCTGGACCCCGGCAGCTGCCGCAGCGGCCCGGTCGCGGCGGGCGGCAGCTGCCGGGTGACGGTGGCGTTCGCGCCCGTCGCCGTCGGCGACGCGCCGGCGACGCTGGTCGTCCGCACGGCCGACGACGCGGCGGCCGTGCAGCTGACCGGGCGGGGGACGGCGCCCGCCCCGGCGCCCGTCGAGCCGACCCCGACCCCGACCCCGACCCCGACGCCCGATCCGCCGGCGCCCACGGCGCCGGCCGACGACCCGCCGGCGCCGGCCGCTCCCGCCGCCGTCGTGCCGGTCGCGCCGCAGACCACGGCCCCGCTGCTGCCAACGATCCGGCGCTGCGTGAGCCGCCGCAGCTTCGTCCTGCGGATCCTGCGGACCGCCGGACGGACGCCGCGGTCGATCGAGGTCCGCTACGCGGGGCGGGTGCTACGGCGCAGCGGCCGGTCGCTGCGCAGCCGCATCGACCTGCGCGGCCTGCCGAAGGGCCGCTTCACGGTCCGGATCGTCGTCCGCTTCACCGACGGCACGACGCTGCGGGACAGCCGCCAGTACCGGACCTGCACCCCGAAGCGGTCCGGCGGTCGGGCATGAGCGACGCGCTCGTCCTCGGCTTCGGCCTCGGGTTCGTCGTGGCCGCCGCGATCGGCCCGATCTCGCTGCTGTGCATGCGCACGGTCCTGCGCGGCTCGCTGCGCGGCGGCGTGGCCATCGGTGCGGGGGCGGCCGTGGTCGACGCGACCTACGCCCTGCTCGGGGCGCTCGGCGCCGGCCAGGTCCTGCAGATCGACGCGCTGGCGCTCGCGCTCGGGCTCCTCGGCGCCGCCGTGATCGCCACGCTCGGCCTGCGGACGCTGTGGTCGGCGTTCCGGGTGCGGATGGGAGGCGAGGCGACCGAGGAGGTCGCCGGCCCGCGCGCCGCGTTCGCGACCGCCCTGGCGGCGACGGCGTCCAACCCGATGACGATCGCCTCGTGGGCGGCGGTGTTCGCCGCCGCCTCGACGGCCGGAGCGGCCGACGGCCCGGGCGCCACCGCCCTGCTCGTGGCGGGCGTGGGGCTCGGGACGCTGACGTGGTTCACGGTCCTGTCGCTCGCGCTCGCCGTGGCGCGCCGCCGGGTGGGGGAGCGGCTGCTGCGCGCGATCGACGTCGGCAGCGGCCTCGGGCTGCTGCTGTGCGCCGGCCTGCTCGGCCGACGCACGCTGCAGGACGGGTGAGGCGCCCGCCGGACCGGCGGGCGCCCTCCCCGGCGGTCTAGCGGGTGAGGCGCCGCCCGGCGACGGTGACGACGAGGCGGCCCGATCCCGTCGGCACGGTGAAGGTCACCGACCCGCGGCGGCCGACCGTGGCGCGGCGCACGACCTTGCCGCCGCGCTTGGCGACCACCGGGGAGGAGGCGCGGGCCCGGGTCACCGTGCACCGGACGCGGCGGCCGATGACGCGGCACGTCACGCGCGCGTCGCGCCCGGCCGGGCCGGTGGCCCCGCGCTCACCCTGCGGCCCGACGGGACCCTGCGGCCCGACGGGACCCTGCGCGCCCGCCGGGCCCTGGGCTCCGCCCGACCCCTGCGGCCCGGCGACGCCCTGCGGACCGACCGGGCCCTGCGGACCGACCGGACCCTGCGCGCCGGCCGCACCGGTCTGACCGGTCGCGCCCGTCTGACCGGTCGCACCGGTCTGGCCCGTCGCGCCGGTGGCGCCCGTCGGCCCGGTCGCCCCGGTCGGGCCCTGCGCCCCGGTCGGACCGGTCGCCCCGTCGCGGACCGCGACGACCGCCTCCGAGGACGCGCTCGTCGCGCCGTCCGGGCTCGTGGCGGTGACCCGGCAGGTCACCGCGCGGCCCACGTCGGCGTCGACCAGCTGGTAGCTGGTGCCCGTCGCCCCGGCGATCGCGGTGCTGCCGCGGAACCACTGGCGCGTGAACACCGGCGACCCGCTCCAGCTGCCGGTGTCGCAGGTCATCGTCGACCCGACGGACCCGGCGCCCGAGAGGCTCGGGGCGACGCTCACCGCGGGCGGTGCCAGGGTGGCGATGCGGCGCAGGTCCGAGGTCCCCAGGTGGTTGCCCGCGTCGATCGAGCCGCTCACGGCCCACAGCTCGCCGCCGGGCAGCAGCGCCAGACCGGTCATGTCCCGCGAGGAGCGGCTGTCGGCCACCGGCACCGTCGCGACGACCGAGCGGTCGCCCGCCGCGAGCGTCGTCTTCGCGGCCGGTGCGTCGAGCCGGATCACGGTCGCCGCCGAGACGCTCGCGTTCGGGTCGGTCTCGACCGCGAGGAGGTCCCCGTCGAAGGCGACCGCCAGGTCCGTCAGGCGCGCGGTCGCGGTCGAGAACGACAGCGTCACCTCGGTGAACGCGTCGGTCGCCACGTCGTAGCGGTAGAGCCGGTCGGTGTCGCTCGTCGACACGTAGACCGTGCCGCCGTCCGGGCTCGTCGCCACGCCCGACGGGGCGCCGCTCCCCGGGACCGTCTCCGTCTGGACGACGTTGCCCGCCGCGTCGAGCCGGGCGAGCCGCAGCGACGCGTTGGTGCTCACGACCCAGGCGCCGCCCGCGGCGATCGGCGCCACGTCCTCGAGCGTCGCCGCCGCCGGCGCGCCCGTCAGGTCGGTGTCGACCGACAGTGGCGCGTAGCCGCGGCCGCCCAGGCCGACGCGCAGGGTGCGCGCGGGCACCGTGCCGTCGACGAGGCTCAGCGACGAGGACGAGGTCCCGGCACCGAGCCCGCGGACGTTGAAGTACGGCGTGCCCTGGCCGCGCGGGGTCAGGCGGTCGGCCGGCAGCGTGGCCGGGTCGACGAAGCGGTGCAGCGTGAAGAAGCCGGGCAGGCCGACCGCTCCGGCGGACTCCTCGTTGGCGACGACGACGAGCCGCCGGGCCGCGTTCACCGAGATCCCCTCCGGCGCCTCGCCGGTCGGGACGTGGGAGATCAGCCGCGGCGCGTCGGGCGACGTGATGTCCCAGGTCGACAGGGACTCCGAGCGCTCGCCGAGCACGAGCAGGTACTCGGTCCCGCCGATCGTCACGACGTCCATGCCCTCCGGCTCCGAGCCCTTGTCGGGGACGTCGTTGCGGGTGTCGTCGAGCATCCCGTAGTCCGCCGTCGCGCGGTCGAACGCCGAGCCGATCCGGCTCACGAGCGTCCCGTCGGGCTGGTGGATCGAGAAGTCCCGCGTGCCGCCGATCGCGCCGTTCTCGCCCTCGTTGGCGATCGCCAGCAGCGTGCCGTTGGCCACCCACTTCACCGTGTCGGGCTGGCGCTCGCGCACCAGCGGGGTCTTGAACTGGAAGGTGGCCGGGACGTCGTTGGTGACGTCGGCCAGGAAGGAGGAGCTGCCGGCGCTGACGATCGCGGAGTCCGGCAGCGGGGAGGTTGCGGTGTCGAGGTCGAACACGGCGATCGCGTCGGCCTCCTGGATCGTGCCGGCGACCGTGTTGTCCGCGCGGACGTCGACGAACTCGGGCTGGGCGTCGACGCCCTCGGCGGCGAGGAAGCTCGCGGGCAGGGCCAGGAGGTCGGCGGTCCAGAGCGCCGGGTCGGCGGCGGACGTGTCGATGCGCACGAACCCGGGCACGCCGCCGGACGGCTCCCCGACCTCGCGGTCGTTCTCCACGGCGACGACCGCCCGGGTGCCGTCCGGGCTGACGCTCACCGAGTCCGGGACCTCCAGCAGCGGGGTCGTGCCGGGCGTGCCCGTGGGGGCGCCGGCCACCGCGCCGCCGTTGAAGGAGATGGTGCGCACGACCGCCAGGGTCGCGGCGTCGAGGACGTGGATGCCGTCGACCGGGTCGGTGCCCGTCTGGTTGTTGTCGTTGAACGGGACGAGCACGTACTGGTCGCGGACCAGGGCGACCGAGGTCGGGCCGGGCTCGTTGTCGCCCGTGCCGTTGCCGGTCACGAGGGTGGCGGACGTGGCGGCGAGCGTCGGGCTCGCGGGGTTCGCGAGATCCCACCGCACGACCGTCTTGCCCTGGGTGGCGACGAGGAACTGACCGGAGGACGCCAGGTCCACGATCTCGTTCGGTGCGGCGCCGAACCGCTCGCCGTGGGTGAGGTCGAGCGCGGCGGACGCGGAGGTCGGGGCGGCGAGGGCGGCGGCGGCGAGCACGCCGGCCGACGCGAGGGAGTGGCGGGGCACGGATGGTCCTCCTGGTGGTGACGGGAGCGGGCGACGCTAGGCCGCCGCGATGCACCGGCACCAGGGGCGTTCTCAGGATCGTCACGCCCCGGCAACACCGTCTTCACGAGCGGACGGCCCCGCGCCCGGCCGGGGCCAACTCCGACCGCGTTGGTAGGATTCGCACATGATCTTCACGACGAAGGCGGAGTACGGCGTGCGCCTGCTCGTCGAGCTGGGTCGGCACGCCGCCGAGCCGCAGCCGACCCCGACGTCGCTGAAGGCGATCGCCGAGGCCGAGGGCCTGCCGCTCGCCTACCTGGAGCGCATCGTCGCGCTGCTGAAGAAGGCCGGCCTCGTCGAGAGCACCCGGGGCGCGCACGGCGGCTACCGCCTGGCCCGCCCCGCCGACGACATCCGCATGGACGAGGCGGTGCTGGCGCTCGAGGGCGCGGTCGCCCCCATGACGTGCTTCGTCGACGACAGCGAGAGCGGTCGCGTGCTCTGCAACCACGAGGCCGACCGCGGCCACGGGTGCGCCACGAAGATCCTCTGGATGCGCGTGCAGGGCGGCGTCGTCAAGGCGCTGCAGGGCACGACCCTCGCGGATCTCGTCGCGTTCTCCGAGCGTCCCGGCCTCGCCGGGCTCGGCGAGCCGACCGGTGCCGCGCTCCCGCTCGCCGCGGGCTGACCGACCTTCCCCCTCCACCACCACGAAACCGGAAACCGCACACGCACATGGCTGACCTCGTTATCCGCAACCTCCACGTCCAGGTCGAGGACAAGCAGATCCTCAAGGGTCTGGACCTCACGGTGAACAAGGGCGAGGTCCACGCGCTCATGGGGCCCAACGGCGCCGGCAAGAGCACGCTCGCGAACGTGATCATGGGGCACCCGAGCCTCGAGGTCACCGAGGGCGAGATCCTCTACAAGGGCGAGAACATCGTCGAGGCGGATCCCGACGAGCGCGCGCGGCTCGGCCTCTTCATGGCTTTCCAGTACCCGGTCGCCATCCCGGGCGTGACGATCGCGAAGTACCTGCGCATGGTCATGAACGCCCACCGCCAGGCGCGCGGCGAGGACGACATCTCGCTGAAGGACTTCCGCAAGACCGTCGAGGCCGCGATGGCGCTCACGAACGTGCCGAAGGAGTTCTCCTCCCGCTACCTGAACGACGGCTTCTCCGGCGGCGAGAAGAAGCGCCTCGAGACGCTCCAGCTGGCCCTCCAGAAGCCCGAGATCGCGATCCTCGACGAGACCGACTCCGGCCTGGACATCGACGCCCTGAACGTCGTCGCGGGCGGCGTCAACGAGGTCGCGAAGGCCAACGGCACCGGCGTCCTGATCATCACCCACTACCAGCGCATCCTGCACCTCGTGCAGCCGAGCAAGGTGTCGATCCTCTACGGCGGCAAGATCGTCCACGAGGGCGGTCCCGAGCTCGTCGAGAAGCTCGAGTCCGAGGGCTACGGCTGGATCACCGGCACGGCCGAGGCGGCCACGGTCTGAGCATGGCCCTCGCCGCCGACCGCCCCGCCGCCTCCGACTTCCCGACCCTCGACCGGGAGGGCGTCGTCTACCTCGACAGCGCCGCCACGTCGCAGACGCACCGGGCCGCGATCGCGGCGATGGACGCCTACTACGAGCAGCACCGGGCGAGCGTCCACCGGGGCGTCTACCGGATCGCCGTGGAGGCGACCGAGCTCTACGAGGGCGCCCGCGAGCGCGTCGCCGCGTGGCTCAACACGCCGGCGCGCTCCACGGTGTTCACGAAGAACGCGTCGGAGGCGATCAACCTCGTCGCCTACGCCTGGGGCGGCGCGAACGTCGGCCCCGGCGACACCGTCGTGGTGACCGAGATGGAGCACCACTCCAACCTCGTGCCGTGGCAGCTGCTGTGCGAGCGCAGCGGTGCGACGTTCGCGTACGTGCCGATCGACGACGAGGGCCGCCTGCAGCTCGACGAGCTCGATCGGCTGCTGCAGACCGGCACCGTGAAGGTCGTCGCCGTCGCGCACGTCTCCAACGTGCTGGGCACGATCAACCCGGTCGCCGACATCGTCGCCCGCGCCCACGCCGCCGGGGCGATCGCGGTCGTCGACGGGACCCAGGCCGTCCCGCAGCTGCCCGTCGACGTCGCCGCGCTCGGCGCCGACTTCTACGTCTGGACCGGGCACAAGGCGTACGGCCCGACCGGCATCGGCATCCTGCACGCCGACCCGGCGGTGCTCGAGGCCACGCCGCCGTTCCTCGGCGGCGGCCACATGATCTCCAACGTGACCCTCGACGGCTCGCGCTGGGCGGAGATCCCCGCGAAGTTCGAGGCGGGCACCTCGCCGATCGCCGAGGCCGCCGGTCTCGGCGCCGCGATCGCCTACCTGCAGGACCTCGGGATGGACACGCTGCGCGCCCACGAGCTCGACGTCACCGCCTACGCGCTCGAGCGCCTGCGGACCGTCCCGGGCCTCACGATCGACGGCCCGGCCGACGCCGCCGACCGCGGCGCGCTGGTGTCGTTCACGCTCGACTGCGCGCACCCGCACGACGTCGCCGAGATCGTCGCGCGACGCGGCGTCTGCGTGCGCGCCGGCCACCACTGCGCGCAGCCGCTCATGCAGCGCCTGGGCGTCGCCGCGACCACGCGCGCGTCGTTCGCCATCCACACCACCCGCGACGACGTCGACCAGCTCGTCACCGCCCTGGGCGACGTCGTCGACCTGTTCGGAGACTGACGATGGACGACCTCTACCGCGAGTACATCCTCGAGCACTACAAGCGCCCCCACAACTGGGGACCGATGGAGTCGCCCGACCTCGAGGCCAGCGACAACAACCCGCTCTGCGGCGACCAGCTGACGGTCATGCTGCGCGTCGGGGACGGCGGCGTGATCGAGGACATCCGCTTCGACGGGCACGGCTGCGCGATCAGCCAGGCCAGTGCCTCGATGGCCTCCGACGAGGTCAAGGGCATGAAGGTCGACGACCTGCTGAAGCTCGACCGCGACTTCATCCTGGACCTGCTCGGCATCGACGTCTCCGCCACCCGGATGAAGTGCGCGCTGCTCTCGCTGAAGGTGCTCAAGAGCGCCGCGCTGGGCGACCACGTGGACTGGGAACCGGCCACCCCCGAGCCCGCGGCCCCGCCCGCCGGCTCCCGCGACGCCCTCTAGGGCGGTCGTTCGGGCGGACCGCGCCCGCGCCCTACCCCCGACCGGACCGTCGGCCTACGCTCGACCCATGGCCGACACGGCGGACCGCCCCCTGCCCGGGACCGAGGACCCCACCGCCCCGGAGCTCGACAGCGCTCTGGGCTACGCGCTCTCGCTCGCGGCCGCCTGGGACGGGTCCGACCAGCTCGACGGCGCGCTCACCGAGGACCTCACGCTGCGGTTCGCCGACCTCGTCAGCACGGTGGAGGACCGGTTCGCGCTCGTCGCGGAGCGCGCCGACCTGGACTGGGGCGACCAGGTCGTCCTCGGCCTGATCGCGCTCGCCGACCTCGCGCCCGAGCACGCGCTCGCCGTCGCCTCGACCGACCCGGCCGACCGCGGGCACGCCAGCGCCCGCGCGATGGCCCGCCTGCTCGTCGTCCGGGGCGCCGCCGAGGGGGAGACCTACCGCTGCGTCGCCGCCGACGGGGCGCTGCGCCGCAAGGGCCTCGTCCGGGCGCTCCCCGCCGGCCCCGAGGTGCCGCTGGCCGCGCGCGCGTTCGCGCTGACCGAGCCGACCGCCGCGTTCCTGCTGGCGGCCGACCTGCACGACCCGACCCGCGGCGGGCGGCTGCGGCGCGTCGGCCGCAGCGACCTGCCCGTCGGGCGCGCGGCGACCGTCGAGGCGCTCGAGGACGCCCTGCGCACCGCGGCGGTGACGCCGCTGTTCGTGCACGGACCCGACGCCACGCTCCTGCTCGCGGAGGCGTCCGGGGGCGGCGTGACGCTGATCCGCGCCCGCGACCTCGACGACGCCGCCCTGCTGCGTGACGCGCTCGCGGTCTGCGTCCTGGAGCACCGCGTCCTCGTCGTCGAGGGCGTCGAGGACCTCGAGCCCGAGCAGGCGCTCGCCCTGCCCGAGCAGCTGCGCGCGTACCCCGGCACCGTCGTGCTCGGCCACACGGGCCGCGAGCTGGCCGGCCTCGACGATCTCGCCGTGCGCGAGCTGCGCGTGCCCGCCCCGGGCCCCGACGACCGCCGCGCCGCGTGGACCGCCGGGCTCGGCGAGGTCCCCGGCATCGACGAGGTCGCGCAGCTGCACCGGCTGCCGGTCGCGCGGATCGCCGACGCGGTGCAGGACGTCCTCGCGGTCGTGGACCGCTCCGGCACGCTGCCGGACGCCGCGCTGCTGGCGCGCGCCGCGCGCAACGCGTCGGGCGCGCGCGTGGACGAGACGGCGCGCCGCACGCGCACCGACCTCGGCTGGGACGACCTCGTGCTGCCCGCCCGCCCGATGGGCCTGCTGCGGTCGGTGAGCGCGTTCCTGCGCCACCGCGAGCAGGTGCTCGACGACTGGGGCTTCGCCGCCGGGTCCGGTCGCGCGCACGGGGTCGTGGCGATGTTCACCGGTCCGTCCGGGACCGGCAAGACGCTCGCCGCGCGCGTGATCGCCGCCGAGCTCGGGCTCGAGCTGCTGCGCGTCGACCTGTCGACGCTCGTGTCGAAGTGGCTGGGGGAGACCGAGCGCAACCTCGACCGGATCTTCACCGCCGCGGAGGGCTCGAGCGCCGTCCTGTTCTTCGACGAGGCCGACGCGGTGTTCGGCAAGCGCGCCGGCGTGCAGGACGCGCGCGACCGCTACGCGAACCTCGAGGTCGCCTACCTGCTGCAGCGGATCGAGGCGCACGACGGACCGGTGCTGCTCGCGACGAACCTGCGCGGCAACATCGACGAGGCGTTCCTGCGCCGGCTCGACGCCGTGATCGAGTTCCCCGAGCCCGACGAGGCGGGCCGCCGTCGCCTGTGGGAGGTCCTGATCCCGCCGAGCGCCCCGCGCCACGACGACATCGACCTCGACTTCCTCGCCGCGCGCTTCGAGCTCACCGGCGGCGGCATCCGCAACGCCGCGCTCGCGGCGGCGGTGATGGCCGCCGAGGCGGGTGGGGCGATCCGCATGGAGCACCTCGTCCGCGGGGTCGCGATCGAGTACGCGAAGCTCGGCCGGCTCGTGCTCGTCGCCGACTTCGAGCGCTTCCACGAGACCGTCCGCGAGCGCTGACTTCCCGTTCGCCCCGCCGTTCGGGCGGTCCTGTCGCGAACCCTTCCCGCGCGCGCGAGGCCGCTCTACGGTGCGGCGCATGAGCGGCAAGGGCACGAAGAAGAAGGGCACGAAGAAGGCGCCGCCGAGCCGCACCCGGTTCGACGAGCTGCGCGACCAGAAGATCCAGCGGGATCTCGGGAGCGCCTCGTCCACCATGGTGGACCCTGCGATCTTCGAGAGCCTCCCGAAGTCCGTCGACCTCACCAACCCGGTCGGCTACCTCTTCAGCAGCTCCCCGGGCCGCCGGAAGGTCGAGCGGTCGGCCACGATCGAGGAGCTCCGCAGGGCCGGAGAGGTCGTCCAGCAGGCCGCCACGGTCGCGAACCTCGCCTACGCCCACGTGATCGAGTCCGCCGGCGTCTCGGACGAGCGGACGCTCGCGGCCACGAAGGTCGCCGCCGCGAAGGCCCGCCAGGAGGTCTGGAACCTCTCGGGCGTGCCGGAGCAGTTCCGGCCGATGCGGGCGACGGCGCTGGGCTCGCAGATCTCCGAGAACCGCCAGCAGTTCTCCGACGAGCGCACCGAGGCGCTCCAGGACATCATGGTCGCCTCGCGCAAGCGCCGCGCGGAGCTCATCACCTGGGGCAGCCTCATCGACGCGGGGCTCCTCTCGGAGGAGAAGTACCGCCGCACCAAGCAGATCTTCCGCGTCCTCTCGGGCAAGTCGAAGTTCAAGGCGATGCTCGTGATCAGCCGCGGCTCCTCGATCGGCCTGCTCGCCGACTGGCTCGTGCGCCACCCTGAGATCGGGCCGTCGGTGGGCAAGCCCGGCACCACGGTCGCGCAGTCCACCGAGACGGGCAAGGCGATCACCGAGATCATCGAGACCGTCATGGGCGTCCTCGGCGGCCTCGGCCTCGGGATCGCCGCGCTCGGCGAGAACGGGCAGAAGCTCGCCGAGCTCCTGGACATCGACGGCATGAGCTTCCAGGAGTCCCACTACACCGAGCACATCGGCAAGTTCATCGGCGGCGGGATGAAGGGCCTCGGCGGTCTGACCGGCATGACCACCGGCATCCTCGACTCGATCAACGCCGGCGAGCAGATCAAGCTCGGCGGCGTCCACCGCTCGCAGGGCATCGACCAGATGTACAACGCGGTCACCAAGACCATGCAGAGCACGGTCACCACCGGGCAGGGCGGCGTCGACATCGCCCGGACCGTGCAGTCGTTCAACCACGGCGACAAGATCCCGGCGCTCGAGCAGGCCTTCCAGGGCCTCGGCGGCACCGTCGCCGTCCTCTCGGCGATGATGCACGTGAAGGACACGGCGCGCCAGGGGGCCTACTCCCACGGGATGCTCGCCGGCATGGGCGTCAAGGAGGAGGACGAGGCGCGCTGGCTCAGCGCGCTCGGCCGCCGCGAGGTCCACGGCGGCAAGGCGACCGCGTCGGGGATCAAGGCCGCCGGCTCGGTCCTGACCGCCATCGGCACGTTCATGGGACCGACCCCCGCCGGACCGATCCTGAAGATCGTCGGCATGGCGATCACCGGCGCCGCCGACGCCGTCGAGACGATCGTCGACCTGTCGGTCGGCGGCAAGTCGCGCGCCAAGGAGCTCGAGGCGATGTACGGCGACGGCTCGCCCGAGGCGCTCGAGTACGTCCTGAAGTTCCACAGCGAGCACTCCGCCCAGACGATCGTGCAGAAGGCCCTGGACGGGGACGCGAACGCCAAGCAGGCGCTGGCCTCCTACGGCGTCACCGAGCTCGACCTCAAGACCAAGAGCGCCAAGGTCATCCGCGAGCTGATCAACAAGGCGATGCGCCGCGGCGACGGCCGCAACCTCGGCCAGAAGGTCTCCGAGGGCGTCGGCACGATCAGCCGCTACTTCGGGGCCGGCGGCCACGCGGAGAAGCAGCACAACCGCGACGAGATCGCCTGGCGCACCGCGCAGGCGAAGAACCTCGTCGGGTACAAGAAGAAGGTCCGCACGCGCGGCGAGGTGATGGCCGCCGCGCAATTCCGTCGCGCCGACCAGGTCGAGAACGAGCGCAAGCGGATGATCGAGCTGCTCGAGCGGATGAAGAAGAAGGGCCTCGTGACCGACGAGCAGTACCGGCAGGCCAGCGAGCTGCTGATGCCCTGGCGCCAGTTCCAGGAGAAGCAGATGCAGGAGCGGCGCAACCAGCACAACGACCGCCGCAACAAGGCGTTCTTCGAGGAGAAGGGCGGAGACCTCGCCCAGGTCAACTTCGAGCGCCGGGCCGAGCAGAAGCGCCAGCAGATGCGCGAGCAGTACGAGAAGCAGTACGGGATCAAGCTCAAGCCGCTGAGCGAGGTCGTCAACGACGAGACGGTGAAGTACCGCGGCCTCTGACCGGCCGCGGCGCCGGGGCCGTCCGCCCGCCGGGTAGGGTCCGGGCGACCATGAGCCCGATCATCGACGTCTGCCCGCTCGCGGACCTCCCGCCCGGGACGTGCCGCATCGTCACCCACGACGACCTCGAGATCGGCGTCTTCAACTGCGCGGGCGAGCTGCTGGCGATCGAGGACCGCTGCTCGCACGACGACGGACCACTGGCGGAGGGCGAGCTCGACGAGCGCGCCTGCACGGTCGAGTGCCCCCGGCACGGCTCCGTGTTCGACCTGCGCACCGGGGCGCCGAAGAACCTCCCGGCCTACGAGGCCGTCGAGCGGTTCGAGGTCCTCGTCGAGGACGGCGTCGTCAAGGTCGACGTGGACTGACGCCGTGCGCCGCGCCGTGCTCGCGGCGCTCGCCGCGCTCCTGCTCCTCGCCCCGACCGCCGTCGCGCAGGACTCCGACGCCCCGGCCGGCGCCCTGCCGCACTGGCTGCCGACCGAGCAGTGGGTCTACCAGCACTGGCTGCCCTACGACGAGGCACGGCTCTACGCGGTGCTCGGCACGACCCGGGCGCGGATCTGGCGCCACCTGCGCGACGACCGCGCCCACACCCTCGGCCAGCTCGCGACCCGCCGCGGCCTCACGCTCGACCGGGCCGCCCGCGCGCTCGTCGCCCCACGCCTGCGCGCCGCCTCCCCGGCGCTCGCCTCGCGGCTGCTCGCCCGGGCGCGCCGGACGCTCGACCAGGGCCATCTCAGCCAGCACCTGCTGTTCCACTCCCTGCACCAGCTCGCGATCCCGGACCGGGCCACGACCATCTTCGGCGCGCCCTCGAAGGCCCGCTACCTCGCGCTGCGCCGTGCCGAGGTCAGCCCCAACGAGATCGGGCGGCTCTACGGCCGCACGCAGGCGAGCGTGCAGCGCGCGGCCGCCCGGGCGCTCCGCGACGCCGCCGCGGCGGGGACCCGCTCCGGCGCGTTCACGTCCCGGCAGGCGGCGATCCTCCTGGACCGCCAGCTGCGCCAGCTGCCCCGCTTCCTCGGGCAGCGCCGCTACAACGGGCCGCCCCGGACCGGCCCCGGGTCGCGGCCGCTGCTGCCGCCCAACGACTACGCGAACCGCCCGACGATCACCGCAGACGGCGCCACGGTCGTGTTCGACGCCTACCGCGCGACGATCCCGCAGGCCACCGCGCTCGGCGAGATCCACGTGCAGGCCGCCGCCCTCGCCGATCCCGCGTCCGCGCCCGCCGAGCTGACGCCCCCGGCGCGGCTGCCGCAGTCGACCTACAACAGCCAGGTCTCCGCGGACGGGAGCACGGTCGTCGCCGAGCGCGCCGCGGGCAACCTCACGTTCGCCAAGCGCTATGGCCACATGCGCGTCATCGGCATCGACCGGGTCACGAACACGCGCTTCGAGATCAGCCACCGGGACGGTCCGTCCGCCTCGCGCACCGCGTACAACCCGTCGGTCAGCGGTGACGGCCGGCGGGTCGTCTTCGAGATGTCCCAGGACGGTGGGCCGGGCGGCCGCTCCACGAACGCGCTGCTCCTGTTCGACCGGGCGACCGGGACGACGCGCCGGATCGCGGGCGGCAGCGGCTACGGGACGGTGTACGAGCCGTCGATCACCGCCGACGGCCGGTTCGTCACGCTCACGGCGGGCGACGCCGGCGCCGACGGACGGGCCCTCGTCTACCGCCGCTCGCTCGCCACCGGGCAGACCGTGCTGGTGAGCCGCGCGGACGGCCCCGACGGGCGGGCGGCCGACGGCGACGCCCGCGAGCCGTCGGCGAGCGCCGACGGACGGCTCGTCGCGTTCGCGAGCACGGCGGGCAACCTCGGTGGCGGCCCGCGCGGCGCCTCCCGCATCTACCTGCGCGACGTCGTCGCCGGGACCACGCGTCTCGTCGCCGCGGTCGCCGGGCGCGTCGCGCTGGACCCGGCGCTCTCGGCGGACGGCCGGGCGCTCGTGTTCACCGCGCGCGAGCGCGGCGACGGGCGCCGCTCGACCGTGCTGCACGTCGATCTCCCGACGGGGCGCACCACGGTCGTCTCGCGCGGGCGGGCCGGCGGCGCGGGGGAGCCCGTCCTCTCGGGTGACGGCCGGGTGCTCGCCTACACGACGACCGCCGCGGTGCTCGGGAAGCCCGCCGGGGTGCCGGGCGTCGTCGTGCGCGACCTGCAGACCGGCACCGACCGGCTGCTGAGCAGCCACGCGCCGATCAGCGCCGGGCCGGGCGCGCGGCCGGCCGCGGCCGCGGCGGCCCGTCGCGCGGGGCGTGCGCGCGCCACGAGCGTGCACTACGTCTGCGACCTGGCGGGCTGAACGCGATCGCGGGCGCCGACGCGCCCGTACCAGCTGACAGAATCGCCGGGCGCGAGGGGGCCGAGGGGGACACGGCGCTACAATGAAATGCCGACTCCACGAGTCGGTATTCGCACGGAAACGACTTGCGAGGAAGCACGCACTTATGGCCACGCCCGAGATCAGCACGAAGGTCCTCACCGAGGAAGAGGCCGCGCTCAAGGGGTTCGGTGCCGACTACACCGAGCGCTACGGCTTCCGCGACGCGGAGAACTACCTCTACAAGGCCCCCAAGGGCCTGAACCGCGAGATCGTGGAGAAGATCTCCGAGTTCAAGAGCGAGCCGGAGTGGATGCGCGAGTTCCGCCTGAAGGCCTACGAGTACTTCGAGGCGCGGCCCCAGCCCACCTGGGGCTCCCCGATGCTCGCCGAGGTCGACTACGACGACATCCACTACTTCGTCCGCGCGTCCGAGCGCGCCGAGCGCTCGTGGGACGACGTGCCCGAGGACGTCAAGAACACCTTCGACCGGCTCGGCATCCCCGAGGCGGAGCGGAAGTTCCTCGCCGGCGTCGGCGCCCAGTACGAGTCCGAGGTCGTCTACCACCAGGTCAACGAGGAGCTCGAGAAGCAGGGCGTGATCTTCCTCGACATGGACACCGCGCTCCGTGAGCACGAGGACCTCGTCCGCGAGCACTTCGCGACCGTCATCCCGCCGAACGACAACAAGCTCGCCGCGCTGAACAGCTCCGTGTGGTCGGGCGGCTCGTTCGTCTACGTCCCGCCGGGCGTCCACGTCGAGATGCCGCTGCAGGCCTACTTCCGCATCAACACGGAGAACATGGGCCAGTTCGAGCGCACGCTCATCATCGCCGACGAGGGCAGCTACGTGCACTACGTCGAGGGCTGCACCGCCCCGACGTACTCCGGTGACTCGCTGCACTCCGCCGTCGTCGAGCTCATCGCCAAGCCGGGCGCGCGGATCCGGTACACGACCGTGCAGAACTGGTCGCAGAACGTCTTCAACCTCGTCACCAAGCGCGCGGTCGCCCAGAAGGACGCGACCGTCGAGTGGGTCGACTGCAACCTCGGCTCGAAGCTGACGATGAAGTACCCGGCCGTCTACCTCATGGGCGAGCGCGCCCACGGGGAGATCCTGTCGATCGCGTTCGCCGGCAAGGGCCAGCACCAGGACGCGGGCGGCAAGATCATCCACGCCGCGCCGAACACGACGTCGAACATCTTCGCCAAGTCGATCTCCAAGGACGGCGGCCGGTCCTCGTACCGCGGCCTGCTCGAGGTCGCCAAGGGTGCCCACGGCGCGAAGTCGAAGGTCGTCTGCGACGCGCTGCTGCTCGACCCGCAGTCCCGGACCGACACCTACCCGACGATCCGCATCGGCGAGGACGACGTGGACATCGGACACGAGGCCTCGGTCACGAAGGTCGGCGAGGAGCAGCTCTTCTACCTCCAGGCCCACGGGCTGGAGGAGGAGGAGGCCGCGAAGCTGATCGTCAACGGCTTCATCGAGCCGATCGTCAAGGAGCTGCCGATGGAGTACGCGGTCGAGATGAACCGCCTCATCGAGCTGCAGATGGAAGGGAGCATCGGCTAGATGGCCACCGCGATCACCGAGCCGGACTGGCTCACCGCCCGCCGGGTCGGCGCGGTGGAGCGGGCGGGCGAGCTGGAGCTCCCGAGCTTCCGCGGCGTCCCCGGCTGGGAGTTCACCCCGATCGACGGGCTCGACCTCGACGGCTTCGCTCCGGCGCGGTCGGGTGAGGCGCCGGACCGCTCCGTGTTCGACTTCGACGGCGCGGTCCGCGTCGGCGGCGGCGCCGTCGCCTCGAGCGCGGACGCCACGTCGGAGGGCCCGATCGTGCTGCCGATCGCCGAGGCGGCCGCGCGCCACCCCGAGCTCGTCGAGCGCCATCTGGGCACGCTGGTCGCGGACTCGCCGTTCGTCGCGCGCAACGACGCGCACTGGAGCGACGGGGTCTTCGTGTACGTGCCGCGCGGCGTGCAGATCGAGGCCCCGATCCTCGTCACCGCCGTGCACGAGCAGGCCGGGAGCGCGCTCTACACGCGCACGCTCGTGGTCCTCGAGGACGGCGCGGAGGCAGAGGTCTGGGACCAGCTCGTCAGCGCCGACGACGAGGCCGACGGGCTCGTCAACGGGGTCGTCGAGCTGATCGTCGGCCAGAACGCGCGGCTGCGCTACGTGTCCGCGCAGGAGCTCAACGAGAAGACCTGGGTCTTCGGCGCGCAGCGGGCGGAGGTCGCCCGCGACGGGCACGTCGACTGGGTCACGCTCGGCTTCGGCTCCAAGAACGGCAAGGTGTTCCTCGAGACGACGCTGTCGGGCCCGGGCGCGCACGCCTCGGTGACCGGCGCGTACGCGTCGCGCGGTCGCCAGCACCTCGACGTCGACACGCTGCAGGAGCACGCGGCGGAGAACACGACGTCGGACCTCGCGTTCCGCGGGATCCTCAACGACCGGTCGTCCACCGTCTGGCGCGGGATGATCAAGGTCGACGAGGGCGCCCAGCAGACGGACGCCTTCCAGGAGTCGCGCAACCTCATCGTGTCGAAGAAGGCGCACGCCGACGCGATCCCGGGCCTGGAGATCCTCGCCGACGACGTGCGCTGCACGCACGCGGCCGCGATCGCCCAGATCGACCCGGACCAGCTGTTCTACCTGCGCTCCCGTGGTCTCTCGACCGCGCAGGCCCGCCGGCTCGTCATCGAGGGCTTCCTCGAGGCGACCGTCGAGCGGCTGGAGCAGGGCCCGATCCGCGAGCAGGTCACCGGCGCGATCGAGTCCCGCCTTGCCGCCGTGCTCGGCGCCTGACCCGCGCGCCCCAGCTCACGCTGCACCCTGCGCCCCGGCTCTGCCGGGGCGCACGTCGTCGTGGCCCCCGCCCGGGGGCGTTCTGGGTGATCCGAGTGCCATATCCGGGTCCCGGATCACCCAGTTCGGGCGCGCGTCGGCGGGTGGGCCCGGTCTGGCGGGGCGTGCGGGGTGTGCGCACGGTCGCGCCGGGGCCGCGCCGGCCAGCACCGCCAAGCGCTGCCCGGCGCCGTCCGCGCCGCCCCGCCCCGGGCGTTCTGGGTGATCTCGATGCCATATCTGGATCCCAGATCACCCAGTTCGGGCGTGGCGGCGGGTCGTGCGGGAGGGGACCGCGAGGTTATGGCGCCCGGCACGCCCCGCTCAACCCTCGAGCAGTGCTCGAGGGTTCAGGGTGACCCGGGGATCCGAGCGGGCGTCGGCGATCCCGTGGTCACCTCGCGGCCGCGACCGACCCTCGACTCGTGGTCGAGGGTTACTGGGTGGCCGGCGCTCAGGTTGACGGAATCCCGGGGGCCGGGAGCTGCTCGAGGATCTCGCGCAGGTCGTCGACCGTCTTGTACTTCAGGGCGAAGCGGAAGCTGTGCACGTACGCGACCGTGCCGGTCTCGTCGACGATCACCGTGCCGCGCTTGACGCCCATGACCTTCGAGTCCATGTCGTAGGCGGTGGCGACCGCGCCGTCCTCGTCCGCCAGCAGCGGGACGTTGAGGTCGTACTTGCGGTGGAACGCGTCCTTGGACGCCTTGTCGGCGCCGCTGATCCCGACGACGACCGCCGGCAGCGCCGCGAGGTCCTCCGCGTGGTCGCGGTAGTCGCAGAACTGCTTCGTGCAGACGCTCGTGTCGTCGCCGGGGTAGAAGAGCAGCACGACCCGCCGGCCGCGGTGCTCGGAGAGGGTGAAGGCGCCGTCCGTGCCGGGGAGCGTGAAGTCCGGGGCGGCGTCACCGACGGAGAGATGGCCCATGGATCTACTGTACGCCCCTCGCATGCCCGACTGGACCCGCTCGCACGCCGCCCGGATCGCCGCCACGGCCGTCCACGAACTCGAGGCGCTGGTGGGCATCAGCTCGCCCTCCGGCGACCGTGCCGGCGCGGAGCGCTGCGTCGCGGTCCTCACCGCCGACCTGCCCGCCGGCGCGCTCGTCGAGCGCCCGGCGTGCTCGACCGCCGGCAACGCCGACGACCTCCTGATCCGCGTGCCCGGCACCGGATCCCGCCGGATCGTGCTCGTCGGGCACGTCGACACGGTGATCTCACACGAGCTCCACCAGCCGCTGCACCCCGACCCCGACGTCCCGGGCGCGTTGCGCGGCTCGGGGACGATCGACATGAAGGGCGGCGACGTCCTCGCGCTCGGCGTCCTGCGCGCGCTCGCGCACGACCGCCGCGACGAGCTCGCCGAGGTCGCGCTGCTGCTCGTGACCGACGAGGAGTGGCGCACCGCGCCGTTCGCCCACGCCGCGCGCTTCGCGGGCTGGGACGCCTGCCTGTGCTTCGAGGCGGGCGAGCTCGACGCCGACGGCCGCGACGCGGTCGTCGTGCGGCGCAAGGCCGCCGGGACCCTCGAGATCACCGCCACCGGCGTCGCCGCCCACAGCGGCGCCCGCCCGGACGACGGCCGCAACGCCCTCCTGGCGCTCGCCGAGGCCGCCCGCGTTGTCGCCGCGCACCACGACCCGGCCGGCCCCGACCGCCTGACCGCCGTGCCGACCGTGCTGCACAGCGGCGAGGCCCTCAACGTCGTCCCCGCCCACGGGCAGCTGCTCTGCGACGTCCGCGCCGACCGGCTCGACGCGTTCGACCCGGTGATGGCGGCGATCCCGCGCGAGGTCGGCGGCGCCACCCTCGTCGTGCGCAACCTGCGCGCCTGGCCCGGCATGGACGCCCGCGAGCCCGCCGCGCCGGTCCTCGCGCGCGCGGGCGCGTCACTGGGCCGCCCGATCGTGCCCGCGTCCCGTGGCGGCGCGAGCGACGCGAGCCACCTCGCGACCGTCATCCCGTTGACGATCGACGGCCTCGGGCCGCTCGGGGGCGGCGCGCACGCGCCCGACGAGCACGTGCTGGAGGACTCGCTGCGCTCGCGCGCGGAGGTCGCCCTGGCCGTCGCCGACGCGGTGCTGCGCCAGCAGCAGCCCGATGCTCCGGGTCCCGGAGTCGGTTGACGTAACCCCCCGCCGCGGGATTCTGTAGCCTTCCCGCCCAGCCGAACAGCAACCAGCCGAGCTCGCCCCACGCCAGTGGAGCGGGACGGGGGACCCAACGGACCGAGCGATCGGTCGGGGGCGAATCCCGGGAACCACCCGGGTAGCGCAGCACTCAGCGCGAGCCCGACAGCTAACCCCGTAGGCGTCGAGAGCAAAGGGTTACCTGCCGTGCCGAAGCCGTACCGCCGCCGTACCGGAAGTCTCCGCCAGATCGCCGTCACCGTCGTCGCCTCCTGCGTGGGCGTGGGGGCGGGCACCGCCCTCGTCGTCCCGGTCGCGCAGGCCGCGACCGCGTCGGCCGCGTCCTCGAAGCTCGGGGACCGCGCCCTGCGCGTCGGCGCCAAGGGCGCGGACGTCAAGCAGCTCCAGAAGCTGCTGGTGCAGATCGGCATCAAGACGTCGACCGACGGGGTCTTCGGCTCGGGCACGAAGTCCGCGGTGCAGAAGTTCCAGCGGGCCGCCGGCCTGGAGGCCAGCGGCACCGTCGGCCGCAAAACGGTCACCGCGCTGCGCAAGGCGACCACCGGCGGCGGCGCGAACCTCGCCTCCGGCGGCTTCGACTCGCAGGGCAACGCGAGCACCGACCGGCTCGGCGAGCGCATCCCCGTCAGGCGGGGCATGAGCGGCCGCGACGTGAAGATGCTCCAGGACTTCCTCACCCGCACCGGTACCCGCACGACGATCGACGGCGAGTTCGGCACCGGCACCTACAAGGCCGTCCGGACCTTCGAGCGCAGCAACGGCCTGACGATCGACGGGATCGTCGACGCGAACGACATCGCCGTCCTGCGCGGCCAGCTCGACGCCGGCCCGAACGCGGCAGTCGGTGCCAAGCCGCTCGAGCTCGCCCCCGGCGACCGCGCGAAGGTCGGGCCCGACGGCAAGGCGATCGCCCCCGCGAACGCCCCGCAGGCGGTCAAGGACTTCATCGCCGCCGGCAACGCCATCTCGCACAAGCCGTACATCTACGGCGGCGGCCACGGCAAGTGGGAGGACAAGGGCTACGACTGCTCCGGCTCCGTGAGCTACGCGCTCTACAAGGCGGGCCTCGTGAAGTCCTCGATGCCGTCCGGCGGCTACGAGACCTGGGGCGAGGACGGCCCCGGCCAGTGGATCACGATCTACGCCAACGGCGGCCACATGTACGCGGTCGTCGCGGGCATCCGCTTCGACACGAGCGGCATGAAGGACGACGGCGGCTCGCGCTGGCACACCTCCAGCCGCCCGACGAAGGGCTACGAGGTCCGGCACCCCGAGGGCCTTTAGGCCCGAGGGCCCGCTGCGGCGGTCATCTACGCTCCGGGGCGTGAGCGATCGCGCCCTGACGGTCCTGTACGACGCCGACTGCGGCTTCTGCCGCTGGTCGGTGGCGTGGATCCTGCGCCACGTGCCGGCCGGCTCGATCGTGCCGCGCACGATCCAGTCGCCAGAGGGCCAGGCGCTGCTCGAGGCGGCGGGCGTGCCCCCGCAGGACCGCCTCCGCGCCGCGCACGCCCACCGCGCCGGCGACCCGCCACAGGCCCTGCGCAGCGGCGGCGACGTGGCGCCGATGGTGGCGCCGCTGCTGCGCGGCCGCAAGGGGCGCGCAGCGGGGCTCGGCGCCCGCGCGCTCCCCGGCCCGGTGCGCCGGCTCCTCTACGGGCAGGTCGCGACGAACCGCGTCGCGATCGGCCGGCTCGTCAGCCAGCGGCGGCGCGCCGAGGCGGACGCGCTGCTCGCCGCCGCCGGCGACGGGCCCCGCCGCGACGGATAGCCTCCGCGGTCGCATGAGCCTCCCCGACGTCCCCGCCCGCGCGCCCCGCAGCCCCGACGAGGAGCTGCTCGGCGCGCAGCTGCCGACGGTCCGCGCCGACCTCGACGACGGCCAGCGGACCGCGCGCGCCACGGAGGAGCTGGAGACCGGCTTCCGCACCCTCGCCGACCTCGGGCGCGCGATCTCGATCTTCGGGTCGGCGCGCGTGCCGCAGGACGCGCCCGAGTACGCGCTGGCCCGCGAGACCGCCCGGCGGCTCGGGGAGGCCGGCTGCGCGATCATCACCGGCGGTGGCCCCGGCCTGATGGAGGCTGCCAACCGCGGTGCCCAGGACGCCGGCGCCACGTCGGTCGGCCTCAACATCGTCCTGCCGTTCGAGCAGGCCCCGAACCCCTACCAGGACATCGGGCTGCTGTTCGACTTCTTCTTCACGCGGAAGGTCATGTTCGTCCGCTACTCCAGCGCGTTCGTGGTCTTCCCCGGCGGGTACGGCACGCTCGACGAGCTGTTCGAGGCGCTCGTCCTCATCCAGACCGAGAAGATCGACGACTTCCCCGTGGTCCTCGTGGGCGTCGACTTCTGGTCGCCGCTGGTCGACTGGATCCGCGGGCGGCTCGTCGACGACGCGCTCATCTCCGCCGACGACCCCGCGCTGTTCGTCGTCACCGACGACGTCGAGGAGATCGTCCGGACCGTCGTCCACGGCTGCGCGCAGCAGTGGGCGCTGCCGGAGTGAGCCCGTGCCGGACGACCTGCGCATCAGCGGCGCGCTGACGATCCCCGCGCAGGAGATCGTCGTCCGCGTCTCGCGCTCGTCCGGGCCCGGCGGCCAGCACGCGAACGTCACCGCCTCCCGGGTCGAGGTGGCCTTCGACGTGCGCGCCTCGGCGACGCTCAGCGCCGCGCAGCGCGCGCGGCTGCTGGAGCGCGTCGGGCCGGTCGTCCGCGCGGTCGCCCAGGACGCGCGCAGTCAGGCCCGCAACCGCGAGCTCGCGCTCGAGCGGCTCGCCGCCCGGATCGCCGCCGGCCTGCACGTCCCGCGGTCGCGGACCCCGACCCGCCCGACGAAGGCGTCCAAGCGCCGTCGCGTCGAGGCGAAGGCGCGCCGCGGCGAGATCAAGCGCGGGCGGTCGCGGCCGTCGCAGGACGACTGAGCGCCACGCTGACGGCCCGCCCGAGCTGGGCGGGGGAGAACGGCTGCACCAGCAGCTCGAGCGGTGCGAGCCCGGCGACCCCGTGGGGCTGCGGCACCGGGCTGCAGGCGACGAGCGCGACGTCCGGGCGGGCGGCGCGCAGCAGCCGGGCCAGCGCGACCCCGGAGGCGCAGCCCGCCTCGAACACGAGCGCGTCGGCGTCCGCGGGGTCCAGGGCGGCGTCCGCGGTGACGGTCTCGTGGCCGTGACGGCGCAGCAGGCGCTCGAGCAGCTCCCGCGTCTCCTGCACCGGCTCGAAGATCGCGACCCTCGCCATACGGCCGTCAGCGTCCCAGCCGTGGGAGGGAACGGTGCGGGCGTCTGGTATGAGACGGGTATGACCGGCGCCCGGATCCTCGTGGTCGACGACGAGCCCGACGTCCGCGGCCTCCTGCGCGAGATGCTCGAGCGGGCGGGCATGACGGTGCGGGAGGCGGCCGACGGCCGCGAGGCGCTGCGGGTCCTCTTCGACGCGCGGCCCGAGTGCATCGTGCTCGACGTGACGATGCCCGGCCTCGACGGCTGGGCGACGCTCGAGCGGATCCGCGACATGACCGACGTGCCCGTCCTGATGCTCACCGCGCGCGCCGGCGAGATGGAGAAGGTCCGGGGCCTGCAGGCGGGCGCCGACGACTACGTCACCAAGCCGTTCGGCCGCCAGGAGCTGCTCGCCCGGATCGGGGCGCTGCTGCGCCGCGCCTCGACGACCGGCCGCGCCGCCGAGGCGGCACCCCGGGAGACCTACGAGGACGCGCTCGTGCGCATCGACGTGGCCAACGCCGAGGTCCGCGTGCTCGACCAGCCGGTGTCGCTGACGCCCCTGGAGTTCCGGCTGCTGACCGCGTTCGTGCGGCACCCCGACCAGGTCCTCAGCCGCGACCAGCTGCTCGAGCTCGTGTGGGGGGACGCGACCGGGGGCGTCGCCGGCGAGCAGGTGAAGCTCTACGTCGGCTACCTGCGCCGCAAGCTGCACGCGGTCCTCGGGGACGACGACGGGCCGATCGAGACGGTCCGCGGCTTCGGCTACCGCTGGCGGCCGTCGGCGCCCGACGCCTGAGCCGGCTCAGCGGCGCAGCAGCGCGTCGACCTGCGCGACGAGCGACTTCGGGCTGAACGGCTTGCGGACGTGCCCGTCGGCGCCGGCCTCGCGCGCGGCGCGCAGGTCGCGGTCCTGCACCGCCGCGCTGACGACGAGCACCGGGAGCGTCGCGGTCGGCGGGTGCGCCCGCAGGCGCCGGGTCAGCGCGAGGCCGTCGAGGCGCGGCATCATGACGTCGAGCACGGCGATGTCCGGGGTCCGGTCCCGGACCACCTCCCAGGCGGCCTCCCCGTCGTGGGCGACGACCACCTCGTGCCCGGCCCGCTCGAGCGCGATCTGCACGAGCAGCACGATGTCGCGGTCGTCGTCGGCGACGAGCACGAGGCTCACGACGCCCTCCCGGACGGGTCGTACGGCAGCCGGACGGTCACGGTGGTGCCGGCGCCCTCGGTGGAGCGCAGGGCGATCGTGCCGTGGTGCGCCTCGGCGATCGTGCGGCAGATCGCCAGGCCGAGCCCGGCGCCCGGCATCGCGGCGCTGACCGCGTTGGAGGACCGGTAGAAGCGCTCGAACAGGTGCACCTGGTCCCCGGCGGGGACGCCGACGCCGTCGTCGGCGACCTCGATGACCGCGGCGTCCCCGTCGTCGCGCAGCGCCACGGTGACGTGGCCGCCCTCGGGCGTGAACTTCAGCGCGTTGCTCAGCAGGTTGTCGACGAGCTGCCCGAGCCGGTCGGGGTCGCCGGCGAGCGCGGGCACGTCGGCGAGGTCAGCGCCGAGCTCGATGCGGCCGCGCTCGGCCGCCGGCCGCGCCGCCTCCGCGCTCTGCGTCACGACCGCCGCGAGCGTCACGTCGGTGCGCTCCAGCGACAGTCGCCCGGCCTCGACCTGGGCGACGAACAGGAGGTCCCCGACGAGGCGCAGGAGCCGGTTGGCGTTGCGGTCGACGACCCCGAGGAACCGTCGCGCGTCCGGGGGCAGGTCGTCCTCCTCGTCGCGGACGAGCTCGAGGTAGCCGATGATCGACGTCAGCGGCGTGCGCAGCTCGTGGCTGACGAGCGCGAAGAACTCGTCCTTCAGCCGCTCGGACTCGCGCTCGGAGGTGATGTCGTGCAGCGCGACGAGGCGCCCCATGCGCTCCCCTTCGCTGTCGCGGACGGGCGCGGCGTAGCGGCGGTAGGTGCGCTCGTCGAAGACGGCCTCGTCGCGGACCTCGCGGTCGGGGTCCAGGCCGGGCGCGTCGACGCGCGCGTGGCGCTGCCAGAGCGTCGCCATCGCGGCGTTCTCGGCGACGAGCTGCCCGTCACGGTCGAGCAGGCCGATCGGGTCGGGGGTCGCGTCGAGGACGGCGCGGTTGACGCGCGAGGCGACCTCGATCCGTCGGGTCTCGGCGGCCAGCGCGGCGTTCTGCTCCTCGAGTCGGGCCTGGGTGGCCTGGAGGTTCGTGGCCATCGCGTTGAAGGACCGGGCGAGCTCGACCGGCTCGGCGTCGCCCTCCTCGGCGACGCGCGCGTCGAGGTCGCCGCCGGCGAGCGCGGACGCCGCACGGTTGACGCGCCGCAGGGGCACGACGATGTAGCGGGTCAGGTACGAGGTGAGCGCGAACAGCAGCAGCGTCGCGAGCACCATGCCCGCGACCCCGATGACCGTCGCGCGCCGGACGTCGTCCTCGGCGTCCCGGCGCAGCCGCTCGGCGTCCCGGGAGCGGGCACGGATCGCCGTGAGCGCGGCCGCCCGTGAGGCGGGCGAGCGGTCGGCGGTCGGGGAGAGCGCGCGCGACGCCTCGCGCACGACGAGCGCCTCGGCCGCCCGGACCCGGTCGGTCGCGCGGTCGGACTCGCGGACCGCCTGCAGCAGCACGCCGAAGACGAGCGCGACCAGGGCCGCGACGACGCCCGACGCCGTCCCGAGGCGCGTGATGAGGTTGCGGTTCACCGGCGGCGAGCGTAGCGCCGGGCTCGGCGACGGCGCCCGCAGGTCGGGCGGGCGACGGGCCTGCGGACGGCTCGCCCGGAGCCGACGACGGGGGCGCTCGTGGGCGCACGCGCCGTCGTCGGCCTCGGGGAGGACGCGACTGCTGCGGGTGGCGGGGCCGGGGCCCCGGGTCGCGCAACCCCCGTCGCGTCGTTGGTCACGACGGGCAGCATGCGACGTCCCGGGTGGGGGACGGGAAGGCCCGGGGAGGAATTCGGTAGGAGGCGCGCGGACGCGAGGGGCGGTGCGAGAATCGCGGGGTGCCCGCACGGATGCCCGCCCGCCCGTCCGCCCGCCGCGCGCTGCTCGCCGCGGCGCCCGTCGTGCTCGGCCTGCTGCTGCCGGCGGCCGCCTCCGCCGCCGCGACTCCGCGCGTGGTGAACGGCAGCCCGGCGGCCGTCGACCAGGCGCCGTGGACGGTCGCGCTCGTCCAACGCGGCGTCCCCGCGACCCGCGGGCAGTTCTGCGGCGGCACGCTGATCGGTCCGGCCACGGTCGTGACCGCCGCGCACTGCGTCGCCGGGGAGGTCCCGCGCGCGATCGAGGTGCTCGCCGGCCGGCGGTTCCTCAGCGGCAGCGGCGGGCGCCGGGTCGCCGCGTCCCGGATCGCGCTGGCGCCCGGCTGGACGCCGCGACGGGAGAGCCCGGACATCGCGGTGCTGACGCTCGCCGAGCCGGTCGAGGGCGTGCCCCTCGCGACGCTCCCGGAGGTCGACGACGCCGCCGCGACCCGTCCCGGCCGGCGGCTGCAGGTCAGCGGCTGGGGCATGCGCTCCAACCGCACGGGCTCGACCGCGGACGCGCTGCAGGCCGCCGAGGTGACGGCCCGGTCCGACCGGGCCTGCCTGCGCGCCTACCTGTTCCTGTTCTCGCCACGCGAGATGGTCTGCGCCAACGACGTGCGGTCCGCCCGGGACGCCTGCCGCGGCGACAGCGGCGGCCCGCTCGTCGGCGACCCTGCCGGGACCGCCACCCTCGTCGGCGTCGTGAGCTTCGGCGGCGAGCGCTGCGCAGACCCCGACGCCCCCGGCGTGTACGCGGAGGTGGCGCCGCTCGTCCCCTGGATCCTGACGCAGGCCGCGCTCCCCGCGGGCTCCACCGACGACGGGGCGACCGCCACCGGGACGCCGGTCGCGCGGATCGAGCGGATCACCTGCCGGCGGCTGTGCCGTGTCGAGGCCGCGGTCCGCGGGCGCCGCCCCAGCACGGTCGTGCTGCGGATCGTCCGGTCGGGCGGCGCGGGGCGGCGCGCCGTCGACCGCACGGTGCGGATGGCCCGCACCTCGGTCGGGCGCTACCGCGCGCAGGTCGACCTGCCGCTGGGCTCCGTGCGCCTGTCGGTGAGCCCGCGCAGCTCGTCCGGACGCCCGACGGGCCGCGCGGACGTCGTGCGGATCCGGGTGGTCTGAGCGGCCGGCCGGCAGGGGCCCGCCGCCCGGTGTGGAAGGATCGGCCCGATGAGCGAGATGGGCGAGGTCGAGGTGCGCAGCGGGGATGTCGTCCTCGTGCGCGGGCTCGGGGCCGCGGCCCCGTACCTGGCGCAGGTGACCGGGAGCCGACTGGGCCGGCTCGTCGTCGAGCGCGCCGACGGGCGCGCGGCAGGACCGGTCGCGCTGCGCGACGTGCTGTGCGTCTACAAGCCCGCCGGGGCGCCGTCGAGCGGCGGCCTCGCACCCACGGAGCGGCGCCGCCCGACCGCGCAGATGAAGCTGGAGCTGTGATGAGCAACCGCGTCGTGTACTCCTCCGACGACGGGGACCTGCGCAAGCGCCGGGCGCCCGACGTCGTCCGGGCACGGGAGCTCGCCGCCGCGGGCGGCCGGGTGAAGGTGCGCCGCGAGACGGCGGGCCGCAAGGGCAAGGGCGCCACGACGATCACCGGCGTCCCGCTCGACGACGCGGGCCTGAAGCAGCTCGCCGGGAAGCTGAAGAAGCGCTGCGGCGTCGGCGGGTCCGTCAAGGACGGCGTGATCGAGCTGCAGGGCGACCACCGCGACGTGGTGGTCGAGGTCCTCCGCGCCGAGGGCCACGACGTGGTCCTCGCCGGCGGCTGAGAACGCGGCGCGCCCCGACGGCCGCGCGGGCCGGCGGGGCACCGCCTCGGCGGGGCGCTACGGCGTCGCGCCCTCGAGCTGCTTCTGGGCCTCCTCGAGCGCCTTCTTGGCCTCCTCCTGGGAGCCGGCCGGCAGGTCCTCGATCGCGTCCTTCGCGGCCTCGGTCGCCTCGCCCGCGAGCTGGCCGGCCTCCTCCTGGAGCTTGCGGCTCTCCTCGGCGGCCTCCTCCGGCGTCAGCTCGCCGGACTGCACCTTCTTGCTGATCTCCGCCGCCTTCTCCTGCAGCGCCTGGCCCTTCTCCTGGAGGTCGGTCGCGGTGGAGTTGCCGGTCGTGGTCTGGGTCGTCTGGGTCGTCTGCCCGTCGGACTGGTCGCTGCTGCTGTCGTTGTCGTCACCGCAGGCCGAGAGGCCGAGGGCGGCGGTCGCGGCGAGGAGCGCAGCGAGGCGTCGGGTGGTCATGTGGTCTCCTGGGACGGGTGCGCGGGGTGCGCACGGGAACGGACGGGCGTGACGCTAGCGACACCGGCCTACCCACTGGTGTCATCTTGATGTCATGCCGGTCCGCGCCTTCCGCCTGCTGCTGCGTGACCGCCCGGCCGGGATCGCGTCGGGTGCGGTCGTCGCGCTGGCCTCGATCGCCGCGATCACGCTGCTGATCTACCCGGTGCGCACGGTCGCGCCCGCGGTCAGCACCGGGGTGCTCTACCTGCTGGCGGTACTCATCGTCTCCACCGGCTGGGGGCTGCCGCTGGGGCTCGCCACGGCCCTCGGCGGTGCGCTGGCCTTCAACTTCTTCCACATCGAGCCGACGGGGCGGTTCACGATCGCCGACGGGGAGAACTGGGTCGCGCTCGTCGTCTTCCTGCTCGCCGCGGTGATCGTCTCCTCGGTCGCGGACGTCGCCCGCGACCGCGCGGCGGAGGCCGAGCGCCGCCGTCGCGAGGCCGAGTTCGCGGTCCGCGCGCTGCTGCTCGCCGGGCTCGAGCGCGAGCACCTGCAGAGCGAGCTCGTCGAGGCGCAGGCGCTGCGGCGCAGCGACGCGATGAAGACCGCGATCCTGCGGTCGGTGTCCCACGACCTGCGCAGCCCGCTGACCGCGATCCTCGCCGCCGGCGAGGCGCTCGGCTCCGCCACCCTGGACGACGAGGACCGCACCGCGCTGGCGGCGACCGTCGCGGGCGAGACCGACCGGCTCGCCCGCCTCGTCGACAAGCTCCTGGACCTCTCCAAGCTCGAGGCCGGCGCGGCACCGCCGCGGCCGGACTGGTGCGCCCTGGACGAGGTCGTCGACGCCGCCGTGCAGGGGCAGGCCGACCCGTCGCGCTTCCAGGTGTCGGTCGCCGACGAGTTGCCGCTGCTGCGGGTCGACGGCGCGCAGCTGGAGCGGGCGCTCGCGAACCTGCTGGAGAACGCGGCGCGCCACAGCGCCCCGCACACCGTGCAGGTCCGGGCGCGCGTCGTCGGCGCGCGGATGGTCGTCCGCGTGGTCGACCGCGGCCCGGGGATCTCCCAGCGCGACCGGCGCCTGATCTTCGAGCCGTTCCATCGCGTCGGCGGGGACGGGCACCAGGGCAGCGGCCTGGGCCTGGCGATCGTCAAGGGCTTCGTCGAGGCCAACGGCGGCACCGTCGACGTCGAGTCGCTCCCCGGGCAGGGCACGACGTTCGTGCTCGAGTTCCCGCTGACCGCGCCGGTGCCCGCATGAGCGCCCCGGCCCCCCGACGCGTGCTGATCTGCGATGACGAGCTGCAGATCCTCCGGGCACTGAAGGTCGTGCTGCGCGACGCCGGCTACGAGCCCGTGGCGGTCGCCACCGCCACCGAGGCGCTCGACGTCGCGGCGGTCCGGCCGCCCGACGCGGCGATCGTCGACCTCGTCCTCCCCGACGGGGACGGCATCGAGGTCTGCGCCCGGCTGCGCGAGTGGAGCGCGATGCCGATCATCGTCCTGTCCGCCGTCGGCGACGAGGACGAGAAGGTCCGCGCGCTGGAGGCGGGCGCCGACGACTACGTCGTGAAGCCGTTCGGCCCGCGCGAGCTCGTCGCGCGCCTCGGCGCCGCGCTGCGCCGGGCGGGCGCGGCCGCCGCCAGCGACGAGCCGGCCGTCGTCGCCGGGGACCTCGAGGTCGACCTCGCCGCGCGGATCGTGCGGCGCGGCGGCGAGGAGGTCCACCTCACCCCGATCGAGTACGACCTGCTGCGCACGCTCGTGCTGCACCGCGGCCGCCTGCTCACGCACCGCCAGCTGCTCACCGAGGTGTGGGGTCCCGCCTACGCCGACGACACCGCGACCCTGCGCACGCACGTCGCGAACCTGCGACGCAAGATCGAGTCCCGGGACGCCGAGGGCGGCTTCCGGCACATCCGCACGGACCCGGGCGTCGGGTACCGCTTCACGGAATCTTGATGGCGCCCGGGGGAATCCCCACGGGGACTTGACGGACGGGGACCGACAGTGTCCCCATGACCTTTCTCGCCTTCGCCGGGATCCCCGACTCGGCCGGTGACGCGATCTCCGTCGTGCTGCTGGTCCTGATGATGGGACTCCTGGGGCTCGCCCTGCGCGGACTGGACCGGGTGTGAGCGCCCTCGACCTCGTCGGGCTGCTCCTCTCGGTCGCGCTCATCGGCTACCTCTTCTACGCGCTCGTCCGCGGGGAGGACCTGTGACCGCCGCCGGCTGGATCCAGATCGCCGTCTACTGCGCGCTGCTCGTCGCGCTGACGCCCGTCCTCGGCCGCTACCTGGCCCGCGTCTACGGCGGCGAGCGCGTCGCGCTCGCCACGGTCCTCGGACCGGTGGAGCGCGGCGTCTACCGGCTGCTCGGCGTCCGCGCCGACGACGACATGCCGTGGCGCGCCTACGCGCGCGCCGCCCTCTGGTTCACCGCGACCTCGCTGGCCGCCGTGTACCTCGTGATGCGCACGCAGAGCGTGCACCCGCTCAACCACACGGACCTCACGAGCCCCACCTGGGACCTGAGCTTCAACACCGCCATCTCGTTCGTGACGAACACGAACTGGCAGTTCTACGGCGGCGAGACCACGATGACCCAGGTCACCCAGATGACCGGCCTGGCCGTGCAGAACTTCACCTCGGCCGCCGTCGGCATCGCCGTCGCGGTCGCCGTCGTGCGCGGCCTCGCCCGCCGCGGGGGCGGCACCGGCCTGGGCTCGTTCTGGGCGGACCTCGTGCGCTCGGTCCTGTACGTGCTGCTGCCGCTGGCGATCGTCGCCGCCGTCGCCCTCATGGGCCTGGGCGTCGTGCAGTCGCTCGGCGGTCCGACCACGATCCGCACGCTCGCGGGCGCCGACCAGCTCATCACCGTCGGACCGGTCGCCTCGCAGGAGGCGATCAAGCTCCTGGGCACCAACGGCGGCGGCTACTTCAACGTCAACTCGGCGATGCCGTTCGAGAACCCGACCGCGTTCGCGAACCTGCTCGAGATGCTGCTGATCCTCGTGATCCCGGCGGCGCTCACGGCGATGTACGGGACGATGGTCGGCAGCCGCCGGCAGGGCTGGGCGATCTTCGGCGCGATGTTCGCGATGTTCGTCGTCGCGGTGGTCGTCGTCTACGCGGCGGAGGCCCAGTCCTCCCCGGCGATGCAGGCCGCCGGCCTGCACGGCGCGAACCTCGAGGGCAAGGACGTGCGCTTCGGCACCGGCTCCTCGGCGCTGTTCGCCGCGATCACCACGGTCGCCTCGTGCGGGGCGGTGAACGCCGCGATGGACTCGCTCACCGGGCTCGGCGGGGCGGTCCCGCTGGCGAACATGATGACCGGCGAGGTCATCTTCGGCGGGGTCGGCTCCGGCCTCTACGGGATGCTGATGTACGTGGTGCTCGCGGTCTTCCTCGCGGGCCTCATGGTCGGCCGCACGCCCGAGCTGCTCGGCAAGAAGATCGAGGCGCGCGAGGTCAAGCTCGTCGCCATCGGGACGCTCGCCGTGCCGCTGCTCGTGCTCGTCTGCACCGGGATCGCCGTCGCGGTGAAGTGGGGGGACCCGTCGGTCTACAACGCCGGCCCCCAGGGCTTCGCCGAGAGCCTCTACGCCTACGTCTCGCAGGCGAACAACAACGGCTCCGCGTTCGCCGGCTTCACCGGCTACCTGCAGCCCGACGGGACGAACGAGGGCGCGTTCGCGATCACGTTCGCGAACCTGCTCGGCGGCGCCGCCATGCTGTTCGGCCGCTTCCTGCCGATGCTCGTCGTGCTCGCCGTCGGCGGCGCGCTCGCCGGCAAGCGGGTGACCCCCGCGGGCCCGGGCACGATGCGCACCGACACGGCGACGTTCGCCGCGCTGCTCATCGCGACGATCGTGCTCGTCGCGCTGCTCACGTTCGTCCCCGCGCTGCTGCTCGGGCCGATCGTCCAGTCCCTCACCGACCAGCTCTTCTAGGGGGTTGCGCACCATGCTCAAGGAGCTCCGCGCCGCCGTCGTCGCGATCGTCGTCCTGACGGTCCTGCTCGGCGTCGGCTACCCGCTCGCGATGACCGCGGTCGGCCAGACCGTCTTCCCCGGCAAGGCCGACGGCTCGCTCGTGGAGCGCGACGGCCGCGTCGTCGGCTCCTCGCTCATCGGGCAGGACCACGACGGCGACCCGCGGTTCTTCCAGGACCGCCCGTCGGCGACCGGCTACGCGCCGAGCGCCACGTTCTTCAACAACCTCGGCCCCAACAGCGCCGATCTCGCCGCCCAGCTGAAGGAGGCCGCGGCCGCGTACCTGAAGCGCGAGCGGCCGACCTCGCCCGGGCTGACCGTCGGGGACATCCCGCCGGACGCCGTGACGACCTCCGCCTCCGGCGTGGACCCGCACATCTCCCCGGAGAACGCGGAGATCCAGGCCCGGCGCGTCGCGGCCGCGCGCGGCCTGCCGCTGGCCACCGTCATGGACCTCGTGGCGGACGCCACCGACCAGGCGTTCCTCGGCTTCGCCGGCGAGGACGGCGTGAACGTCCTCGAGCTCAACCTGGCCTTGGAGGGCCGCTAAGTGCTGACCGACCTGCCTCTCCTGCGTGCGGCGCTGCTGCAGTCGCTGCGCAAGCTCGACCCGCGGGCGATGGTCCGCAACCCCGTCATGTTCGTCGTCGAGGTCGGGGCCGTCTTCACGACGATCCTGTGGCTCGTCGGGACCGACGGCGACCCCGGCTGGTTCACGTTCACCGTCGCGGTCTTCCTCTGGCTCACGGTCGTGTTCGGCAACCTCGCCGAGGCGATCGCCGAGGGGCGCGGCAAGGCGCAGGCCGACGCGCTGCGCTCGCTGCGCACCACGACCGACGCGACGCTGCGCGACGGGCGCACCGTCGCCGCCGCCGACCTGCGCCCCGGGGACGTGGTCGTCGTCGTCGCCGGCGAGGCGATCCCCGGCGACGGCACCGTCATCGAGGGGATCGCGTCGGTCGACGAGTCGGCGATCACCGGCGAGTCGGCCCCGGTCATCCGCGAGTCCGGCGGCGACCGCAGCGCGGTCACGGGCGGCACGAAGGTGCTCTCCGACCGGATCGTCGTCGAGATCACGCAGGAGCCCGGCCAGAGCTTCCTCGACCGGATGATCTCGCTGGTGGAGGGCGCCGACCGGCGCAAGACCCCCAACGAGGTCGCGCTCGGCATCCTGCTCAGCGGCCTGACGATCGTGTTCCTCGTGGTCGTCGTGACGCTGAAGCCGTTCGCCGCCGAGGCGGGGACCGACATCTCCACCACGACCCTCGTCGCGCTGCTCGTCGCGCTGATCCCGACGACGATCGGCGCCCTGCTCAGCGCGATCGGCATCGCGGGCATGGACCGGCTCGTGCGCCGCAACGTCCTGGCGCTGTCCGGCCGCGCGGTCGAGGCGTCCGGCGACGTCGACGTCCTGCTGCTCGACAAGACCGGCACGATCACGCTCGGCAACCGGCAGGCGGCCGCGTTCCACCCGATGCCGGGGGTCGACGAGGAGGAGCTCGCGCGCGCCGCGCAGCTCTCGTCGCTGGCCGACGAGACGCCGGAGGGCCGGTCGATCGTCGTGCTCGCCAAGGAGCGCTTCGACATCCGCGAGGAGGCCGTGGCGGGCGCGCACCCCGAGTTCGTGCCGTTCACCGCCGAGACCCGCATGAGCGGTGTCGACGTCGGCGGCCACCGCATCCGCAAGGGCGCGGGTGACGCGATCCTGCGCTGGGTCGACGACGAGGGCGGCCAGGCGCCGCCGGAGCTGACCGCGACGCTCGAGGCGGTCGCCCGCGAGGGCGCCACCCCGCTGGCGGTCGCGCGCGACAGCCAGGTGCTCGGCGTCGTCGAGCTGAAGGACATCGTCAAGGACGGCATGCGCGAGCGGTTCGACCGCCTGCGGGCGATGGGCATCCGCACCGTCATGGTCACGGGCGACAACCGGCTGACCGCCGCGAAGATCGCGGAGGAGTCCGGGGTCGACGACTTCCTCGCCGAGGCGACGCCCGAGCGCAAGCTCGAGCTGATCCGCGCCGAGCAGGACGGCGGCCGGCTCGTCGCGATGACCGGGGACGGCACCAACGACGCGCCCGCGCTCGCGCAGGCCGACGTCGGCGTGGCGATGAACACGGGCACCCAGGCGGCGCGCGAGGCGGGCAACATGGTCGACCTCGACAGCGACCCGACGAAGCTCATCGAGATCGTCGAGGTCGGCAAGCAGCTGCTGATCACCCGGGGTGCGCTGACGACGTTCTCGATCGCCAACGACATCGCGAAGTACTTCGCGATCCTGCCCGCGATCTTCGCCTCGACCTACGCGGCGAACGCCGGGTCGACGGGGCCGCTGGACCAGCTGAACGTCATGTCGCTGGGCACGCCGGAGTCGGCGATCATCAGCGCGATCGTGTTCAACGCGCTGATCATCCCGGCGCTCGTCCCGCTCGCCCTGCGCGGCGTGCGCTACGTCCCCTCCGGCGCGGACGCGCTGCTGCGGCGCAACCTGCTGATCTACGGCCTCGGCGGCCTGATCGCGCCGTTCGTCGGGATCAAGCTCATCGACCTCGTCGTCCACGGGCTGCTGGGAGCCTGACGATGGTGGCGGCGCCCGGCCGCGGCCGGCACAAGGTGTTCCTCGGGATGGCGGCGGGCGTCGGCAAGACCTACCGCATGCTCCAGGAGGGACACGCCGAGGCCGAGGCCGGGCGCGACGTCGTGATCGGGTACCTCGAGCCGCACGACCGGCCGGCCACCTCGGCGCAGGCGGCCGGCCTGGAGGTCGTGCCGCGCCGCCGCGTGGTGCACGGCGCGATCGAGCTGCAGGAGCTCGACGTCGACGCGGTGCTCGCCCGCGCCCCGGAGCTGTGCCTGATCGACGAGCTCGCGCACACCAACGCCGCGGGCTCGGAGCGGCCCAAGCGCCACGAGGACGTGGCGGTCGTCCTGTCCGCCGGCATCGACGTGTTCTCGACGGTGAACGTCCAGCACCTCGAGTCGCTCAACGACCAGATCGCCGACCTGACCGCGACCCGGGTGCGCGAGACGTTCCCCGACGCGGTCCTGCGCGACGCCGACGAGGTCGTGCTCGTCGACCTCACCCCCGAGGCGCTGATCGCCCGCCTGCGCCGCGGCGAGGTCTACCCGGCCGAGCGGATCGAGGCGGCGCTGCGGGGCTTCTTCAAGATCGAGCAGCTCGCGTCGCTGCGCGAGGTCGCGCTGCGGCAGGCGGCCGAGGTCGTCGAGGCGCGCCGTCGCGTGCCGGGCGCGGTCGTGCCCGACGCGCGCCGCGAGGACCGCATCGCCCGCACCGCCGGGCCGCAGTCGGTCGGCGAGCGGTGCCTGGCGCTCGTGCAGCCGCACCTGGGCGCGCAGCGGGTCGTGCGGCGCGCGTGGCGCAGCGCACGCCGCCTGGGCGCCGAGCTCGACCTCCTCTACGTGCCCGCGCCCGGCCGGCCCCCGACGCCCGCCGAGCAGGAGGCGCTCGACGCGCTGCGGCGGCTGGCGAGCGTGCTCGGCGCGCACCTGCTCGTCGAGCCCGGCGACGACCTCGTGGCGGTCTGCCGCCGGGTCGCCGACGAGCGCGGCACGACCTACCTGCTGCTCGGGGTGCCGGACCCGCCGCGCGGGCTGCGACGCCTGCGACCGAGCCTGCTCGACCGGCTGGTGGTCGCGCTGCCGGGGATCGACGTCCGGGTCGTCGCGGATCGGGCGCGCCGATGATCGGGATGACCGTCGACGTCGAGATCGTCGTCCTGCTCGTCCTCGCCGCCGCGGTGGCGGGGGTCGCGGCGGGCGTGCACCGCCGCCGCACGCAGACCGCGGAGGCGCTCGGCCGCGCGCCGCGCCGGATCCTCTTCCCGTTCGTCGGGACGACGCTGTCGGAGCGGGCGCTGGAGGCCGCGCTGCGGCTCGCGCACGGGGAGGGAGCGGTGCTCGTGCCCGTCTACCTCGCAGAGCTGCCGCGCCACCTCGCGCTGGACGCGCCGATCGAGCGACGCGCCGAGACGGCGGTGGCGCTGCTGGAGGCGGTGGAGATCCGCGGGAGCCGGGCCGGGGTGCCGGTCGACGGGCGGATCGTGCGCGGTCGCACCGTGCGGCACGCCTGCCGCCTGCTGTTCGAGGACGAGCGGTTCGACCGGATGCTCGTGGCGGCCGCGACCGCCGGTCAGGACGACGGGCTCGACGCCGACGACGTCGCCTGGCTGCTGCGCTGCGCGCCCGGGGAGGTGCTCGTCGTCCGGCCCGGGGACGCGCCCGCGCCCGACCGCCCGGCGGACGGCCGCGCCGCGGTCCCGGCGAACCGGCGCAGCACCGCCTCCGCGCTCGTCCCGCGCGGCGTGTAGCCGCCGGTCGCGCCGTCGCCGTGGCGGCCGTCCAGCGACCAGTCCCACCACCAGATCCCGACGAACCACGGCACGCGGCGGAAGGCGCGCAGCGCCGCCGTGTACGCGATCGACTGGATCCCGGGATCGACCGGGGCGTCGCGGTCCTCGCGCGAGGGCTCGGCGGTCGCGCCGCGGCGGGCCGCGTAGCCGAGCTCGGTGAAGCGGACGGGCTTGTCGCCGCCGACGCGGCGGCGCAGCGCGGCGAGGCGCCGTTCCCACGGCCGCCACGCCCGGACGAGCTCCGCGGTGGTCGGTGTCCGGTCGCGGTCGGCGGTGAGCGGCATGTAGGCGTCGATGCCGATGCTGTCCAGGTCGTCCCAGAAGCCGATCCGCTCGGCGTCCTGCACCCAGTTGGCGGCGTAGGTGAGCTCGCCGTCGTAGACCCGGCGGACCGCGGCGATCAGGGTCCGGAAGCGGTCGGTCTCGCGCGCCATCGTGACGAGCTCGGTCCCGACGACGAACGTGTCGGCCCGGACCCGGTCGGCGAGCCGCGCGTAGTGGAGGACCATCCGCGTGTAGGAGGCGAACCAGGCGTCGACGTCGACCGGGGTGAGCTCGCCGCGGAAGCCCTCGTCGAGGCGGTCGACGTGCGGCTTGACGACGACGCGCAGCCCGAGCGAGCGCGCCGTCCGGGCGGCCTGCAGGAGCCCGGCGTCGTCGGGGGACTTCAGCGGGGACGGGTCGATGTCGGCGCTGAACGCGTTCTCCTGGTACCAGACCGGGACCAGCACGGCGTGGGTGGTCCCGGTGTCGCGCAGCGCCCGGAGCGCGTCGCCGGCGCGGGTGCCGGAGAAGCCGTCGGGCACGTACGCGGTGAGGTTCATGCCCTGCTCCCAGCGCGGGCCGAGCAGGGGACCCTCGCGGACGGTCACGTCGATCCGCTCGGTCGTCGTGCCGCAGCCGCCGAGCGCCACGAGCAGCACCGCCACGAGGGCGGCGGGACGCGGACGCACGCGCGGGCGCCGACGGTCAGTGGTCGGCGACCGTGCCGCCCTCGGGCTGCAGCGGCCGGCCCTCGTCGTGCCACTGCTGGATGCCGCCGGCCATCGAGTACGCCTCGAACCCGGCGCGGCGGAACGCCTGAGCGGCCATCAGCGAGCGCACGCCGCCGCGGCACTGGAACACGATCGGCGTGTCCTTGTCGAAGCTGTCGGCCGAGGAGGCCAGCCGCTCCAGCTCGACGTGCCGGGACCCCTCGATGTAGCCCGCGTCGACCTCGTACTGCTCGCGCACGTCGACGAGGACGGCGCCCTGGGCGATCTTCTCGACCGCGCCCTCGGGCGTGACCTCGATGTCCGGGTCGGAGAGGGGATGGCTCATGCGCCGAAGGATACGGGCCGCCCGCGGGGCCGTCACCGGACGTTCACGAGCTGCGACTCGTCGCGCGATTGGGTTGGGGCATGACCAGGATCCCCACCCGCGTCGCCGGCCTGCTGGCCGCGGCGACCCTCATCATCACCGGCGTGACCGTCGGCTCCTCGATCGCCGCCCCCGGCGACGCCGATCGCGGCGACCGCGGCCCCGACCGCGGCGACCGCCGGCCGCTGGTCATCGGCCACCGCGGCGCCTCCGGCTACCGGCCCGAGCACACGCTCGCCGCCTACGAGCTCGCCGCGCGCCAGGGCGCCGACTCCATCGAGCCCGACCTCGTCTCCACGAAGGACGGCGTGCTCGTCGCCCGGCACGAGAACGAGATCGGCGGCACCACCGACGTCGCCGACCACCCGGAGTTCGCGGGCCGCCGCACGACGAAGACGATCGACGGCGTGTCGCTCACCGGCTGGTTCACCGAGGACTTCACGCTGCGTGAGCTCAAGACGCTGCGCGCGAAGGAGCGCATCCCCGCGGTCCGCCAGGAGAACACGATCTTCGACGGCCGCTTCGAGGTCCCGACGCTCCAGGAGGTGCTGACGCTGCGCGCCCGCCTGTCGCGCGAGCTCGGCCGCGAGATCGGCGTCTACCCCGAGACGAAGCACCCGACGTACTTCCGCTCGATCGGCCTGCCGCTCGAGGAGCCGCTCGTGCGCACGCTGCGCGCGAACCGGCTCGACGGCCGCCGCGCCCCGGTGTTCCTGCAGTCCTTCGAGGTCGGCAACCTGCAGCGGCTCGACCGCATGATCGACGTGCCGCTCGTCCAGCTGCTCGGTGGCGCCACGTCGCGGCCGGCGGACGTCGGCGCCGACGGCCCGACCTACGGGCAGCTCGCGACCGCCGAGGGCCTGCGCGGCGTCGCCCGCTACGCCGACGGCGTCGGCCCGTCGAAGGACTACGTGATCCCGCGGGACGCCGCCGGGCGCTCGCTCCCGGCGACCGGCTTCGTGCGCGACGCGCACCGCGTCGGCCTGCTCGTGCACCCGTACACGTTCCGCGCCGAGAACCAGTTCCTGCCGGTCGAGCTGCGCCGCGGCACCGACCCGGCGGCCTACGGGGACGTGCTCGCCGAGCTCGCCGCGTTCTACGCGGCCGGGGTCGACGGCGTGTTCGCCGACCAGCCGGACCTCGCGGTCGAGGCGCGCCCGTAGCGCGGGCTCGGGCTCGGGCTCACGCGAACGTGCGGCCCTCGCCCCGGTAGGTCGGCACGCTGCGCTCCACCACGTCCCCGCGGACGAGGTGGAGCGTGTCGAACCGCTCGCACAGCTCGCCCGCCTTCGTGTGGCGGAACCAGACCCGGTCGCCGACCGCCAGCCGGTCGGCGACCGCGCCGAGCAGCGGGGTCTGCACCTCGCCCGCGCCCTCGCGGCCGTCGAGCCGCAAGCCGGCGGGCAGCACCGGGGTGGGGAGCCGATCGGCACCCGCCGCCCCGGAGGCGTGGTAGCCGCCGCCGAGCACCGTCGCGATCCCCGGGGCGGGACGGCGCACGACCGGCAGCGCGAACAGCGCCGCGGGCCGGCCGACCCAGCCCGCGTAGGTGTCGAAGAGCGTCGGGGCGTAGAGGCCGCTGCCGGCGGCGAGCTCGGTGACGGCGGTCTCGCGCGCGGTCCGCTCCAGGGAGCCGGTGCCGCCGCCGTTGACGAACTCCAGCGGGGCCACCGCCCGGACGGCGGCGACGACCGCGGCCCGGCGGCGGGCGAGCTCGCGTGCGCTGCCGCGCTGCATCAGCTGGATCGCCGCGGCGGCGAGGCGGCTCGGCGGCGCGTCGCCGACCCCGGCGATCTGCGCCTCGTAGCTCATGAGGCCGACGAGGCGCGCCCCCGGATGGGCGACGACCGCCCGGGCGAGCGCGGTCGCCGCGCCGGCGTCGTGGACCGGGGAGCGGCGCACCCCGAGGTGCACGCGCCCGCCGAGCGGCCGCCAGGACGCGTCGAGGTCCAGGGCCACCCGGATCGGGTGCGCGCCGTCGACGGGCAGCAGTCCCAGCTGCGCGACGTCGTCGACCATGATCGTCACCCGTTGCGCCGCGACCGGGTCGGCGGCGAGCGCGGCGAGCGCGTGGCGGTCCGCGGTCGGGTAGGCGACGAGGACGTCGTCGTGTCCCGCGCCTGCGAGCCACAGCGCCTCGGGCAGCGTGAACGCCATGACGCCCGCGAAGCCGTCGCGGGCGAGCACGTCGTCGAGGATCGCGCGACAGCGCACGGACTTGCTCGCCACGCGGATCGGCCGGCCGGCCGCGCGCGCGACGAGATCGCGGGCGTTGGCCTCCAGGGCGTCGAGGTCGACGATCGCCAGCGGCGGCTCGAGCCCGGCGGTCGCCCGGTCGTAGCGGGCGCGCAGCGCGTCGGGGGATGGCGCGGGGACGGTCGGGGAGGAGCTCACCGCCTGCGATCATTCCAGGGGCATGCGCCGCTCGCCCGCCCTGCTCGCCGTGGCCCTGAGCCTGACGCTCGTCGCGTGCGGCGGGGACGAGGACGACGGCGGGCGCGCCGCCGCCCCGCCCGCCGCGGCCGCGACGCCGACGCCCGACCCGGGCACCACGACACCGCGCGCGCCGCGCGGGCGCAGCCCGCTGGAGCTGCCGCCGGGCGTGCCGAGCACGCCGCGCAGGCCGCGGACCTCCCAGGAGGACCGGGACGTCATCACCGGCTGGGCGCGCGCGCTCGCCGCGGGCGACGTCGCCGGGGCCGCCCGCTTCTTCGCGCGGCCGTCGCTGGTGCAGAACGGGACGCCGGTCGTGCGGCTGGACTCGTTCCGCTCGCGCGTCGCGTTCAACCTCGCGCTGCCGTGCGGCGCCCGCCCCGTCCGCTTCGGGTCGGGGGACGGCTACAGCATCGTCGAGTTCGCGCTCTCCGACCGGCCGGGCGGGGACTGCGGGGGCGCCACCGGGCAGCGCGCCCGGTGCGCCATCAAGGTCGACGACGGGCGCATCACCGAGTGGTACCGGCTCCCCGACGACCCCGCCGACGACGCGCCGGCGCTGCCGGAGTTCGACGGGGACGTCAGCGAGGCCTGAGCGGCCACGCGCCCGGACGAGCGGTCAGTACACGTCGCGACGGTCGCGCACGACGACGGCGTCGCGGCGACGTCCCATGTCGAAGAGCGCGAGGAGGATCCCGAGCACGCCGACGGCGGTGAGGATCGTGCCGACGGTCGTCAGGTCGACGCCGTCGATCCGGTCGGTGACCGCGAAGCGCAGGATCAGGCCGGCGGTGAGGAGGAAGAGGGCGGGTCCGAGAGGCATGTGGGCGGGATTGCCCGGATCCTCCCCGTACCATGCAGGGATGACCGCCACCGCGTTCCCCGATCTCTACGACATCCCGCAGGAGCTCCTGGACTTCCGGGATCTCGTCCGGCAGCTGGCGCAGGAGCAGATCGCGCCGCGCGCGGGGGACATCGATCGCACCGGCGAGTACCCGTGGGACATCCGCAAGCTCCTGGGCGAGCAGGACGTCCTGGGCCTCCCGTTCGAGGCCGAGTACGGCGGCACCGGCACCGGCACCCTGATGCTGCAGATGGCGGTCGAGGAGATCGCGAAGGTCTGCGCGTCGAGCTCGCTCATCCTCATGATCCAGGAGCTCGGCTCGCTCCCGATCACGCTGTTCGGCAACGAGGAGCAGAAGCAGCGCTTCCTGCCGCGGCTGGCCACCGGCGAGATCTCCCCGGCGTTCGCGCTGTCGGAGCCCGAGGCGGGCTCGGACCCGGCGTCGATGCGCACGTTCGCCAAGCGCGACGGCGACGACTGGATCCTCAACGGCACGAAGAACTGGATCACCAACGCCGGGATCGCCGACTACTACGTCGTGTTCGCGAAGACCGACCGCGACAACAACCGGATCAGCGCCTTCATCGTCGAGTCCGACCGCGACGGCGTCGACCCCGGCAAGAAGGAGCACAAGCTCGGCATCAAGGGCTCGCCGACCGGCTCCCCGACCTTCACCGACGTCCGCATCCCGGCCGAGAACCTGCTCGGCGTCGAGGGCAAGGGCCTGTCGGTGGCGCTCGGCACGCTGGAGCGCACGCGGCTGGGTGCGGCGGCGCAGGCGGTGGGGATCGCGCAGGGTGCGACGGACTACGCCAACGAGTACGCGAAGGAGCGGATCGCGTTCGGCAAGCCGATCAACCAGCTGCAGGGCCTGCAGTTCAAGCTCGCCGACATGGAGACCGGGACCGCCGCGGCGCGTGAGCTGCTCTACAAGGCGTGCACGATGGTCGACCGGGGCGTCCCGGGCGTGGGGAAGTACACGTCGATGGCGAAGCTGTTCGCGTCCGACAACGCGATGAAGGTCACGGTCGAGGCGATCCAGGTGCTGGGCGGCTACGGCTACGTGAACGAGTACCCCGTCGAGCGGATGATGCGAGATGCGAAGATCACGCAGATCTACGAGGGGACCAACGAGATCCAGCGCGTCGTCATCGCCCGCGCGATGGCGAAGTGACGAGCCAGGGAGCGAGAGTGCCGTGAAGTTCCGCCGACCGTCAGAGCTGTTCCCCGTCCAGCGGACGCTGCTGGCGGCCGGTGTCGCCCTGTCGCTGGGCCTGACCGCGATCGTGCTGCTCGACGGGTGGCACCCCAACGGGGCGATCCGTCTCGTCGAGGGGATCGCGGTCGTGGTCGTCCTCGCCTCGGCGCTGTTCGGCGCGATGGGCATGATCGGCCTGAAGCTCGCCGACTGGCAGGAGCCCGCCGACGAGGACGAGTTCGAGCGGGTCGTCCAGGAGGCCGAGCGGCTCGCCCGCCAGGGCACGGCCGCCGAGCCCGACGAGTCGGAGTTCCTCGACCTCGACCCGTACGACGACCAGGACTTCGAGGAGCTCGTCCGCGACGCCCTGGACGACCTGCCCGACCTGCTGCGCCCGCTGCTGGAGAACCACAACGTCGCGGTGGTCATCTCCGACGGTGGCCGGCGCAACAAGGCGTACGGCCTCTACCACGGGGACGGGGCGACCCGCGACGAGGTCCCGGACCGCATCGTCATCTACCGCGACACGCTGCGCCGGGACTTCGGGCACGACGCGGACCTGCTGCGCGAGCAGGTGACGATCACCGTCCGGCACGAGCTCGCCCACCACGTCGGCTTCGACGAGCTCGGCGTCCGCGACCTCGGCCTCTAGCGCCCCCCGCCCGCCCGCGCCCGCCGCCGTCGAACAGGGAGTTCTTCGGCCCAGGGGGGAGCAACTCCCTGTTCGGCGGCCTAGAGGGGTCATGGATCCCCTCAGGGCACGCGCGTCGAGGCAGCTCGGACTCGTCGCGCGCTGGCAGCTGCTCGCCGACGGCGTCCCGCGGAGCACGATCGACGGCCGGGTGGCGGAGCTGCGGGCGCTGCACGCCGGGGTCTACCTGACCGGTTGGGCGCCGGCGACCCCCGAGCAGCGCCGGTGGGCGGCGACGCTCACCGCGCCGTGGACGGTGCTCAGCCACGAGTCCGCCTGCCTGCAGTGGCGCCTGCTCGACCGTCTCGCGGGGCGGGACGTCGTCACGCGGCCGGGCGCGCACGGCGTCGAGCTCCACGACGGCCTGCGTGTCCACTACTCGACGCTGCTGCGCGGCAACGTCGCGCGGGTCGCGGGCTTCGCGATCACGACGCCGGAGCGGACGATCATCGACTGCTGGCCCCGCCTGGGGGCCTGGCAGCGCCGCACGATGCTGCGCGAGGCGCTGCGGACGCGCAGGACCACGGTCGCGCGGCTGCAGCTCGTGCTGCGCGGGCACCGGGGCCGCCGGGGCGTCGGGCAGCTGCGGCGGCTGCTGCGGGAGTGGTCGGCGCTCCCGTTCGATCGCTGCCGGTCCGACGCCGAGGCGTACGCCCTGACCGTGTTCGCCAGGCACGGGATCCCGATCCCGCTCGTCAACACCCGCGTCGCCGGGGAGGAGGCGGACTTCCACTGGCCGGAGCGCAGGCTGATCCTCGAGCTCGACGGCCCGCAGTGGCACCGCTTCAAGGAGCTCGACGCGCGCAAGACCGCGGCCTGGGTCCGTGCGGGTCAGACCGTCCGCCGCCTCCCGACCGACCTCGTCTTCGCCCCCGACGAGGCACCCCTCCTCGCCGCCGCCAGCTGACCCCACCCGTCGAACAGGGAGATGTTCGGCCTCACGGCGCAGAACTCCCTGTTCGGCGCGTGGACCGACCGTCAGGCGCGGGCGCTCGGGCGCTCCTCGCGCAGCATCTCGGCGACGAGGAACGCGAGCTCGAGCGACTGCTGCGTGTTCAGCCGCGGGTCGCAGGCGGTCTCGTAGCGGGAGCCGAGCATCTCGTCGGAGATGTCCTGCGCGCCGCCGAGACACTCGGTGACGTCCTCGCCGGTGTGCTCGACGTGGATGCCACCCGGATGCGTGCCGAGACGGCGGTGCACCTCGAAGAACCCCTTGACCTCGTCGACCACGCGGTCGAAGCGCCGGGTCTTGTAGCCGCTGGGCGACTCCTCGGTGTTCGCGTGCATCGGGTCGCACTGCCAGACCACGAGGTGGCCGCTGTCGCGGACCGCCTCGACGATCGGGCCGAGCGTGTCCCGGACCTTGTCGTTGCCCATGCGGGAGACGAGCGTCACGCGGCCGTCGACGCGGTGCGGGTCGAGCTGCTCGACCAGCGCCACGGCGTCCTGCGGCGTCGTCGTCGGGCCGATCTTCACGCCGACCGGGTTGGCGATCAGCGACGCGAACGCGACGTGCGCGCCGTCGAGCTGGCGCGTGCGCTCCCCGATCCACAGCTGGTGCGCGCTCAGGTCGTACAGGCGGCCCTGGTCGAGGCGCAGCATCGCGCGCTCGTAGTCGAGCACGAGCATCTCGTGCGAGCAGTACATCTCGACGGTGCGCAGCGAGGAGTCGTCGACCCCGCAGGCGGTCATGAACCGCAGCGACCGGTCGATGTCCTGCGCGACGCGCTCGTAGCGCTCGCCCGCTGCCGACTCGGCGACGAAGTCCATGTTCCACTCGTGGACGTGGTGGAGGTCGGCGAGGCCCGCGCCGGTGATCGCCCGGGTGAGGTTGAGCGCGGCCGACGCGTTCGCGTAGGCACGCAGCATCCGGACGGGGTCCGGGCGGCGCGCCTCGGGGGTCGCCTCGAACGCGTTGACCATGTCCCCGCGGTAGGAGGGGAGGCCCAGCGCGTCGGTGTCGGAGGACCGCGGCTTGGCGTACTGGCCCGCGATGCGCCCGACCTTCACGACCGGCATCGACGTGCCGTAGGTGAGGACGACCGACATCTGCAGCAGCGTGCGGATCGTCCCGCGGATGTGCGGCTCGGTGTTGTCGACGAACGTCTCGGCGCAGTCGCCGCCCTGGAGCAGGAACGCCTCGCCGCGGGCGACGGACGCGAGCCGCTCCTGGAGCCGGTCCACCTCGGTCGCGACCGTGATCGGCGGGACGCTCTCGAGCAGCGCGCGGACGCGCGCCGTGTAGTCCGGGTCGGGCCACGACGGCTGCTGGAGCGCGGGCCGGGAGAGGGCGTCGTCGAGCGCGGACCGCAGGTGCGGCGGGAGCGGGGGGAGGTCCGGGAGGGTCTCGACCGGGATGTCGACGGTCCAGTTCACCCACGGGAATCTAGGGGTCCGGCCGTCCGGGCGGCTCGCCCGTCCCCCGACGGGCGTACGCCAGCGTTCATCTGAGGGGTGGGATCTGTCACGATCGCCCGCATGCTTCGGGGGACGTGGCGGGGTGGACCGGCCCGGTGGGCGTGCTGCGGCGCGCTCTCGCTGGGCCTGCTGGGCGCGGGGCCGCAGACGGCCCTCGCCGCACCGGTGATCGACGACGACCGCATCGCCGTCACCGGGCTCGGGCCCCGGCCCGCGACCCTCGTCGTCGACCGCGCCCCGCTGCGCCTGACCGTCCGCGAGGCGGACGGGACCGTGCTGCTGCGCTCCACCGCCGCCGACGGCCGCGGCCCGACGCCCGTGCTCGCGCTCGCCGACCCGCAGCCGCTCGGCTCGAACCCGCTGCTGCCGACCGCCACGCGCTACGCCCCGCTCGTCGTGACGCTCGGCGCGCGACTGCGGACCGAGTGGCCCGCCGGCCCGTGGGAGGCCAACACGCTCACCGGCACGCTCGCGGGCACGCGGGTCGCCGCCACGCGCGTCGTCGCCGCCCGCGCCGAGGGCGACGGGGCCGCGCTCGAGCTCGCGACTGACGACCCCGGCGGCACGACCGTCGAGCTGCGGCTGCTGCCCGCCGCCGACGGTGCGGTGCGGATGCGCGTCCGTGCGCTCGGCCGCGCGGTGCCGGTCGCCGCGGTCGCCGCGAGCTTCGCCAGCCCCGACCGCGACGAGCGGTTCCGCGGCTTCGGCGGCCGCCACAACGCGCTGGACCAGCGCGGACAGGCGCTGCTGGGCTGGATCCAGCAGCAGAACCTCGGGGCGGGCCCGCTCGGCCCCGGGGTCGCCGCCGTCCCGGGCACCGGCGGCGACCGCTACCTCTTCCCCAACGGGCCGACCGCCGCGTACAGCGTCAGCCCGTCGTTCCTCAGCAGCCGCGGGTACGGCTTCCTGCTCGAGCGCGACGAGCTCTCCAACTGGCGGATGGCGTCCGACCGACCGGACGCCTGGCAGGTCGAGGTCGACGGCAGCGCGCTCGACGCCCGCGTCGTCCCCGGCGACGCGCCGCGCGCGATCGCCGCGCTGACGACCGTCACGGGCCGCCAGCGCGTCCCGCCGCGCTGGGCGGTCGAGCCGATGCTCGACCGCTCCACCGTCGCGTTCACCGGCAACGCCGCCCAGTACCTGCGCAGCGTCCGTGACGACCTGCGCCGGCTCGCCGAGCTCGACATCCCGATCGGCGCGTACCGCATCGAGGGCGCCGCCCAGCTGGCCCCGCAGGACCTGCGCGAGCTCGTCGCCGAGCTGCGGCGCCGCGGGATCCGGCCGATCGTCTACTTCCGCCCGTTCGTCAGCCAGGACGGGGCCGGCACCGAGCAGCCGGAGGTCTACGACGAGGCGATCCGGCGCGGCCTCGTCGTCCGCAACGGGCTCGGGCAGCCGTACCTCTTCCCCGGGAACTTCCTCGGGGTCAGCGCCCTGCTGGACTTCACCAACCCGGAGACCGTGCGGTGGTGGACCGCCCGCATCCACGCGGCGCTCGACGCGGGCGCCCAGGGGTTCATGCAGGACTTCGGCGAGCAGGTCCTCAGCGACATGGTCTTCCACGACGGCCGCCGCGGCGACGTGCTCCACAACCGCTACCCGGAGCTCTTCCACGGCGTCACCCGCCGGGCGCTCGACTCCTGGGAGCGCGCGAACCCGGACCGCGGACCCGTCTGGTTCTTCACGCGCGCCGGGTACCTCGGCCTCGACGGCAGCGCCCGGCACGAGCACGGCAGCTTCGCCGGCGACGGCAACACCGACTTCAGCCGCTCCAGCGGCCTCGCCTCGCAGGCGCCGGACATGCTCAACCGCGGCATCGCCGGCCAGTACGGCTTCACGACCGACATCGGCGGCTACTTCGACTTCGTCACCCCGGAGACGACGAAGGAGCTGCTGCTGCGCTGGGCGCAGTGGGCGGTCTTCTCGCCGTACTTCCGCCTGCACGGGTCGATCAACAGCGGCACGCACGTGCCGTGGAACTACGACGAGGAGACCGTCGCGCGCTACCGCGACCTGTCGCGGCTGCGCGTCCGCGCCGCCCCGCTGCTGCACGAGCAGTTCCGGCGCGCCGCGCGCACCGGGCGCCCGGTCGCGGCCCCGCTGTGGCTCGCGGCGCCGGACGCGCCCGGTGCGGCGACCGCCGACCAGGAGTGGATGGTCGGACCCGACCTGCTCGTCGCCCCGGTCGTGACCGAGGGCGCCACCACCCGGCAGGTGCCCGTCCCGTCCGGCTGCTGGGAGCACGGGGAGACCGGGGAGCGGCTCGACGGCCCGGCGCTGCGGACCGTCGACGCCCCGCTCGGCCGCCTGCCGTGGTTCGTGCGCTGCGGCACCGCGCCGCTGGAGGCCGCCGCCGCGCGCGAGCGCGCGGGCTGCCGCGACCGCCGCGCCCCGGCCTCGCGGATCACCACGGTGCGCCTCGCCCGCGGCCGGGTCGCCGTGCGCGGCACGGCGACCGACCCGGGCTGCGCGCGCCGTCGCGGGGTGCGGCGGGTCGCGGTCGCGGTCGCGCTCGAGACCGCGGGCCGGTGTCGCTTCCTCACCGCGGCGGGACGCCTGGAGCGTCCGCGCGACTGCCGCCGGATCGCCTACCTGCCCGCGACCGGGACCGCCCGGTTCGCGCTGGACCGGCGGGTCCGGTCGCTGCCGGCGGGCCGCTACCGCGTCTGGGCGCGGGCGACCGACCGGTCGGGCAACGTCGAGCGCACGGGCGTCGGGGACGCCCGCCGCGCGCGCTTGCGTTCTTCCGCACAAGCGCTGCGCTAGCATCGGGGACGGGCCGCGATCGCAGCGACGACCGGCCCGTCGGACCCCGTGGAGTGAGACCGCCGGGGACACCAACGCCCGTGGAGTGAGACCGCCGGGCATCACCACCGAAAGGACACACCCCTCATGTCACATGCCGTCATCGTCGATGCGGTCCGGACGCCCGTCGGGCGCGCGTTCAAGGGCTCCATGGCGAGCCTGCGCCCCGACGAGACCCTCGCGTTCGTCATCGACGCGCTCCTGGAGCGCACCCCCGGCGTGGATCCGGCCTCCGTGGAGGAGGTCGTCGCGGGCTGCGGCCTGCCGCAGGGCCTGCAGGCCAACAACATCGCGCGGCTCGCCGTGCTGCTGAGCGACAAGCTCGGCCAGGAGACCAACGGCTCGACGATCAGCCGCTACTGCGCCTCCGGTCTGGACGCCATCCGCATCGCGGCCAACAACGTCGTCGCCGGTCAGGGCGACGTGTACGTCGCGGGCGGCGTGGAGTTCGTCTCGCGCTACAACGCCGCGCAGGAGGCGGCGCACCCCGAGGACCAGAACGAGAAGCTCCAGGGCCGCGAGCCCGGCCAGCCCAACGCGTACATCGCGATGGGCCTGACGGCCGAGAACGTCGCCGAGAAGTACGGGGTCACCCGCGAGCAGCAGGACGCCTACGCGAAGACCTCGCAGGACCGCGCGGTCGCCGCCCAGGAGTCCGGCTTCTTCGACCGCGAGATCGTCCCGGTGACGCTCGCCGACGGCACCGTCGTCAGCAAGGACGACGGCCCCCGTCCGGGCACGACGCTCGAGAAGCTCGGGTCGCTGAAGCCCGCGTTCCGCGAGGACGGCACCGTCACCGCGGGCAACGCCTGCCCGCTCAACGACGGGGCGGCCGCCGCGCTGATCATGAGCGAGGAGAAGGCCCGGGAGCTCGGCCTGCAGCCGCGCGCCCGGATCATCACCGCGGCCACCTGGGGCAACGAGCCCGAGCTCATGGGCGTCGCGCCGATCGGGGCGATCAAGAAGGCCCTGCAGCGCGCCGGCATGACGATCGGCGACGTCGACCTCTACGAGCTCAACGAGGCGTTCGCCGCGCAGGTCATCCCGATCGCCGACGAGGTCGGGTTCGACTACGACAAGCTCAACCCGCACGGGGGCGCGATCGCCCTCGGGCACCCGTTCGGCATGACCGGCGTCCGCATCATGACGACGCTGCTGAACGGCCTGGAGGCCACCGACGGCACGATCGGCCTCGAGACCATGTGCGTGGCGCAGGGCCAGGGCGAGGCCCTGATCGTCGAGCGCCTGCGCTGATCCGCGCCCGACCGGCCGGGCCCGGCATCGCCGGGTCCGGCCGCGGGTAGGGTGGCGGGCGGTGTCCTCCCCGTCCGCCATCCACCTCCGCGGCGTCGTCAAGACCTTCGGCCCGATCCGCGCGGTCGACGGCCTCGACCTCGACGTCCCCGCCGGCACCTGCGTCGGCCTGCTCGGCCCCAACGGCGCCGGCAAGTCCACGACGATGAAGCTGCTCACCGCGCAGGCGATCGCCGACGCGGGCGAGCTGCGGATCCTCGACCACGTGCTGCCCGGCGACTCGAAGCTCGCCCGGGCCGAGATGGGCGTCGTGCCGCAGCTCGACAACCTCGACACGACGCTGACGGTCGAGCAGAACCTCCGCGTCTTCACGCACCTCTACCGCGTCCCGCGCGGCGAGCGTCAGGCGGCGATCGCCCGGGCGCTCGAGATCGCGAACCTCACGCAGCGGGCGGGCGCGAAGGTCACCGAGCTGTCGGGCGGCATGCGCCGGCGGCTGCTCGTCGCCCGCGCGCTCGTGCACCGCCCGCGCGTCGTGCTGCTCGACGAGCCGACCGTCGGCCTGGACCCGCAGATCCGGCAGGAGCTGTGGGCGCTGATCGACCGGCTGCGGAGCGAGGGCGTCTCGATCCTCATGAGCACGCACTACATCGAGGAGGCGGAGCGGCTCGCCGACACCGTCGTGGTGATGGCCGCGGGCCGCGCCGTCGACGCCGGGATCCCGCGCGACCTCGTCGCCAAGCACGCGGGCCGCGAGGCCGTCGAGGTCTACGGCCCGCCGGACCGGCTGACCGCCGTCGAGCGCGCCGCGCGCGAGGCGGGCGTCGCCACGCGCCGCACCGGCACGAGCGTGTCGCTGCTGCGCGCCGAGGACGCGCCCGCCGGGGTCGTGCCGCCGGAGGGGATCCGCCGCGCGACCGCCCTGGAGGACGTGTTCGTGATGCTGACCGGGGAGGAGGTCGAATGAGGACCCGCCGACTGGAGTGGGCGGCCCTGTCGGGCGTGCTCGTGCGCGAGACCATCAACTTCCGCTCGTACTGGCGCAGCGCGACGTTCAGCGCCACCGTCGAGCCGACCGTGTACCTGCTCGCCTTCGGGCTGGGCTTCGGGGCGCTCGTCGACGAGGTCGGCGGCCTCGAGTACATCCAGTTCGTCGGGACCGGCTCGGTCGCCACCGCCGTGCTGTTCAGCGCCGCGTTCGGCGCGATGTACGGCTCGTTCATCAAGCGCGAGTTCCAGCGGACCTACGACGCGATCCTGTCGACGCCGGTCGACACCGAGGAGCTCGTCACCGCCGAGATCCTCTGGACGGGGGCGCGGGCCGGGATCTACGGCTGCGTGCCGGTGCTCGTCGCGATGCTGTTCGGGCTCGACCCGGCGTTCGGGATGCTGCTGATCCCGATCATCGGCATGGTCGCGGGCTTCGGCTGGGCGGCGTTCGGCACCACGATCAGCGCGTCGGCCTCGTCGATCGAGAACTTCAGCTACGTGCAGAGCGCCGTGCTCACGCCCCTGTTCCTCACCGCGGGCACGTTCTTCCCGCTCGACGAGCTGCCGCGGGGCATCGAGATCGCCGCGTACTTCAACCCGCTCTACCACTGCGTCGAGCTCGTGCGCGACGTGACCTTCGGCATCGACCTCGGCCCCGACCTCCTGCACTTCGGCGCGCTGCTGCTGTTCGGCACCGTCTGCTGGCGCCTGGCGGTCCGCCAGACGGAGAAGCGCCTCGTCTCGTGACCGCCCGCTACGACGCCGTGATCGTCGGCGGCGGGCACAACGGGCTCGTCGCCGCCGCGTACCTGGCCCGTGCCGGCCGCTCGGTGCTCGTGCTCGAGCGCGGCCGCGAGGTCGGGGGCGCCGCCGTCAGCGTGCGCGCGTTCCCCGGGCTCGACGCGCGTCTGTCGCGGTACTCCTACCTGGTCAGCCTCCTGCCCGGGCGGATCGTCGACGAGCTCGACCTCGACTTCGCGGTGCGGCGGCGGCGGATCAGCTCCTACACGCCGGTCGCGGGTACCGACCGCGGACTGCTCGTCGACGCGCAGGACGCGGCCCGCACGCGCGCGTCGATGCGCGCGCTCACCGGCGGGGACGCCGACCACGACGGCTGGACGGCGCTGGCGCGCGACACGGTCCGGCTCGCCGAGGCCGTCTGGCCGACGCTGCTCGAGCCGCTGCCGACCCGCGAGGCGGTCCGCGCGGCGGTCGGCGACGACGCCGTCTGGGACGCGTTCGTGGAGCGGCCGCTGGGCGAGACGCTCGCCGCCCGGCTGCCCCACGACCTCGTGCGCGGCGTCGCGCTCACCGACGGGCTGATCGGCACGTTCGCCACCGCCGACGAGCCGTCGCTGCGGCAGAACCGCTGCTTCCTCTACCACGTGATCGGCGGCGGGACCGGCGACTGGGACGTGCCCGTCGGCGGCATGGGCGCGCTCACCGGCGCGCTCGCGCACGCCGCCCGGCGCGCCGGCGCCGCGCTCTTCCCCGGCGCGGAGGTCGCCGCGATCGCGGTCGACGACGACGGTGGCGAGGTGACCTACCGTGGCGCCGACGGCACCGTGCGGACCGTCGCGGCGGGGGCGGTGCTCGGTGGCTGTGCGCCCGCGGTCCTGGACCGGCTCCTGGAGGCCGGTGGCACGGCGGTGCGCGCGACGCGGGCCGGGGACCCGGCGCCCGAGGGCGCCCAGCTGAAGATCAACCTGCTGCTGTCGCGCCTTCCCCCGCTGCGCGACACCGCGGTCGACCCGCGCGACGCGTTCTCCGGCACGTTCCACGTCGGCGAGTCCGCGAGCGCGCTGCAGACCGCCTACGAGGAGGCCGCACGCGGCGCGGTGCCGGCGCGGCCGCCGAGCGAGATCTACTGCCACTCGCTGACCGACCCGTCGATCCTCGGGCCCGAGCTGCTCGCCTCCGGCGCGCAGACGCTGACGCTGTTCGGCCTGCACCTGCCCGCCCGCCTGTTCGCCGATCCGGCGACGCACGACGAGCGCAAGGCCCTGGCCGTCCGGCGCACGCTCGACGAGCTCGACCGCCACCTCGCCGAGCCGCTCGCCGACTGCCTGCTCACCGACGCCGACGGCGCCCCGTGCGTCGAGGCGAAGACCCCGCAGGAGCTCGACCGCGACCTCGGCCTGCCCGCCGGCAACATCTTCCACCGCGACCTGCAGTGGCCGTGGGCCGACCCCGGTCGCGGCATCGCCCCCGGCTCGTGGGGGGTCGAGACCGACTGTGCCGCCCTCCTGCTCTGCGGGGCCGGGGCGGTGCGTGGCGGCGGCGTCTCCGGCGTGCCCGGGCACAACGCGGCACGGGCCCTGCTGCAGCGCGGCTGAGCGCCGCACGCGCGCCGTCGCGCCCGGTCCGGCGACGGGGGCGCGTCGGCGCTCCGGAGCACCGCCGACGGCCCCGGCGGTGCGCTTCCATGGAGCACGTGGACGACGGGACCCTCGTCGGCGTGATCAGCCCCGCCTCCGGGCGGCGCCGGGTCGTGCTCCGCGACGCGGCCGGGGAGGAGCGTCCGCTCGGCGTGCCCGGGGTCTGGTGGGGCTGGGAATCCTCCGCCACCCGGGTGCTCGCCGATGCCGTGCTGGAGCTGCTCGCCGGCCAGGTCCCGCTGCCGCAGATGGCGTGGGACCTCGGCGCCGAGGTGTTCGGCAACGCGGCCGTCTGCCCGCCGCAGGACGACTGGGAGCTGCCGCTCGCCGAGCTCGACGCGTGGCGGCGCGGCTGGCTGCGCCGCCCGTCCTCCCGGATCCCGCTGGAGCGCGCGCTCGCCGGGATCCTGCTGCGCCGCCCCGCCGCCGTGGAGCTCGACCCGGCCACCGTCCGGGACCGCCGCGAGCGGCTCGCCTGCGTGCACGCGATCGCCGCTGCCCACGACGGCCGGCCGGTCGACCTCGTCGCCGTGCAGCTCGCGGTCGAGGCGCTCGGCCTCGGCGACCCGCCCGACTACGTGCGCCGGCTCGTCGACGAGGCGCCCGCCGGCCCCGGCCCGCACTGGTGGGCTGCGCAGCTCGCCGCGCTGACCCGCGCTCCCGCGGCGCGCTGACCCGCGTCGACCCGGCTACGGGGCCAGCGCGAGGAGCTCGTCGACGGCCTCGCGCAGCGCAGCGGCGGCCACCGGCAGGCCCGGCTCCAGGCCGGCGTGCGCGGTCAGGCCGAAGCAGACGCCCCCGTCGTAGCTCAGCACCCCGACGTTCAGGCCCTGGGTCGAGGGGTTCAGCGGCACCGACGGGTGCACCGCCAGCAGGCGCCGCCCGTGCAGGTAGAACGGCATCTGCGGGCCCGGGACGTTGGAGACGACGAGGTTGAAGGCCCGCACGCCGCTCATCGCCCGCGCCAGCTGCGAGGACAGCAGCGGCGGCGCGAGACCGCCCGCGTGGACCATCAGCGCCCCGGCGCGCACGGCCGCCGAGTCCTTGATGCGGGTCATCGTGTCGTGGACCTGCGCGATCCGCTCCGCCGGGTCCGGCACGTCGCCGGGCAGGTCGACGAGCACCGTGGAGATCCGGTTGCCGCCCTCGTCGCCGTCGCGGCGGACGCTGACCGGGACGAGCGCGACCGGGTCCCCGTCGGGCACGAACCCGGCGGCCGCGAAGTACCGCGAGAGCATCCCGGCGACGATCGCGAGGATCGCGTCGTTGACGGTGCCCCCGGACGCCCTGGCGGCCGCCTTCAGCGGCGCGAGCTCGGCGCGCAGCAGCGTGTAGCGGCGGTTGCGGCCGATCGGGTGGTTCAGCGGCGTCATCGGCGCCGCGGGGCGCTGGCGGGCGAGCTCGGTCAGCAGCTCGGTCGCGCGTCGCAGGTCCGACGCGGCCTCGCTGACCGCCCGGACGGGCTGCACGAGCCGCGTCGAGCGGCGCGTGCCCTCGCGCAGCACCCGGCCGGTGGTGTCGCGGGTGAGGTCCAGCGGGAGCCGCGCGAGGTGCCGGCGGCGGTCGTAGCGGCGCGGCGACCAGGGCTCTCCCGGCGCGAGGTCCAGCGGCTCGGGGGACGGGTCGAGGATCACGGTGCCGATGTCGACCGCGGCCATCCCGTCCACCAGCGCGTGGTGCATCTTCGGGATCAGCGCGGTGCGCCCGCCCTCCAGGCCGGTGACGAGCGTCATCTCCCACAGCGGCCGCTCGCGGTCGAGCTTGCGCGACATCTCGTGCCCGACGACCTCCCCGAGCTCCTCCGTCGTGCCGGTCGCGAGCGCCACCTGCTTGACGTGCCAGCCGGTGTCGTAGTGCTCGTCGTCGACCCACACCGGGTTCGTCAGCCCGGGGGCGGGCGACGCGAGCCGCTGGCGGTAGCGGGGGATCAGGTGCAGCCGCTCGTCCAGCCGCGCGATCAGCGACGCCCGGTCGATCCCCGGGCCCGCCTCGAAGACGAGGACGCCGCCGACGGCCATGTTGATCGGGCCCTGCTCGGCGGCGAGGGACGAGCGGTCCGCGGGGGAGAGCGCGTCGGCCATGGCGCCACCCTAACCACGAACGCGGTCGGGGTGGCGCCCGGCCCGGGGCGGGCGGCTCAGCTCACTTCGGGGCCATGCGGATGGCGCCGTCGAGGCGGATGACCTCGCCGTTGAGCATCTGGTTCTCGGCGATGTGCGCGACGAGCGCCGCGTACTCGGCCGGGTCGCCCAGGCGCGACGGGAACGGCACCGAGGCGCCGAGCGACTGGCGGGCGTTCTCCGGCAGCGCGGCGAGCAGCGGCGTGTCGAACAGGCCCGGCGCGATCGTCACGACGCGGACGCCGACGGTCGAGAGGTCGCGCGCCGCGGGCAGCGTCATGCCGACGACGCCGCCCTTGGAGGCGGAGTAGGCGATCTGGCCGATCTGCCCGTCGAACGCGGCGACCGAGGCGGTGTTGACGACGACCCCGCGCTCCCCGGACTCGCCGGGCTCGTTGGCGACCATCGCCTGCGCGGCGTGGCGCAGCACGTTGAAGGTGCCGATGAGGTTGACCTGGATGACGGTCTCGAACGGGCGCAGCGGATGCATGCCCTTCGTGCCCGCGACCTTCTGCGCCCAGCCGATCCCGGCGCACGCGGCGGCGATCCGCAGCCCGCCGTCGTCCTTGCTGGCCTCGACGGCCGCCGCGACGGCGGCCTCGACCTGCTCCTCCTTGGTGACGTCCGTGAGGACGAAGCCGACGCCGAGCTCGTCGGCGAGCTGCTTGCCCTTCTCCTCGTTGATGTCCGCGATCGTCACGATCGCGCCGGCGCTCGCGAGCCGCCGCGAGGTCGCCTCGCCGAGCCCGGAGGCGCCGCCGACGACGAGTGCTCCACTGCCTTCGATGTTCATGTCCGCGACCCTAGTGCGCGCCCGGCCGCGGAGGATGCCCCGCCCCTCGTTCGGGATGGGGCAATCCCCAGATCGTCGGGGTGGCTCAGCCGGGTCGGCGCGCCAGCGTCAGCGCGAACAGCCCGTCCGGGTCGGTGTACTGCTCGGCCAGCTCGAGGCCGGAGGCGGCGAGGTCGGCGATCAGCCGCTCGCGCGTGAACTTCGCGCTGATCTCGGTGCGCAGCTCCTCGCGCGGGGCGAACTCGACCTCGAGGCCGAGCGCGCGGACCGCCACGGTCTGCTGGCGCACCGAGCGCAGCCGCATCTCGATCCACTCGTGCTCGCGGTCGTAGAACGCCACGTGCTCGAACGCGTCGAGGTCGAAGTCGGCGTCGAGCTCGCGGTTGAGCACGCGCAGCACGTTGCGGTTGAACGCGGCGGTCACGCCCGCGGCGTCGTCGTAGGCGGCCTCGATGACCGCGGGGTCCTTCACGAGGTCGGTGCCGAGCAGCAGGTGATCGCCGGGCGCGAGCATCGCCGCGATGCGGCGGAGGAAGCGGCGGCGGCTGCCGGGCGTGAAGTTGCCGATCGTGCCGCCGAGGAACGCCACGACGCGGCGGTCCCCGGGGGTCGGGGCGGGCACGCGGTCGAGGTGGCGCTCGAAGTCGCCGACGATCCCGTGGACGCTGAGGTCCGCGTACTCGTCGAGCAGCGCGGCGGCGACGTCGCGGACCATCGACTCGGTCACGTCGAACGGCACGTAGCGGCGCAGCGTCCCGGCGCGCTCCATGGCGTCGAGCAGCACCCGGGTCTTCGCCGCCGTGCCCGACCCGAGCTCGACGAGCTCGGTCGCCCCGGTCTCGGCGACGATCGCGTCCGCGTCGGCCTGGAGGATCGCCCGCTCGGTGCGGGTCGGGTAGTACTCCGGCTGCTCGCAGATGCGGTCGAACAGGACCGCGCCGTGGGCGTCGTAGAAGTGCTTGGGCGGCAGCTCCTTGAACGGCCGCGTCAGGCCGTCGAGCACGTCGTCGGCGAGCGCGCGCTCACCGCCGCTCGTGCCGTCCAGGAACGACTCGACGACCATCCGCCGGGTCGGCGGCGCGACGAGCGCCGGGTCGGTGATCGGCTCCATGCGGGTCCTACCTCTCGTCCTGTGCCAGCCGGACGCCGGCGAAGATCTGCCTGCGCTCACGCAGGTCCCAGTTGCGGAACGTCGTCGTCGCGACCCGCGGGTCGGCGGCCCAGGAGCCGCCGCGCAGCACGCGGTAGTCGCGGTCGAAGAAGACCTCGGAGTACTCCGGGTACGGGTGCGCCCGGAACCCCGGGTAGCCGTGGAAGACCGTCGACGTCCACTCCCAGACGGAGCCGCGCCCGTCGAGCACGCCGTCCTGCCCCCAGGTCGCCGCCTGCTCCCACTCTGCCTCGGTCGGCAGGCGCGCTCCGTGCGCGCGGGCGTAGGCGTCGGCCTCGAACCAGGAGACGTGGCACACCGGTGCGTCGGGGTGCCCGTCCCTGATCGCCCGATGACACGTGGAGTCGTCGTCCTCCTTCCACGCCCAGCCCTCGTCGGACCACCACTCGCGCCGCTCGTAGCCGCCGCCCTCGGCGAAGCGCAGCCAGCTGGCGTTGGTGACGGGCCGCGAGGCGATCCGGAACGCGGGGACCTCGACGGCGTGGCGGGGACGCTCGTTGTCGTAGGCGAACGGCCCGTCGGCGGCGCCCTGGTGCAGGACGCCCGCGGGGACGGACACCCAGGTGCCCTCGCCGCCGGCGGCCGGGCCGGGGAGCCCGGGGGGCACGAGGCCCGCGTGGTGCATCGCCTGCAGCATCGTCTCGGTGTGCTGCAGCTCGTGGCGCAGGACCATCTCGTGCAGGACGCCGTCGCCGATGCCGACGCGGTCGATGACCGCGAGGGTCCGGTCGCGGACGGCGGCCATCTCCGCCTCGGCGGCGTCGCGGCCGAGGATCTCGAGGTCGCCGCGGACGGCGCGCGGCGTCTCGAACGCGTCGTAGAGCGCGGCGAGGTCCGGGCGGCGCAGCGGCTCGCCGCCGTGGCGGTGCACGAGCCAGAGGTCCTCGTAGGCGGCGATGTGCCCGAGGTCCCAGGCCAGCGGCGAGAGGATCGGGTCGATCTGGCGCTCGCAGTCGGCGACCGACAGGTGCGCCACCAGGGAGAGGGTCCGCGCCCGGACCGCGGCCAGGTCGGCCGTCACGGACTCGGGGGTCGCGACCGCCGGGGCGACGGGTGCGTGCGCTGGGATGCTGGGTGACGCCATGGAGAACGCGGGCCGGAGCCCGTCGGGAAGCCTATGCCCGGATCCGGCGTCCGCCAACACTCCGCGGACCGCGTTCACCGGCTGTTCACCGATCGCCCGCGCCCGCGCGCCCGGTGCCGAGGCGCGCCGGGGGCAGGCGCCACGGGCGGTTTCGGTGCCCGCGGCTCGTCGGGCCGCGCCCGCCCGCCGGCGGCTGCCCCGCCCTGCCGCTTGGCGCGCGGGCGCTCGTGGGTGCTCAGTGGTCGTGCGGGTGCGCCGTCTCGGAGACCGGCGCGTGCTCCTCGTCGCGGATGACGTGCATGACCGCGTTGATGAGCGCGAGGTGCGTGAACGCCTGCGGGAAGTTGCCCAGGTGCCGGCCGGTCGCCGCCTCGAGCTCCTCCGCGTAGAGGTCCAGGGGCGAGGAGAGCGACAGCAGCCGCTCGCAGAGCTGCCGGCCGCGGGTGCGCTCCCCGATCTCCAGCAGCGCGCTCACGAGCCAGAACGAGCAGATCAGGAACGTGCCCTCCTCGCCGCTGAGGCCGTCGTCGGTCTCCTCGACCTTGTAGCGCAGCACGAGGCCGTTCTCGGTCAGCTCGTCGGCGATCGCGAGCACGGTGTTGCGCACGCGCGGGTCGTCGTGGGGGAGGAACCGCACCAGCGGCATCAGCAGGTTCGAGGCGTCGAGCGCGTCGGTGTCGTAGTGCTGGGTGAAGACCCCGCGCCCGTCGACGCCCTTCTCGCAGATCTCCGCGTGGATCTCGTTGGCGATCTCGCGCCACTCGTCGGCGAGCGCGTCCTTGCCGCGACGGGACGCCAGCCGCGCGCCGCGGTCCAGCGCCACCCAGCACATGAGCTTCGAGGACGTGTAGTGCTTCGGCTCGCCGCGCGCCTCCCAGATGCCCTGGTCGGGGAGCCGCCAGGTCTCGATCGCGCGCCGGACCTGGTCCTCGATGACCGGCCACAGGCGCTGGGAGTTGTGCCCGTACTCCTTCGTGTGCAGGTAGAGCGAGTCGAGCACCGCGCCGTAGACGTCGTTCTGGCGCTGGTCGTGCGCGCCGTTGCCGATCCTCACGGGCCGCGCGCCCTCGTAGCCGGACAGGTGCTCGAGCGTCTGCTCGTGCAGGTCGCGCTCGCCCCCGATCCCGTACATGATCTGCAGCGAGCCGTCGGCGTTGCGCTCGGCGTCGGCGACGAACTGGATGAAGTCGTCGGCCTCCCAGTTGAGGCCCAGCGAGTTCAGGGCGCTGAGCGTGAACGTCGCGTCGCGCATCCAGGTGTAGCGGTAGTCCCAGTTGCGCTCCCCGCCCGGCGTCTCGGGCAGCGACGTGGTCGCGGCCGCGACCATCGCCCCGGTCGGCGCGTAGGTCAGGCCCTTGAGGACCAGCGCGCTGCGCTGCAGGTGCCCGCGCCAGCGGTGGTCGGGGAACTTCCCGTCGGCCAGCCAGCCGCGCCAGAACTCCGAGGTCGTCTGCAGCGCGATCTCGGCCTCCAGCACGCTGCGCGGGCCGTCGAGCAGCCGCGACCACGACAGCGCGCAGAAGCGCGTCTCGCCGGTCTCCAGGCGGTGGCGGGCGCGGGCGCAGCCGCCCTCGATCCCCAGCCGCAGGTCGCTGATCAGCCGCATCCGGCGCTCGCCGCCGTCGGTGCAGTCGACCGCCATCGGATCGCCCTCGGCGCGCTCCCAGGTGGCGGGGAGCGCCCCGTAGTCCCACATCGGCTCGCACAGCAGCTCGATCTGCGCCTGCCCGTGGATGCAGGTGATCGTCCGCACGAGGACGTGGTGGGCCTCGAAGTCCGTCGGGGGGCGCGTGTGCGCGGTCGCCGCGCCCTGCGTGCGCTCGCGCCAGTGGCCGATGACGAGCGCGTCGCGGACGACGAGCCAGCCGGTCGGGGTCATCCAGGTCGTCTCGAGGATGTTCGTGCCGGGCTCGTAGCGGCGGCCCGCCGGCACGCCCATCGACGAGGGGCCCAGGCGGAAGCCGCCGGCGCTGCGGTCGAGGATCGCCGCGAACACGCTCGGCGCGTCGAACCGCGGCGGGCAGAGCCACTCCACGGTGCCGTCCGGGGCGACGAGCGCCGCCGTGTGGCAGTCCGAGAGGAAGCCGTAGTCGGCGATCGGCGGGAACGGCGACTGCGTCGGGAGCCGCTCGACGAACGGCGTCGGGTCGGCCTCGAAGCTGTCGTCCATGAACGGGTCCATGGCGCCGCGCCGCGGCGGGTGCGCGGCGGGGACATCGGCGCGCGGGACGCCGTTGGTGGCCGTCGGGTCGTCGGTGGCGGAGCGCTCGGGCGGTGCGGTCACCTCCTGAAGGATGGCGAACGCGCCCGGCGGGCTCAAACGGCGGGTGGTCGCGTGCGCCGCCCGGCGGTCCGCCGCCGGGACGGTGGCGCCTCAGCGCACGAGCTGGTAGCGGCCGAGCGTCCCGGCGCCCGGGATGATCGGCGCGGCGTCGACGCCGAACCACTGCTCCAGCAGCGACGCGTAGACCGCGCGGAAGTCGCTGGTCGAGCGCAGGTTGTCCTGCGCGTCGAGCGTCGCGAGCCCGGGGAACTCGCCGACCATCGTGCCGCGCGCCCGGCTGCCGATGAGGAACCCGACGCCCGCGGCGCCGTGGTCGGTGCCGTCGCCGTTCTGCGCGGGCCGGCGGCCGAACTCCGACCAGACGTGCACGAGCACGCGGTCGGCGATCCCGCGCGCCTCGAGGTCGCGCTGGAACGCGAGCAGGCCGTCGCTGGTCGCGCGCAGGTCGTCCGGGAAGGTCTGCAGCTGCGAGGAGTGCGTGTCGTAGCCGCCCGGGGCGTCGAGCGCGACGCAGCGCAGCGGCAGGCCGCCCGCGATCCCCGCGGCGATGCCCTTCAGCCGGTCGCCGAAGTCGCCTGTCGGGTAGCTGACGCCGGTCGGCGGCGTGATGCCCGCCTGGTAGGGGCCCAGGGCGGTGCGGATCTGGTCGACCTGGGCGGCGACGGTGCGGGCGATCTGCTGCTGCGGGTCGGCGGTGGGCAGCCGGCCGAGCGTCCCGATCGTGTCGAACATCAGGTCGTCGACGCCGTCGTAGACGCCCGGGGCCCACATGCCGAAGTCGTCCAGGCGCCCGACCGCGGCGACCGGGTTGGTGGCGGCCGCCAGCGCGGGCGCGAGCGACCAGCCCAGCGACAGGCCCTGCAGCGGGTTCGTCGCGCTGCCGTGCCGGTCCAGGAAGCGGCCCATCCAGCCGTGCCGGGCGTGGACGTCGAGCGCGCCGACCTCCCAGTAGTGCTGGGAGGTGAAGTGCGACTGGTCGGGGCCCGCGTAGCCGACGGCGGGCAGCACCGCGACCTTGCCCTCCTGGTGCAGGGTGCGCAGCCCGGCCGCCTGCGGCGCCCACATGAGGCGCGTGTCCTCGGAGAACGTCGTCCCCTCGCCGGGCAGCAGCCGCAGCGTCGGGCGCAGCGACGCGTAGCGGCTGTCCCCGACCGGGGCCAGGACGCTGAGCGAGTCCACGCCGCCGGCCATGAAGACGCTGACGAGGACGCGGCCGTCCCCGGTGACCGCCGCCTCGGCGATGCCCTCCTCGAAGGCGCGGCCGCCGAGCCGGGAGGCCCCGTAGACCGCGAGGCCGGCCTGGAAGCCGCGCACGAGCACGGTGCGCCGGGTCAGGCCGGTGCCGGCGGGCTCGGGCATGCCGGGCTCGATCGCGGGCAGCCCGTCGCCCGCACGGGCGACGGCGGAGCGGAGCATCTCGGCACGGGTGAAGCCGGAGCAGGCGTGGGAGCGCTGGGTCATCTCGGGATCAGGAGGTCTGGACGTCGCTGCTGGTCAGGATCAGGAGCCGCAGGGCGTTCTGGCGCAGGCCGCGGCGCGGGCCGCGCGCCCAGGTCGCCAGGCCGAGCGGGATGCTCGTGGTGGCGAACGCCAGGAGCGCCGCGGTGGTCTCCGGCGTGAGCCGCGGACGACCGCAGTGCTCCAGCGCCCGGTCCAGCGCCGCCTGGGGCGTCTCCAGCGGGTCGTACGGGCTGGTCGCGCTCCACGGGTCGACGATCGACGGCATCAGCGCGGCGGCCGCGGTGTCCCAGCGGGCGCGCCAGCGCGAGGTGTCCAGCCAGTCGCTGCCCCAGCCCGCCACGTTGGGCGGGTCGAACAGCTGCTGGCCCGCGTTCTCGCCGAGCCACGACCAGGCGATCGTGTCGACGCCGCGGCCCAGCGCGCGGAGCATCCCCGCCTGGTGCACGACGGGCGGCTTGACCATCGCGGGGCCGCGCAGCAGCGCGGGGTGGCGCAGGATCGCCTCGACGACCGGGGCGATCTCGTGGCCGCCGCCGACGTACAGCTCCTGCAGGGCGGCCTGGGTGGCGGCGTCTGGGGGCTCGGGCACGAAGTAGCCCCAGAGCTTCGTGACGAAGAAGCTCGCGTGCAGCGGGTGGTCGACGCAGAGGTCGGCGGCCTCCTGCCAGCCGAACGCCCCGGTGCGCCCGAAGATCGTCTTGCTGCCGGTCGCGTGGCGGTTGGGGTCGTAGCGGAACGTGTTCCAGCCGATCCCGTCGTCCCAGCGGCCGGTGAAGCCGGTGAAGGCGCGCGCGGCCTCGCGGACGTCCTGCTCGGTGTACGCCCCGCGGTTGGCGCCGAGCGTGAACAGCTCCATGACCTCGCGGGCGTAGTTCTCGTTCGGGTTCCAGCGGGTGTTGGAGACGCCGTCGAGGAACACGAGCATCGCCGGGTCGCGGGTGACCTCGCGCAGCAGCGTGCGGAAGTTGCCGAGCGCGTTGCGGCGCAGCAGTTCGTTCTGGTCGAGCATCAGCCGGGCGCTGCCGACCTTGCCGCGCGCGGTCGCGAACCAGTCGTGCCAGATCAGCGTCATCCGCTCGACGAGCGGCTGGTCGGAGCGGACCATGCGGTCCAGCCACCAGGCGTGGTCGTGCCCCCAGAGGTCCAGCGGCGCGAGCGCGTTGCCGTCGTCGTCGCGGGGAGCGGGGCCGACGAGCTGCGCGGTCCCGGAGGGCCGCACGAGCCGGTCGATCGCGGCGTCGAGGCCGGCGGCGGCGACCTGCTCGGCCTGCCCGGGGATGGGGCCGAACCCGGCCCGCCAGAGCAGGCGGTCGGCGTCGGCGACGGTGAAGTCGCGGGGGGTGGCGGGCACCGGGCCGGGCGCCGGGGTGGGGTCGGGGGTCGGCGCGACCGCGGGGGCGGGCAGGACGACCGGCGCGCCGGACGGCGTGGTCGGCAGCGGCGCGGCCGGGGTGGCCGTCGTCCCGGGGGAGGCGGTCGGCGTCGGCTTCGCCGGGCGGGTGCAGACCTTCACGGTCTTGCGCCGGCCGCTCTTGGTGCGGACGCGCTTGACCTTGCAGGTGGTGCCGGCGGGCTTCGTCAGCGGTGCCCGCTTCGGCGGCTTGGCGGCGGGCTTCTTCGCCGACGCGCGCTTCTTCGCCGCGGCCGTGCGGCGGGCCTTGGCCCGGGCCTTCTTCACGCTGCTGGACGCCACGTCCGCGGCATCGACGGTCCGGGGGGCGCGGTTGAGGCGCCGCCCGGCCGCTGGGTCATCCGTCCAGCGCGGGCACCGGGCCGTTCCACCGCTGCAGCACCGGCGTGCCGCCGCGGTCGCGGCCGAGCACGCCGACGTGCGCGGTGTCGAGCGCGAGGCGGCGGCCGAGCTCCACCGGCGCGTCGAGCCAGCGGGCGGCGAGCGCGCGCAGCACGTGGCCGTGTGCGACGACGGCGGCGTGCGGACCGCCCGCGTCCCCGTACGGCGCGAGCCGCGCGACGACGCGGTCGACGCGGGCACGGACGTCCTGCGGGCGCTCGCCGTCCGGGCCGCCGTCGGTCCACAGGTCCCAGCCGGGCAGCTCGGCCTGCACGTCCTCGCGGGTGCGGCCCTCCGCGCGGCCGTAGTCCCACTCCAGGAGGTCGTCGACGCGCTCGGCGCCGTCGATGATCCCGGCGAGCTGCGCGGTGGTGACCGCACGGGTCAGGGGCGAGACGAGCACGAGCGCCAGCGGCCACGCGGCGAGCGGCGCGGCGAGCGCGGCGGCGTCGGCCCGGCCCGCCTCGGTGAGGGGGACGTCGGCGCGGCCGGTGTGGCGGTGCGCGACCGCCCAGGCGGTCTCGCCGTGGCGGACGACGAGGACGCTCACGACGCGGGGCGCCCGAGCGCGTCGGCGTCGGCGAGCACGGTCAGCCGGTCGCGGCGCAGCAGCGACGCGGGCGTCGCCGGGGAGGCGGGGCCCAGGGCGCGGCGCAGCGCGTCGCGCTTGCCCTCGCCCGAGGCGGCGAGCACGAGCGCGCGGGCCTTGCCGAGCGTCTCGAGCGTCAGCGTCACGCGGTTGGGCGGCGGCTTCGGCGCGCCGCGGACGGCGAGCACGCGCGGCCCGCCGGTGAACGTGTCGAGCTCGGTGGAGTGGGGGAACAGCGAGGCGGTGTGCCCGTCCTCGCCGAGGCCGAGCAGGACGACGTCGAGGATCGTCGAGCGCAGCTCGGCGGCGTAGGCGCGGGCGGCCGCGTCGGGGTCGTCGAGCTCGCCCAGGACGCGGTGCTCGGTCACGCCCGCGGGGTCCTGCTCGAGCAGCGTCTGCTGCACGAGCAGGTGCGTGGACTCCGGGTCGTCGGGCGGCACGCAGCGCTCGTCGGCGTACCAGACGTGCACGTCGCGCCAGCCCGCCGCCACGGGCGCGAGCAGCTCGTAGGCGCGCCGGAACGTGCGGCCGCCGCTGAGCGCGACGTGCGCGACCCCGCGGGCGGCGACGGCGGCGCCGACCTCCCGCTCGAGACGCTGCGCGACGGCCGCGGCGAGGGCTTCCGGGTCGGGGAACGGGGTGGGGACGATGCGGGACACCTACTCCTCCCGGCCGGCGTCGAGGTGCGGGTTCTGGGCGGCGAGCTGCTGGTCGGCGCGGATGACGTGCAGCACCGCGTTGATGAGCGCGAGGTGCGTGAACGCCTGCGGGAAGTTGCCGAGGTGGCGGCCGCTGCCCGCGTCGATCTCCTCCGCGTACAGCAGCAGCGGGGACGCGTACCCGAGGAGCTTCTCGCACAGCACGCGGGCGCGGTGCGCCTGCCCGATCTCGGCGAGCGCGCTGACCAGCCAGAACGAGCAGATGACGAACGCGCCCTCCTCGCCCTGCATGCCGTCGTCGGTCTCCCCGACCTTGTAGCGCAGCAGCAGCCCGTCGACCGCGAGCTCGTCGGCGATCGCCTCGACCGTGGCGACGATCCGCTCGTCGTCGGGCGGCAGGAAGCGCAGCAGCGGCAGCAGCAGGCAGCTCGCGTCGAGCGCGTCGGTGTCGTAGTGCTGGGTGAAGACGCCGCGCTCGTCGGTGCCGTGCTCGAGCACGTCGGCGCGGATCTCGTCGGCGGCGGCCTGCCAGCGCGCGGCGGTCTCCTCGTCCTCGCGCAGGCGCGCCAGGCGGGCGCCGCGGTCGCACGCGACCCAGCAGAACACCTTCGAGCTGACGAAGTGCTTCGGCTCGCCGCGGACCTCCCAGATGCCGCGGTCGGGCTCGCGCCAGTGCTCGATCGCGCACTCGACCTGCCGCGAGAGGATCGGCCACAGCGACTCGGGCAGCTGGTCGCGCGACTTCGTGTGGATGTACACCGAGTCGAGGTAGACGCCCCAGACGTCGTGCTGGCGCTGGTCGTAGGCGCCGTTGCCGATCCGCACCGGCCTGGCGCTCTCGTAGCCGTCGAGGTGGTCGAGGGTCGTCTCGGTCAGCGTGCGCTCGCCGCCGATCCCGTACATGACCTGGAGGTCCTCGTCGCCGGAGGCGACATCCTTGATGAAGGCGAAGAAGTCGGAGGCCTCCCAGTCGAAGCCCAGCGAGTAGAGCGCCCACAGCGAGAACGTGGAGTCGCGGATCCACGCGTAGCGGTAGTCCCAGTTGCGCTCGCCGCCCGGGGTCTCGGGCAGCGACGTGGTGGTCGCCGCGGTCAGCGCGCCGGTCGGCGCGTAGGAGAGGCCCTTGAGCGTCAGCGCGCTGCGCTGCAGGTGCGCGCGCCACGGATGGTCGGGGAACTCGCCGCGCGAGAGCCAGTCGTGCCAGAAGTCCGCGGTGCCGACGAGCCGCCGGTACGCGTCCTCGTAGCTGGCGGGGGCCGCGTGCTCGGTCCAGGACAGTGCGATGAACCGCTCGTCGCCGTCGTGCAGCGTGGTGCGGGCGATCGCGTGCCCGCCCTCGATCCCGACGCGCAGGTCGGTCGTGAGCCGCAGCTGCAGGTCGTTGCCGGGGGCCCGGCCGACGACGGTGGAGTAGCCGTCGCCGTCGTAGTCCCACTCCACGCGGGTGCGCCCGTAGTCGAGCTTGGGGTCGCAGTCGACGGTCATCTCGACCTGCCCGTTGACGCAGCGCATCGTGCGCAGGAGCACGTGGTCGGCGTCGTGGTCGTTGGGGGTGCGCCGGTGGGTGTGCGAGCGCTCGTGGTCGTGGTGCCAGGGCCCGATCAGCAGGACGTCCCGCACGACGACCCAGCCGGTGCGGGTCTGCCAGGTCGTCTCGAGGATCATCGTGCCGGGCACGTAGCGGCGGCCGGCCGGGACGCTCACGCCGGTCGGCGCGACGCGGAAGTAGCCGGCGTCGCGGTCGAGGATCGCGCCGAACACCGAGGGGCCGTCCATCCGCGGCAGGCACATCCACTCGACGTTGCCGCCGGGGGCGACGAGCGCGGTGACCTCGCAGTCGGAGAGGAACGCGTAGTCGTTGATCGGGGGGAAGGGACTGCCGCCCAGCGGGACGTCGCCCCCGGTGACGAGCCGCCTCATCGCACGAGCGCCTCGGCGACGCGCAGCGCGGGCAGGTAGGTGCGGTCGCGCAGCAGCGCCTGGCGGACGCCCTCGCCGAGGATCCCGGACTCGCCGCGGGACGCGCCGAGCACCGTCCAGGACTGCGTGCTCCCGTCCTTGCGGGTGAGCGTCGCGTGCAGTCCGCCGGGTCCCCGGTCCAGCGTGCGGGTCTCGCCGCGGGCGGTCTCGATGGTCATCCCGGCGAGGCCGGGGACGGACTGCGCCCGGTCGGTCACGAGGTCGAGGGTCACGTCCTGGCGGCGGGCGTGGAGCTTGGCCCGCCAGCCGCCGTCGTGGCGGACCAGGGCGCTGGGCTCCCAGCCGAGCCGCGACGCGAGCCAGCCGGCGAGCAGCAGCCCGGAGGCGAGGGAGTCGGGGTGGTGGCGGATCTCCAGTCGCGTGAGCGCACCGAGGTCGCGGCGGCGGTTCAGCGGGTCGAAGGTGCCGGCGATGCGCTCGCGCCAGGGGGTGGAGCGCAGCCACGCGAGGTCGACGACGTACGTCTTCTCCGTCAGCGCGAGCGCGCGCCGGATCGCCTCGCCCGGGTCCGGCTCCTCGACGGAGTCGACCAGGACGATCTGCGAGAGCTCCAGGAGCTGCTCGACGGCGTCGTGGTGGCCGTGGGGTGCCCAGACGAGCGTCGGGATGTCGGTCTTGACCAGCGGGTCGACGATCGTGTCGATGCCCGGCACGTGGCGCTGCCCCATCTCGACGACGACGGTCTCGCGCGTCGGGACGATCTCGTGCTCGCGCAGCTCCCCGGGGGCGGCGACGGTGACGAGGGCGTCGAGCGTCGTGCGGCCGGACCCGATCGAGCACACGATCGTCCGCGACGGCTGGAACCGGCCGAGCCGCCGCAGCCGGTTGGCGATCTCGCCCGACCAGTCCTTGTCGACGACCAGGACCAGGTTCAGGACGCGGGACTGCACGTACCCCGGGTGCTCCTGGACGCGGTCGTGCTCGAGCTGGCGGATCGCCGCCTCGATCGCCGTGGGGGTCGTGTCCTGCTCCCGCCAGACGTTGTCGGTCGTGCTCGTCGCCATGTCCCCGGAGGCTATCCACCGCCGGAAGTGGGAGCATCGGATGCATGGGAGGAGCGTGCATCGGGCGCCGCGGGTCGCGGCGTGTCCTGACGATGACGGTGGCCGCGCTGGCGACGGCAGGGCTGGCGCCCGCCGGGCCGGCGCACGGCGCGACCGTGCGCCTGGAGCCGCTGCGTCAGGCGGCGCTGCTGGACGGCGGGACGGCGACCGCCCGGGTGGACGTGCCGCGCGGCACCCGCTGGGAGCTGCGACTGCGGCCGCTCGGCCGCCCGGCCGCGACCCCGGACGCCCGGCGCACCGGCGCCGGCCCGCGGGCGCGCGTGGCGCTGCGCCTCACCGCCGCGGCGGCGGGACGGGTCAGCGCCTGCCGGCGGTCCCGCCTCGTGGCGGAGCTCCGGGTCCGCGGTCGCGTCGCCGGGCGCCGCGCGGTGCGACGCCTGCGGCTGGACCCGCTGCGCTGCGCCGGCGAGGGGCGGCCGCGCGGGGCGCCCGGGTACCGCGCGGGGGTCGGGGTCCGCTCGATCGCGCCGCGCGCGCAGGACGGGACGGTCTTCCTGGGCGGCTACGGGATCGGCGGCGGCAGCCCGTTCGCCGCGGGCCGCCGGGCCGACGGGACGCTGGCCGACGGCATCGAGGTCCGCGCGGTCGCGATCGAGGCGGACGGTCGCGCGGTCCTCCTCGCCGACGCCGAGGTCCAGGGGTGGTTCGCCGCGGTCCAGGAGGGGCCGTACGGCCTGACCGACCTGCGTCGCGAGGTCGCCGCGCGCAGCGGCGGCCTCCTGGATCCCCAGCGGGTCGTCGTGCAGTCCAACCACAGCCACAGCGCGCCGGACCTCCTGGGCGCCTGGGGCGGCGTGTCGCTGAGCTACCGCCGGCTCGTCTACGACCGCACCGTCGAGGCGGCGCTCGAGGCGCTCGCGCGCCTGCAGCCGGTCACGGTCGCGTACGGGACCGCGGACGCGGAGCCGCTCATCAGCAACCAGTTCGAGGGCGACCCGCAGAACCCCGACGCCGACGACGAGATCCGCGTGCTGGAGGCCCGCGCGGCGCGGGACGGACGGACCGTGGTGACGGTCGTGAACCACAGCGCGCACGCGACCGTGCTGGGCCCGTCGAACCTCCGTGCCTCCGGGGACTGGACCACCTCGGCGAACCTCGAGCTCGAGCGCCGCACCGGCGCGCCGGCGGTGACCCTGATGGGCACGCTGGGCCGGACGCAGCCGCGGGACCGCGGCTGTCCGGACGCGAAGGCGGGGGAGGAGCGGGACCTCTGTGCGGTCCGCGGCTACGCGGCGAAGGTCGTCGACCGGGTCGCGGACGCGCGGGCGGCGGCCGGGCCGGTCGGGGTCCGCCCGATCGTCGACGGCCGCAGCTTCCTCGTCCAGGACCTCTCCACCAACCCGCCCGTCCTCGGGCTCAACTACGTCGGGGCGCCGCTGGGCGCGCAGCTCTCCCGCTCGATCACGCCGCCGTGGCTGACCGGCACCTACGTCGGGACGACCACCGCCACGCTGCGGATCGGCGACGTGCTCCTGTCCGCCGTGCCCGGCGAGGCGTACCCGCAGATCGCCGAGCTCGTCCGCACGCTCACGCGGGGCGCGAAGGGGTGGATGACGATGGGCCTCGCCGGCGACCAGCTCGGCTACCTGATCGCGCCGCGGGCCGCCTACCCCGAGCCGCTGCGGCGGACGCTGTTCAACGAGCGCGGCGACCAGATCAGCCCGATCGACAACGACAACTACCTGTTCAACGTGTCGCTCACGGTCGGCGAGCGGGTGACCTGCTCGCTCCTGCGCGGCGCGGGCGAGCTGCTGGAGCGGGGCACCGCGCCGCGGGACGCCTACGATCGCTGCGCCTCCTACGACGACGACCTGCTGCGCGCGCCCGGGGCCGACATCGGCGGTTAGGAGGGTCGCCCGATGTTCGGCGCAGCCGAACTCGAAGCGATCGCTCCGCGATCGCCGCGATCGCCTAGATCCGGCGCCAGGTGTCGACGTCGCGCAGCAGCGACGCCGCCTCGGCGGGGCCCTGCGAACCGGCCTCGTACTGCGGTAGCGGGCCGGGGGTCTCCTCCCACGTCGAGACGATCGGATCCATGATCCGCCACTGCGCCTCGGCCTCGTCGTTGCGGGTGAAGAGCGTCGCGTCGCCCCGCATCGCGTCCATGATCAGCCGCTCGTAGGCCTCGGGGGACTGCGACACGAACGCGGTCCCGTACTGGAAGTCCATCTGCACGGGCCGGATCCGCATCCGCGTCCCGGGGATCTTCGCGCCGAGCGACAGCGACACGCCCTCGTTGGGCTGCATGGTCAGCACGAGCTGGTTGGGCATGAGCGTGGTGGGGTGGGCGGGGTCCGATCCGCCGAACGCGACGTGCGGGACGGGCTTGAGCGTCACCGCGATCTCCGTCACCTTGCGCGCCAGCCGCTTGCCGGTCCGCAGGTAGAACGGCACGCCCGCCCAGCGCCAGTTCTGCACGTGCAGCCGCAAGGCCGCGTAGGTCTCGGTGTTGGAGTCCGCCGGGACGTCGGCCTCGTCGAGGTAGCCGGGCACGTCCTCGCCGCCGGCGCTGCCCTTCGCGTACTGCGCGCGGACCGCCATCTGGTCGACCTCGTCGGGCGCGGGCGGCCGGATCGCCTTGAGGACCTTGACCTTCTCGTTGCGGACCTCGTCGGCGCCGAGGTCGATCGGCGGCTCCATGCAGAGCAGGCAGAGCAGCTGCATCATGTGGTTCTGGACGAGGTCGCGCAGCGCACCCGCCTGGTCGTAGTACCCCGCCCGCGAGCCGATCCCGATGTCCTCCGACGCGGTGATCTGCACCGACTGGATGTGGTCGCGGTTCCAGACCGGCTCGAACATCCGGTTCGCGAACCGGAAGGCCAGCATGTTCTGGACCGTCTCCTTGCCGAGGTAGTGGTCGATCCGGAAGACCTGCTGCTCGGAGAACACCGACAGGACCTTCTGGTTCAGGTCGATCGCGCTGGCGAGCGTCGTGCCGAACGGCTTCTCGATGATGATCCGCACCTCGCCCTCGTCGGGCAGCTCGTGCAGGCCATGGGCGCCGAGCTGCTCGACGATCACGGGGAAGAAGTCGGGCGCGGTCGACAGGTAGAACGCGCGGTTCAGCGTCAGGGCGCCCGCGCCCTCGTCGAACTCGCCCAGGACCTTCGCGATGCCCTCGTAGACGGAGGCCGAGTCGAACGTGCCCGCGACCCAGCGGACGTCCGCGAGCAGCGCCTCGAGGACGGTCTCGTCCGGCTCGCGCCGCGAGTGCTCGCGGATCGCCTCCGCGGCCTCCTTGCGGAACTCCTCGTCGGTCATCTCGCTGCGCGAGGTCCCGACGAGGTGGAAGCGCTCGGGCAGCGCGCCCTCGTGCGCGAGGTTGTAGAGGGCGGGGAGGAGCTTGCGCTTGGCGAGGTCGCCGAGGCCGCCGAAGATGACGAGCGACGTGGGGTGGACCGGCAGGCGCTCCAGCCCCTCGACGAGCGGGTTCTCGTCCGGGCCGGGGGTGCTCACTTCTTCGCGGCCTTCACGGTCGCGTGGCCGCCGAACTGGGCGCGCAGGGCGCTCAGCATCCGGTGGGTGAAGTCGCCGTTGCCGCGCGAGTAGAAGCGGGCGTGCAGCGAGGCGGTGATGACCGGGGTGGGGACGTCCTTGTCCATCGCGTCCTCGAGCGTCCAGCGGCCCTCGCCGGAATCGGCGGTGAAGCCGTCGAGCGAGGCGAGGTCGTTGCCCTCCTGCTCGAAGGCGCGGGCGGCGAGCTCGCACAGCCAGGACCGCACGACGCTCCCCTGCATCCACAGGTGCGCGATCTTCGCGTTGTCGAGGTCGTACTCGCTCTTGTCGAAGAGGTCGAAGCCCTCGGCGTAGGCCTGCATGAGGCCGTACTCGATGCCGTTGTGGACCATCTTCACGTAGTGGCCGGCGCCGACGGGGCCCATGTGCTGCCAGCCGGGCCCGTGCTCCTCGTCGGGCTTCGGGGCGAGCACGTCGAGGATCGGGGAGAGCCGCTTCACCGCGGTCTTCGGGCCGCCGACCATCATGCAGTAGCCGACCTCCAGGCCCCAGACGCCGCCGGAGGTGCCGACGTCGACGTAGGAGATCCCGGACGGCTTGAGCGCGGCGGCGCGGGCCTTGTCGTCGGTCCACTTGGAGTTGCCGCCGTCGATGATCGTGTCGCCCTTCTCGAGCAGCTTCTCGAGCTTGTCGATCGTCTGCTGGGTCGGGTCGCCGGCGGGGACCATGATCCACACCAGGCGCGGCGCGGGGAGCTTCTTGACGAGGTCGGCGAGCGAGGACGCGCCGATCGCGCCGTGCTCGACCGCCTTCTTCACCGCGGCCTTGTCGAAGTCGAACGCGACCACCTCGTGGTCGGAGTCGCGCTTGATGCGGGCGACCATGTTGCCGCCCATGCGGCCGAGGCCGACGAACCCGATCGATGCCATGGCTAGAGGAGCTCCTTCAGTCGTGCGGTGACGGCCCGCAGGGCGGCGACGGGATCGTCGCCCTCCAGGGTGAGACGTTCGGCCGGCCGGCCGTGGGCGCGCAGCGTGCGCAGGTCACCCAGCGCCTGCGCGTGCTTGAGCGTCGTGAAGCCGAAGGTCTGCCCGGGGATCGCGACGTCCTCGCCGCGGTCGTGCACGAGCTGCAGGAACGACCCCACGGCCGGGCCGCCCTTGTGGAACTGGCCGGTGGAGTGCAGGAACCGGGGCCCGTAGCCGAAGGTCGTCGTGCGGGCCGTCGCGTCGCGGACCGTCGCGCGCAGCTCGGCGACGGCGTCGTCGAAGGCCGCGGACGGCTCGAGGTAGCCCATGATCGCGAGGTACCCGCCGTCCTGGTCGCGCAGGCCCGCGAGCAGCGCGCCGAGGGCGGCGTCGTCGGCGTCGGCCTCGGGGGCGCCGTCGAGCCCGTCGGCGAGCACGGCCTTCGTCGCCTCCTTCGCCTCGGCGACGTTGGGCTGGTCGAACGGGTTGATCCCGAGCGCCCAGCCGGCGACGGCGGTCGCGAACTCCCACAGCAGGAAGATGCGCCCGAGGTCCCCGGGCCCGTGGACGGGCATCGTCAGCACCGGGTGCCCGGCGGCGGCGAGCGCGGCGAGCCGCCCGTCGTGGGCGCCGTCACCGCCGTCGGCCCGCAGGTGCACGAGCACGCGGTCGGGCCCGTAGGCGTCGGTGGCGCCGAGCGGCTCGTCGGCGACCGGCAGGATGCCGCGCCCCTCCTTGCCGGTCGACTCGGCGATGAGCTGCTCGACCCACAGGCCGAACGCCTCCAGCGGCGGGTCGACGACGAACGTCAGCTTGTCGCGGCCGTGCCGGGCGAGCTCGCCGATCGCGCAGCCCAGCCAGCCGCCGCCGCCCGGCGCGGGCGGCGTGGCGCGGCAGTCGCGCGCCGCGGCGCTCGCGCCGTCCAGGAGCGCGGGCAGGTCGGCGCCCATCAGGGCGGCGGGCACGAGCCCGAAGTACGAGAGCGCGCTGTAGCGGCCGCCGATGTCGGGGTCGTTGAGGAACGTGCGGCGGAAGCCGCGCGCGGCCGCGAGGTCGACGAGCGAGGACCCCGGGTCGGTGATCGCGACGAAGTGCCGGCCGGCGGCCTCGGCGCCGACCGTGTCGTACATGACCGCGTGGAAGTGCTCGAACGCGCTGAGCGTCTCGATCGTGCCGCCGGACTTCGTCGACACGACGAACAGCGTGCGGCGCAGGTCGACCGCGTCCTGCACGCGGCGCACGGCGGTCGCGTCGGTGGAGTCGAGCATCAGCAGCGCGGGCCAGCCGGCCTGGTCGCCGAAGCTGCGGCGCACGACCTCGGGCGCCAGCGACGAGCCGCCCATGCCGAGCAGCACGACGTGCTCGATGCCGTCGTCGCGCACGCTCCGCGCGAAGCCGACGAGCTCGCCGATCTCGTCGGTGAGCCGGTCGGCGATGGTCAGCCAGCCGAGCCGGTCGGCGACCTCCGGCTGTCCGGCGGGGCCGAAGACGGTGTCGTCGATCGCCCAGATCCGCGCGATGACGTCCGCCTCGACGGCCTGGGCGACGCGCTCCTCGACGGCCTGCGCCAGCGCGTCCGGCAGCTGCCCGCCGACGGCGGGGACGGGGTCGGCGGCCGCGGCGGCCCGCGCCTCCTCGATCCCGGCGAGCAGCTGCTCCATCGGCGTGACGAACGCGGCGATGCCCTCGCGCAGGAGCGTGTCGGTGACGTCGTCGAGGTCGATCCCGGCCTCGGCGAGGGCGGCGAGGTCGGCGCTGGGGTCCAGCGCGGCGGTCGGCGTCCCGTCGACGGCGAACGCGGCCGGGTCCGAGCGCTCCGCGGCCGCCTCGAGCGTCGCGAGCGGCATCGTGTTGACGGTGTCGGGGCCGACGAGCCCGTCGACGTACAGGGTGTCGGGGTAGGCGGGGTCCTTGACGCCGGTCGACGCCCACAGCGGCCGCTGGACCGCGGCGCCCGCCGCCCGCAGCGGGGCGAAGCGGTCCCCGTCGAAGAGCGCGCGGAAGCGGTGGTAGGCGGCGCGGGCGTTGGCCAGGCCGGCCCGTCCGGCGAGGTCCTCGCGGCCGCGCTCGCGCAGGCGGCGGTCGACCTCGGTGTCGACGCGGGAGACGAAGAAGGAGGCGACCGAGTGCACGTCGAGCGGCAGGCCCTCGGCGTGGCGGCGCTCGAGGCCGCGCAGGTACGCGTCGGCGACGCGCTCGTAGGCGGCGACGCTGAAGAGCAGCGTGACGTTGACGTTGATGCCCTCGTAGATCGCCTGCTCGATCGCGGGCACGCACGCGTCGGTCCCCGGGATCTTGATCATCGCGTTGGGGCGGTCCAGCGCCTCCCAGTAGGCGCGGGCCTGCACGATCGTGCCGTCGGCGTCGTGGGCGAGCCCGGGGTCGACCTCGAGCGACACGAAGCCGTCGGCGCCGCCGCTGGCGGCGTGCACGGGGCCCAGGACGTCGCAGGCGTCCCGCACGTCCTGGAGGGCGATCGCCTCGTAGATCGCGTGCGCGTCGGCGCCGTCCCGGGCCAGCGACCGGATCTGCCCGTCGTAGTCGTCGGAGCCGAGGATCGCCTTCTCGAAGATCGCCGGGTTGGAGGTGACGCCGCGCAGCGAGTAGGCCTGCGCCATCCGCCCGAGCTCCCCGTCGGTGAGGAGGTCCCGCCGGATCTGGTCGAGCCACGCGCTCGTCCCGGCGGCGGTCAGGGCGGAGAGTCGTTCGTTGGCGGGCACCGTCTGGCTCATGGCGCAACCCTTTCATGCGCGGCAAGGCGGGTCTTCGGACCGGGGGGCGGTGGGGTAGCGTCCGCCTCCATGAAGGCCGTCCAGATCGTCGAGTTGACCGGACCCTCGACCGCGCTGCGCGTGGTCGACGTCCCCGAGCCGGAGCCCTCCCACTTCATGACGCCGGGCGCGGGCGTCGTGATCGACGTGCGCGCCGCCGGGGTGTCGTTCCCGGAGCTGCTGCAGACCCGCGGCCAGTACCAGATGAAGCCCGACCTGCCGTTCGTGCCGGGCAGCGAGGTCGGTGGCGTGGTGCGCAGCGCGCCCGAGGGCAGCGGCTTCGCGCCGGGTGACCGGGTCGCGGGGTTCTGCGTGCTCGGCGGCTGGGCGGAGGTGGCGGTCGCGCCGGTCGCGATGACGTTCGCACTGCCCGACGCGCTCGACTTCGCGCAGGGCGCGGCGCTCGTCCTGAACTACCACACGGCCTACTTCTCGCTCGTGACCCGCGGGCGGCTGGCGGCGGGCGAGACGGTGCTCGTCCACGGCGCCGCGGGCGGCGTCGGCACCGCGACGCTCCAGGTCGCCAAGGGCCTCGGAGCGCGGACGATCGCGGTCGTCTCCAGCGACGAGAAGGAGCGCGTCGCCCGCGAGGCGGGCGCCGACGAGGTCGTGCGCTCCGACGGGGCCTGGAAGGACGAGGCGCTCGCGCTCACCGAGGGCCGCGGGGTCGACGTCGTCATCGACCCGGTCGGCGGGGACCGCTTCACCGACAGCCTGCGGTCGCTGGCGCGGACCGGCCGGGCCGTGGTCGTCGGCTTCACCGCCGGCTCGATCCCGGAGGTGAAGGTCAACCGGCTGCTGCTGCGCAACACCGAGGTCGTCGGTGCGGGCTGGGGCGAGTACCTGTTCTCGGGCGGGATGGCCTACGCGGCCGAGGCGGGCGACGTGCTCGCGCGGCTGATGGACGAGGGGCACGTGCGCCCGCCGGTCGGCGCCCGCTTCGGCCTGGACGAGGCCGGCCGCGCGCTGGAGCTGCTCGAGGGGCGGGGCGCGCTGGGCAAGGTCGTCCTCGAGCTCTGAGTCCCGCGGCCGGACGTCCCTGCGGGTGGGACGTCCGGCGACCGGCGGGCGGGCAGGACTAGGGTGGGGGGATGGAGCTCCTCTCCGGGATCGCCGAGGCGGACGCCGCCCTCGGTCGCCGCTTCCCCCTGCCGACGGCGGCGCTGCCGCTGGCGCGCTGGGTCGAGGTGCGCCGCCTCCCGGGTGCGGGCGTCGAGATCGAGTGGAACCTCGACGACACCCGCGAGGGCAGCCCCGGCCGGCTGGCGCTCTACGCGGGCCACGAGCCGCCCCCGGGGCAGCTGCCCGACGACGAGGTCGACGCGACCCGGATCGAGCTCGCCGGCCGGCACGTCACCGTGCGCCGCGCGCCGCTGCCGGAGGCGATCGTGTCGCTGCGCCCGGTCTGGGAGCTGCGCTGGCGCACCACGAGCCTGCACCTGCGGCTGACGGCGCAGGGACCGTGGGAGCTGCCCGCGGTCCTGGCGATCGCCGCGTCCGTCGATCTCGAAACCGGCTGATCGACGCGGGACGGTCGGGCGCTCGGATAGGGTCGCCCGCATGGATCTCAAGCGGGTCAGCCGGGGCGAGTACATCGCGGTCGCGGGAGGGCTGCTGCTCCTGCTGGGCGTGTTCCTCAAGTGGTACGCGGGCGGCAACGAGAATGCGGAGCTCGCCGGGCGCACCGGCATGTTCGAGCTGTCGGCGTGGCAGACCTTCGGGATCCTCAAGTGGCTGTTCCTCGCCGCCGCGGTCGCCCCGCTGGTGCTCGCCTACATCATCGCCCGCGACCACGAGCTGTCGTGGCCGCGCGGCCAGGTGACCTCGATCGTCGGGATCGCGGCGATCGGCATCCTCGCCTACATCGGCCTGATCGACCGACCGGGGCAGCCCTCGGGGCAGATCGACCTGAAGTTCGGCTGGTTCGTGGCCTTCCTCGGGGCGGTCCTGATGCTCGCCGGGTCGGTGATGCGCCAGCAGGAGAGCGAGATGCGGCGCAAGCCGCCCGGCACGCTCTGAGCGTCACCCCATAGGCTCCGCGTCGTGACCACGACGACGAACCGTCCCGACAGAAACCTCGCCCTCGAGCTGGTCCGCGTGACCGAGGCCGGTGCGCTCGCCGCCGCGAAGCTCGCCGGCAAGGGCGACAAGATCGCCGCCGACCAGGCCGCCGTCGACGCCATGCGCGGCGTGCTCGACGGGGTCGCGATGAACGGCGTCGTCGTCATCGGCGAGGGCGAGAAGGACGAGGCCCCGATGCTGTTCAACGGCGAGTCCGTGGGCGACGGGACCGGTCCCGAGATGGAGATCGCGGTCGACCCGCTGGAGGGCACGACCCTGTGCGCGAAGGGCATGCCCAACGCGCTGTCGGTGATCGCGCTGTCGCCGAAGGGCACGATGTTCGACCCGGGCCCGTGCGTCTACATGGAGAAGCTCGCGGCGGGCGCGGACGTGGCCGACCTGCTCGACCTCGACCGGCCGATCGGCGAGACGCTGAAGCTCATGGCGCAGCGCCGCGCGTGCGCGGTGAACGACCTGACGGTGATCGTCCTGGACCGTCCGCGCCACGAGGACGGCATCAAGGAGATCCGCGACGCGGGTGCGCGCGTGCGCCTGATCTCCGACGGCGACGTCAGCGCGGTGCTCGTCGCGGTCAGCCCCGACCGCCCGATCGACCTCCTCTGGGGCGTCGGCGGCACGCCCGAGGGCGTCCTGGCGGCGGCCGCGGTGAAGTGCATCGGCGGCGGGCTCATCGGTCGCCTGTGGCCGCGCGACGAGGGCGAGAAGCAGGCGGCGATCGACGCCGGCTACGACCTCGACCGCCAGCTCAGCCAGGACGACCTGGTGACCGGGGACGACTGCTTCTTCAGCGCCACCGGCGTGACCGACGGCGACCTGCTGCAGGGCGTGCGCTCCCAGGGCGCGGGCTCGTGGACGACGGAGTCGCTGGTGATGCGCTCCCGCTCGGGCACGGTGCGGCGGATCATGGCCCAGCACAACCGGGCCAAGCTGCGCGAGCTCAACCCGGAGATGTACGGCTAGGCGGACGGTCGCGGTCGGCGCCGGGGAAGAGCACGTAGCTCAGCGCGATCACGCCCCAGACACCGACGACCGTCCCGACGCGCGGGAACCAGGACTCGAGCCCCTCGGTGCGGGCGGCGTCGCCGACGAGCGCGATCGCACCGGCGATCAGCGCGCAGGTGATCGCCCCCGCGAGGACGGCGTGCAGCCACAGCCGCCACTCGTACGCGGCCCGCGCGGGGCCGCCGCGCGGCGGCTTCGGCGGCTTCGGGCCGTCGGCCAGGCGGTGGGCGGCGTGCGCGTCGGCGCGCCGCACGAGCCGGTGCCCGAAGGCGATCGAGAAGCCGATGTAGGCGGCGGCGAGCCCGTGGGAGGCGTTCGCGGTGGCGCCGCCGCGCAGGTCGGCGACGGTGGCGGCCAGGAGGACGACGTCGACGAGCGGGGCGGCGACGAGCAGCGCGGTGGAGAGCCGGCGGCGGCGCAGCACGTAGCGGGCGAGGAGTCCGGCGGCGAGGACGACCCAGAAGCCGATCTCGCAGGCGATGATGACGGCGTAGAGCACTCCCCTGTTCTAGCACGACTGCGCTAAAAAGAAACCCGGATGCCGAAGATCGTCGACCACGACGCCCGCCGCCGCGAGATCGCGCAGGCGCTCTGGGCGCTCCTGCGCCGCGAGGGACCCGCCGCCGTGACGCTGCGGCGCGTCGCCGCCGAGGCGGGCTGGTCGCTGGGCGCCGTGCGCCACTACTTCGCCTCCCACGACGCGCTGCTCGTCCACGCGATGGAGCTCGTCATCACCCGCGTGGGGGAGCGGATCGCCGCGCTCGGGCCCGACCCCGAACCGCTCGCGATCCTCGAGGAGACGCTGCCGCTGGACGACGAGCGTCGAGCGGAGGCGCAGGTCTGGCTGGCCTTCACCGCGGTCGCGCTGAGCGACCCCGACCTGCGGGCGCTCCGCGACCGCACCCACGTCGCGCTGCGCGGGCTGTGCGTCCGCGTCGCGGGTGGCGACGCGGCCCGCGGAGAGCTGCTGCACGCCGCCGTCGACGGGCTCGCCCTGCACGCCCTGCTCGACCCGGCGGTGACCACGCCGGACCGCCAGCGAGCGCTGCTGCGCGCCGCCGTCGCCCGCGCGCAGGAGGCCTAGACGGCCGAGGTCGCCTTCTCGCGCTCGGGCACGGGGTCCGGCGTCTCCTCCGGCGTCGCGGGCACCGCGAACCGCCCGGCGACCGACTCCGAGAGCTTCCCCTTCGCGAGCGAACGCAGGAAGCCGTGCGTGACGATCACGTGGATCCGCGACTGCGTGTTGGCGTACAGGAACTTGCTGAGGCTGTGGGCGATCGCCGGGTAGAAGTTCGCGACCTCGACGTCGACGTGCATCATCGACTTCCCCGGCAGGACCGACGGCAGTCGCTGGACGTCGAGCTCGAGGTAGCCGTCGCCGCCGCGGCCGCCCGGCGCGACGAGGATGCCCTTCTCGATGCGCCACCGCACGATCCCGCGGTTGCTGTCCATCTCGTACTCGGGGGCGCAGAAGCTCAGCAGCCGCAGCGGCGAGCGCACGAGCACGACGTGCCGCTCGCGCTCGGTGTACTCGACGCGGATCAGGCCGAGCGACACGCGCGTGAGGAACGCCCAGTAGGTGCGGGCGAGCCGCTCGAGGTGCACCGGGTTCCACAGCCGCGCGAAGTCCTCGTCGCTGAGGGTGACGTCGGCGCCCTGGATCGAACGCACGGCGCCGGACGGCGCGATCTCGGTGCGGTCGTAGGGCCGGCCGATCACCGTGCTGCCGAACCGCTTCTCCCGGTTGAGGATGCGGCTGGCGCCGAGCACGAAGACGACGAAGGCCCCGACGAGGGAGCCGACGAGGGCGAGCAGGACCGCGTACGGGCGTCGCATCGCTCTCGAGGCTACAACGCCCCTCACGCCTCCTGCAGTGCCGCCCGGACCGCGGCGTCGAACCCGAGCGGCGCGTCGTTGAGCCCGGCGGGGGGCGGTCGCCGCACGACCGTCTCCGCGCTGAGGCCGTCGACGAGCGGCCGGACGAGCCCGGTCTCGATCGGCGTGAACAGGCTCACCCAGTAGGAGGAGAGCCGTGGGGTCATCACCGGGATCGGCACGATCGTCGGCGGACGCCGGTCCGCGACGTCGGCGAAGCGGCGCATCATCTCCCGGTAGCTGAGCACGTCGGCGCCGCCGAGCTCGACCTCGGCGGGCGGGTCCTCCCAGGTGGCGAGGCGCGCGAGCGTCGCGGTGACGTCGGCGATCGCGACGGGCTGCGAGCGCGTCTCGACCCAGCGCGGGGTGAGCATCACCGGCAGGCGGCGCGCGAGGTGGCTGAGGATCTCGAACGACGCGCTGCCCGCCCCGATGACCATCGCGGCGCGCACGTGCACGACGCCCGGCACGTGGCGGCGCAGGGCGACGGCGGTGTCGGCGCGGCTGCGGAGGTGCTCGGAGTCCTCGGTGTCCCCGCCCTCCAGCCCTCCGAGGTAGACGACCCGATCGACGCCCGCCTGCGCGGCGGCGCGGCCGAAGGTGTCGGCGGCGCGCTTGTCGCGGTCGGCGAACGAGCTCGTGGAGCCGCTGCCGCGGCCCATCGAGTGCACGAGGTAGTAGGCGGCGTCGACCCCGTCCAGCGCGGCGTCGAGGCCGGTCCCGGTGAGGACGTCGCCCTCGACGACCTCGACCTGCTCGGGGAACCGCGAGCGGCGCTGCGGTGACGCGTCGCGCACAAGGCAGCGGACGTGGTGGCCCGCCTCGAGGAGGACGGGCAGCAGCTGTCCGCCGACGTAGCCGGTGGCGCCGGTGAGGAGGATGGTCAGGGGAGGGGTCACAGGGGCGGTACGTGGCGGGGCGCCACGTCGATGACCCCGGTTCCCGGAGTGCGCGTATCGCAATCACGAGGTGGATCGGTACGCTGACCTTCCACGTCGCGTTGAAGCTTTCGTTGATGTCTGAGGAGCCATGACGCACGCCCGCACAGCCCAGGACGACGAGTCGCCCGTCGAGATCGGCCACGGTCTCGCCATCAAGGACGTGGCCGAGGCCACCGGACTCGCCGCGGGCACCATCCGGATGTGGGAGCAGCGCTACGACTTCCCGGTCCCGCGGCGCACCGCCTCCGGCTACCGCCGCTACAGCACCGCGGACGTCGAGACCCTGAAGACGGTCGTCGCGCTGCGCCAGCGCGGCCTGTCGGTGCCGGCCGCGATCGCGCGGGCCCGGGACACGGGGGGACCGTCCGACCGGCCGTCGATCTACGCGGCGGTCGCCGGCAGCGACCCGTCCGCCCGGCCGCAGACCCTGCGCAAGTCGACCCTGATCGCGCTCTCGCGGGCGATCGAGCACGAGGCGCTCGCCCGCGCGGCCGGCCCGATCCTCGTCGGCGCGTTCCAGCGCACCCCGTTCTACCGGGACGTCGAGCCGCGCTACTCGCGGATCGCCGGCCAGGCCGACGCCGCGTTCGTGTTCGCCGACTTCGACGAGGTCCGTCACGAGCAGGGCCGGCCGTCGGAGATCCCGATCGACCCCCAGGACGCCCTGGGCAACGAGTGGGCGGTCATCGTCGACTCGCCCGGCTACGCGGCGTGCCTGCTGGCCTGGGAGATCCCGGGCGACACGCAGCCCGGCGGGCCGCACGACCTCGGTCGCCGCTACGAGTCGCTGTGGACCGTCGACCCGGAGGTCACGCGGCGCGCGACGCACGTCGCCGCCCGGCTGGCGGGCCGCGCCGACCCGGCGTACGGGGCGCGGCTGGAGGAGCTCCTGCACGACCGGCCGATGGCGGTCGAGCAGCCCGCGCCGGCGCTCACGTCGCTGACCAACCGCGTGGTCGCGTACCTCGAGGAGGCCTGAGCGCCCTAGAGGCGCTCGACGGCCACCTCCGCGCCCGCGGGCAGCTCCCCCTCGCCCATCGGCACGAGCGCGAGCGCGTCCGCGGCGAGCATCGACGTCATCACGTGCGATCCCTGCGGCCCGGTCGGGGTCGCGCGGTCGCCGTCGAGCGTCACGCGCACCATCTCGTCGCGGACCGCGTGCCGGGGCACCGCCCGGGTCAGGACCGCGGTGTCGCGCGGCGCCAGGGCCGGAGCCCCCTGGAGAACCAGCAGCGCCGGCCGTGCGAACAGCAGGAACGTGACCATCGCCGAGACCGGGTTGCCCGGCAGCCCGAGCACCAGCTGCTCCCCGCGCACGCCGAACCACGTGGGCTTGCCGGGACGGAGCGCCACGCGCCAGAACCGCTCCTCGACGCCGGCGGCGGCGAGCGCGTCCTTGACGTGGTCGTGCGCGCCGACCGACACGCCCCCGGTCGAGATCAGCACGTCGGCGTCGGCGAGCGCCTCGCGGATCGCGGCGCGCGTCGCCTCCGCGGTGTCCGGGGTGCGGGTGCGGGAGACGACCTCGCCGCCCGCCAGGGCGACGTACCCGGCCAGGGCGACGGCGTTGGAGTCGTGGATGCCGCCGGGCGGGAGCGGCTCGCCGATCGGGACGAGCTCGTCCCCGGTCGCGAGCAGCGCGACGCGCGGCCGCCGCGCGCACGTGACGTGCGCGACGCCCGCGGTGGCCGCGACGCCGAGCGCGGCCGGACCGAGCGTCGTGCCGGCCGGCACCGCGACGGTCCCGGCGCGCAGGTCCTCGCCGACGCCGCGGACGTTGCGGTCGGGGGTCGCCTCGTCGTGGACGGTCACGGTGCCGTCCGGGTGCTCCTCGGTGCGCTCGACCATGACGACGGCGTCGGCGCCGTCGGGGACCGCCGCACCGGTGGAGATCCGCACGGCGTCCCCGGGCCCGAGGGCGACCGCGGCGGGCGAGCCGGCGCGCGACTCGCCGACGATGCGCAGCCGGCGGTCGGCGGGCCCGGCGGCGACCGCGAAGCCGTCCATGGCGCTGTTGCGGAACGGCGGGACGTCCCCGCCGGCGCGCACGTCCCGGGCGAGCACGCGTCCGAGCGCCTGCGCGAGCGGCACCTCCTCGGTGCCCAGCGGGGTGACGGCGGCGAGCACCGCGGCGCGCGCCGCGTCGACGGGCAGGAGCGAGGTCATCTGCGCAATCTAGTGGCGCTCCGACCGCCCAGGCCGGTAGAACCCCGGCGATGCGCGACGCGGACGCGAGCACCCGACGGCGTCCCCGCCCGGTCCCGGAAGCGCCCGTCGCACCGTACGCGCGCGGGACCGGCCTCGCGAAGGCGTGGCTGCTGGCGCTGGTGCAGGCGCTGCCGCTGCAGGACGCGGGCCGCGTCCCCGCCGCGACGCTCGGGGACGAGGCGCCCGCGCTGTGCCGGGCGATCTGCGCGGCGGTCACGGGCGACGAGGGCCTGCGCCGCCTCGACCTCGCCGGCGCCGACGCGGGGCTCGCCGCGCGCGTCCCCGCGATGACGGGCGCGCGGACGCCCGCCGCGCTGCACGAGGCGGTCGACGTGCTGCGGGAGGTGGTCCTGGGCGCGCTGCTCGGCGAGCTGCGCTCGCCGTCGGGCGCGGAGGTCGCGGCGCTCGCCGAGCGCGTGGCGCACGTCACCGCGGTCGTGACCGCCGGTGCGCTGGAGGCGCTCGAGGCGCCGGTCGCGCCGACGCAGGAGGCCGAGGACCCGGTCGCCGCCGCGCCGCCGGAGGGGGTCGTCTCGCTCCAGGACGTGCGGGGCGCGCGCTCCTCGTGGCGCGCGGCGGTCGAGCGGCGGCTCGAGCACCACGTCCGGGATCGCCGCCCGTTCACGCTGCTGCTGCTGGAGCTCGACGACCTGCACGTGCTGCTGGCGGCCCACGAGGCGGACGAGCTCGTCGGCGTCATCCACGAGCTGGAGCGCACGGTGCAGGCGCGCCTGTCACCGGGCGACCAGCTGGTCCGGGAGGAGCCGGGCCGCTACTGGGTGCTGCTGGGCGAGCCGGACGAGGCCGCGGCCCGCGAGATCGCGCGCGAGCTCGCCGCGGCGATCCGCGTCGGCGCCGTCCTGCAGGGTGCGGGGCTGACGGTGTCGGTCGGGGTGGCGGCGTGCCCGCGCGACGGCACGGCGGTCGACGCGCTGGCCGAGCGGGCCGACGAGGGCGTGTTCCTGGCCCGCGCCGCGGGCCTGCCCGTCACGGGCTGACGGGCGGCTCGTCGCGGACGCGGACCGCGCCGATGGTGTCGCTGGTGGTGAAGCCGAGCTCGCGCGCGGTGGCCGCGGTGAGGTCCCATGAGTGGCCGGCCCGGAACGGCCCGCGGTCGACGACCGGCACGGTGGCGGTCCGGCCGGCGTACAGGAGGTCGACGAGCGTCCCGCAGGGCAGCGTCCGGTGCGCGACCCCGGCCAGGCGTGGGGTGAGCGTCTGCCCGCACGCGGTCTGCCGGCCGTAGAGGCCGGGCCCGAAGAACGTCGCGCGTGCCGGCCGGTAGACGGTGATGCGCCGCGGGGCGGTGGCGGGGGAGGGCGCGCCGTCGGCGGCGATCGGCAGGGCGCGGACGTCGAGGCGGCCGATGCGGTCGGTTCGCCAGCCGGTGCGGAACGCCGCGGAGGCGTCGGCGACCGTGCGGGTGAGCTCGATCCAGCCGCCCTCGGGCAGGCGGCGCTGCAGCACGACGGTGCGGCCGGCGAACCGCTCCTCGAGCGTGCCCTTGAACGTGAGGCGCCCGCCGAGCAGCTCGCTGCGGCGGGAGAGCAGGACGCCCGCGGTGACCCCCTCGAGTGCCGGCGGGGCGGGCTCGTAGGAGACGCCGCCGGCGGGCTCCTGGGCGCGGGCGGGGGACGGCGTCGCGGCGACGGCCGCGAGGGCGAGGCAGGACGACAGGGTGCGACGGCGTGGCATGGGTCCCCGCGGACGCGCCCGCGGGGGCGGGTCCGACCGGGCCAGCCTATCGACGCCGCGGACGGCGCCGGTGGCTCAGGGGCGCGGGAGGCGGGACAGCACGCCCTTGGCGACCTGCCGCCCGATCCCGACGCCGAGCGTGGCGACCTCGCCGGCGGCCTGGATCGCCTGCGCGACGAGCTCGACGCCGCTCGGCGGCTCGGCGCGCTCGGGGGCGGGCGGCGGCGCGTCCTTCGGCGCGGGTGCGGGCTCCGGGCGGGCCATGACCGGCTCGACGCGCTTCGGGGTCGCGGTGGCGCGACCGGGCGCCGCGGTGGCGCGGCGGGCGGCCGGGGCGGGCTTGGGCTTCGCGGCCGTGCTCGGGCTGGCCTTCGCGGTGGTGGCGGGCGTGGGCTTCGCGGCGCCGACGGGCTTGGCCTTGGCGGCGCCTGCGGCCGGCTTGGTCTTCGCGGCCGGCTTGGCCTTCGCGGTGGGGGCGGGCTTGGCCTTCGCGGTGGCGGCCGGCCTGGCCTTGGCGGTCGGGGCGGTCTTGGCCTTCGCAGCAGCGGCCGGCTTGGCCTTCCCGGCGGCCGCCGGCTTGGCCTTCGCGGCGCCGGCGGCGGGCTTGGTCGTCGCCGCGCGCGCCGGGCGGCGGGCGGCGGGCGCGGCGGCCGGCTCCGCGGCGTCCTGCGCCGGACCGGACCCCGGGCGCTTGGTGCTGCGCCGCTGCGGACGCGTCCGGGAGAGCCCGGACAGGACGCCCGGCTGATCGTCGGGACTCGGGGTCTTCGGCGGGGTCACGCGGTGCATGTTCCCATGCGAAGCGGGTATCCGCACGGCTCAAGACGCAGCGGCGCGGTGCCGAAACCGCGGGAAGGGCAGAACTCGTCCCCGCAACCTGAAACGAACCCGCGCGTTGGACGTAGAAGTCGATGAGGACGTGCGCGGCCAGGGCCGCGACGCCTTGACTTCACAAAGTAAAGCGGTACCATGGAACATACGTTTGAGGTCTACGTTGGGCCACGTGACGGCCGAGCCGCCCTCGAACCAGTCGCACAGAGCACCATCCCGGGTCTCGCAGGACCCCGGTGAACGAAACGGACACTCATGTCAGTAGTGGAACTGCAGGAACTCGAAGAGATCAAGAACCTCCTGGCCAAGGGCCAGCAGGTCGGCGTGCTCACGTTCGCCGAGATCGCCAAGGCGGTCGCGGAGATCGACCTCGACGAGTCCGACGTCGAGGAGCTCCACAACTTCCTCGAGAAGTCGGAGATCGAGCTGGTCGAGGAGATCGACCCCGCGACGACCGCGGCGAACGCCGTCGAGCGCGCGCCCGACAAGCGGCGCGGCCGCAAGAAGTCGACGGCGCTCGACCTCAAGCCGGACATGACGACGGACTCGCTGCAGCTGTTCCTCAAGGACATCGGCAAGGTCCGCCTGCTCACCGCCCAGGAGGAGGTCGACCTCGCCAAGCGCATCGAGCGCGGTGACCTCGACGCGAAGCAGAAGATGGTCGAGTCCAACCTGCGACTCGTCGTCTCGATCGCGAAGAACTACCGCAACCAGGGCCTGCCGTTCCTGGACCTCATCCAGGAGGGCACGCTCGGCCTCGTCCGCGCGGCGGAGAAGTTCGACTACCGCAAGGGCTTCAAGTTCTCCACCTACGCCACCTGGTGGATCCGCCAGGCGATCGCCCGCGCGCTCGCCGACAAGGCGCGCACGATCCGCATCCCGGTGCACGTCGTCGAGAAGCTGAACAAGATCGGCCGCGCCGAGCGCAAGCTCGTCACGGAGCTCGGTCGCGAGCCCACGGCGGACGAGATCGCCGAGGTCACCGGCATCGATCCCGAGGAGGTGGAGTCGATCAAGCGCTCGGCGCAGGCTCCCGTCTCGCTCGAGAAGCCGGTCGGCGACGAGGAGGAGTCGGAGTTCGGCCAGTTCATCGCCGACGAGCGTGCGGAGTCCCCGTACGAGCGCGCGGCGGAGATCCTGACCAAGGAGGCGCTGCGCGAGGCGCTGGAGAACCTCTCCTACCGCGAGCGTCGCGTCCTCGAGCTCCGCTACGGCCTCGGCGGCGAGCACCCCCGCACGCTCGACGAGGTCGGCCGCACGTTCAACGTGACGCGCGAGCGGATCCGCCAGATCGAGAACCAGTCGCTGAAGAAGCTCCAGTCGCTCGCGGAGGCCCAGAAGCTCCGCGACGTCGCGTAGCCGAAGCGACACCAGCTGTGACCGAGGGGCCCCGGGAGAAGCGGGGCCCCTCGTCGTTCCCGGCGCGCGGCCGGCCGAGCCGAGCCGAGATATGTTGCCGCGCATGAACGGCCCAGTTCCCGTCATGCGTCCTGCTCTCGGCTTGACGCTCCTCGCGCTGCTCGCGGTTCCGGCCGCCACCCACGCGGCGAAGGACCCCGCGCCCAAGACGGGCAAGTACGGCTGCTCGGAGTCGGTGTTCTCCGTCGACGGCTACCGGATCGAGCCCCGCGGGTTCGTCACCCTCTACACGGGCGGCACCTACCGCCAGGGCACCGGCAAGAAGGGCACGTACTCGTTCTCCGGCGGGACCACGAGGTTCAAGGGCGGCGGCCTCGACAGGTCCACCGCGAGGGCGATCGACGGGAAGAGCACCCGCTTCCAGATCACCGTGCGGTTCTCGGGCGGCAAGACCGCCAAGTGGGCGTGCTCGCACGTCTGACCGGCGCCCACGCGCCCACCGTGAACGTCACCGTTCATTCCAGTTAGGCTCCCGGTCATGGGTACGTGGAGAAGGGTGCTCGCGGTCTTCGCGGGCGCGATGATGCTGGCCGCTGCGCCGTCCGCGCAGGCGCAGACGGAGATGCGCCAGTCGTTCGACCTCGGCTACGAGCTGCGCAACTTCGCCAAGACGAACGAGCGCGCGCTCGCGCTCACGCTCCTGCCCGACTACCAGGTCCCGCTGCGGACGATCGGGCTGCGCAAGCAGGCCGAGGGCACGCAGATCCTGCTCGAGGACGGCCCGGGCCGTCCGTTCGGCCGCAACTTCCTCGGCAACCTCTGCGGCAACCACATGGACGGCTGCGCCGGCGACGTGCGCCTGGACGACTGGGAGGCCCAGGGCCATGGCACGGTCGAGCCGGTCCTGTGGACGGCGCGCAACGGCTCGACGATCTCCGGGCACGTCTGGGCCACGAAGGCCGGCCCGGCGAAGCGGCCCGGCGTCGTCATCACCAACGGCTCGGTGCAGGCGCCCGAGGAGCTCTACTGGTTCGCCGCCCAGACCCTCGCCAAGGCGGGCTACGTCGTCCTCACCTGGGACCCGCAGGGGCAGGGCTACTCCGACACCTTCGGCGAGGGCGCCGACGCCCGCGACGGCTTCCCCTCCCAGGAGGGGCGGCCGTTCTTCGACGGCACCGAGGACGCCCTCGACTTCTTCGTCTCCGGACCGGCCGCGCCGTACCGTCCGCGCCCGTCCTGCACCACCGGCACCGACCACGGACCCAAGCAGCAGGCGCGGGTCGCCGACGGTCGCAACCCGGCGTTCAACCCGTACCACGCGCTGCTGGACACCAGCCGCATCGGCCTGCTCGGCCAGTCGCTCGGTGCCGGCGCCGTGTCCTACGTCGGCCAGATCGACCCGCGCGTCTCGGCGATCGTCGCGATGGACAACCTCCGCGCCCCGACCAGCGGCCCGGTCTGCGCGTCGGCCCCGCAGACGCGCCCGAAGGACCCGCCGCTGACGAAGCCCGCGCTCGGCCTCACCAACGACTACGCGCTGTTCGAGCAGGCCAAGACGAAGCTGCCCGACCCGCGCGCCAAACAGCAGGCTTCCGAGAAGCTCAGCGCGCTCGGCGTCGACACCGGGTCGCTCGTCGTCCGCGGCGGCACGCACTTCGAGGGCGCGTTCATCCCGAACGCCGCGTTCACCGCGACCCTGCGCGGCAACGACCTCTACGCCTGGTACCTGCGGGCCTGGTTCGACCGCTACCTCAAGGGCGCCCCCGCGGCGGAGCGCGCGCTGACCACCGACCGCTGGCGCGCCGACCCGCTCGCCGCGGCGGTCGACGGGGTCCGCGACGGCAACCAGTTCAGCCAGTACTACTTCAGCCGGCTCGACATCGCCGCGCTCGACGGCCGCGGCCGGATCGCCTGCGAGAACCTCCGCGACGGCTGCGCGACGATCACGCCCGACGGGCTCGCCCCGCGTGACTGGGGCTTCCTGCGCGCCGTGAAGACCCCCGACGGGACCACGGCCCCGGACGCGCCGGTCGACGCCCTCCCGGACGCCGGCGGCCCGCGCGCCGCGAGCAGCTGCCGCGACACCCGGGCGCCGGTGGCCCGGATCACCGCGTCGCGGACGACCGTCACCCGCCGCGGCGTGACCGTGCGCGGCACCGCCCGCGACCGCGGCTGCGGCCCGCGCGGGGCCGGCACGGTCGCGATCGTCCGCGTCAGCGTCGCGCGCGTCGTCGGCTCGCGCTGCCGCTCGCTGCGCCAGAACGGCAGCTTCGGCCCGGCCGCCCCGTGCGCCCGCGCGACGTTCCTGCCCGCGACCGGCACCACCAGCTGGCGGTTCGTGCGCCGCGGCCGGCTGCCGCGCGGCAGCTACCGGATCGCGGTGCAGGCGACGGACGCTGCCGGGCGCACCCGGCGCGCCGCCGACCGCGGCAGCGTCCGGCGCCTGCGCGTGCGCTGAGCGCGCCGGCCGCGGGCCTCAAGGATCGGTGCACGCGCGCCGATCCCTGACCCGTGGCCTTCGACATCGACACCGCCCTCGTCCGTCTCGTGGAGTCCGGGGGGTCGGACCTGCACCTGAAGGTGCCCTCGGCCCCGATGGTCCGCGTCGACGGCGACCTGCGCCCCCTCGAGGGCCTCCCGGCGCTGGCCGAGGCGGACACGCTCGCCGCGGTCGACCACATGCTCGGCGCCGACGAGACCCGCCGCGCCGAGTTCGCCGCCGACGGCGAGGTCGACTTCTCCTACGCGATCCCGGGCCTCGCGCGGTTCCGCGTCAACGCCTTCCGCCAGCGCGGCTGGTGCTCGATCGTCTGCCGCGCGATCCCGGTCTCGATCCGCACGATCGACGAGCTCGACCTGCCGCCGGTCATCCGCGAGCTCGCCGAGGAGGAGCGCGGGATCGTCCTGCTCACCGGCACGACCGGCTCGGGCAAGTCGACGACGCTCGCGGCGATGATCGACCACATCAACGCCACCCGCCACCGGCACGTGGTGACGATCGAGGACCCGATCGAGTTCCTGCACCAGGACAAGCGGTCGGTCATCAACCAGCGCGAGGTCGGCGTCGACACCGCCTCCTTCAAGCGCGCGCTGCGGCGCGTGCTGCGCCAGGACCCCGACGTGATCCTCATCGGCGAGATGCGCGACGAGGAGACCGTCCAGACCGCGCTGAGCGCCGCGGAGACCGGGCACCTCGTGTTCTCGACGGTCCACACCGTCGACGCCCCGGAGACGGTCAACCGCCTGATCGAGTTCTTCCCGCCGCACATGCACCAGCAGGTCCGGGCGATGATCGCCTCGACGCTGAAGGGCGCGGTGTCGCAGCGGCTCGTCCCCGCCGCGGACGGTCGCGGCCGCGTCGCGGTCTGCGAGGTGCTGCGGATGACCGGGCGCGTGCGCGACATGATCATGGACCCGACCCAGACCGGGAAGCTCGGGGAGGTCATCGCCGACGGCGGCTACTACGGGATGCAGACCTTCGACCAGGCGCTGTTCCACCACCTGCAGGCCGGGCGCATCACGATGGACCAGGCGATGGCGGCGGCCAGCGCCCCGCACGACTTCAAGCTGCTCGTCGCCTCCGACGGGCGCCGCGGAACGACGATGGACGACCTCGCCCAGGCGCAGGCGGCGCGCGACACGCCCGTGGACGCCGCCGCCTCGTTGCGGTGATGTGATCGAGACCGGATCGAGCTTGACCCGGGGACCGCGCCGCGCCACGCTGCGGGCATGAAGACGACGCTGTCGCAGTTCAACGAGATCGAGTCCACGGAGTCCTTCCACCTCCAGAACAGCAAGCTGCTGAAGGTGGAGCTCAACCAGGTGACGATCCAGGCCAAGCTCGGCTCCATGGTCGCCTACCAGGGCGACGTGAGCTTCGAGCACGCCGGGTCCGGTGGCCTGGGCAAGTTCATGAAGAAGGCCGTCACCGGCGAGGGCCAGAGCCTCATGAAGATGAGCGGCAGCGGTGAGGTGTTCCTCGCCGACACCGCCCAGGACATCCACCTGCTCTACCTCGAGAACGACAAGATCACGGTCAACGGCCCGAACCTCCTGGCGTTCGACTCCGGCATCGACTGGGACATCGAGCGGGTCCAAGGCGCCGGCAGCATGATGGGCGGCGGCCTCTTCAACACGTCGCTGAAGGGCACCGGCTGGGTCGCGGTCCTGACCGACGGGCCGCCGGTGCTGCTCGACGTCTCCGCCGCGCCGACGTTCGCCGACGCGCAGGCGGTCGTCACCTGGTCCAGCGGCGTCAGCACGTCGATGAAGACCGACTTCAAGATGAAGAACCTCATCGGCAAGGGCTCGGGCGAGACCGTGCAGATGGCGTTCAGCGGCCAGGGCTGGGTGCTGGTGCAGCCCTCGGAGGGCCGGATCTACGCGCCGCCGACCAGCGGCGGGAGCAACAGCCCGCTCGGCAACCTGCTGGGCAACTAGGCGCGTCCGCGGCTCACGCCGTCGCCGGGGTCACGTCGAGCGTGAACTCCCCGGCGTCGGCGCCGCAGTCGCCGGCGTCCAGCCACGTGGTGCCGTACTCGCGCATCCCCTCGATGATGGGGAGCAGCGCGCGGCCCTTCTCGGTCAGCGCGTACTCGACGCGCGGCGGCACCTCGGGGAACGTGCAGCGCTCGACGATCCCCTCCTCCTCGAGCGCCCGCAGGCGCAGTGAGAGGGTCCGCGGGCTGATGCCCGCGAGCGAGCGCTCGAGCTCGCAGAACCGGGAGCGCCCCTCGGACAGGTCACGCACGAGCAGGAGGGTCCACTTCCCGCAGACGATCTCCGCGGTACGGCAGACGGGACAGGTCTCGTCGACGGCCATGACACCTAAGACTTTACCAAGTGAAGTGGCGCGCCGGGCCGCGCAGCCTTCGTTGCAGGGGTGGGGAACGCAACCCCGGTCGTCGAAGCGGGTTGGAGGCACTGATGCCGGACCGCCTGACACGCCGACGCCTGCTCGCCACCGGTGCTCTCGCCGGGGCCGCCGCCGTCGTGCCGTCGTTCGGGGCGCCCGGTCCGCTGTGGGCGGCCATGCGCGGCCGCCCGTCGAGCTTCTCGATGGACGTGACCGGTGCCGCCTTCGCCGGCGGCCGCACGACCCGCGTGCTGCGCGCCCCGCACCGCTTCGACCTGCTGGGCGTCCGCGGCGCCGGCGTGCGCGGGGCGGGGCTCGAGGTGCGCGCGCGGCCCCTCGGCGGCGCGTGGTCGCGCTGGGCGCCGCTGGACGTCGCCCGGCACGGCCCCGACGACCGCGGCCCGCTCGCGGCCACCGAGCCGGTCTGGGTCGGTGGCGCGCAGGAGCTGCAGCTGCGCGCCCGCCGGCCGCTCGGCGGCCTGACCGTGTCGTTCGTCGCCGTGCCCGCGGCGGCGCGCTCGGCCGCGACGGCCCGCGTCGCGCGCGTGTCGGCCACCGCCAGCCAGGCCTCCGGCGCGCCGCCGATCATCGGCCGTGACGTCTGGGAGGCGGGCCGCTGCCCGCCGCGCACCGACCCGAGCTACGGCGAGGTCCAGCTGGCGTTCGTGCACCACACGGTCTCCGCGAACGAGTACACCGCCGCGGACTCCGCCGGGATCGTCCTGTCGATCTGCAAGTACCACCGCGATACCAACGGCTGGAACGACCTCGGCTACAACTTCATCGTCGACCGCTTCGGCCAGATCTTCGAGGGCCGCGCCGGCGGGGTCGACCAGGCGGTCATCGGCGCGCAGGCCGAGGGCTACAACCGCGTCTCGACCGGGATCGCGAACCTCGGGACGTTCAGCGACGTGCCGCAGTCCCCGGCGGCGCTCGACGCCATGGCCCGGCTGATCGGCTGGAAGCTCGCGATCCACGGCGCTCCCGTCTCGGGGACCGTGACGGTGACCAGCGGCGGCGGGCGCACCAACCGCTTCCCCAGCGGGCGCGCGGTGACGTTCCAGCGGATCGCGGGCCACCGCGACGGCTGCTCGACCGCCTGCCCGGGCAACGCGCTGTACGCGCAGCTGCCGGAGATCCGCTCGCGCGCCGCGAAGGTCGCACCCAGCCCAGCCGCCGCGGCCGCCGCGCAGCTGACCGTCGCCGCGGCCACCCGGCAGGTCCCGTACGGGCGCAGCGCGCAGTTCTCCGGGCGGCTGCTGGGAGCGGACGGCCGGCCGGTCTCCGGCGTGCGGGTCAACCTGCAGAAGCAGGGGGGCTCCGGGTCGTTCACCACGATCGCGCGGGCGACCACGGACGGCGACGGGCGCTGGCAGGCCAGCGCCCCGTGGCGCGCCTCGGGTGCCGTGCGGGCCACCGCGCGGCCGGCGCCCGGCGCCGCGTCGGTGCGCTCGCCGCAGACGACGGTGACGGTCGGGGCGCTCGTGACCGCGAAGGCGGCGACGACCCGCATCCAGGCCGGGCGCGCGGTCGCGATCGCCGGGCAGGTCCGGCCGCAGGCGCCGGCGCGCGTCCTGGTCGAGCGGGACGCCGGCAACGGCCGTTACGTCCGCGTCGCCGAGACCGCCCTGCGGGTCCGCCGCGGACGCTTCGCGCAGGCCGTGCGGCTGGCGAAGCCCGGCCTCTACCGGCTCACGGTCCGGACGGGGCCCGCGCGCACCCCGACGAGCGCCGAGCCGCTGTTCGTGCGGGCGGTGCGCGACATCCGCCGGACGCCCGCGCCGACCTCCACGGGCGGCACGGGGGCGACGGCGGGCGGCGCGACCGGGCCGTCGACGGGCGCCGGGACGCCGGGCAGCTCCGGCGGGGTCAGCCCGAGCCGCTGACCAGCAGGGCGGAGGCCAGCAGGCCGCTGCCGAGCAGCACGACGGTGACGCGGTGCAGCCGCTCCCGCGTCAGCCACGACCAGCGACGCGTCGCGAGCCACGACCGCATGCCGGTCGCTGCCGTCGCGGCCGTCGCCGCTCCCATCATGCACTGGGCGCACATCGTCGCCCGAGTATTCCAGGCCCGTCTCAGTGGGCGTGGTGGTGGTGCCCGCCGCCCGCGGGCAGGGCGTCGACCGGCATCCGCGCCACGAGGACGCTGCTCAGCGCGGTGGTGAGCGGCACGCTGAGGAGCAGGGCGATCGAGCCGACGAGCGTGGCGACGACCGGCTCGGCGATCTCCGGGCTGTTGAGCAGGTCGGCGCCCGAGACCCCGCCCGCGTCGAGCAGCAGCAGCAGCGGCAGCGAGGCGCCGACGTAGGCGAGGACGAGCGTGTGGGTCGTCGCGACGAGGTGGTCACGGCCGACCGAGAAGGCCCCGGCGTACAGGCCGCGCGCGGTCAGGTCCGGGTTGGCGCGCCGCAGCGCGAGCACGGCGGAGGCCTGGGTGACGGCGGTGTCGGCCAGGACGCCCAGGGCGCCGAGCACCATGCCCGCCAGCACGATCCCCTGGAGCGAGACGCCGCCGGCGGCGAACGCCAGCGCGTTGGCGGTGTCGCCGCCGCGACCGTCGAGGCCGGTGAGGTCGACGAGCAGCTGCCCGAGCAGCGCGGCGACGGCGAGCGAGGCGGCGATCCCGAGGATCGCCGCGAGGCTCTGCGCGGCGAGGCCGTAGGTGAGCAGCACGGTGAGGAACATCACCGCCAGTGCGCCGACGAGGGCGACGAGCAGCGGGGCGGTCCCCTCGAGCATCGCGGGGACGAGGAACTCGACGACGAGCGCGAGGCTCGCGGCGAAGCCGAGCAGCGCCCACAGGCCCTGCACGCGGGCCATGCCGACGAGCAGGACGGCGAAGACGATCGCCAGCCACAGCTGCGGGCCACGGCGCTCCCGGTCGACGTAGGCGTAGGCCTCGGCGGTCGCGCCCTCCGGGATCTCGGCGCGGCTGACGCGGATCCCGTCGCCGGGGTCGAGGTCCGGGGTGACCTCGACCGGGCCGAGCGTGATCCGCGTGCGCTCGCCGCGGTCGGGGCCCTCGTCGACGCGCGCGACGATCGAGCGGCAGGCCTGCTGCGTGCCGGGGCACGCCTCCTCGCGGACCGACACGACCTCGGCCGCGAGCGTCGTGACGCGCTGCACGCGCGGGTCGCCGCCGCGGTCGTCGGGCGCCCACAGCGCGACGAGCCCGACGAGGGTCGCGAGGAACAGCACGAGGACCGCGCCGGCCATCAGCCGGCCCGGACGGGTGTGCAGGAGCAGGCGCCGGGACACGGATCCGTCTTCGCGGTCGGTGGACCCGCCCCTGCATAAAGCGAGAACCGTTCTCATTCCCGCTACGATGGTCGGCGTGTTCGAGGTCTTCGAGCTGCCGTTCGTGCAGCGTGGCGTCTGGGAGGTCCTGCTCCTCGCTGTCGGCGCCGGGCTCATCGGCACCTGGGTCGTCCTGCGCGGGCTGGCGTTCTACGCCCACGCCGTCGGCACCGCCACCTTCCCCGGCCTCGTGCTCGCCGACGGGCTCGGCTTCGCCGCGACGCTCGGCGCCGCCGGGACCGGGCTGCTCGTCGCCCTGGGCGTCGGCGCCCTCGGCCGCCAGGCGGCCCGCAGCGGCCGCGACGCCGAGCGCCACGACGCCACCACCGCGCTCGTGCTCTGCGGTGCGCTCGCCATCGGCGTGCTGCTCGCCTCCGACGTCTTCGGCTCCGCCGCGAGCGTCGAGACACTGCTGTTCGGCAGCCTCCTCGTCATCGACGACGGCGACCTCGTCCTCGCCGGGGTCACGAGCGCCGTCGTGCTCCTCGCCACCGTGCTGCTCGAGCCGCGCTGGCTGGCCACCGGCTTCGACCCCGCGTCCGCCCGCGCCCTCGGCGTCCGCTCCGCGCTGCCCGACGTGCTGCTGCTCGCGCTCGTCGGGCTCGTCGCGCTGTCCGTGCTCTCCGCGGTCGGCGCGCTGCTCGCCACCGCGCTGATCGTCGTCCCGGCCGCCACCACGCGGCTGCTCGTCCGGCGGGTGCGGGCCTGGCAGGTCGCCACCGTGCTGCTCGTCGCCGTCGAGGGGGTCGCCGGACTCTGGCTCTCGGTCGAGACCAACGCGCCCCCCGGTGCGACCATCGCCGTCCTGTCCGGCGGCGCGTTCGTCCTCGCCGCCCTGCTGCGCGCCGGGCTGCGCCGCGGCGTCGTCCGCGCCCGCCCGCTCCCGGAGGTCGCCCGCGCATGAGCACCGTCAGCCCCGCCGAGCCCACCGTCGGCGCCGATCCCGGCGTGCCGCTGCTGGCCGTCCGCGGCGTCACCGCGGGCTACCGACCCGCGCCGGCGCCCCCGATCCTCGACGGGATCGACTTCACCGTCGGGGCCGGGAGGCGCGTCGCCGTGCTCGGCCCCAACGGCGGCGGCAAGACCACGCTGTTCCGCGTCCTGCTCGGCGAGCTCGCGCCCCGGGCGGGCACCGTCGAGCTCGCCCGCGCCGCCGTCGTGCCCCAGACCGAGCGCTCGCGGCTGGACTTCCCGGTCAGCGCGCTCGACGTCGCGCTCATGGGCGCGATCTCCCGGCTGCCCTGGTGGCGGCGCCCGGGCCGCGCCGAGCGCGCCCAGGCCCGCGAGGCGCTCGCCGCCGTCGGGCTCGGCGAGCACGTCGACCGGACCTTCGGCGACCTCTCCGGCGGGCAGCGCCAACGCGTGCTCGTCGCGCGCGCCCTCGTCCAGGACGCGCCGGTGATCCTGCTCGACGAGCCGTTCAGCGGGCTCGACGCCACGAGCGCCGCCCTGCTGGAGGACGTCCTCGCCCGGCTCGCCGCCGAGGGCCGCACGCTCCTCATCGCCACCCACGACGTGCAGCAGGCGCGCGGCTGGAACGACCTCGTGCTCTGCCTCAACCAGCAGCAGATCGCGTTCGGCGCCCCGTCGCTGCTGACCCGCGAGGTGCTCGAGCGCACCTACGGCGCCGACCTCGTGGACATCGACTGCGCCCAGCACGGGCCGGAGCGGACCGTCCTGCCCGCACACCACTGCGACCACGACCACGGGCACGACCACCGGCCGTGATCGAGCCGTGGCAGGACCCGCTGATGCAGCGGGCGTTCCTCGAGGTCGTCCTGCTCGGCATCGCCGGCGGGCTGCTCGGCTGCTGGGTCATCCAGTACGAGCTGTCCTACAGCGCCGAGTCGCTGGCGCACGCCCTGCTGCCCGGGCTCGTCCTGTCCGCGCTGACCGGCCTGCCGCTGCTGCTCGGCGGGGCCGCCGGACTCGCGGCCGCCGCGCTCGCCGTCGCGCTCGCCGGCCGGATCCCCGAGCTCGGCCGCGACACCGCGGTCGCGGTCGTCGTGACCGCGATGCTCGGGCTCGGGGTCCTGCTCGCCCTGTCCCCGGACGCGCCCCCGCGCCTGCAGGACCTCCTCTTCGGCGACGTCCTGGGCGTGTCCGACACCGACCTCCTCCTCGCCGGCGTGCTCGTCCTCGGGGCGGTGCTCGCGCTCGTCCTCCTGCACGGGCGGCTGCTGGCCGTGGGCTTCGACCGCCTCAGCGCCTCCGCGCTCGGCGTCCGGCCGCTGGCCGTGGACGCGGCGCTGCTGCTGCTGCTCGCCGTCGTGCTGCTCGTCGCCGTGCAGGGCCTGGGCAACCTGCTCGTCATCAGCATCCTCATCGCGCCCGCCACCGCGGCGCGCGCCGTCGGCCGCCGGATGGCGCCGATGATGCTCGCCTCCGCCGCGGTCGCCGTCGTCGGCGGGATCGCCGGCCTGTACGTCAGCTACTACGCGGAGACCGCGGCGGGCGCGTCGATCACCGCCTGCCTCGTGCTCCTCGCCCTCGGCGCCTCCGCGGCCCGGGCCCTGCGCCGCGTGACGGTCGCGCGACCACGCGCCGTCTAGCATCCAGTCGGTGATGTGCCGACGCCGCGCCGCCCTGGGCGCCGGGCTGCTCGCCGCGGTCCTGCTCCCCGCCACCCCCGCCGTCGCGCACGGCATCGACGCCGCCCCGGACCTGCCGGTCCCGTCGTGGCTCTTCGGCTGGGCGGCCGCCATCGTGCTCGTCGTCTCGTTCGTCTGGCTGGGGACCGCCTGGCGCACCCCCAGGCTGCGGCCCGCCGGCCCCGACGCCCCGGGCGCCGACCGCGCGCCGGACGCCGCGGACCCCGTGCCGCTCGCCGTGCAGATCCCGGTCGGGGCGCTCGCCGTCGTGCTGTGGCTGGCGACGATGTGGGCGGGCTGGTCGGGCACCGAGGTCCCGGAGGCGAACCTCGCGCCGACGCTCGTCTTCGTCGTCTTCTGGGTCGGGGTCGCGGTCGCCTCGATCCTGTTCGGCGACGTCTGGTCGACGCTCAGCCCGTTCCGCGCCCTCGGCCGCGGGGTCGGCGCGCTGACCCGCCGGCTCGGGGTGGAGGGCCCGCCCGCCGTCGACTACCCGCAGCGCCTCGGCGCGTGGCCGGCGGCGCTGGGGGTGCTCGCGTTCGCCTGGCTGGAGCTCGTCGCGTCCTCCGGGGACCGGCCCGCGAACATCGCGACCGCGACCGCGATCTACTCCGGCGTGACGTTCGTCGGCATGGCGGTCTACGGCGTCGAGACCTGGCACCGGCGGGCGGAGGCATTCTCGGTCCTCTTCGGGCTGCTCGCGCGCATCCGCCGGCGCCCCGTGCTGCGCGGCCTGGGCGGCTACGACGCCACCCCGGGCATCACCGCCGTCGTGCTCGTCGCGATCGGGACGACGACCTACGACGGGCTCTCGGGCGGCTCGATCTACGCCGACACCGCCCCCGACGTCACGCGCTGGCTCGTGCGCCGCGGGCTCTCCAGCGACTTCTCGTACACGGTCTACGCCGCCGCGCTGATCGTCGTCTGCATCGCGCTGATCAGCGGCCTGTACTGGCTGGCCTGCCGGTCGGCGGAGCGCACCCGCGGCTGGCCGGCCGGGCGCTCCGCCTGGGACGCGTTCTCGCCCTCGCTCGTCCCGATCGCCGCCGCGTACCTGGTCGCCCACTACCTGTCGCTGCTGCTGATCAACGGGCAGCGGCTGCCCGCGCTGCTGTCCGACCCGCGCGGCGCCGGCACCGACTACTTCGGGACCGCGGGGTGGACCGCCGACCCGGGCGTCCTCCCGCCCGAGCGCAACTGGTACGTGCAGGTCGCGATCCTCATCGCGGGTCACGTCGCCGCGATCGTGCTCGCCCACGACCGCGCGCTCGAGCTGTTCGGCGGCGACCACCGCGCCGCCGCCCGCTCCCAGCAGGTGATGCTCGTCGTCATGGTCGGCTTCACCGCCCTGGGCCTCTGGCTGCTGTCGAGCCTGTAGGACGCTGTCTCACGACGGTCCCGCTACCGTCGGGACGTGGCCCACGACCACCACGCCCACGGCGCGCACGACCACGGCCACGACCACGGGCACGGCGGGCACTCGCACGCGATCGATCGGGACGCCGACCGCCGGCTCCTGTGGATCGCGCTGGTCCTGAACCTCGGGTTCGCGCTCGTCGAGGTCGTCGCCGGCGTGCTCGCCGACTCGGTGGCGCTGCTGTCCGACGCCGCCCACATGGTCACCGACGCGGGCGCGATCGCCATTGCGCTCGTCGCCGCCCGGATCGCCGCCCGCCCGCCCGGCGGCCGCTACACCTTCGGGCTCGGCCGCAGCGAGATCCTCAGCGCCCAGCTCAACGGGGCCGCGATGCTCGTGCTCGCCGCGGTGATCGGCACCGAGGCGATCGGCCGGATCACCGACCCGCCCGACGTCGAGGGCGGGATCGTCATCGCCATCGGGGTGGCCGGTGCGCTCGTCAACGGGATCGTCGCCTGGGTGCTCGCGCGGGCCAGCCGGGCCAGCCTGAACGTGCGCGGCGCCGCGCTGCACAACCTCGCCGACCTGTGGTCCTCGATCGGTGCGGCGATCGCCGGCGTGCTCGTCGTCACCGCCGGCTGGGCCGCGGCCGACGGCGTCGCCGCGCTCACGGTCTGCGTGCTCATGCTCTGGGGCGGCTGGGGGCTGCTGCGCGACAGCAGCCGCGTGCTGCTGGAGGGGGCGCCCGACGGCATCGACCCCGACGAGGTCGGACGCGCGCTCGCCGCCCGCCCGGGCGTGCGCGAGGTGCACGACCTGCACGTCTGGGAGGTCACCTCGGGCTTCACCGCGCTCGCCGCGCACGTGCGGGTCGCCCCGGGGGACGACTGCCACGCCCTGCGCCGGGAGCTCCAGGCGTTCCTGCGCGACCGCTACGGCCTCGAGCACACGACGCTGCAGGTCGACCACGAGCACCGTGACGAGCTCGTGCAGATCGACGGCCTGCCGCGGCACTGACCCCGCCGCCACCGCGATGCGCGGCGAGCGACCCGCTCAGCCGTCGGTGCAGTCGCCGCAGGTGCCGTGCAGCACGATCTCGTGCTCGGTGACGTCGAACGCGACGCGGTCGGCGACGCGGTGGATCGCGCGCTCCAGCTCGTCGTCCTCGAACGGCGTCACGTCACCGCAGCCGTCGCAGACGAGGTGGTGATGGTGGTGGTGCCCGTCGGGATGGTGCGCCTCGTACCGGGTGATGCCCTGCCCGACCTCGATCCGCTGCACGAGCTTCAGCTTCTCGAGCTCGTCCAGCACGCGGTACACGCTCGCCCGGGCCACGCGCCGGGAGCCATCGCGCAGCCGGTCCTCGATCTCGAACGCCGACAGCGCGCACGGCTGGCGCCCCAGCAGGTCGATCACGGCCTGTCGCGCCCCGCCACGGCGGTACCCGGCGTCGGCGAGCCGGTCGGCCGCGAGCTGCGCCCAGGGGATCTCGGGGACGGGGTGACCCATCCCCTGATGGTAGGCGACCCGTCAGAGGCCCGGCCAGCGGCGGGTCACGAAGCCGTCCGTGCCGCGGTCCATCGGCTGCCAGCGCGTCCCGGCGCGCTTCTGGCCCGAGGTGTCGAACCGGATGCCGGCGACGACGAGGAACGTGTGGTCGGCGTTGGCGTACACGGTCAGCCACGACCCGGGCCCCGCCGCCCCCCAGGACTCGAGCTCGCCCGAGGTCATGGTGCGCTCGAGCAGGCCCGCGCCGCGCAGCGCGTAGCCGACGGAGCCCGAGCAGTCGTAGGCGTCGTCCTCGAAGCTGCGGTGCCCGCCCCCGTAGCGGTAGGGGGTCCGGGCGATCGCGTTGCCCGCGGCGATCAGGTCGACCACCGCCTGCGGCGCCCCGGCGGGCGCCACGGCGAGTCCCTCCGCGGTGATCGTCGCGACCTGGGCGGGCGTGCGCGGCGCCCCGGCCGCGGCGGCGGGGGAGGCGGTCGTCGTCTCCGTCGGCGCCGCGATCGGCGCCGCCCCGCCGCTGGACGCGGCGGCCCGCAGCGCGGTGATCGTGCGGCGGCCCGCCACGCCGCTGGGTTCCAGTCCGGCCGCGCGCTGGAACGCCTGCACTGAGCGGACCGTGTGGCGCGCGTAGGTGCCGGTGATCGGCGTGCGGAACCCGGCACGGTTCAGCAGCCGCTGCAGCTCGCGGACGTCGCGGCCGCGGACGCCGTGGCGCAGGCCGCGGCTGCCGAGCGTCGACGGGGTGGCGGCGACCGCGCTCGCCACGGGCGAGCCGACGACCGCGACGAGCGGCCCGGGGGCCGGGACGGCGAGCGCCGCGCCGGACACGGCGAGCCCCGCCAGCAGGGCGAGGGGACGGCGGGAGAGGACGCGCGGGCGGACCATGGTCGGGGCTTCGTCGGACCCCTCCCGGCTCCCGGCGGGGTCCGCGCTCTGCACGGGGTCATCGACCCGAACCTGCAGCCACGCAGGGAAAAGCTGCAGCCCGGACGGACTGCAACGACCGTTGCAGTCGGCAGGAAGGTGTCCGCGTCACGCAGAACCGCCCACCATGCGCAACCGCCAGCTGCACGCCGCGCTCGCGGCGTTCGCCGAGGAGGCCGCCTGGCAGCTCGCCGCGGCGGCCCAGGACGGCGCGGAGGTCCCGTTCGAGATCGTCGAGTCCGGCGGACACCGTCGCGACACGCCGCTCTACTGCTACCGGCCGCTCACCGCCGACTTCATCCGCGAGCGGCTCGGGCTGCTCGGGCGGCTCCCGAGCTACCTGCCCGCCGTCCACGCGCTGTCGGCCGCGGGCGGTCTCGACGCGTACCTGGCGGCGCACGGGGAGGAGCGGTGCGCCGCGGGCGGCCGCGCCCGCGCCGAGACCGCGCTGCGCGTCTTCCTCACGACCGTGTTCGCGGACTCCACGGACTTCCAGCTGCTGCCCGAGCGGCTCGACCGCGCGGTCGAGGACCTGGTGCGCCGCAGCGGCGAGGGACGCACGCTCACCGAGGTCGCCGTCCCGATCCTCGGGCTGCGCCTGCTCGGCGAGGAGGTGGCCCTCGGCGATGGGCTGCTGCTCGCGCGCGGCGACCTGCTCGAGGACGTGCCCTCCGACGCCGCGTGGCCGCGCAGCGGCGACGAGCCGCACACGGTCGCGCTGCTGAGCTGGGAGGCCGCGCCCGGGGACGACGCGCCGCTGGACCACGCGCGGGTGCGGCTGCGCCGCCTGCTCGTCGCCCTGCGCCTGTACGACGACGCCGCGTTCGCGTGCGGCGCGGCCGCGTGGGCGCGGACCGGGGGCGGCGCCTGGCACGGCGTCCCGCTGGGCCTGCCCGGCCGCCCGCCCGCCGCGGTCGGCACCCTGCCCTGCACGGTCACGCCCGACGAGGAGGACGAGCTGCGCGCGTTCTGCAGCCTCGTCTCGCGGCGCACGCCGCGCAGCGGGCCGCTCGCGTGGTCGCTGGCCCGCTTCGAGCAGGGCTGCCTGCAGGCCGATCCGGCCCACGCGCTGACCGACCACCTGCTGGCGCTCCGCGCCCTGCTGGAGCCCGAGGGCCCGTCCGCCGGCCGGCTGGCCCCGCGCGTCGCGGTGCTCTGCGCCGACGCGGCCGGCCGGACCGCGCTGCGCGACCGGATCGCCGCGATCGTCGACCTCGAGCGCGCGGCGGTCGCCGGGACCGCGCCCGCCGCCCTGGACCTCGGGGGCGTCGCCGCCGAGCTCGCCGAGCACCTGCGCGCGATCCTGCGCGACGTGCTCTGCGGCCACCTCGACCCCGACCTGCGCGAGCTCGCCGAGCGGCTGCTGGCCCAGGACGGCTTCGAGCAGCCGACCGTGGCCTGACCCGCCCGCGCGCTCAGCGCGCTCCGGGAGCGGGCGCGGGGGCGCCCGGCCCCTCCAGCGGTCGCACCGGGGGCCGCGGCGCGATCGCGCGCGAGCGGCGCTCGGTCCGCACGCCCGCGACCGCCGCGACGACGGGCACGGCGACGACCGCCCCGCCGACCCCGGCGAGCGTGCCGCCGCAGCCCAGCGCGACGAGCACGACGACCGGGTGCAGCGACACGCTGCGGCCGACCAGCAGCGGGAACAGCGCGTTGCCCTCGAGCTGCTGCACGAGCACGACCGCGCCGAGCACGATCAGCGCGTCCGTGAGACCGCCGAAGCCCAGCGCGACGAGCACGGCGACGAGCCCGGAGACGATCGCCCCGACGACGGGGACGAACGCGAGCACGAACGTCAGGACCGCGATCGGCAGCGCCAGCGGCGCCCCGACGAGCGCGACCGCGAGCCCGATCCCGATCGCGTCGACCGTCGCCACGAGCGCCTGCGCGCGGATGAACCCCGACAGCGACGCGAACGCGGCCCGGCCGTCCTGGTCGATCTCCAGCCGCCGCTCCGGGGGCAGCAGCCGCACGAGCGAGCCCCACAGGCGCGGGCCGTCCTTGAGGAAGAAGAAGACGAGCACGAGCGCGAAGATCGCCGCGCCGACGAGGCTCGCGGCCGCGAGCGCGACCCGGAACGCGCCCGAGCCGATCTCCCGGGCGTTGTCGTGCAGCGCGTCTGCCGCCCCGTCGACCGCCCGCTGCGCGTCCTCGCGGGTGATGCCCAGGCCGCCGAGCTCCGACGGCAGGTTCGCGGCGCCCGAGCGCACGCTGTCCTCGAGGTCGCCGGCCTGCGTGACCGCCGGCACGACGACGAGCGCGAGCAGCAGCGCGAGGCCCGCGAGGAGCAGCAGGAACGTCGCGGTCGCCGCGCCCGCCGCACCCCAGCCGCGCCGGCGCAGCGCCGCGGTCAGCGGCCACAGCGCCGAGGTGACGAGCAGCGCGACGACGAGCGGCAGCGTCACGACCTGCAGCCGGAACGCCACCCAGCCGAGCGCGACGACCGCGGCCGCCAGGACGAGCAGCCGCCACGCCCAGGCGGCGGCCACGTCCAGGCGCGGCGGGACCGCCGGACGGGCCGCGATGGCCCCGTCGCCCGCGGCCCCCTCGGGGGGCGTCGGCTCGTGCAGCACGCCCCCAGGATGCCCGGGACCGAGCGCCGCTACGCCAGACCGGCGGCCTGCGCGAGCAGTCGCTCGCGCTCGGCGTCGCTGGCGAACAGGTGCTGCTGCACCCGTGCGAGCCCGCCGATGTCGTGCACGTCGCCGTCGAGCTGCGGGACGAGCACGGGGTCGCTGACCCGCAGCTCCTCCTGCAGCCGGGCGATCGCGCGGCGGTCGCGGCGGGCGAGCGCCTGCGCCTCCGCGTAGGTCTTCGCGACCTTGCCGGCGAGCGAGCCGCCGAGCCCCTCGGTCAGGGACGCGGTCAGGGCGGGGACGTCGACCTCCTCGTCGCCGGCGCCGGGCGTGACGCGGTTGACGATCAGCCCCCCGAACGGCATCCGCGCCTCGTCGAGCTTGCCCCGGAAGAAGATCGCCTCGTCGACCGGCTCGCGCTGGGGCGAGGTGACGATGAGGAACGTCGTGCCCGGGTCGGCGAGCAGGGCCTTCACCCCGGACGCCCGCTCGGTGAAGCCGTCGATGATCCCGCCGAGCGCCCGGAAGAAGACGCTGAGGTCCTGGAGCAGGTCGACGCCGGTGACGCGCTTGAGCACGCTGAAGACGACCCCGGTGCCGCGCGCGGCGACCTTCGCCGCGAGCCCGGACGGGGCGAGGAAGAGCTTCAGCGCCCGGCCCTCGAAGAAGCTCGTGAGCCGGTCCGGGGCGTCGAGGAAGTCCAACGCGTTGCGCGACGGCGGCGTGTCGAGGATCACCACGTCGTAGTTGCCGTCGCGGTCGAGCTCGTAGAGCTTCGCGATCGCGGTGAACTCCTGGGTGCCCGCGACCGCCCCGGAGAGCTCCTGGTAGATGCGGTTGTCGAGGATCTCGCGGCGGGTGCGCTCGTCGGGGGAGAGGCGCTCGATCAGCTCGTCGAAGGTCCGCTTGGCGTCGAGCATCATCGCCCACAGCTCGCCGCGGACCTCGACGCCGGCCTGCGCGAACAGCGCCGGGTCGACGCGGTGCGGCTCGTTGCCGAGCTCCTCGAGCCCGAGCGCGCTCGCGAGCCGCCGGGCGGGATCGATCGTCACGACGGCGACCCGCTTGCCCTCGGCGGCGAGGCCGAGCGCGATCGCGGCGGACGTCGTCGTCTTGCCGACTCCGCCGGAGCCCGCCACGATGCAGACCCGCTTGCCCTCGAGGCGGCGCGCGACGCTCACGACGCCACCGCCGCGGCCGTCCGCTCCAGCCGGCGGCCGAGCAGCCCGCCGAGGCCGTCGAGCTCGGCGGGGGAGAGGTCGCCGTCCCCGGCGAACGGGAGCGTCACCACGGGCACGTCGCTGCCCTGCAGCGCGCGACGCAGTCGCCCGAGCTGGGCCTGCTGCTCGCGGGTGACGTCGTGCGCCCGGCGCACGGCCCGCGCGACCGGGGCCGGCGCGGCGGCGCTCGCGCGCTCCACCTCGGGGCCGGTCAGGCGCGCGGCGCGCACCGCGTTGGCGACGACGAGCGCGGGCTCGGCGCCGAGGACGCGGCGCAGGTCGTCGCGGAGCATGAGCGTCTCGCCGACGGGCAGCTCCTCCGCGGTGGTGACGGCGAGCACGGCGGTGCGGCGGGGATCGAGCAGCATCTCGCTGATCGTACGGCCCTGTCGGGCGATCGGACCGACGCGCGCGGCGTCCGCGAACGTGCGGGGGGCGTCGAGCAGCGCGACGGCGTGCCCGGTGGCCGGTGCGTCGACGACGACGAGGTCGTACGGGCGGGCACCGGGCGTGCGGCGCGTGTCCTGCGCGAGCTCCCAGATCTTCCCGACGGTCAGCAGCTCCCGGAACCCCGGGGTGGCGGCGGCCAGGTAGGCGAACGCGCGGCTGCCGGTCAGCACGTCGGCCATCGCGCGGACTGGCAGCTGGTCGGCGAGGTACTCGCGCAGGGCGGGCTCGGCGTCCACGGAGACGTGCACGAGCCCGTCGGTGAGCGGACGCTCGCGGAAGACGTCGGCGGGGCCGAGGCCGAAGGCGCGGGAGACGTGGTCGCGGGCGGCGACCTCGACCAGCGCGACCCGCCGGCCGCGCCGTGCCGCGTGCAGCGCGAACGCGGTCGCGACCGTCGTCTTGCCGACCCCGCCCTTGCCCGTGACGAGCACGAGCCGCCGGTCCAGCAGCGGCAGGTCGCTCACTCGCCGTCCCAGTAGTCGACGGGCTCGACGCGGAAGCACTGCCCGGCGATCGCGATCTTCCCCGAGCGCGGGTAGTGGACGACGTCCGCCGGGACCCGCGTGCCCCACGACAGGTAGGTCATGCCCTGCGGCCCGCCGCGCAGCGCGTGCGCGACCGCGGTGCCGGGCGGGCGGGCCAGCACCGAGCCGGCGCGCAGCGGCACCTCGTCGTCGCCGAGCAGCGCGTGCCCGTCGCCGTCGAGCACGACGAACAGCTCCTCCTCGGCGCTGTGCCAGTGCGGCGGGCAGCTCAGGGCCCCGGGCGCGATCCACGTGTGCCGCAGGCCGGTGCTGCGGGCGCCGAGATGCTCGCCCAGGCGCCGCTCGACGCCCTCGTACCCGGGGCGGTCGTAGCGCTCGGCCGGGACGTCGTCGCGGTGCGCGACGGTCGCGGGCCGCGTCGGCTCGGGCCCGCCGGCGGGCATCGGCAGCGGACCCGCCGTCACCTCCGCGGCGTACGGGTCGGCGACCTCGGCGGGCAGCCAGCGCGGCCCGACGCGCATCACGCCCGCGTGGGGAAGCCAGGTGAGGTTCGTGGCGCTCGCGGGCCCGAACACGAGCACGTCGAGGCCGTCGGGGCCGGCGATCAGCGTGTGCGCCTCCGCGTGGATGCGGTGCAGCAGCACGTCGCCGTCCGCGATCGCGTGCGTGCGGCCGTCCTGCCAGCTCAGCCCGCCGCCCGCGAGCACGTAGACGAGCTCCTCCTCGTCGCCGTGCACGTGCGCCGGGGTCGTCCGGCCGCCCGGCGGGACGACGAACCGCGTGACGCCCGCGCCCACCGCACCGATGTCCCGGGCGAGCCGCTGCTCCTGGCAGCGCAGCTCGCCGGCGGCGACGGCGACGGTCGCGACGGCGTCCCGGTGCGTGACGTTGGGATGCCCCTCGCACTCCATCCGGCGCCGACGCTATCGCACGCGTCACGGAAGGAAACATCGCGTGCAGGGCGAAAACACGGGGCGGAGCAGCCCCCAGCCGGGGGGCTGCGCACCGTTTCAGCCATCGGAGCCACCGTGGAGAGCGTGGAGCACAAGCCCAAGGTCATCGTCTTCGCGAACCAGAAGGGCGGCGTCGCCAAGACGACGACGACCCTGAACCTCGCCGTCGCGTTCGCTGAGCGCGGCCACCGCGTCCTGTGCGTGGACATGGACCCCCAGGGCAACCTGACGATGTCGCAGGGCATCGACCCCGACGGGCTCGAGCAGTCGATGTTCGACGTCCTCGTCCACCAGCTGCCGATCCGCGAGATCATCCGAAAGCGCGAGATCGACGTCGCGTGCGCCTCGATCGACCTCGCCGGGGCGGAGATCGCGATGTCGACGATGATCGGTCGCGAGCGCGCCCTGGAGAAGGCGTTCCGCGCGATCAAGGACGACTACGACTTCATCTGCATCGACACGCCGCCGAGCCTCGGGCTGCTCACGATCAACGCCCTGACGGCCGCGGACAAGGTGATCGTCCCCGTCCAGTGCGAGTATCTCTCCATGCGCGGGCTGATCCAGCTCCAGAACACCCTCGCGATGATCCGCGAGAACCTCAATCCGCACGTCGAGATCGAGGGGATCCTCCCCACGCTGATGGACACCCGCACGGTGCACGCCAAGGAGGCGATCGAGATCCTCGAGGAGAACTTCGGGGATCGCGTCTTCGCCTCGCGGATCAAGAAGACGGTCCGCTTCGCCGAGGCGCCCGTGAAGGGGATGTCGGTGCTCAAGTACGAACCGGACGGCATGGCCGCCCAGTCCTATCGCGATCTCGCGAAGGAGGTCCTCACCCATGGAGAGCGGTAAGCGCGCGTCGATGCGGGAGGGCCCCCTCGCGGCCCTGTTCCGCAAGACCGAAGAGGTCCAGGAGAACATCGCGCGCGCCGAGGGCGCCGCGACCGAGCCGCCGCCGCCGCAGGCGTCCGCGCCCGTCGCGCCGCCGCAGGCCGCGGCGCCGGCGCCCGCGCCCGCCGCGCCCGCGCCGATCCCCGGACAGCAGGAGCTCGCTCCCGCCCCGGCGACGCCGGCGGCGCGAGCCCAGGCCGGTGCGCGGGGGGACTACCCGCACCCGTCGCTCGGCGCCGTCCCGGCCGAGCCGCAGGCGCTGCCCGTCCCCGAGCCCGCACCGCTGCCCGTCGCCGAGCCGTTCGCGGCCGCCGACCCGTACGCGCGGCAGCCCGCCACGCAGGCGCCGCACACCGTGGCCCCGGACGTGACGCCGCCGCCCGCCCCGATCCAGCACGACCCGTACGCCCGCGACCGCGGCTCCGCGTGGGGCTCCGCGCAGCCGGTCGGCCAGCCGGTCATCCGCGTGGTCGGCGTCGGTGGCGCCGGCGTCAACGCGGTCAACCGCATGGTCGAGGCGGAGGTCGAGGGCGTCGAGTTCATCGCCGTCAACACCGACGTGCAGTCGCTGCAGCAGTCGACCGCCGACATCACCCTGCACATCGGCCCGCAGATCACGCGCGGCCTGGGGGCGGGCTCCAACCCGGAGCTCGGTCGGGCCTCCGCGATGGAGGAGTACGACAAGGTCAAGGCGCTGCTCAAGGGCTCCGACATGGTCTTCATCGCGGCCGGTGCCGGTGGCGGCACGGGCACGGGCGCCGCGCCGGTCGTGGCGCGCATCGCGCGGGAGATCGGCGCCCTCACGGTCGGGATCGTCACGAAGCCGTTCGGCTTCGAGGGCAACCGCCGGATGAAGGCCGCCGACATGGGCGTCGAGGCGCTCGGCGACGAGGTCGACACGCTGATCGTGGTGCCGAACAACCGGCTCCTCGACGTGCTCGACAAGAAGATCTCGATGGTCGACGCGTTCCGGGTCGCCGACGACGTGCTGCGTCAGGGCGTCCAGGGCATCTCCGATCTCGTCACCCTTCCGGGGCTCATCAACCTCGACTTCGCGGACGTCCGCACGATCATGTCGGAGGCCGGCAACGCGCTGCTGGGCATCGGCATGGGCGACGGGGAGGACCGGGCGCTCGAGGCCGCCCAGCAGGCGGTCAGCTCGCCGCTGCTGGAGACGAGCATGGAGGGCGCCCGCAAGATCCTGCTGTCGATCACCGCGGGCCGGGACCTCTCGCTGTGGGAGGTCAACGAGGCCGCCAAGGCGGTGGCCGAGGCCGCGCACCCGGAGGCGAACATCATCTTCGGCGCGATGGTCGACGAGAAGCTCGAGGACCAGGTCTGGGTCACGGTCGTGGCGACCGGCTTCGGCGACACGCCGGGGCGGCCCGCCGCCCGCCGTCCGATCGAGGAGCCGCGGGGCGAGCCGCGCGTCGAGCGCCGCACGGCGAGCGGTCGCACCGGCGAGTTCCGTGCGGTCGACACGCGCCGTCCCGGGCGCAGCTCGGGCGGTCTCGGCGTCGGCGAGCTCGACGTCCCGGAGTTCATCCCCCGCGGGTGATCTGACCGGACGGTCAGTCGCGACGCACGCCGCGACGGATCCGGCTATATTCACAGTCCGTCTCCTGAGGGGGAGAGCGTGCCGTCGGCCCCGGAACCCGCGTTCCGGGGCCGATGTCGTTCCGGGACGGTTTCCTGGAAGGATGCCGCGATGCCCAGCCGCGGAGTCGTCGCCGCCGGACACCCGCTCAGCGCGGAGGCCGGCGCGCGCGTGCTGCGCGAGGGCGGCAACGCGGTCGACGCCGCGGTCGCCTCGATGCTCACCTCGTTCACGGCCGAGCCGCTGCTCACCGGGCCGGGGGCGGGCGGCTACCTGCTGGTGGCCGGGCCGGGGGTCGAGCCGGTGCTGCTGGACTTCTTCGTCGCCGCGCCCGGGCAGGGCGGTGGTGACGCGCCGCGCGCCGCGCTGCTGCCGGTGCACGTCTCGTTCGGCGACGCGGTGCAGGTCTTCAACGTCGGGCCCGCGTCGATCGGCGCGTGGGGCATGCCCGCCGGGCTGGCGACCGCGATCGACCGCTGGGGCACCGTGCCCCTGGCGGACCTGTGCGCCCCGGCGGCCGCGCACGCCCGCGCCGGCGTGCCGCTGAACGCGCCGCAGGGCTACGTGTCGGAGATCCTCGAGGCGATCCTCGTCTCGACGCCCGAGGCCGCCGCGCTGTTCGCCCCCGGGGGCCGGGCGCTGCGCGAGGGCGACGTGTTCGCGTTCCCGGAGCTCGGCGACGCGATCGAGCGGCTGGGGGCCGAGGGCGCGGAGCCGTTCTACACCGGGGAGATCGCCCGGCGCGTGCTCGCGTGGCTGGCCGACCGCGGGGCGGTGCTCACCGCGCAGGACCTCGCCGACTACGGCGCGATCGCCCGCGAGCCGGTGCGGGTCGCCTACCGGGGCCGGGAGATCGCGACGAACCCGCCGCCGTCGGCGGGCGGAGCGCTGATCGCGCTGGCCCTCGCGACGCTCGAGCGCGACGACCGCGCCGGGGCGCCCGGGCCGGCCCGGCTCGTGGAGGTGATGGAGGCCGTGCAGGCGCGGCGCACGCCCGCCTTCGTGAAGGGCCTGGACCGTCCCGGCTTCGCGGAGGAGCTGCTCGCGACGCAGCTCGGCTCCACCACGCACGTCTCGGTCCTCGACGGCGACGGGCTGGCCTGCGCGATCACCGCCACCAACGGGGAGGGCTCGGGGATCGTCGTCCCGGGCACCGGCATGCACCCGAACAACATGATGGGCGAGGAGGACCTCAACCCGCTGGGCTTCCACGCCTTCCCACCCGGGCGGCGGATGCCGTCGATGATGGCGCCGACCGTGGTCCGCGGCGACCGCGGCGTCGAGCTGGTCCTCGGCAGCGCCGGGTCCAACCGCATCCGCTCGGCGATCCTCCAGACGGTGATCGGGGTCGTCGACCGCGGCCTCGACGCGCAGGAGGCGGTGGTCGCGCCGCGGCTGCACTTCGAGGACGACACCGTCTACGCGGAGCCGGGGATCGACCTCGCCGCGCTGCGCGCCGCGGGCCGCACCGTCGCCCCGTTCCGGGCGCGCAACCTCTTCTTCGGGGGCGTGCAGGCGGTCCAGCACGACCCGGACAGCGGTCGCACGACCGCGGGCGGCGACCCGCGCCGCGGCGGTGCGGCGGTGCACGCATGACCCGTCGGGGGCCCGTCGCCGCCCTGGCGCTGGGCGCCGTGCTCGCGGGGTGCGCGGGCGGCACGCCGTCCCCCGACCTCTTCGTCGTCGAGCGCAGCGGCACCAACCCCGGGGCGCAGCTGCGCCTGCGCGTGACCGACGGCGGCTTCGTCAGCTGCAACGGCGGCCCGGAGCGGGCGATCAGCTCCGACCAGCTGATCGACGCGCGCGACATCGTCCGCGACCTCAACGACGACGACCGCGAGGACACCCCGGGCCTGCTGCGCACCCGCCCGTCGCTGCCGCCGCGCCCCGGGTCGCAGCTGCGCTACGTCGTGCGCGCCGAGGACGGCAGCGCCCGCTTCGCCGACAACGCCGCCGACGCCCCGGAGGCGTACCTGAAGCTCGCGGCGCTCGTGCGCGCCCTCGCCAAGGGCCCCTGCGGCCTGCCGCGCTAGGGCCATCAGCGCGGCTTCTCCCCGTCCCCAGAAGACCGACTGGCGCCGCCGGTCGCGCAATGGGATCGTGCGCCGGTGTCCCGTCGCCACCTGCTCGTGCTCGCCGTCCTGGCCGCGACCTGGGGTGCCTCCTACCTGTTCATCAAGGTCGGGCTGCGGGACTTCTCCAGCTCGTTCCTCGTCTTCGCCCGCACCGCGCTCGCCGCCGCCGTGCTCGCGCCGATCGCGTACCGGCGCGGGGCGCTGCGCGAGCTGCAGGGGGCGTGGGGCGCGATCGTCGTGCTCGCCGTCGTGCAGGTCGCGGTGCCGTTCCTGCTCATCACCGAGGGCGAGCACCACATCCCCAGCGCGCTCGCCGGGATCCTCGTGGCGTCCGCCCCGATCTACACGGCGTTGCTGGCGCTGCGCTTCGCCGAGAGCGAGCGCGTCACCGGCTGGGCGCTGGTCGGGATCCTCGTCGGGATCGTCGGGGTCGTGCTGCTGTTCGGCGTCGACCTGTCGGGGGACACGGAGACGCTGCTCGGCGGCCTGATGGTGCTCGTGGCCAGCCTCGGCTACTCGGTCGGCGCGCTCTACCTCAAGGCGCGGCTCGGGACGCTCCAGCCCGCCGGCATCGCGACCGCGACGATGGGCGTCAGCGCCCTGCTGCTGGCGCCGTTCGCGCTCGTGTCGTTCCCGAGCGCCGCGGGCGCCGACAGCGTCGCGGCGGTGCTCGCGCTCGGCGTCCTGGGGACCGGCGTGGCGTTCCTGCTCTTCTACTCGCTGATCAGCGAGCTGGGCGCGTCGAAGGCCTCGCTCGTGGCCTATCTGGCGCCGGTCTTCGCGGTCCTCTACGGCGTGACGCTGCTGGGCGAGGCGATCTCCGTCGCGACGGTCGCCGGGCTGGCCCTGATCCTCGGCGGCAGCTACCTCGGGGCGGGCGGTCGGCCGCCCCGGTGGCTCAGCCGAACCGGACCTTCCCGTTCGACTTCGCCCGGACCTGCGCGCGCTCGATGAAGTCCAGGCGCTTGGTCGCCGCGCGGAACAGGCGCGTGACGAGCCGCAGCCGGGCGTTCTCGGAGCGCAGCTCCAGCAGCGCCTGCTTGGCCTCGAGGCCGAAGTCGACGGTCGCCGCCATCTCGTAGGCGTCCATCGCGTCGAGCTCGTCGCGCTCGAGCTCCTTCTCGGTCGCCTCGCGGACGAGCTCGGCGTACGCCTCGTGCGCGGCGGCGGCCGCGTCGGCGTCCGCGTCCTCGGGCTCCTCCTCCTCGAACCGCACGTCCCCGGTCGGGTAGGGCACGTCGGCGGTGCGCTCCAGCAGCTCGAACACGCGCGTGCCGCGGGTGAGGATGTTCACGCGGCCGTCGTCGAACCGCTCGAGCACCTGCTCGATCCGCATCGCGCAGCCCGCGGTCCGCAGCCCGTCGTCGCCGGACCAGACGATCCCGAACTCGCTCTCGCCCTCCAGGCACTGGGCGATCATCGTCCGGTAGCGCTCCTCGAAGATGTGGAGCGGGACGAGCTCGTTCGGCAGGGCGACCATGCCGAGCGGGAAGAGCGGGAATTGGTGCTGGACGTCTCCGGGCATGACCTCCGCACCGAGTCTAGTCGTAGGACCCATGATGTCTTCGCGCCCATCCACCGCCATCGTCTGGTTCCGCCGTGAGCTGCGGGTCCACGACCTGCCCGCGCTGCACGACGCGCGCGCCGACCACGACCGCGTCGTGCCGGTGTTCGTGCTCGACCCGCGCCTGATCGGCGGGCGCTTCGCGTCCGGTCCGCGGACGCGGTTCATGCTCGACTGCCTCGCCGAGCTCGACGACGCGCTCGGGCAGCGCAACTCCGGGCTCGTCGTCCGCGAGGGCGACCCGGCGACGGAGCTCGTCGACGTCGCCCGCGAGGCGGGGGCCGACGCGGTGCTGTGGACGAGCGACGCGGCGCCGTACGCCCGGGCGCGCGACCGCCGGGTCACCGAGGCGCTGCGCGAGGCGGGCATCGAGCCGGTCCCGTGCCCGGGCAGCTACTGCGCCGACGTGTCGAAGCCCCGCACCGGGGGTGGCAAGCCGTACGCGGTCTTCACGCCGTTCTCGAAGGTGTGGGAGACGCTCCCGCGTCGCGAGGTCCACGGCGCCCCGCGCGATCTCGGCGGGCTGCCGTCGGGCCTGCGCAAGGGCCGGCTGCCATCGCTCCAGGCGCTGGGCCTGACCGACGAGGTCCCCGAGCCGGTCGTCGCCCCCGGCGAGCGCGCCGCGCGGGCGGCGATGCACGACTGGCTGCGCGGGCCCGTCGACGACTACGCCGACCTGCACGACCGGCTCAGCGGCGGCACGAGCGTCATGTCGCCGTACCTGCGCTGGGGCTGCGTCTCGCCGCGCGAGATGGAGGTCCTCGCCCGCGAGCGCGACACCGACGGGGCGCGCGCCTACGTGCGCCAGCTCGCCTGGCGGGACTTCTACGCCCACGTGCTGCTGCACCACCCGGACAACCTGCGCCACGAGTACCAGGAGCGGTTCCGCAAGCTCAGCTGGGACGACGACGAGGAGCTGCTCGACGCCTGGCGCGAGGGCCGCACCGGCTTCCCGATCGTCGACGCCGGCATGCGGCAGCTGGCGCGCACCGGCTGGATGCACAACCGCGCCCGCATGGTCGTCGGCTCGTTCCTGACGAAGGACCTGCACCTCGACTGGCGCGCCGGTGAGGCGCACTTCGAGCGGCTCCTGCTCGACGCCGAGCCGTCGCAGAACAACGGCAACTGGCAGTGGATCGCCTCCACCGGCGTCGACCCCGCCCCGTACTTCCGCCGCATCTTCAACCCGGTGCTGCAGTCCAAGAAGTTCGACCCCGACGGCGACTACCTGCGCCGCTGGGTGCCCGAGCTCGCCGACGTCCCGGACGCCCGGATCCACGAGCCGTGGACGATGAGCGACGCCGAGCAGGAGCGCGCGGGCTGCGTCATCGGCCGCGACTACCCGTCCCCGGTCGTCGACCACAAGCACGAGCGGCAGGTCGCGATGGACCGCTACCGCGCGGTCGGCGAGGGCTGAGCGGCGTAGTCTTCCGCGCCGTGCGCGCGGAGTACGAGCAGCAGTTCCACCGGGCCGGCCTCCCGCTGCTGATCGAGGACCGGGAGGCCGACACCGACATCTGGAACCGCGCGTTCCCCCTGCTGGCGCTCGTGTTCCTCGCGCAGGTGTTCAACGGCCTGAACTTCGACTGGGGCGTCGCCGCGAACATCGCGTCGGTCTTCGGATCGCTCGCCGTGATCCTCGTCGGGGTCGCGCTCGTCAACCGCTTCCGCGGCCGCGAGATGCTCGCGATCCCCGAGTCGCTCGGCCGCGCAGAGCTCGCCGCGTTCGTCGTCCTGCCGTCGCTGCTGCCGCTGATCTTCGGCGGCCAGGTGGTCAGCGCGGTGGTCACGCTCGTCGGCAACACCGTCCTGCTGGCGCTGGTCTACGGGGTGCTCGGCCTCGGCTTCGTGTCGATCGTCGTGTGGGCGGCGCGACGTCTCGTCGGCCAGCTCGGCCGGTCGGTGATGCTCCTGGCCCGCGCGGTCCCGCTGCTGCTGCTGTTCAGCGTGGTCCTGTTCATCAACACCGAGATGTGGCAGGTGTTCTCGGCCATGAGCGACCCGTCGCTGGGCGCGATGGTCGGGCTGCTCGTCCTCATCGGCACCGGCTTCCTCGTCGCGCGGATCCCCCGCGAGGTCGCGGCGATCGAGCGCGAGGCAGGCGGGGAGGGGCCGCCGCTGCGCCGCTCGCAGCTGTTCAACGTCGGGCTCGTCCTGTTCGTCAGCCAGGCGCTGCAGGTGCTCGTCGTCTCGCTCGCGATCGCCGGGTTCTTCGTCGTCTTCGGGCTGCTGGCGATCTCCCCGGAGGTGCTCGAGAGCTGGACCGGCAGCCGCGGCAGCCCGGTCCCCGTGCTCGGCGACACCGAGATCCTCGGGATCGAGATCCACCTGACCGAGGAGCTGCTGCGGGTCGCCACCGCGATCGCCTCGTTCAGCGGCCTCTACTACTCGATCGCGGTGCTGACCGACTCGACCTACCGCGAGGAGTTCCTCGAGGAGGTCACCGAGGAGATGCGCGAGACGTTCACCGCGCGCAGCGCCTACCTCGCCGAGCGGGACGCCGAGCTGGCCGCCGCCGGCGGGGCCGCCACGCCCGACTGACCGGAGGCCCGGAAGCCCGCGCGCCGTCGCGGCCCGTACCCCGGCCATGGGTCACACCGCGGTCATCCTCGGCGATCAGCTGCTGCGCGACCACCCCGCGCTCGACGGGGCGTCGCGCGCGGTGCTCGTCGAGTCCACCGCCCTCATGGGGCGGCGTCCCGTGCACCGCCGCCGCCTGCACGCGGTGCTCGTCGCGCTGCGCGCCTACGCGCAGGAGCTGCGCGAGCGCCACCCCGACCTCGAGGTCGTCGAGCACCGCGGCGCGGCGAGCTTCGCCGACGCGCTGGCGGCCCACGAGGGGGAGCGGCTCGTCGCCGCGCACCCCAACCGGCGCAGCGCCGTCCGGCACCTGCGCGACGACCTCGGGGTCGAGCTCGTCGACTCGACCCAGTTCCTCGTCGGACCGGAGCGGTTCGCCGCCTACGCTCGCGGCCGACGCACGCTGACGATGGAGCACTTCTACCGCGAGATGCGCCGCGAGCACCGGGTCCTGCTCGACGACGCCGGCGAGCCGCTGGGCGGACGCTGGAACTTCGACGCGGAGAACCGGCGCCCGCCGAAGGAGGGCCTGTCGGCGCCCGCCCCGTACCGTCCGCGCGAGGGCGAGCTCGACGCCGCGGTCCGCGACGACCTCGACCGGCTCGTCGCCGCCGGGGCGATCACGACGATCGGCCGGGACGGTCCGCGGCAGGTCGCCGTCACCCACGACGAGGGCCGCCGGGCGCTGCGGTCGTTCGTCGACGAGCGGCTCCCCGACTTCGGTCCGTGGCAGGACGCGATGGTCCCGGGCGAGCGGATGCTCTTCCACGCGAACCTGTCGGCGCCCCTGAACCTCGGGGTGCTCGACCCGCTGACCGTCGTGCGGGCGGCCGAGCGCGCGCACCGCGAGGACGGCGTGCCGCTGCAGAGCGTCGAGGGGTTCGTCCGCCAGATCATCGGCTGGCGCGAGTACGTGTGGGGCATGTACTGGCTGCGCGCCGACGAGTGGCCGCGGCGCAACGCCCTGGACGCCGACCGGCCGCTCCCGGTCGCGATCGCGGCGCCCGGCGAGCACGAGACGGGCTGGAACTGCCTGGACACGACGCTCAGCGCGGTGGGGGAGGACGCCTACGCGCACCACATCGAGCGGCTGATGGTGCTCGGCAACATCATGCTCCTGCACGGCACCCGGCCGGTCGAGGCGCTGCGCTGGTTCGAGACCGCGTTCGTCGACGGGGCGGAGTGGGTGATGGCCCCCAACGCGATGGGCATGGCGCTCTACGCGGACGGCGGCGAGATGATGACCAAGCCGTACGCGGCGGGCGGCAACTACGTCTCGAAGATGAGCCGCCACTGCCCGTCGTGCCGCTACGACCCCAAGCAGCGGACCGGGCCGGACGCCTGCCCGCTGTCGGCGCTCTACTGGGACTTCCTGGACCGCCACCGCGACCGCTTCACCGGCAACCACCGCATGGCGATGCCGCTGAAGACGCTCGGGCGCTTCGACCCGGCGGAGCTCGCCGCGATCCGCGCCCGCGCCGACGACGCGCGCGAGGAGCTCGACACCGGCGGCGGCTAGGCTGCGCGGCCATGAGCACGGCCGCCCGCACGCACGGACGTCAGCGCCTGACCGGCCGCGACCCGGGCGAGACGCACCGCACCGCGACGCCGCTGGAGCTCCTCTACGACCTGACGTTCGTCGTCGCGTTCGGCGTGGCCGCCGACGAGTTCGCCCACTACGTCGCCGACGACCACGTGCGGACCGCCCTGCTGGGCTTCGTGTTCGCGGTCTTCGCGGTCAGCTGGGCGTGGATCAACTACTCCTGGTTCGCCTCCGCGTACGACACCGACGACTGGATCTGCCGGCTGGCGGTCATGGTCCAGATGGCCGGGGTCGTGATCGTCGCGCTCGGGATCGAGTCCGTGTTCGACTCGATCGACGAGGGCGACACGCTCGACAACACCGTGCTCGTCCTCGGGTACGTCGTCATGCGCGTCGCGCTGCTCTTCCTGTGGCTGCAGGCCGCCCGGCACGACCCCGCGCGCCGGCCGACGATCATGGTCTACGTGCGGACGCTGGCGCTCGCCCAGGTCGGCTGGGTCGCGCTGATCGTGCTCGAGCTGCCGCTGGCCACCGCGTTCGCCGCGAGCGCCGTCCTGATCGCCGTCGAGGTCAGCGGCCCGACGCTCGCCGAGCGCCGGGGTGGCACCCCGTGGCACGCCCACCACATCGCCGAGCGCTACGGCCTGCTGGTCATCATCACGCTCGGGGAGGGGATCATCGGCACGGTCGCGGCGATGAACGCCGTCGTCCACGGCGAGGACGGCTGGACCACGACCGCCGCCGTCGTCGTGTTCGCCGGGATCGGGATGACGTTCGCCGCCTGGTGGGCGTACTTCTCGGTCCCGTGGGCGCTGGCGCTCGAGCGCCACCGCGACCGCTCCTTCGGCTGGGGGTACGGGCACATCGCGGTGTTCGGTGGGCTGGCCGCGATGGGCGGCGGGCTGCACGTCGTCGCCTACCTGCTGGAGGGCAAGGCGAAGATCGGCGAGGTCGGCGTCGTGCTCAGCGTGGCGCTGCCGCTGGCCCTGTTCCTGCTGGCGCTCTACGCGATGGTCACGGCGATCTTCCGCTCGCACGACCCGCTGCACCTGCTGCTCGTCGCGCTGACCGTCGTCGTCCTGCTGGCCGGGGTCGGGCTGGCGGCGGCCGGCGTGAGCGTCGCGGTCTGCCTCGTGGTCCTGATGCTCGCCCCGATCGTCACGGTCGTGGGCTACGAGGTGGCGGGGCACCGCCACCTCGCCGCGCAGCTCGCGGACTAGCCGGGCTTGCGGGCGCTGACGATCAGGTTGTAGAAGATCTGCGGCGGCAGTCGCGACTCGAGCAGCGCGCGGTCGACGGCCTGGAACGCGAGGTAGCCGCGGTAGGCGTACTGGCGCCACAGCCACGGCACGTCCTCCTGCTCGGCGGAGGACTCCAGCGCCCGGTTGGCCCAGCCGAACCAGTTGGCCAGCAGCTCCTCGCCGCGGACCTTCACCGCGCTGAAGCCCGCCTGGGTCGCGTGGCCGCGCAGGTCGTCGGGGACGAACGCGTGGACGTCGACGACGCTCTCGAGCTGGTGGTTCTCGGCGCCGCCGTCGGTGTGGCCCTCCGGCGCCTTGCGGGCGCGCAGCACCGCGCGCCACAGCGGCGCGACGCGGGTCGCGCCGCGCTTGGGGTAGGCGGCGATCCGGTCGCCGATCTCCGAGGGCTCCCCGGCGAAGTAGAGGGTGCCGCCCGGCTTCAGCACGCGGAAGAACTCGCGGAACGCCTGGTCGAGGTCGGGCAGGTGGTGCAGCACCGCGTGGCCGAGCACGAGGTCGAACGACGCGTCCTCGAACGGGAGCTTCTCGGCGTCGGTGACGACCGTCTCGACGTCGAGCCCGAGGCGCGCGGCGTTGCCCGCGCACGTGTCCATCATCCCCTGGGAGATGTCGCTGCAGACCGCGGCGCGCACGACGCCCGCCTGCATGAGGTTCAGGGTGAAGTAGCCGGTGCCGGCACCGATCTCCAGCGCCCGGTCGTACACGGGCAGCGGGGCGCCGAGCGCCTTCTCGAGCTTGCCGAGCACCTGGCGCTGGCCGATCGCGCCGAAGTCGATGCCCCACTTGGCGTCGTACTGCGCGGCGGCGCCGTCGTGGTAGCGGGTGTTGACGTCCCGGATCTCCTCGGGCGTCGCGGTGGCGGGGGACGGCATGAGGCCGCTGAGGGTAGCGGGGCTCTACCCTTCGCCGCCATGTCGTCGCCGACCGTCTACCTCCAGCAGGACCAGCCCGAGGGCGTCCCGCCGCTGGCCCTCACCGGGGAGCGCACGCTGCCCGACGTGCCGGAGGAGAACTACTGGTTCCGTCGGCACCTGATCGTCTACGAGCACATCCGCGCCCGCGTCGGCGGCCGCCGGGTCGTCGACATGGCCTGCGGCGAGGGCTACGGCACCGCGACGCTCGGCCGCACCGCGGCGTCGGCCGTCGGCGTCGACGCCAACCCGGAGGCGCACGAGCACGCGCGCCTGAAGTACACGACCCCGGACGGCCGCGTGCGCTTCGCGCGCGACCTCGTCGAGACGTTCTCCGAGCCCTGCGACGACGTCGTCTTCCTGCAGACGATCGAGCACGTCCAGGACCCGGGCGCGATCCTCGAGCACTTCAAGACGCTGCTGGCCGACAGCCCCGCCGGGGTGGCCTGGATCTCGACGCCGAACCTCCTGACGCTGGCGCCCGAGGGGGCGGAGAAGTCGGAGAACCCGTGGCACGTCAAGGAGTACCGCGCGCACGAGTTCCGGGCGCTGTGCGAGGCGCACTTCCCGCACGTCGAGCTGCTCGGGCTGTTCCACGCGCGCAAGCTCGCGGTGCACGCGTTCGCGATCGAGCACCTCTTCTGGGACGAGCTGCACAAGGCGCTGCGCTTCACCAAGCCGTTCTACGACCGCTTCACCCCGGCGATCAGCGAGCGCGACTTCGTGCTGCGCCCGGCGGGGACGTGCGACCTCGACGCGGCGCTCGACTTCGTCGCGGTCTGCCGCACCGCGGCCCCATGAGCGGTCGCCTGGCGATCGTCCTGCACTCCCACATGCCCTACGTGGAGGGCTTCGGGACGTGGCCGTTCGGCGAGGAGTGGCTGTGGGAGGCGATGGCCACCTCCTACCTGCCGCTGCTCGACATCCTCGACGGGGTGCCGGGCGGGCGCGACGTGACGCTGTCCTTGACCCCGGTCCTGTGCGACCAGCTCGCGGCGCCGGGCGCGGGGGAGCGGTTCCTGGCGTTCCTGCGGGACGTGCGCCGCGCCTCGCACCGGCTCGACGTCGACGGCTGCCGGGCCAGCGGCCGCGACGACCTCGCCGACGAGCTCGCCCGGGCCGCCTGGGACTACGAGTGGGCCGCGGACCGCTTCCGGGCGCTCCCCGGGCAGGACCTGCTCGCGGCGCTCGCGCCGCACGCGGCCTGGTGCAGCAGCGCGACCCACGCGGTGCTGCCGCTGGTGGCCACCGACGGGGGCGTGCGGCTGCAGCTGCGCGCCGGGATCGACGCGCACCGCCGCCGCTTCGACGCCGCCGTCCGCGGCGGCCACGGTTGGCGCGGCGGGCTGTGGCTTCCGGAGTGCGCGCACGCCTCCTGGCTCGATCCGCTGCTCGAGGAGGCCGGCGTCCACGCGACCTGCGTCGATCTCACCGACGTGTTCGGATACGGCGACGCGCGCCACCTGCGGCCGCTGCGGACCGACGCCGGCCCGCTGCTCGTGCCGATCGACCGGCAGACGATGGAGCTCGTCTGGAGCGCGGACGGCTACCCCGCCCACGGCCACTACCGCGACTACCACCACCGCACCACGCACGACCACCATCCCTGGGCGGTGGACGGCAGCGTCTACGACCCGGAGCGGGCGCGGGCGCGGGTGCGGGTCGACGCCGCCGACTTCGTCGCCCGCACCCGCGAGCGGGTCGCCGGCGGCGGCCTGGCGGTCTGCGCGCTGGACACCGAGCTGCTCGGCCACTGGTGGTACGAGGGCGTCTGGTGGCTGCGCGCGGTGCTCGAGGAGTGCGTCGCGCAGGGCCTGGAGCTCGTCCACCTCGACGACGCGCTGGCCCACGGCGATCCCGAGCCTGCGGCCCCGCTGCCGCCGGACGACCGGCGGGTCACGAGCTGGGGGACCCCGCGGGACCTGTCCACCTGGGACGCCCCGGGGGTCGCGGAGCTCGCCTGGCAGATGCGCGAGGCGGAGCTGCGGGTCGTGGCGGCAGGGGCCGACGCGGACCCTCGCGCGGTCCGGGAGCTGTTGGCGCTGCAGTCCAGCGACTGGGCGTTCATGGTGACCCGCGAGCTCGCCGGGACCTACCCGGTGGAGCGTGCCGCGGGTCATCGCGAGGCGCTCGACGCGGCGCTCGGGTCGGTAGGCTCGTCCGAGCCGACCGTGCGGCACCTGGCGCCGCACGCCACCGCAGCACCCCTGCTCGAGCCCTGATGTCCGCGCTGCGCACCCTCATCCTGTCCTGGGAGTTCCCGCCGGTCGTGGAGGGGGGCCTCGCCCGCCACGTGCGCAAGCTGACGGAGCAGCTCGTGCCCGCCGACGTCGAGGTCCACGTGCTCACGCGCGGGGACGAGACGATGCCGGCCGAGGAGCTCGTCGCGGGCGTGCACGTGCACCGCGTGCGCGAGCCGAGCCGCCCGCGCGACCTCGGCGAGTTCGTCACGTGGATCGAGCACATGAACGCGGACATGCTCGCCGCGGGCGTCGAGCTCGGCGACCGCTACACGTTCGACGTCGTCCACGGCCACGACTGGCTCGTCGCGAACGCGTGCGACCACCTCGCCAAGCGGTTCGGCTGCCCGATGGTCATGACCGTCCACGCGACGGAGCACGGCCGCCACCAGGGCTGGGTCGACCAGCACCCGCAGAGCTACATCCACGGCGTCGAGCAGTGGATGACGCACCGCGCGCAGCACGTGATCACCTGCTCCCACTACATGCGCGAGCACGTCCTGGACGTCTACGGGCTCGACGAGGGCCACGTCAGCGTCATCGCCAACGGGATCGACCCTCACGACCTGCAGCCGATCGAGGACCTCGACACGCTGCGTGCCCGTTTCGCCGCGCCGGACGAGAAGCTCGTCCTGCTCGTCGGCCGCCTCGACTACTACAAGGGCTTCCAGCTGGCGCTCGAGGCGATCGCGGGGGTCATCGAGCGGCTCGGGGACGGCGTGCGCACGCGCTACCTCGTCGCGGGCTCCGGACCGCACGAGGCGGAGCTGAAGGCGCAGGCGGCCGCGCTGGGGATCGACGGGGCCGGCACGTTCCTGGGCTGGATCGGGGACGACGTGCTGCACTCGCTCTACCGCATCGCCGACCTCTGCGTGGTGCCGTCGCTGTACGAGCCGTTCGGGCTCGTGGCGCTGGAGGCGATGGCCTCGGGCTGCGCCTGCATCGTGGCCGACACCGGCGGGCTGCGCGAAGTCGTCCCGGCCGACGAGCGCGTGGGCCTGCGGTTCAACGGCGGCGACGCCGAGCACCTCGGCGTGATGGTCGAGCGGCTGCTCACCGACGAGCCGCTGCGCGAGCGCCTCGTGGGGGAGGCGATGGAGCACGTCCGTCGCTTCGACTGGGCGGACATCGCCCGGCAGACCGCCGCGGTGTACCGCGCCGCGGTCGACGCGCACGCCCGCGCCTAGGGGCTCGCGACCCGCCGAGGACCCGTCCGCGCCGCCCGCCGCGGTGAGCGTTAACGCGCCATGGTCGCCGGTGGTTATGTCGCCGTCGACCGCCCGGGCCAGAAACCCTCCAGCGGTGGTCGAGAGTTGACCGAACTCCCGTGATGATCACGGGATTTTCGATGCTCGCGGAGTCGGACACCGTGTCCGTAACCCTCAAGCTCGACATGAGGTCGAGCTATCCGGGTCGGGATCCGTAACGCGGCGGGGTCGCGAACCCGCGTTCGGTTGCTACTGTTCCCGGCGGCCGTCCGAGGCGGCCGAACCAGACGCCGAGTCCCCGCCGCCCTGTGCCGCGGGGAACGGGGGACCCAGTGGACCACGGTCCTGGGGCGAATCGCCGCACGATGCGGCGTAGCGCAGTCTCACGCGCGAGCCCGACAGCTAACCCCGTAGGCGACGAGACAACCCAAGGGGTGCTGGACGTCGTGACAACGCTGCTCAACCGCCGGACCGCCGGACCGCTGCTCGCCCTCGCGTGCGCCTTCTCCGTCCCGGGCGCCGCCCAGGCGCAGACCGAGGCCCCGGCCAACACCGGGGGTGCGACGCCGCAGGCCGCGCCCGCGCCCGCCACCACGCAGGCCGCGACGCCTGCGACGACGACGCCGGCCGCCGGCCCGTCGGCGGTGCGCACGCTCAAGCCCGGCTCGCGCGGCCGCCGCGTGCGTTCGCTGCAGCGCCGCCTGAAGATCCGCGTCGACGGCGTCTACGGGCGGACGACGAAGATCGCCGTCATGCGGTTCCAGCGCCGCAAGAAGCTCACGGTCGACGGCATCGCCGGCCCCGCGACGCTGCGCGCGCTCGGGCTCGTCCCGACGTCCGCCTCCGCCGGCCCGGTGGGCTCGAAGAACCCGCCGGCGAAGGTCACGCTCCCCGACACCATCCCCGCCAAGGCGATGCGCGTCCTCGAGCAGATCGCCGAGTGCGAGTCCGGGGGCGATCCGACGATCGTCTCGCCCGACGGCACCTACCGCGGCAAGTACCAGTTCCACGTCGACACGTGGGCCGCGATGGGCGGCTCCGGCGATCCCGCCGCCGCGCCCGAGGACGAGCAGGACAAGCGCGCCTACGTGCTCTACGACCGCCAGGGCGTCGACCCGTGGCCGGTCTGCGGCCCGAAGGCCGCCGCCGCGGCCCGCCGCGGCTGACCGACCGCAGCGCCCCGTGCCGTCCTCAGGCCTCCGGGGGACGGCGCAGCCGGATCGGTCCGCGCGCCGCGCGACCGTCCACGACCCGGCCGCGCTGCGTGACCTGCACGACGCCCCGGTCGGCCAGGGCGAACGCCACCGCGCGCACCGGCTCCATGAGGGGACGGAAGCCGTCGTCGCCCGCGAGCGCCCGCGCGGCCTCCGACGGGCAGATCGTCTTGCCGCTCGTCGCGCTCCCGCGCGCGTCGAGCAACGCGAGGATCGTCTCCTCGATCGCCCGGTCCGACGGGCCGCTCACGACCAGCGCAGCCGCGTCGGTGCGTCCCGCATGCGCAGCACCCGGGCGGGGACCCCGCCCGAGACCGCGTTGGCGGGCACGTCGCGGGTGACGACGCTGTTGGTGCCGACGACCGCGTTGTCGCCGACCGTCACGCCCCGCAGGAAGCAGGCCCCGTAGCCGACCCAGACGTTGTGCCCGACGCGCACGTCGCGCATGTAGATGCCCTGGGCGCGGATCGGACGCTCCACGTCGACGACGCCGTGGTCGAAGTCGATGAACATCGCCCGGTCGGCGACGATGCACTCCCGGCCGATCGACACGTGCTGGTAGCAGCTGATCGTGCACTCCTGGCCGAGCACGGTCTTTGCGCCGATCCGCACCTCGCCCTCGTGCGCCCGCACCTTCGTGCCGTGGCCCAGCCACGACCAGCGCCCGAGGTGCACGACGGCGTTCGGCCCGATCTCGAACGTGACCTTCGGGCACACGAACGCGACCCCGTCGAGCTGCAGCCGCTCGCCGAAGCGGAGCTTCAGCCACGCGAGCCGCAGGCCCATCCGCAGGTACTGGGGGCGGAACATCCCGTGCTCGCGCGCGAATCGCAGGAACGCGCCGATCCCGCCGCGCAGGGGCGGCGGCTCGCCGCGGACCGTCGGCGGCGACGCGTCGGTCGCCACGGGAGGGGAGAGGGCGGGATCCACAGGCGCAAGGGTAATCTGCCCCGTCCATGTCCGATGCGCCGAACCCCACCGAGAAGCGGTCGCTGGCCCAGCGGCTGCTCGACGGCGACAAGCGCGCGCTCGCCCGCGCGATCACGCTCGTCGAGAACGACGACCCGGCCGGCTGGGAGCTGGTGCGCGAGGTGTACCCGCACACCGGCAGGGCGGCGATCGTCGGCCTCACCGGGGCGCCGGGCGCGGGCAAGTCGACGCTCATCAGCGCGCTGACGAAGCTGCGCCGCGAGCAGGACCGGCAGGTCGCCGTGCTGTCGATCGACCCGTCGTCCCCGTTCACGAAGGGCGCGCTGCTCGGCGACCGGATCCGCCTGACCGAGCACTTCCTCGACCCCGGGGTGTTCATCCGCTCGATGGCCAACCGCGGCGCCCTGGGCGGCCTCTCGGAGGCCGCCCTGCAGGGAGCGCTGCTCATGGACGCGGCGGGCAAGCAGGACGTGCTGCTCGAGACCGTCGGGGTCGGCCAGGCCGAGATCGACGTCATCGACCACGCGGACACCGTCGTGCTCGTGCTGATGCCGGGCTCGGGTGACTCGATCCAGGCGCTGAAGGCCGGCGTCATGGAGATCCCGGACATCATCGTCGTCAACAAGGCCGACCACCCGATGACCGACACGATGGTCCGGGAGATCCGGTCGGTCCTGTCGCTGGCACCCGAGAGCGGCTGGCGCGTCCCGATCGTCAAGACCGAGGCCGCGTTCGGCAAGGGCGTCGACGAGCTGCTCGAGCAGCTCGACGCGCACCGCTCCTACATCGAGGAGGAGGGGACGCTCAGCGAGCGCCGCACGCGCAATCTCCGCAACGAGGTCCTCGCGATCTGCACCGCGCGGATGCGCCGGGCGCTCGAGGAGCGCCTCGCCGCCGACGAGCGGTTCCAGGCGATGCTCGACGAGGTCGTCGCGCGCAAGCTCGACCCCGCCACCGCGGCGACCCGCGTGCTGGCCGAGCTCGACGCGCCCGACGCGCGGGCCTAGGGGTCAGCGGTCGCCGACGGCCGCCGGCTCGGCGGGCAAGCCGCCCGCACCGATCTCCGGGTCGGCCTCGGCGGCCTTGGCGTCCTCGGCGCGCAGGTCGCCGCGCTTGACGGCCTTGCGGACCGGGCGCTTCACCTTGACCTCGCGCGCGAGGTAGTAGGAGCCGATCACGAACACCGCGGCGATCACCTGGGCGCCGACGGTCTCCCACGTCGGGTAGACGCCGAACCAGAGGCCGGACCAGTAGGGCATGTCCACGTCGAGCGGCGTGATCGGCAGCCAGCCGGTGCCCTGCATCGTGCGGGCGGTCTGACCGACCATCACGACGAGCACGAAGCCGATCATCACCCCGGTGACGATCAGCATCTTCTTGTAGGGGAGCTTGCGCTGCAGGGCGAAGGTCACGACCGCGACGAGGAAGGTGAGGGCGAGGCCGAGCCCGGCGCCCTCGACGACCGCGGCGGTCCCGGCGCTGAGCTGCAGCGACTGCAGGAACAGGACGGTCTCGAAGCCCTCGCGGTAGACGCTCGTCAGCCCGAGCAGCCCGAGGCCGAGGACCTGGGCCGAGAAGAACCCGACCTTGTCCATCGTCTCGATCTTCTTGCGCTGCCGGTGGAACTTGCCGATCCACTCGCTCCAGTAGACGCGGTGGAAGAACCAGTTGGTGATCAGCAGCAGCACGCCGATCGCGATCAGGCCGACGACCGCCTCGAGCTTCTCGCCGTACTGGTCCAGGGACCGCAGCAGCGTCTGCGCGAGCACCCAGGTGATCAGCGAGACGAGCAGGCCCAGCAGCGCCCCGACGAACACGGGACGGCGGTTGCGGCGCCGCACGCCGACGAACGACGCGGTGATCGCGGCGAGGATGAGGACGCCCTCGAGACCCTCACGGAACACGATGATCGCGGCGTTGGTGACGACGGTCGCGCGGTTGGCGGAGTCGCCGAGCGTGGCGGCGGCGTCACCGAGGCGCTTGTCGAGCTGCACGCGCGTCTCGCGGATCTGCCGGCGCGGGGCGCGGTCGGCGATCAGCGTCGCGAGGCCGTCCTTGCCGTCGGCGCCGAACCAGATGAGGCCCTCGACGGTGAGCGCGAGGCCCTGGTCGAACGACTTGAGGCGGCGCTCGGGGCCGAACTCGAAGAACGCGTAGGCCTCCAGGCGGGCCTGCTCGGCCTGGCGGTACTGCCCGGCGCCGACCGCCGCCTCCATGCGGTCGAGCGTCAGCGCGATCAGGTCGTAGTCGGACTCGTCGGTCGGCTCGGTCCAGGCGTCGGGCATGATCGCGCGCAGGCCGTCGTCGATGCGGTCCTCGACGTCCTCGACCTCGTCGGCGGTGGGGACGCCCCGGGTCGTCGTCGCCGCGCGATCGACCATCGTCCCGAGGGTCTCGAGGTCCGCCTTGGCGCGCAGCGTCTGAGCGCGCCCGCGACGGGTCAGCTGGTCCTGGAGGTCGGCGAACGCGGCGACCGCGCCCGCCTGGAAGGCGACGGCCTCCTGGATCTCGAAGTCCTTGGTGACCTCGTCGTCCTTCGTGCCGCGGCGGTACTCGACCGGGATCAGGGCGACGAACCGCAGCAGCTGCTGGGCGCGGCGCGCGGACTCCTGCGCCGTGAACGGGGCGGCGGTGAAGCCGTCCAGCGCCGCGGCGACGCGTCGCTGGGCGGTGGCCGCGGCGGTCGCGTCGCCCGCGGACGCGGCGCGCCGCAGCGCGGCGAAGGCGCGGTCGGCGGTCTGCGTGGCAGCCTCGCCGCGGTCCTCGCGGTAGCGGCCGGCGAGGATGCGCCAGGAGCCGTCGGCCTGGGCGGCCGCCTCGGCCCACGGGGCGCGGAAGCCGCGCTGGGCGTTGCGCGCGGCGTCGGCGAGCAGCTCGCGCAGCCGGCCCTGGTAGGCGTCGAGGAGGTCCTTGCGGACGGCCTGCTCGGCCTTCGCGGGGGAGAGCTTCCCGGTGTCGAGCTGCTCGACGGCGAGCGTGCCGTCGGCCCCTGCGCGGGTGAAGCGCGTGGCGGTGCGGAACTCCCGCAGCAGCAGCCACTCGCGGGCGGTGTCGGCGTCTCCCGCGCGCACGGCGCGCAGCGTCACGGTGGCGCTGCCGCGCAGGAGCGCGGCGCGGATGGCGCCGCGCGCGGCCGCGAGCACCGGGGCGTCGCCGTCGGCCGCCGCGCGGCGGGCGGCGGCGAGCTCGGAGCGGACGGTCCGGTCGGCGGCGGGATCCGCCTGCGCGATGCCGTCGCGCAGGGCGCCGGCGTACGCGTCGGCCGCGGCGTCGGCGGCCTTCGCCGCCTCGCGCGGGCCGTCGAGGATCAGCGCCTGCTGGGCGTCGAAGAGGCGGTCGCGGACCTGCTCGGCGGTCCGCCACGCCGGATCGGCGGCGCGCGCCGGGCCGGCGAGCGCCAGGAGCGACAGCAGCGCGGCGAGCGCCGCGACGACCGTCCGGGACCGCACGGCTCAGTCCTCCAGCGTGATGCCGAGCTTGCCCGCGGCCTGCGAGACCTGGCCGGCGACCGCCTCCGCGCGCGTCTGCGCCTCGCCGCCGAGCGTCTCGGCGTCCTCGGCGGTGAACGTCCTGCCGGCCTGCTCCTCCTTGCGGAGCTTGGCGGCGAAGTCGCGCAGGTCGGTCAGCGCCCGCCCGGTCTGCTCGGCCTGCGCCGGGTCGACGGTGCCGATCGCCGGCTCGATGCTGTCGTAGACGAGGACGAGGCCGGAGAGGATGTCGGTGATGTCGGCCAGGCGCGACGTCGCGACGAAGCCCTTCTCCGACGCGTCGTCGCCGGCGATGAAGCGCGAGTTCTTCCACGCCTCGAAGTACTCGCTCATCGTCGGCGTCATCACGACGACGGCGGTGAACGCATCGGCGGGTGCGGGCGTCCACGCCTTCGCCGCGGCGTCGAGCTCCTTGGCGTTCTTCTCGAAGTCGCGTGCGGCGGCGACGTAGAAGTCGGCGTCGGGGAGCGCCTCGCCGAACTCGATCGTGCCGTCGCCGTCGAGGTCGGGCGTCACGTCCTTGGCGGCGAACCTCGGCTCGGTGCCGAACAGCGAGGACTCGAGCAGGAAGAAGAAGTTGCCGGGCTGCTTGTAGGTCCTGCCCGCGGGCGTCTCGATCGAGAACGGCACGGCGCTGGCGGGGTCGCTCGCGTCGCTGCCGGCGTCGAGGATGACGTCGTAGTCGGCGAGGACGGGCACGCCCGCGACGACGCCCTCGGCCTGCTCGTAGGCCGGGTTGGCCCGGCGGAACGTCGCCTGCGCGTCGCGCAGCAGCGCGCGGACCTCGGCGCGCCGGGTGCGCAGCAGGCGGGCGTGGTCGAAGTCGACGGCGGCGGCGAGCGCGTGGTAGCGCTCGGCCTGGGTGCGCAGCGTGCCGGTCTCGCGCACGAGCTCGCGGGTGTGGTCGAGCAGGTAGGTCTTGACCGCGCCGAGGTCGGCGCCGGCGGCGGCACCCGTGGTGGCCGGGCGTGCGGCGGTGTCGTCGCCGTCGTCGCCGCATCCGGCGGCGAGCAGGGCGGTGGCGACGAGGGCGCAGGCGAGGGTCGCGCGACGGCGCGCGGGGCGGGGACGGCTCATGGTGCGATGACTCCGTGGGGGCTGATGTAGGGGCGGCCGCTTGCGCTGGGTAAGGGCCACCTGCCGTTGGTGGGCGCAAGCGTACGGCATTCCGACCGTGGACGTCGGAGATGGCGCGTTCAGGTCAGCGGGCCGGCGGCGAGCAGCCACACGGAGCCCACCGCCGTCAGTGCGACCAGCCCCCGGGTCGTCCGCGGCACCCGCCGCGCGGACCAGGCGGCCAGCGCCGCTGCGACGGGGAGCGCGGCGACCGGCTGCAGCACGCACGCCGCCACCACGAGCAGCAGCAGCGTCACCGCGATCTCGACGTCGAGCTGCTCCGGCAGCGCCACCGCGAGCCGCTCGCGACGCGACCGCACGAGCAGCCCCGCCGCGACGAGCACGAGCGCGAGCACCGGGGCCCGCAGCAGCTCGCCCGCCTGCTCGAGGTCCCACACGCCGACCGGCGGGGCGCCCGCCGCCCGCGCCGCGTCGGGCACGGCGCCGCCGAACAGCCGGTCGTTCACCGCCACGAAGAACACGCCGCTGGTCAGCACGACCTCCAGCGCGGTGAACCCCACCAGCCCGCGGCTGCGCCGTCGCAGCCAGCGCGCGAGCGCGAGCGCCACGACGAGCGCCGGCAGCAGCAGCCCGATCGCCAGCCAGGGCAGCAGCGCCACGAGCGCCGCGCAGCCCGCCGTGGGCGCCAGCCGCGGACGGTCGCGGACCCGCAGGGCGAGCGCCACCGCCGCGATCAGCAGCAGCGCCGCGGGCGTCGCGGGCGCGACGGTCCCGGCGGCCAGCAACGCCGGCGGCGACAGCCCGACCGCCAGCGTCAGGCCGGTCGGCCACGGGTCGGGCACGAGCCGCCGCGCCACCCCGGCCGCGACGACGAACGCGACCGCCAGCAGGGCCGCGAGCAGCAGCTCCGCGCCCAGCGCCCCGCCGAGCGCGTACGCGGGCGCGACGAGCGCCCCGAGCGCGATCCCGTACGGCTCGTGCAGGCGCCCGTTCGTCAGCGTGCCGGCGGGCTCCACCGGGCCGTCGGTGAACGCCCGCCACGCCCGCGCGCGGTACTCGTCGCGCAGGTCGACGTCGCCGTCGGAGACGATCGACTCCGCGACGAGCAGGACGTGCGCCTCGTCGTCGGTGCGCTCGTCGCGGCCGCCCGTGCTCAGGGCCAGGGTCGCCCCGTAGGCCCCGAGCAGGACGGCGAACAGCAGCAGCCGACGGCGCCAGCGGCCCATCGGCCCGCGCTCAGTCCTGGGCGGCGTGCGCCCGCGCGAGCTCGACGAGCAGCCGCACGCCGACCCCGTTGCCGCCCTTCGGCGCGTACGCCCGACCGGTGTTCCAGGCGGTCCCGGCGATGTCCAGGTGCGCCCACGGCACGTCGCCGACGAACCGGCGCAGGAACTCCGCGGCGGTGATCGAGCCCGCCTTGCGGTTCTCGACGGCGTTGACGATGTCCGCGTACTGGCCCTTGATGAGGTCCGCGTACTCCTGGTGCAGCGGCAGCCGCCAGGCGAGCTCGCCCGCGCGGTCCGCCGCCGCGCCGACCGTCGACGCCCAGTCGTCGTCGTTGCTCATCAGGCCGATGTAGGTCGACCCCAGCGCCGACACGATCGCGCCGGTCAGCGTCGCGAGGTCGATGATCCTCTCGGCGCCCTGCGCAACCGCGTGGGCCAGGCAGTCGGCCAGCACGAGCCGGCCCTCGGCGTCGGTGTTGTTGATCTCGATCGTCGTGCCGTTCATCGCGGTGACCACGTCACCGGGCTTCATCGAGCGGCCCGACGGCATGTTCTCGGTCGCGCCGACCACGGCGATCACGTCGATCGGCAGCCGCAGCGAGGCGATCGCGCCCATCGCCTCGATCACCGCGGCACCGCCCGACATGTCGAACTTCATCTCGTGCATCTTCCCGGCGGGCTTCAGCGAGATCCCGCCGGTGTCGAACGTCACCGCCTTGCCGACGAGGCCCAGGCGGGGGCCCGTCGCGTCCGGGTCCGCGTAGCGCAGCACGATGAGCTTCGGGTCCTCGTAGGAGCCCTGCGCGACGGCGCCGAACGCGCCCATGCCGCGGCCGACGATCTCCTCGCGGCCCTCGACCTCGACGACGAGGCCGCCGACCTCGGTCGACAGGGTCCGCGCCCGCTCGGCCAGGAGCGACGGCGTCATGTGGTTGGCGGGCGTGTTCTGCAGGTCCCGCGCGGCGTTCACCGCGCGGGCGACCACGGCGGCCGCCGCGACCGCCTGGCCGCGGTCGTGGTGGTCGCTGAACACGAGCCGGCCGATCGAGCCGCCGCCGTCGTCGGAGGACTTGAACGCGGTGAACCGGTAGAGGCTCATGACCGTGCCCTCGACGAGCCCGGCGACGACGTCGTCGCCGACGTGGTGGGGGATCTCCCAGCACAGGGAGGAGGTCCCGAGCTCCTTCGCGCGCCCGACGACCTTCGCCGCCGCGACCCGGGCGCGCTCGGCCGTGAGGCCGTCGCGGGCGCCGAGCCCGACGAGGATCCAGCGGGCGCCGGCCGCGTGGGTCACCGCGAGGTGGTTGCGGGTCGTCTTCGCCTCGCCCGCGGCCAGCAGCGCGCCGAGCTCGCCGCCCTCGAGGTCGTGGGGGACGCCCTCGCCCTCGACGAGGCCGACGACGATCGTGTCGGCGCCGGTCTCCAGCGGGGCGGACGTGGTCGGGGTGATCTCCATGCCGTCCAACCTACCCTGCGGGTGCCGCGGCGCCACATGGGCGTACCATCCCGCCTCTATGCCCAAGACCGTCATCCTCGGCACCGCCCGCACCCCCATCGGCAAGATGGGCGGCGGCCTGTCCACCCTCCGCGCTCCCGAGCTGGGCGCGGTCGCCATCTCCGCGGCCCTCGAGCGCGCGGACGTCGCTCCTGAGCAGGTCGACCACGTCGTGATGGGCCAGGTCCTGCAGGCCGGCGAGGGGCAGATCCCCTCGCGTCAGGCGCAGATCAAGGCCGGCATCCCCAAGGAGGTCTCCTCCGAGACGATCAACAAGGTCTGCGCCTCCTCCGTGCGCGCCGCGGTGATCCTCGACCAGGCGATCCGCGCCGGGGACGTCACGGTCGGCGTCGGCGGCGGCCAGGAGTCGATGAGCCAGGCCCCGTACCTGCTCCCCAACGCGCGCTTCGGCTACCGCATGGGCGACGCCAAGACCCTCGACGCGATGGTCCACGACGGGCTCACCAACGCCTTCACCGGCAAGCAGATGTTCGTCGAGGCGACCGAGGTCGGCGACGAGATGGAGATCACCCGTCCCGACCTCGACCGCTGGGCGCTGCGCTCCCACGAGCTCGCGCTGCAGTCGATCGACGAGGGCAAGATGGCCGAGGAGATCGTCCCGGTCACCGTCAAGGGCCGCAAGGGCGACACGGTCGTCGACACCGACGAGGCGCCGCGCCGCGGCTCCACGCTCGAGTCGCTCGCCGGTCTGCCGGGCCTCGTCTCCAAGGAGGGCTCGCACACGGCCGGCAACTCGCCGGGCGTCAACGACGGCGCGGGCGCCCTCGTGTTCGCCTCCGACGAGTGGGCGGCCGCGAACGGCAAGGAGGTCCTCGCCGAGATCGTCACGCACGCGCAGTCGGCCAACGAGTTCCACATCCTCGGCACGACGCCCGCGACCGCGGCGCTCAAGGCGCTCGACCGGGCGGGCCTGCAGCCCTCGGACATCGACCTCTGGGAGATCAACGAGGCGTTCGCCTCGGTCGCCCTGCACTCCTCGCGGATGCTGAACCTCGACGAGGACCGCGTGAACGTCAACGGCGGCGCGGTGGCCCTCGGGCACCCGATCGGCGCGTCCGGCGCCCGCATCATCGGGGCGCTCGTGCTCGAGCTGCGCCGTCGCGGCGGCGGCCTGGGCTGCGCGGCGATCTGCTCCGGCGGCGGTCAGGGCGACGCGATCATCGTGCGGGTGCCGGCCGCCTGATGACGAGCGGACCGGGGGAGGAGATCGCGGCGACGCCGGACGCCCGGCGTCCGGCCGCCTTCTTCGACCTCGACCGGACGCTGATGGCCGGGTCGTCCGGGCTCTTCTGGGCCCGGGCGGCCTACGAGACCGGCGTCATCGGCCGCCGGCAGCTCGCCTCCGACGGCTGGGCGAACGTCAAGTTCCGCCTCAACGGCTCCACCGACGCGGCGACCGACGAGGTCCGCGAGCGGGTCTGCCGCATGATCGAGGGGCACCACGAGAAGGAGTTCGCGCGGCTCGCGCCGCGCGTGCTCGCCGGGGTGCTGCCGCGGATCTACCCGCAGATGCTCGAGGTCGCCTACGGGCACCAGGACGCGGGCCGGCAGGTCTACATCGCCACGGCCGCCTCGCAGGGCCTGGCCGAGCTGCTCGCCCAGGTGCTCGCGTTCGACGGCGGCCTGGGCTCCCGCTACGAGGTCGACGCCGACGGCGTCTACACCGGCCGCGAGGACGGCCCGTTCTCCTACCGCGAGGGCAAGGCCCAGCGGGTCCGCGAGCTGGCGGCCGCCGAGGGCATCGACCTCGCCGCGTCGTACGCGTACAGCGACTCGGAGAGCGATCTGCCGCTGCTGCGCGCGGTCGGCAACCCCGTCGCCGTCAACCCCGACGTCCCGCTCGGCCGGATCGCCGAGCAGGAGGGCTGGGAGGTCCTGCGCTTCGAGCAGCTCGGCCGTCGGCTCAAGGCGTTCGGGGCGGTTGGCGCGGCCGCGCTCGTCGGGACCGCGGGCGCCACCGCGGCGCGCGGCCGCCGCGTGCCGCCGGCCTGACCTGCACACGATCCGCACACGTGCGCGACACGACGCGCACCTGCGGCGCCTAGCATCGTCGGCGATGAGCGGCGCGACGATCGTGGTGATCGAGGACGAGGAGCAGATCGCGGACGCGGTCGCCGCCCGGCTGCGCGCCGAGGGGCACCGGGTCGAGGTCGCCCACAGCGGCCCGGCCGGGGTCGAGGCCTGCGCCGCGCACGCCCCGGACCTCGTCGTGCTGGACTGGATGCTGCCGGGCTTCGACGGCATCGAGGTCTGCCGCCGGATCCAGTCCGAGCGCCCGGTCGCGGTCCTCTTCCTCACCGCGCGCGACGCGGAGGCCGACCTGCTGGTGGGACTGGGGGTCGGGGCCGACGACTACCTCACGAAGCCGTTCAGCATGCGCGAGCTGGTCGCGCGCGTCACCGCGGTGCTGCGTCGCAGCGCCCGGGCCGCCTCCACGCCGGACGGGCCGCTGCGCCTCGGCGCGGTGACCGTGGACCTCGACGGCCGGCGGGTGCTGCGCGACGACCGCGAGATCCACCTGACGCCGACCGAGTTCGACCTCCTGGCGACGCTCGCGCGCCGGCCGTCGCGCGCGTTCTCCCGCGAGGAGCTGCTGGCGGAGGTGTGGGACTGGCACGGCGCGGGCGGCACCACCCGGACGGTCGACTCGCACGTCGCCGGCCTGCGCCGCAAGGTCGGCGCCGGGATCGTCCGCACGGTGCAGCGCCACGGCTACGCGCTCGGGGACGGCTCGACGTGAGCCCGCTGGCCCGCATCGCCTCGCTGAAGCTGAAGCTCGGGCTCGTCATCGTCCTGGCGATCATCGTGACGCTGGCGACGATGGTGGTCGCCGCGAAGCTCGGCCTGCGGCTGCGCTGGGGCGCGCTCGCGGCGCTGGTCCTGTCGCTCGTCTCCGTCCAGCTCGTCGCCCGCGGGCTGACGTCGCCGCTGCGCGCGATGGCCCGCGCGGCGGAGGCGATGGCGCGCGGCGAGCACGGCCAGCGCGTGCCGGAGACCTCCCGCGACGAGGTCGGGCAGCTCGCGGCCGCCTTCAACGTCATGGCCGCCGAGCTCGAGACGCTGGACCGTGCCCGCCGCGACCTCGTGGCGGACGCCGCACACGAGCTGCGCACGCCCATCAGCGCCCTGCGCGCCGCGCTGGAGAACGCGGTCGACGGGGTCCAGCCCGCCGACCTCCCGGCGCTGCTCGCGCAGGTCGAGCGGCTCGGGCGGCTCGCCGACCAGCTGCTGGACCTGTCCGCGCTCGAGGCCGGCGCGGTCGCGCTGCGCCGTCGGCCGTTCCCGGTGGGGGAGCTCGTGGCCGGCCGCGACGTCGCGCTGGAGGCGCCCGCCGACCTCCTGCTGCACGGCGACGCCGACCGGCTGCTGCAGGTCGTCGACAACCTGCTGGAGAACGCGGCCCGCCACGCGCCGGGCAGCCCGGTCGTGGTGCGGGCGCAGCCCGCGGGGGACGGGGTCCGTGTGGAGGTGGAGGACCGTGGCCCGGGGCTGCCGCCGGGGGACGCCGAGCGGCTCTTCGACCGCTTCGCGCGCGCCGACCGGTCGCGGACCGTCGCGGGCTCCGGGCTGGGCCTCGCGATCTCGCGCTCGATCGTCGAACTGCACGGCGGCGCGCTGCGCGCCGAGCCCGTCGCCCCGCACGGGTGCCGCATGGTGCTCGAGCTGCCCGGGGCGCGCTAGCCCCGCCGGCGGCCGGTCGCGGCCGCCGCCCGTCCCGTCGTCCGTCGAACCCGACCCCTCCAGGGAGGTCCCCGCATGTCCCGTCCCGTCCTGTGCCGCTCGCTCGCGGCCGCGCTGCTGGCCGCCGTCGCGGTCGCCCATCACCGCGTCGGCCTCGCGCTCGCCGTCGTGCTCCTGCTCGTGCTCGGCGCCGCGCTGGCGGCGGCGCCGCGGCGGTCCGTCGGCCTCGGCGCGATCGCGGCCCTGCTGGCGGTCCAGCCGGTCCTGCGCGACGCCGCGTGGGTGCTCGCCCTGACCGTCCCGGCGTTCGCGCTCGCCTGCGCCGCCATCGTGCGGCCGCCCGGCGGCTGGGCGGCCCTGCGCGCGCTGCCCGCGGTCCCGTTGCGGTGGGCGCGGGGCGGTGCGCTCGTCGCGGGCGCGCTGCGACGGGCGCTGCCGGACGGGTCGGGCGCGGCCGGGACGGTCGGGCCGCTGCTGCGCGGCGCCGCGCTCGCGGCCGCCCTGGTGGCCGCGTTCGGGACGCTGCTCGTCTCGGCCGACGGGGCGTTCGCGCAGCTCGCGGGTGGGCTCGCGGACGTCGAGGTCCGCACCGACGTGCTGGTCGCCCGGGCGGTGCTCGCGGTGGTCGTGCTCGCGACGTGCGGGGCGCTGGCGCACGCTGCCGCCCGCGGGACCGAGCACGGGCCGGCGCCGCGGGGCCCGGCACCCGGGCGGATCGAGCTGCGGGTCGCGCTGGGGGCGCTGACGCTGCTGTTCGCCCTGTTCGTCGCGGTCCAGTTGCGCGTGCTGTTCGGCGGCGCGGAGTACGTGCGGCGGACCACCGGGCTGGGCTACGGCGACTACGCCCGCCAGGGGGTCGTCCAGCTGCTGCTCGTGGCGGCGCTCACGCTCGCCGTCGTCGCGGTGGCGGCGCGCCGCCGCGATCCCGTCGTCCGGGCGCTGCTGGGCACGATCTGCCTGCTCGTCCTCGTCGTCCTGGCCAGCGCGCTGCACCGGGTCGTCCTGGTCCAGGACGCGTACGGCCTCACGCGCGTGCGGCTCGCGGGCGGCGCGCTCGTCGTCTGGCTCGGGGCGCTCGTCGGCCTCGTGCTCGCCGCCGGGACCGGCCCCCGCGTCGCGCGGCACGCTCCCCGTGCGGCGCTGCTACTGACGCTCGGGTCCGTCGCCGTGTTCTCGCTGGCGAACCCGGACGGGCGCATCGCGCAGCGCGCGGCCGACCGCGCCCGTGCGGGGGAGCCCGTCGACCTGCCCTTCCTGCAGTCCCTCAGCGCGGACGCGCTGCCGGCGCTGCGCACGCTGCCGGTCGGGCTGCGCGCGGCGGCGGTCGCGCCGCTCCAGGCCCGTCTGCGCCGCCCCGACGGGGCCGCGGGCTGGAACATTGCCCGGTGGCGCGCGCGGTGAGGGTCCTCCTGCCGGTGGGCCTCCTGCTCGGGGTGCTCAGCCGCCTCGACGAGACGACGGCGACCGCGGTCCCGCTGAGCGACAACGCGACCTGGGTGGGGGCCGCCGTGCTGGCGGGGCTCCTGCTGCCGGCGGCCGGGGCGCGGGCCGGGGTGCTCGTCCTGACGGCCGCGAACGGCGCCTACTACGCGTGGATCGCCGCCACCGAGCCGGGGACGCCGCTGGGCGCCCCGCTGCACTGGCTGCTGCTGGGCGTGCTCACCGGCGCGGTCTTCGGGAGCGCCGGGGCGGTGGCCCGGCGGGCGGCGCCGCCCGCCCGCGCGCTGGCGCTCGCCGCCCCGCTGCTGGCCGTCGCCCTGGACCGCGCCGGGCTGCTCGCGGCGCTGCTGCCGTGAGCGCCTATCCTGCGGGCCGTGACCCTGCGGATCGATCCGATCGCCGAGGCGCGCCGCCACTGGGAGGCGCGCTGGGGGGCCGAGCCCGGCCGCGCGATGGCGGCGATCACCTCGATCGTCCGCGCCCAGCAGCTGCTGCTGGCGCGCTACGACGAGCTGCTGAAGCCGTTCGGGATCACGTTCGCCCGCTACGAGGCGCTGATGCTGCTGCTGTTCACGCGCAGCGGCGAGCTGCCGGTGGGGAAGATCGGCGAGCGGCTGCAGGTGCACCGCAGCTCGGTGACCAACGCGGTCGACAAGCTCGCAGGCGACGGGCTCGTGGAGCGCGTGCCGCACCCGACCGACGGGCGCACGACGCTCATCCGGATCACCGACGCGGGCCGCGACGTGGCGACGCGGGCGACCGAGGTCCTCAACGCCGAGGACTTCGCGGTCGGGGCGCTGAGCGTCGAGGAGCGCGAGGCGCTCACGCGCGTGCTGACCACGCTGCGCGCGGACGCCGGCGACTTCGCCGCCTGACCGGTCCCGCCGCGGTTGGTGGACGTCCACCTATCCGGTACCATTGAGGCCGTCGAGATAGGCGGACTTCCACCTATCTCCCTGGAACCCGATCCCGGAGCCTCCTCATGGCCACGCCCACGAGCACCCCGACGACCCTCGACGAGTGGAAGGCCGCCTACGGCCTCGCCGGGGAGCGCGACGTCCCGTTCACGACGCTCAGCGCCGAGCCGGTCAAGCCGCTCTACACCGCGCAGGACCGGGCCGGCAAGGACGACGAGGCGGGCCTGGGCCTGCCGGGCCAGTACCCCTTCACCCGTGGCGTCTACCCGTCGATGTACCGCACGCGGCTGTGGACGATGCGGCAGTTCGCGGGCTTCGGCACGGCCGAGGAGACCAACGAGCGGTTCCGCTACCTCCTCGACCACGGCCAGACCGGCCTGTCGACCGCGTTCGACATGCCGTCGCTCATGGGCCACGACTCCGACTCGCCGCTGTCGCTGGGCGAGGTCGGCCGCGAGGGCGTCGCCGTCGACACGGTCGACGACATGCAGACGCTGTTCCAGGGCATCAACCTCGGCGACGTCTCGGTGTCGATGACGATCAACGCCCCGGCCGCGATCATGCTCGCCTACTACGTCGTCGCCGCGGAGCGGCAGGCGGGTGGGGCGATCACGCCGGACAAGCTCAACGGCACGATCCAGGCGGACATCCTCAAGGAGTACATCGCCCAGAAGGAGTGGTGCTTCCCGATCGACCCGGCGATGCGCCTGCTGGGCGACATGATCGAGTACTCCACGCAGAACATGCCGCGCTGGAACTCGGTGTCGGTCTCCGGGTACCACATCCGCGAGGCGGGGGCGACCGCCGCGCAGGAGCTCGCCTTCACGCTCAAGGACGGTCTCACCTACGTCGAGCAGGCGATCGATCGCGGCCTCGACGTCGACGACTTCGCGCCGCGCCTGAGCTTCTTCTTCAACGCCCAGATCGACTTCTTCGAGGAGATCGCCAAGTACCGCGCCGCCCGCCGGATCTGGGCGCGCGAGCTGCGCGAGACCTACGGCGCCAAGAACCCGAAGTCGTGGCTCATGCGCTTCCACACGCAGACGGCCGGTGTCTCCCTGACCGCGCAGCAGCCGCTGAACAACATCACCCGCACGGCGATCGAGGCGCTCGCGGGCGTGCTCGGTGGCACGCAGTCGCTGCACACCAACTCCTACGACGAGGCGCTCGCGCTCCCGACCGAGGACGCGGTCCGCATCGCGCTGCGCACGCAGCAGATCATCGCCCACGAGACGGGCGTCACGAACACGATCGACCCGCTCGGCGGCAGCTACTTCGTGGAGTCCCTGACGGACCGCATGGAGGAGATGGCCTACGAGTACTTCGCGAAGATCGACGAGCTCGGCGGCATGGTCGAGGCGGTCAAGCGCAACTACCCGCAGCGCGAGATCGCCGACGCGAGCTTCGACCTGCAGGTCGAGATCGAGGCGCAGAAGCGGATCGTCGTCGGCGTCAACCGCTACACCGAGGGCGACGACGGCGACACCCCGATCCTGAAGGTCGATCCGGCGCTGGAGCGCAAGCAGGTCGACCGTCTGCAGGGAGTCCGCGCGCGCCGGGATTCCGGTGCGGTGGAGGCGGCACTGATCCGACTGAAGGACCTCGCCGCACAGGACGATGCCAACCTGATGCCGCCGATCATCGAGGCGGCCCGGGTGCACGCGACGGAGGGCGAGATGATCGAGGCCCTCCAGGACGTGTTCGGGAAGTACACCGAGGCGCCCGTCTTCTAACACCACCCAGGAGTCCACATGACCAAGCCGTCCCTCGTCGCCGCGGCCGCACTCGTCGCCGCCGGCGCCGGCGTCGTCGCCATCCCTGCCATGGCCGCGACGAAGACCGTCAAGGCCACCTCGGCGAACACCTGGTCGCCGAAGAGCCTCAGCGTCAAGAAGGGCGACACGGTCCGATTCACGTGGAGCACCTCCGTGCCGCACAACGTCCGCAAGACCTCCGGCGCGGGCAAGGCGCTGCGCACCGGCATCTCGCAGAAGGGCAGCGGCTCGTTCAAGGTGCCCGCGAAGGGCACCTACCGCTTCGTGTGCGACGTGCACCCGGGCACGATGAAGATCACCGTCAAGGCCTCCTGAGCCGGCCCGTCGCGGGTCCGCGGTTCAGGCCGCGTCCGCGCTGCGGGCGCGGCGCGGGCCCGCGATCGCGCCGACCTCGAGCGCCGCGGCGCTGAGCGCCTGCGGCAGCTCGAGCGCCTGCGGCAGCGCCGTCGGATCGAGGTAGACGCTGAAGGTCACCTCGTCGCGGACGGTGAAGATGCCGATCGACAGCGCGTGGCCGTCGGTGATCGGGATGACCGGTGCCGCCTCGATCAGCTCCGCCCCGAGCAGGTAGACGGGCATCCGGGGCCCGGGCACGTTGGAGACGGTCAGGTTGTAGGTCCGCGGGCTCGCCGCGAGCCGGGCGGCCGCCTCCTTCAGCGGCTCGGGGAGCACGCCGAGCGCCCCCATCAGCGTCTCGCCGCCGCCCGCGCGACCCTGGTCCTTGAACCGCGAGGTCTCCGCGTGGATCGCCGCGAGCCGCTCCGCCGGCCGGTGCAGCTGCACCGGCAGCTCGACGAACACGAACGAGATCCGGTTGCCCAGATCGCCCGCCTCCTCCGCGGCGCGCGTGCTCACCGGCACCATGACCTTCAGCGGGGCCGGCACCCGGCCGGCGCGCATCGACAGCTCGCGCAGCGCGCCGCTGACGACGCACAGCGCGACGTCGTTGAGCGTCACGCCGTGGCGGCGCTTGACGTCCAGCAGCGGCCCGATCGCCGTCGTGTGGTGCACGAGGGCGCGGTGCGCGGTGATCGGGCGGTTGACGTAGGAGGACGGTGCGGGCTTCAGCACGTCCTCGCCGACCGAGAGCGCCGCGCGGCGCAGCGTGTCCGCCAGCCGCACGCCGGAGCGCAGGCCCCCGGGGCCGCTGCGCGCCATCCGCGCCAGGCCGCCCGCGGCCCGCAGCGACTCGAGGCCGCCGTCGGCCAGCGCCTCGAGCGCCAGGCGCGTCGGCCCGGGCGCGGCCCGGGCGGTCCACTCGTCCGGGTCACCGTGGTCGGCGTCGGCGCTGACGTCGAGCAGCAGCAGCGCGAGCTCGACCGCGCTCTTGCCGTCGACCATCGCGTGGTGGATCTTCATGACCATGCCGATCGTCCCGTCCTCGAGCTGCGGCGCGAGCTCGATGCGCCACAGCGCGCGGGTGCGGTCCAGCGGCGTCGAGAGGCAGCGGTCGACGAGCTCGTCGAAGCGGGCCCGCGACAGCGGCTCGTCCGGGGCCGACATCGGGACGACGTGCGCGGCGATGTCGAACCGCTCGTCGTCGATCCAGACCGGCTCCCCGAAGCCGGCGGGCGGGAACGCGACGCGCTGACGGAACCGCTCGGCGTACCGCAGCCGGGCCGACACCGAGGCGCGCAGCGCCTCGATCGTCACCGGTCGCCCGTCGGCGCGCGGGGCGAAGCGCCCCTTCCAGGCGACGTGCATGTGCGCGCTCGCCGTCTCGACCCGGAAGAACGACGCGTCGAGGGTGGAGAGGCGGGAGCGGGGCATGGTGGGACGATCGTCGCGCCGGCGTGGCCCGCGCGCCACGGACACCCGGTCCAGAACCGCGGCCCCGTGCCCGTCCGCCGCGTCGAGCCGTGGGACGTCGGCGCGGCCTCCCTAGTAACACGCGCGCGCGCCCAGCCGTCACGTGGACGTCCACCTGACTAGACTTCCGACCGCGCCCGTCCGCCCGCCGAGGAGCTCCATCGCATGTCCACCAGCACCGCCCAGAAGAAGATCCGCGTCGTCGTCGCCAAGCCGGGACTCGACGGCCACGACCGTGGCGCGAAGATCATCGCCCGGGCGTTGCGGGACGCGGGCATGGAGGTCATCTACACCGGCCTCCACCAGACGCCGGAGCAGATCGTCGAGACGGTGATCCAGGAGGACGCCGACGCTGTCGGTCTGTCCATCCTGTCGGGCGCGCACATGACGCTGGTGCCGCGCATCGTCGAGCTGCTGAAGGAGCAGGGCATCGACGACGTGCTCGTCACCGTCGGCGGGACGATTCCCGCCGACGACATCCCGGAGCTGAAGAAGCTCGGTGTGGCGGAGGTGTTCACCCCCGGCGCGCCCACGAGCGACATCATCGACTTCATCCAGGGCGCCGTCGCCGAGCGGGAGTAGATCCCGCTCGTAACGTCGCCCATGGCGCGGGGGTATGTCATGCCGTCGCGCCTCGATTGACTCGTCAGTCAATCACGCAGGTACACTCCCGAACGTTCGTTTCCCCCCGAGGAGGCCGCAGTGAAGATCGCCGTCCTGGTCAAAGAGGTCCCGGACGCCGCTGTCCAGAAGCGTGTCGACCCCAGCACGGGTCGCATGGATCGCAGTGGTGAGAAGAACCTGAACCCGTACGACACGCACGCCATCGAGGCCGCGATGCAGATCAAGGAAGGCGGCGTCGCCGTCGACGAGATCGTCGCCGTCACGATGGGCCCGGAGTCCGCCGTGCGCGCGCTCCACAAGGCCGTGTCCCTGGGTGCCGACCGCTCCGTCCACCTGACCGACCCGGCCGTCGCCGGCTCGGACGTGGCCGCGACCGGCTACGCGCTCGCGCAGACGCTCAAGCGCGAGAACCCCGACCTCGTCCTGCTGGGTCAGCAGTCCGACGACGGCGAGTGCTACACGATCGGTGCGGTCGTCGCCGAGCACCTCGGCGCCCCCTCGCTGACGCAGGTCATCAAGCTCGACGTCGAGGGCGAGACCCTCGTCTGCGAGCGTCAGGCCGAGTACGGCTACGACACCGTCGAGGTCGGCCTCCCGGCCGTCATCTCCGTCGGTGACGCCATCAACGAGCCGCGCTACCCGTCGCTGAAGGCGATCATGGGCGCGAAGAAGAAGCCGCTCGACACCGTCGCCACCGGCGATGTCGACATCGACACCTCGAAGGTCGGCGCCGACAACTCCGCCGCCCAGTGGACCGCCGCGAAGGCCCCGCCGCAGAAGGCCGCCGGCACCATCATCGAGGACGAGGACACCGCCGAGACGGTCGAGAAGATCGTCGCCTGGCTCGACGAGCGCAAGCTCATCTAAGGAGACATCACCATGGCGAACATCCTGGTCTACGCGCTCCACTACGAGGGCGCGGTCAACAAGAACTCCCTCGGTGCCGTGTCCGAGGCCGCGAAGCTCGCGGGCGAGCTCGGCGGCGAGGCGCACGCGATCCTGATCGGCGACGGCGCGGCCGACGTCGCGGGCTCGCTCGGCGCGTACGGCGCCAAGAAGGTCTTCGTGGCGGACGCCCCGGCCGGCCTGGCCGGTCCGGCGATCGACGCGATGGCGGGCGTCCTGAACGGCGGCGACTACAAGTACGTCCTGTTCGGCGGCGGCCTCCTGGGCTTCGAGATCGGCGCCGGCCTCGCCGCGCGCCTCGGCGCGGGCGTCGCGATGGAGGTCACCGCGGTGACCGTCCAGGGCGGCGAGCTCGTCGCGGAGCGTCCGATCCTCGGCGACTCCTCGATCTCCGAGATCAAGTTCCGCTCGGACATCGGCATCATCATCGGCCGCCTCAACGCGTTCGAGATCAAGCAGTCCGGCGGCGACGCGGCCGTCGAGAACGTCTCCGTCGAGCTGTCGGCGCAGGCCGGCAAGGCGACGCTGCGCACCCGCGGTGAGCAGCGCGGCGCCGACGTCGACATCGAGGGCGCGGACGTCCTCGTCGCCGGCGGTCGCGGCCTGGGCAAGGCGGAGGGCTTCGACCTCTGCGACCAGCTCGCCGCCGCGTTCGGTGGCAACTCCGCCGTCGCCGCGACCCGCGCGGTCGTCGACGCCGGCTGGTACCCCTACGCCGCCCAGATCGGCCAGACCGGCAAGACGGTCGCGCCGAAGCTGTACCTCGCGGCCGGCATCTCCGGCGCGATCCAGCACAAGGTCGGCATGCAGTCCTCGGAGAACATCGTCGCGATCAACAAGGACGCGAACGCCCCGATCTTCGAGTTCAGCGACCTCGGCATCGTCGGCGATCTGAACAAGATCCTCCCGAAGCTGACCGAGGCCATCAAGGCGAAGAAGGGCTAAGGAGCACGGCATGGCCGCCACCACGAAGAACGGGAAGACCGCGCCCGCGGCCTACCCGCCGCCGGTGAACACCCAGCAGGAGTTCATCAAGCGGGAGGTCGACCCCGAGGACGAGATCATCGAGGTCGGCGTCGCCATCGTCGGTGGCGGCACCGCCGGTCTCGCGACCGCGAACCGGCTCCTGCAGCTGCTGCACGAGGACGCCGAGAACGGCGGCGACGTGATGGAGCGCCTCGGCGAGGTGCCCGTCGCGATCGTCGAGAAGGCGAAGGTCTGCGGTGGGCACACGCTGTCCGGCGCGGTCGTCCGCCCCGACCCGCTGCTCGAGCTCTTCCCGGACATGACCCGGGAGGACTGGCGCAAGGAGGGCTTCGCCTACGGCGAGGTCACGAAGGAGGCGGTCTACGCGACGCCCACCTCGAAGATCTCCCTGCGCGTCCCGACGCCGCCGAACTTCAAGAACCACGGCAACGAGGTCATCTCGGTCTCGGCGCTCGCCCGCTACCAGGCGCGCGTCGCCGAGGAGGCCGGCGCGTACATCCTCACCGAGACCGCGGCGACCCAGCTGCTCGTCGAGGACGGTCGCGTCCGCGGCGTCCGCTCGGGCGACAAGGGCCGCGGCAAGGAGGGCCAGGAGCTCGGCAACTTCGAGCCCGGCACCGACATCGTCGCCCAGCACACGGTCCTCGCCGAGGGCTGCTGGGGCCACCTGACCGGTGCGGCGATCCGCGAGTTCGACCTCGCGGAGAACCGCGAGCCCCAGGTCTGGGAGCTCGGCGTCAAGGAGGTCTGGAAGGTCCCGAAGCCGCTGGACCGCCTGATCCACACGCTCGGCCCGTGGCCGCTGGCGATCAGCCCGAAGTACGGGCAGGTCGGCGGCACCTGGATCTACCCGATGAAGGACGAGAAGACCGGGGAGGACCTGGTCTCGATCGGCTTCGTCGTCGAGCTCGAGTACGCGGACGCCACCACGTCCCCGCACGACATGCTCCAGACGTTCAAGACGCACCCGCTGGTCCGCAAGATCCTCGAGGGCGGCGAGCGCGTCGCGTGGGGCGCCAAGGCGCTCCCGGGCGGCGGCTACTGGTCGATGCCGAAGCTCAGCATGCCCGGCGCGCTGATCGTCGGCGACGCGGGCGGCATGGTCGACACGCTGGCGCTCAAGGGCGTCCACCACTGCATCAAGTCCGGCATCCTCGCGGGCGAGGCGATCTTCAACGCGCTGAAGACCGGCGAGAGCAGCCTCGAGTCCTACGAGCAGGCGATCGAGGAGTCGACGGTCGGCAAGGAGCTGTGGGAGGTGCGCAACGCGCGCCAGCCGCTGCAGAAGGGCCTGCTGATCGGCGGCCCGATCTCCGGCCTGCACCAGGTCACCAAGGGCAAGCTGCCCGGGCGCCTGGCGTGGCACCGCAACGACCACAAGCCGATGTTCATCGGCAAGACGAAGGACCGCTACGTCAAGCCGGACGGGAAGTACACGTTCGACAAGCTGTCCTCGGTCTACATCACGGGCAACGCGACCCGTGACGACGCGCCGAACCACATCCGCGTCCAGAAGAACGTCCCCCGCGAGGTCGCGGAGACGTGGGTCTGGATGTGCCCGGCCGGCGTGTACGAGATCCCCGAGGACGAGCCCGAGACGGGCAAGGTCAACGTCGTCGTGAACTACACGAACTGCGTGCAGTGCGGTGCGATCACCGCCAAGGGCGGCCGCCTCACCACCCCCGAGGGTGGCGACGGCCCGCTCTACCAGATCACCTGATCCGGGCACGAGCACGATCGAGCAGGACCGCGAGGGGCGCAACATCTGCGCCCCTCGCCTGTTCGTGGGGGTGACCATGCCGTTCCGTCCCCCCGTCCTGGGCGCCCTCGCCGGCGCCGTCGCGCTGCTGGCGTCCGCCGCGACCCCGACGTCGGCCGCGACCGATCCCGGGCCGCGGCCGACGCTCGCCGCGAAGCTCACCGCCTGCGAGCCGGCGACAGACGTCGCGGGCGGCAGCGCCGCGTTCACCGCGTCGATGCCGGCACGCCGGGGCGCCTCGCGCCTGTGGATCCGCTTCGCGCTCGAGCGCCAGGCGCCCGGTCGCCGCGGCTGGGAGCGGGTCGCCGCCCCGACCTTCGGCGAGTGGGAGAAGTCGCGGCCCGGCGTCTCCGGGTTCGTCTACGCCAAGCGGGTCGAGGGGCTCGCCCCCGGGGCCTACCGGGCGGTCGTCCGCTTCCGCTGGGTCGACGCCGAGGGCCGCACGGTCCGCCGCGCTCAGCGCACGACGCCCGCCTGCCGGCAGCCGGACCCGCGGCCGAACCTCGAGCTCGTGCGGCTGCGGCCCGCCATGGGCGACGGCGGCCCGGTCGCCGAGGTCACCGTCCGCAACGGCGGTCGCACCGACACGCTCGCCCCCGCCGTGGTGACGCTGCGCGTGGCCGGCGTCGAGCAGCCGTCGCAGACCGTGCCGCCGCTGGGGCCGGGCGTCACCGCGATCGTGACGTTCCCGCTGGCCGGCTGCGCGCCCGGCCAGGAGCTGCGGGCCGAGGTCGACCCGGCCGACGGCATCGACGAGGCCTCCGAGACCGACAACGTCGCCGTCCGTCCGTGCGGCTGACCGCCCGCTGGACGCGTTCCCTACACTCGTAGATGAGATGAAGACCGCAATCCACCCCGAGTACGTCGAGGCGCACGTCCGCTGCACGTGCGGCAACGAGTTCACGACGCGCTCCACCATGCCCGAGATCCACGTGGAGATCTGCTCCAACTGCCACCCGTTCTACACGGGCCGGCAGAAGCTGGTCGACACCGGCGGTCGCGTCGAGCGCTTCAAGCGCCGCGCCGCCAAGCGCGCTGCCGATCAGCGCGTCTCGCAGGGCTAGCGCCCACCGCACACCGCGACACCACGCGCCCGTCGGGACCACCCCGGCGGGCCGTTCGTCGTCCGGGACCCTGACGGGCCGGCCCCGGGCGGCGGACGCCCGCGCGCGCGGGTTCCCTCTACGCTCGTGGGGTGATCGAGCAGCTGGTCGGGCAGATCGAGGCGCGCTTCGCGGACCTCGAGCGGATGATGGTCGACCCCGAGGTGATCGGGGACCGGCAGCGCTACGCCGAGACCGGCCGCGAGTACCGCCAGCTCGAGGTCGCCGCGAAGCTCGCCGAGGAGTGGCGCCGCGCGTCCGACGACGTCGCCGGCGCCCAGGAGCTGCTGGCCGAGGGCGAGGACGACGAGGTCCGCGAGATGCTGAACGCCGGCCGCGCGCGCCTCGGGGAGCTCGAGGAGGAGCTGCGCCTGGCGATGGTCGAGCGCGACCCCAACGACGAGAAGAACGTCATCGTCGAGATCCAGGGCGGCGCCGGCGGGGAGGAGGCCGGCCTGTGGGCGGGCGACCTCTACCGGATGCTCACGAAGTACGGGGAGCGGCTGAAGTTCACGGTCGAGCCGATGGACATCGGCGACGGCAAGTACACCTTCGCGGTCAAGGGCGACGGCGCGTTCAGCGTCTACAAGTTCGAGGGCGGCACGCACCGCGTCCAGCGCGTGCCCGCGACCGAGACCCAGGGCCGCATCCACACCTCGACCGCCACGGTCGCGGTGCTGCCCGAGGCCGAGGAGGTCGACGTGCAGATCCACCAGTCCGACCTCCAGATCGACGTGTACCGCTCCGGCGGCCCGGGCGGCCAGTCGGTCAACACGACCGACTCGGCGGTGCGGATCACGCACAAGCCCACGGGGATCGTCGTGGCGATGCAGGACGAGAAGAGCCAGCTGCAGAACCGCGAGAAGGCGATGCGCGTGCTGCGCGCCCGGATCTACGAGGCGGCGCTCGCCGAGCAGCAGGCCGCCTGGTCGGCCGACCGCAAGGCCCAGGTCGGCACCGGCGACCGCGCCGAGAAGATCCGCACGTACAACTACGGCGAGCGCCGGGTCACCGACCACCGCATCAAGCTCACCGCCCACAACCTCGACGCGGTCCTCGAGGGCGAGCTCGACGAGTTCACCGCCGCGCTCACCGCCGACGAGAAGCGCCGCCGGCTCGAGGCGCAGACCACCGCCGGCGCCGGGTCGTGAGCTTCGCGGGCGTCCCGGTCCGGGAGGCCCTCGACAGCGCGCTCGTCGCGCTGCGTGGCAGCGGCTCGGCGACGCCGGAGCTCGACGCCGAGCTGCTGCTCGCCCACGCGCTGGGCTGGGACCGCACGCGGCTGTTCCTCGAGCGCGACACCCCGGTCGAGGGGGCGGCGATCCGGGTCTTCCGCGACCTCGTGCGGCGCCGCACCGTCCTGCGCGAGCCCGTCGCCTACCTGCTAGGCACGCGCGGCTTCCGCCACCTCGACCTCGCGGTCGACCCGCGCGTGCTGATCCCGCGGCCGGAGACCGAGCTGCTGGTGGAGCTCGCCGTCGCCGCGCTGCCGTCCGGGGCCCGCGTGCTCGACGTCGGCACCGGGAGCGGCGCGATCGCGCTCGCGCTGAAGGACGAGCGGCCCGACCTGGAGGTGCACGCCGTCGACGCCAGCGCCGCGGCGCTCGAGGTCGCGCGGGCGAACGCGCGGCGACTGCGCCTCGACGTCGCGTTCGCGGCGGCCGACCTCCTGGACGGGGCGCCCGACGGCCCGTGGGACGCGGTCGTCTCCAACCCGCCCTACGTGCCCGACGGCGACCGGGCGACGATGATGCACGACGTCGTCCAGCACGAGCCCGGGGACGCGCTGTTCGCCGGGCCGGACGGGCTCGACGTGCTGCGCCGGCTGCTCCCGGCGTGCGCGGCGGCGGCCGTGCCGTGGGTCGCCGTCGAGCACGGGATCGGGCAGCGCGGCGCGGTCGTCGGACTCGCCCGGGGGGCCGGCTACCCGCACGCCGACGTGCACGACGACCTCGCGGGGATCGACCGCGTGGTGGTCGCCCGGCGCTGAGCGGTCCGTACCCTCGGCAGATGGCCCTCACCTCCGCCGACGCCCAGACCTTCGAGCGCTGCATGAGCGTGGCCGGCGTCGCCGTGTTCCCGGCCGACACGGTCTACGGCCTGGCGTGCGACGCCGACGAGAAGGAGGCGGTCCGCCGCCTCTACGCGCTCAAGCGCCGCCGCCCGGACAAGCCCGCCGCGGTCATGTTCTTCCAGAGCGAGCTCGCGCTCACCGCCCTGCCGGAGCTCGGCGACCGCACCCGTGAGGCGGTCCGCCGGCTGACCCCGGGCGGGGTGACGCTGCTGCTGCCCAACCCGGCGCACCGCTTCCCGCTGGCCTGCGGGCCGTCCCCGGACGTGCTGGGCCTGCGGATCCCCGCGCTCGGCCTGGAGGCCGCGGCGCTGCACGAGGTCCGCTGGCCGGTGCTGCAGTCCAGTGCCAACCTCGCCGGGGGGCCGGACGCGCGCCGTCTGGACGAGGTCGACCCGGTGCTGCGCGAGGAGGCCGATCTCGTCCTCGACGCCGGGGAGCTGCCGGGCACGCCGTCGACCGTGGTCGACCTCACGACCTACGAGCAGGACGGCGACCACCGGATCGTCCGGCAGGGCCTGGTCGCCGCCGACGAGGTCGCCGCCGCGCTGGTCTGAGCACTACGATCGCGCCCATGCGCATCGCCGTCGGCTCCGACCACGCCGGGTTCCACCTCAAGGAGCACGTCGCCGCGACGCTGCGTGCCGCCGGGCACGAGGTCGTCGACGTGGGCACCACCTCGCCGGACTCCGTCGACTACCCGGGCTTCGCGCGCGACGCCGCCGCCCTCGTCGCCCGCGGCGAGGCCGAGCGCGGCGTGCTGGCCTGCGGGTCGGGCGTCGGGGTCGCGATCGTCGCGAACAAGGTCGGCGGCATCCGGGCGGTCAACGCGCACGACCCGCAGGAGGCGGAGATGTCGCGGCGCCACAACGACGCGAACGTCGTGACGCTGTCGGGCGCCCGGCTCGAGCCCGGTACGGCCGACGAGATCGTCCGCACCTTCCTCGACACCGACTTCGAGGGCGGCCGTCACGCCCGCCGCGTCGGGCAGATCGCCGACATCGAGGCGTAGGAGCACGCACCCCCAGGTGGTACCTTGGGGGCGTCGCGACTGGCGCAGCCGCGGCCGGACGGCGTCCGGTCGACGAGGTGGAGACGACCACCGGGGAGCGACGAGAGCCACACCGCCGCGCGCCTGGGCACCACCCGCAACGTCCGCCGCCACCGCAAGGGAGCACGCCCGTGTCCGACCTGCCGTCCGACTTCTTCAACCGCCCGATCGCCGAGGTCGACCCCGAGGTCGCGCACGCGATCGGCCTCGAGCTCGAGCGCCAGCAGCGCACGCTCGAGATGATCGCCAGCGAGAACTTCGTCCCGCAGGCGATCCTCGACGCGCAGGGCAGCGTCCTGACCAACAAGTACGCCGAGGGCTACCCGGGCCGCCGCTACTACGGCGGCTGCGAGCACGTCGACGTCATCGAGCAGCTGGCGATCGACCGCGCCAAGCAGCTGTTCGGCGCCGAGCACGCCAACGTCCAGCCGCACGCGGGCGCCCAGACCAACACCGCCGTCTACCACGCGCTGCTGCAGCCCGGGGACACCGTCATGGGCCTCGCGCTCCCGCACGGCGGCCACCTCTCGCACGGCATGAAGCTCAACGTCTCGGGTCGCCTGTACGACATCGCCCCGTACGAGGTCTCGGCCGAGACCGGGCTCGTGGACATGGACGCCGTCGAGCGGATCGCGCACGAGCGCAAGCCGAAGATGATCGTCGCGGGCTGGTCCGCGTACCCGCGCCACCTCGACTTCGCGCGCTTCCGCGAGATCGCCGACGCGGTCGGCGCCTACCTGCTCGTGGACATGGCGCACTTCGCCGGCCTCGTCGCCGCGGGCGTGCACCCGAGCCCCGTCCCGCACGCGGACGTCGTGACGACCACCGTCCACAAGACCCTCGGCGGCGCCCGTGGCGGCCTCATCCTCTGCCGCGAGGAGCACCAGAAGAAGATCGACAGCGCCGTCTTCCCGGGCCAGCAGGGCGGCCCGCTGGAGCACGTCGTCGCCGGCAAGGCCGTCGCGTTCAAGATCGCGATGAGCGAGCAGTTCAAGGAGCGCCAGGTCCGCACCATCGCCGGCGCCCGCGCGGTCGCCGACGCGCTGCTGGCCGAGGGGCCGCGCAGCCACGGCGTGAACGTCCTGACCGGGGGCACCGACGTGCACCTCGTGCTCGCCGACCTGCGCGAGAGCGAGATCGACGGCCAGCAGAGCGAGGACCGCCTGCACGAGATCGGCATCACGGTCAACCGCAACTCGGTCCCGTTCGACCCGCGCCCGCCGATGGTCACGAGCGGCCTGCGCGTCGGCGCGTCGGCGCTCGCCACCCGGGGCCTGTCGGTCGAGGACTTCGCCGAGGTCGGCGAGATCATCGCGACCGCGCTGACCCCTGAGTTCGCGGACCGCAAGGCGGAACTCGCCGAGCGCGTCGTCGCGATCGCCGACAAGCACCCGCTCTACGAGCACCTGGGCGCCCGCGCCGCGGTCTGAGCCCCGCGCCGCCCCGCGGCTGCCTGGCCGCTCCGGGGCGTAGGCTTCCCGGCGGCCATGACCGTCGAAGACGCCATCCTCGCCCTGGTGGCGGCCTTCGTGGTCGCGGCCCTGGCGACCCCGCTGACGTCCCGGCTGGCCCGGGCCGTCGGGGCGGTCGACCGGCCGCGCGACCGCGGACTGGCCGCCGGCGGCACGCCGCTGCTCGGCGGCCTGGCGATGCTCGCGGCGGTCCTCGTCGCGGGCCTGCTGTTCCTCGACTTCGGCGGCATCCTCGGCGACCGCCTGCACGGCATCCTCGCCGGGGCGGTCGTGATCGCGCTCGTCGGCGCGCTGGACGACCGCTTCGACCTGCACCCGGCGGTCAAGCTGCTCGGCCAGATCGGGGCGGCGAGCGTGCCGGTCGCCGCCGGCGTCGAGGTCACGAACATCACGTTCCCGTTCCTCGGCGCGGTCGACTTCGGCAGCGCGGGCGCGCCCCTGACCGTGGTCGGGCTGGTGGCGGTGATGAACGTCGTGAACCTCTCCGACGGCATCGACGGCCTCGCGGCCGGGGTCTGCGCGATCGCCGCGGCGGCGTTCGCGATCATCGCGTTCGACCTGCAGCGCGACCACGCGGGCGTGCTCGCGGCGATCACCTGCGGGGCGGCGCTCGGCTTCCTCGTGCACAACTTCCACCCGGCGAGCGCCTTCATGGGCGACTGCGGGTCGAACCTGCTCGGGCTGCTGCTGGGCTGCGTCGCGGTGGAGGGCGCGGTCAAGACGCAGGCGATCCTCGCCCTGCTGTTCCCGCTCGTCGTCCTGGCGGTGCCGTTCCTGGACACGACCTTCGTCGTCCTGAAGCGGCTGAAGTACCGCCGGCCGATCTACGCGGCGGACACCAACCACTTCCACCACCGCTTCAGCGCGATCGGCTTCAGCCAGCGGCGGACGGTCCTGTACCTCTACGCGTGGACGGTCTGCCTGGCGGGGTTCGCGGTGGCGCTGCGGTTCGTCCCCTACTCCGACAACGGCGGCAGCTTCGACCCCGGCTGGACGGCGGTGATGGCCGGGCTCGGGCTGCTCGTGCTCGCCGCCAGCGTGTACCTCGTCTACACGCTCGAGATCCTGAAGTTCCGGGTGACGCTGCGGCGGCGCACGGGCCGGGCGGCCGCGGACGTCGACGCCGAGGTGGCGCGGGCGATGGAGACCGGCGAGTTCCAGGCGCTGCGGGCGGACGACGGTCCTAGCGGACCCCGTACACCGTCCGCATGAAGATCCCGCAGAGCGCGTCGACGAGCTCCTCGGGCGCGTACGGCTCGCCCTGGGCGAGCTGCTCGTAGAAGGCGCGCTCGACCATCCACACGAGCGCGAACGCGGTCGGGTGCGGGGCGCCGAGGACCGTTCCCTCCGGGCGCTCGGCGGCGATCCGCTCGGCGGCCGCGTCGACGAAGCGGCCGAGCAGCGTGCGCCAGAACGCGGCGACCTCCGGGCCGCCGGCGGCCGCCTCGACGACCGCGCGCACGAGCGGCGCGTGGTCGCGGTAGACCCCCTGGATCGCGGTGAGCGCGGCGTGCATCTCCTGGTGGGGGTCCTCGCCGCCGGAGAACCAGATGTCCGCCTGCCGGTAGAGCTCGTCGCTGAGGTCCTCGGTCAGGCGCGCGAGCAGCTCGCGCTTGTCCTTGAAGTAGAAGTAGAACGCGGTCCGCGAGATGCCGGCGCGGGTGGCGATGCGCTCGATCCCCAGGTCGGGGAACGAGGCGCCCTCGGCCAGCAGGTCCTCGGTGGCCTGCAGCACGGCCGCCTGGATCGCGGCGCGCTTGGGGGACGGGTCGTCGGCGGTCCGGGCCATCGGCGCGGCAGCCTACCACCGGGTCATTCGTCCATTGACGGGGTGTCAAGTCGGTTCGACGTTGCATCCGCGTGACGCGTCGTGGAACATCCCCGGCCGCATGCGCCTCCGAAGCCTGTCCGTCGCGGCCCTCGCCGCGCTGTCCCTCAGCGCGCTCGCGGCGCTGCCCAGCCCGGCGTCGGCCAAGCCGCTGATCGGCATCGCCGACCAGAAGCCGGACATGTTCGCCGACCCGCGCTTCGTCGCGCTGCAGCTGAAGACCGCGCGCTACTTCGTGCCCTTCGACGTGAGCACGAACCCGTTCCAGCTCGCGCGCCTCGACGCCTGGATGGCGGGCGCCGCCCGGGACGGCATCGCGCCGCTGATCACGATGGAGCGCTCGAGCAACGCGCGCACCCGCAAGAAGGGCGCCCCGAGCGTCGCCGCCTACCGCAAGGCGGTGCGCTACCTGCGCCAGCGCTACCCGTTCGTGACGGCGTACTCGGCGTGGAACGAGCCCAACGACGGCGGCCAGCCGACGTTCCGCAAGCCGCAGCTGCTGGCCTCCTACACGAAGGTGCTGCAGCAGGAGTGCAAGGGCTGCAAGATCCTCGCGGGCGACCTGCTCGACAACCCGAACATGGTCAGCTACGCGCGGCAGGTCGAGAAGGCGCTGAAGAAGCCCGCGAAGATCTGGGGCCTGCACAGCTACTCCGACGCGAACAACTTCCGCACGACCTCGACGAAGAAGCTGCTGAAGGGCGTCAAGGGCAAGGTCTGGCTGACCGAGGTCGGCGGCGTCGTCGCGCGGCGCTCCGCGTTCTCGAAGGCGACGTTCAAGGGCAAGGGCGAGGCGCACGCCGCGAAGGCGACGTCCTACCTGTTCAAGACGATCGCGAAGCTCAGCCCGCGGATCGAGCGGATGTACCTCTACCACTGGAACTCGGCCTCCCCGAACGACTCGTGGGACTCCGCGTTCATCGGCCCGGACGGCCGCGAGCGCCCGGCGCTGGCCCTGCTGCGCAAGCAGCTCGGGCGCTGACCGTGCACGTCGCGAACCTCGCGGACCGCGAGACCTTCACGACCCTCGACGGGTCCACGATCCGCGAGCTGTGCGGGCCGTCGTGGACGCCCGCGCGCAACCAGAGCCTCGCCGAGGCCACCGTGCCGGTCGGCGGCGAGACGATCGCGCACTACCACCGCACCTCCGAGGAGCTCTACTACTTCACCGCCGGCCGTGGCCGGCTGCGGGTGGGGGAGGAGACGCGCGAGGTCGGCCCGGGGGACTGCGCGGTGATCCCGCCCGGGATCGAGCACCAGCTCTGGTGCGACGGCGAGGAGCCGCTCGTGCTGCTGTGCTGCTGCGCTCCCGCCTACTCGCACGAGGACACGGTCCTCACCGGCGCAACCCCTCCGTCCGCCGCGCGTTAGAAGCTGCAGGACCCCGGGCAGGACCGCCGGGACCCGCAGCCGCATGCCCACGTTCCCCCGTGCACTCCGCTCCGTCGTCGCGCTCTGCGCGCTCGGCCTCGCCCTCGCCGCCGCCGCGGCGACGCCCGCGCACGCCCTGCGCCCGAGCCTGACCGTCGGCATCGGCGACCAGAAGCCGGGGATGTTCACCGACCCGCTGTTCGGGGAGCTGGGCGTCCGCGACGCGCGCATCGTCGTCCCGTGGGACGTCCGCACGATCGACTGGCAGGCCCAGGACGTCGACGCCTGGATGCGCGCGGCGCGCCGCGCGCGCTCGCGCGTGCTCGTGACGTTCTCGAACTCGCGAGGGGAGGGGCGTCGGCGCGTCCTGCCCACGCCCGAGCGGTTCAAGTACGAGTTCCAGCGGTTCCGCGAGCGCTACCCGTGGGCGACGACGTTCGCGGTCTGGAACGAGCCCAACCACTGCGGGCAGCCGACCTGCACCCGGCCGGCGCTCGTCGCCGCCTACTACCGCAAGCTGCGCCAGGCCTGCCCGCGCTGCACGATCCTGCCGGCCGAGCTGCTGGACATGCCGAACATGATCCGCTGGACCCGGCAGCTGCGCCGCGCGCTGAGGGTCGAGCCGAAGATCTGGGGCCTGCACAACTACGTCGACGCCAACCGGATGTCGACGGCGCGCACCCGCTCGCTGCTGCGCGCCGTCAAGGGCGACGTGTGGCTGACCGAGACCGGCGGACTGGTCGCCCGGCGCAACCGCCGCAAGGAGACCGTGGGGTTCACCGAGGGGACGCAGCACGCCGCGCGGGTCACGCGGTTCGTGCTCGACCGGCTGGCCGGGACGAGCCGGCGGATCTCGCGCGTCTACCTCTACCACTGGGACACGATCAGCCCGCAGGACAGCTGGGACAGCGCGCTGATCGGGCCGCGCGGGCCACGCCCGGCGTTCACCGTCCTGGACGGGCTGCTGCGCCGTCAGCGGGTGCTGATCGCCCGCCAGCGCGCCGCCCGTCGCTGATCGACGGCGGTCTGTCGCCCGGCGCGCTCGCGCCGAGTGTCACAATGTTGTTACAAGCTCGGCGGATCAGGTAGGGTGTGGGTGGCACTCCTCCGCTGTCCCCGAAGGTGGAGTGTCACGGCCCGCGCGCTGCGCGGGCTTCGCACGTCCAGGGAGCAGCGCCGCACCTCCCATGCCCCATCAGGAACTCATGATCGATGCCCCGTCCGACCCGTCGGCCCCCGAGCCGACCCCGGGCGGTCCCCGCCTGGGGACGAGCCCGCTGCGGCTCGCCGACATCGTCCTGATCGTCATGGCGGCGCCGGTCGTCTGCCTCCTCGGGGCGCCCGTCCTGGGCATCCTCGCCGGGGCCGGCGTGTGGGTCCTCAACCGCGTCCTCGAGCTCGCGCTCGCCCGGCGCGCGGCCACCCGCGAGGACGTCCGCGCCGCAATCGGATACAACCTCGGCGGCGTCATCGGACGCGCGTGGCTCGTGGGCCTTACGATCCTCGCCGTCGGAACCGCCGGAGAGCGGGAGGACGGGCTCGCCGCCGCCGTCCTCGTCTTCGCCGCCTTCACGCTCTACTTCGCCAACTCGCTGCTCGCACGCTCGTTCGAGAGGAACGCTTCCCCGTCATGACGACCAAAGCCAAAGTCGGCATCGGCCTCGGCATCTACGTCGGTGTCATCGTCCTGTTCGTCGCGATCTTCGGCTTCTCGCGGACCGACAACGACTTCTTCCAGCCGCAGGAGGAGTTCAAGCTCGACACCTGGTTCGAGCTCGGGCCCCTGGCCTTCAACAAGGCCACGATGTACGTCCTCGTCGCCGCGATCTTCATGTGCGCGACGATGATCTACGTCGCCCGCCGCATGAAGCAGAAGCCCAACCGCGTCCAGACGCTGGTCGAGCTCGCGTACACCACGATGCGCGACAACATCACCAAGCAGAACATGGACCACAGCGTCGCCGCCAAGTGGTTCCCGTTCATCGCCGCGCTGTTCCTGTTCATCTGGTTCTCGAACATGCTCGGCTACATCCCGCTGCCGACGAACACGGCCCACAAGGTCGACATCTTCGGCTTCGACGTCCCCTCCTTCGCCCTCTACGCGGCGACCGCGAACCTCTCGATCCCGCTCGCGCTCTCGCTGCTCGTGTGGATCATCTACAACGCGGTCGGCATCCGGACCAAGGGCTTCGGCGGCTACATGCGGAGCTTCATCCCGGCCGGCGTGCCGAAGGCGATCGTCCCGATGGTCTTCGTCCTCGAGCTGATGTCGAACTTCATGCGGCTGATCTCGCTGAGCGTCCGCCTCTTCGCGAACATCCTCGCGGGCCACCTCATCATCCTGTTCATGGGCGGCGCGCTCGTCGTGCTCCTCGGCATCGAGGCGCTCGGCATCGTCACCTTCCCGATGGCCGTCGGCCTCTTCATGTTCGAGGTCGGCCTCGTCGCCACCCTGCAGGCCTTCATCTTCGCCACCCTCACCGCCATCTACCTCGGCGGGGCGACCTCAGACCACCACTAACCGACCCCGGGACCCACCTGGGGCGGCCCCGGTCGCCGCAGGCCCGAGACCTCACTCGTCGCACGAAACCCCCAAGGAGAATCAGGACCATGGACCTCAGCACCATCACCGTGCTCGCGCAGGCTGCAGCCGACCCCGAGGCGTACGGCGCCAACGCCGGTCGCGCGATCGCCCTCGGCGTGGGTGGCGGCCTCGGTGCCGTCGGCGCCGGCATCGGCATCGGCCAGATCTTCGGCAAGGTCATCGAGTCGGTGACCCGTCAGCCGGAGATGAAGGACGAGATCACCTCGATCCAGTGGCTCGGCTTCGCGCTCTGCGAGGCGTGCTTCTTCTACGGCCTCGTCGCGGGCCTCATCGCGTTCTTCCTCTAGGTCGCGATGCTCTCCGCCGTCACCACCACGATCCTCGCCGCCACCGAAGGTGGCGCCGAGGCCGCCGAGGGGGGAGGGTCCTTCCTCGTCGAGCCCGGCGTCGGCCTGATGGTGTGGACCCTCGTCATCTTCGGAGTCGCCATGGCGCTGCTCTACAAGCTGGCGTTCCCGGCGATCGCCGAGGCCCTCGACAAGCGGCAGAAGCTCATCGAGGACTCGATCGAGTCCGCCGACCGCACCAAGGCCGAGGCCAACCAGCTGCTGGAGGAGTACCGCCAGCGCCTGGCCGATGCCCGCGTCCAGGCCGACGACATCGTCGCGCGTGCGCAGAAGGCCGGCGAGGAGGAGAAGCGCTCCCTCGTCGAGTCCGGCCGCGCCGAGCGCGAGGAGAAGGTCGCCCAGGCCCAGAAGGACATCGAGCAGGAGCAGCTGCGCGCCCTGCAGGAGGTCCGCAAGGAGGTCGCCGCGATGACCGTCCTGGCCACCGAGAAGGTCACGCGCAAGACGCTGACCGAGGAGGACCAGCGCCGGCTCGTCGAGGAGGCCCTCTCCGAGCTCGACTTCTCCGCCCTCGGCGGGGAGCGGAACAGCTAGACATGGAAGAGATCGCCCGCGTCTACGCCCGCTCCCTGTACGAGGTCGCGCAGGCCCAGGGGAAGGCCGAGGTCGTCCGGGACCAGCTCGGCGCGTTCACGGACGCCGTCGACGGGAACCGCGACCTGCAGGTCTTCCTCTTCTCGCCCTACTTCTCCACCGAGGAGAAGCTGGACGGGCTGCGCCGCGCGGTGTCCGATGCGGAGCCGATCGTGAGCAACGTGCTCGAGCTGCTGGTCGAGAAGCACCGCATGCCGGTGATCTTCCGCATCCGGCGCGAGTACGACGCTCTGTGGGAGGACGCCAACAAGCTCCTTCCCGTCGAGATCACCTCCGCGATCGCCCTGGACGACGCCCTCGTGCAGCAGCTCTCGGCCCGCATCGGCGAGCAGACCGGCCGCAAGGTCGCGCTCACCACCACGGTCGACCCCGACGTCATCGGCGGCATCGTCATGCGCGTCGGCAACAACATCCTCGACGCGTCGATCCGGACGCGTCTCGAATCCCTTCGCAAGCAGGTCGCGACCGCCTAGGTCGCGTCCACTCAGGAGACCTCCCACGTCATGCAGATCAAGCCCGACGAGATCACCAGCATCCTCAAGAGCCGCATCGAGGGCCTCGACGCCGGCTCCGCCGAGCTCACCGAGGTCGGCACCGTCCTGTCCGTCGCCGACGGCATCGCCCGCATCCACGGGCTCGAGAACTGCATGGCGTTCGAGCGCCTCGAGCTCCCGCACGGGGTCACCGGCCTCGCGCTGAACCTCGAGGCCGACAACGTCGGCGCCGTGCTGTTCGGCCCGTGGCAGAAGGTCGTCGAGGGCGACACCGCCAAGCGCACCGGCAAGCTCCTCGAGATCCCGGTCGGTGACGAGTTCCTCGGCCGCATCGTCGACCCGCTCGGCAACCCGCTCGACGGCAAGGGCGACATCACGCCCGCCGAGTACCGCCCGGTCGAGTTCAAGGCCCCCGGCGTCGTCTCGCGCCAGCCGGTGAAGGAGCCGCTGCAGACCGGCATCAAGGCGATCGACGCCATGATCCCGATCGGCCGTGGCCAGCGCGAGCTGATCATCGGCGACCGCCAGACCGGCAAGACCGCGATCGCGCTCGACGCGATCATGAACAACAAGGCGACCGGTGTCGTCTCGATCTACGTCGCCATCGGCAAGCGCATGGCGACCGTCGTCCAGCTCGCCAAGACGCTCGAGGAGGCCGGCGCGCTCGACAACGCGATCATCGTCGCCGCCCCGGCCGACGAGGCCGCGCCGATCAAGTTCCTCGCGCCCTACGCGGGCTGCGCGATGGGCGAGTACTTCCTCTACAAGGGCGGCCACGCGCTGACCGTGTACGACGACCTCACCCAGCACGCGTACGCGTACCGCCAGATGTCGCTGCTGCTGCGCCGCCCGCCGGGCCGCGAGGCGTACCCGGGCGACGTCTTCTACCTGCACAGCCGCCTGCTCGAGCGCGCGGTCAAGCTCAACGACGAGCTCGGCGGCGGGTCCATGACCTCGCTCCCGATCATCGAGACGCAGGCGGGCGACGTCTCCGCGTTCATCCCGACGAACGTCATCTCGATCACCGACGGGCAGATCTTCCTCGAGCCGAAGCTCTTCAACTCGGGCGTGCGCCCGGCCATCAACGTCGGCATCTCGGTGTCGCGCGTCGGCGGCTCGGCGCAGATCGGCCCGATGAAGAAGGTCGCCGGCAAGATCAAGGGCGAGCTCTCCCAGTACCGCGAGCTCGAGGCGTTCGCGCAGTTCGGCTCCGACCTCGACGCGGACACCCGCAAGACCCTGGCCCGCGGCGAGCGCCTCGTCGCGACGCTGAACCAGAACGAGCGCTCGCCGCTGAACGTCGCCGAGCAGACGATCCAGCTGTTCGCCGCCACCAACGGCTACATCGACCGCATCCTGACCAGCCGCGTCCCCGAGTTCCTCGAGGGCCTGCTCCGTCGGGCGCGCGCCGAGGCCGCCCCGCTCCTGGAGAAGATCGCCGGCGGTGACTGGTCGGACGGCACGCAGTCCGAGGTCGACACGCTCGTCGCCGGGTGGTCGAAGGACTTCGGCTACGACCTCGACGAGGAGGGCAACCCGGAGGAGGACGCGGCCACCGTCACGTCCGGTGCCGGCATCGAGTCCTCCGCGTCGGCCGAGCCGGCCGCCGTCTAGGCCCCGGCCCGGTAGAGAGGAGCCCTCCCGACCACCATGCCCGCAGATCTCAAATCGCTGAAGAGCCGCGTCGGCTCGGTCAAGAACATCCAGAAGATCACCGGCGCGATGCAGATGGTCGCCGCGGCGCGCCTGCGCCGCGCCGAGCTGCGCATCGAGGCGCTGCGCCCGTACGCGGGCGCGGTGCGCCGGATGGCCCGGCAGGCCTCCGAGGCCGCGGGCAACGTGCCGAACCTGCCCGTGCTGACGCAGCACGAGTCGGTCGACACGGTCGGCATCCTCCTCGTCACGGGCGACCGTGGCCTGGCGGGCGCCTTCAACTCGCAGATCATCCGCGCCGGCCTGAAGGCCGCCGAGGAGCACCGCGAGCAGGGCAAGCAGGTCGTGTTCTACGCGGCCGGCCGTCGCGGCGTCAGCTCGCTGACGTTCCGCAAGCTGCACCTCGAGGGCGAGTACGTCGGGTTCTCCGACCGTCCCGCCTACGCGAACGCCCGCGAGATCGCCGAGGACCTCATGGCGGCCTACGCGGACGGCAAGCTCGACCAGGTCGAGGTCTTCTACAACGGCTACGTGTCGGCGATGACGCAGCTGGTGCGCCGCGAGGTGCTCCTGCCGCTGCAGCACGCGACGATCGTCGACGAGGCCGAGGTGGGGGAGGACGTGACCGAGGAGACCGGTCACCACGCCCTCGTCGAGTACGAGCCCGACCCCGACAAGATCCTCGGGCGCCTCGTCCCCGACTACGTCGAGATCTCGCTGTTCCGCGCGCTCCTGGAGTCCACGGCCTCCGAGCACGGCGCGCGCATGACCGCGATGCGCAACGCCTCCGAGAACGCCGGTGAGCTGATCAGCTCGCTGACGCTCGATCTGAACCGCGCCCGCAAGGCCGCGATCACCCAGGAAATCCTCGAGGTCGTGGCCGGCGCCGAGGCGCTGTAGGACCCGCGAAGCCTCTCCCGACCCTCCCGAAACCGGAAGACATCATGGAAGCCAGCACCCTCACCAAGAACGTCGGCAAGATCGAGGTCATCAACGGCGTCGTCATCGAGGCCTCGTTCGCGGACAAGCTCCCCGAGATCAACAGCGCCCTCGAGGTCGAGCTCAACGGCGCCACCCTCGTGCTCGAGGTGCAGCAGCACCTCGGCGACGACCGCGTCCGCGCGGTCGCCATGGACGCGACCGACGGCCTCGCCCGCGGCGTCGACGTGATCGACACCGGCGGCCCGATCACCGTGCCCGTCGGCCAGGCCACCCTCGGCCGCATCTTCAACCTCCTCGGCGAGGCGATCGACGACGGCCCCGCCGTCGAGGCGCAGGAGCGCTGGCCGATCCACCGTCCCGCCCCGGACGTCGAGAACCTCACGCCGACCGCGGAGATGTTCGAGACCGGCATCAAGGTCATCGACCTGCTCGCCCCCTACGCCAAGGGCGGCAAGATCGGCCTGTTCGGCGGCGCCGGTGTCGGCAAGACCGTCCTCATCCAGGAGCTGATCCACAACCTCGCCAAGGAGCACGGCGGCCTGTCCGCGTTCTGCGGCGTCGGCGAGCGCTCCCGCGAGGGCAACGACCTCTGGCTCGAGATGAAGGAGTCGGGCGTCATCGACAAGACGATGCTCGTCTTCGGCCAGATGAACGAGCCGCCCGGTGCGCGCATGCGCGTCGCGCTGTCCGGCCTGACCATGGCGGAGTACTTCCGCGAGCAGGGCGGCCAGGACGTGCTCCTGTTCGTCGACAACATCTTCCGCTTCGTCCAGGCGGGCTCCGAGGTCTCGGCGCTCCTGGGTCGCATGCCCTCGCAGGTCGGCTACCAGCCGACGCTCGAGTCCGAGATGGGCCAGCTGCAGGAGCGGATCACCTCGACCCGCCAGGGCTCGGTCACCTCGGTGCAGGCCATCTACGTCCCCGCGGACGACCTCACCGACCCCGCCCCGGCGTCGGTGTTCAACCACCTCAACGCGACGACGGTCCTCTCGCGGGCGATCTCCGAGAAGGGGATCTACCCGGCGGTCGACCCGCTCGACTCGACGTCCACCATCCTCAAGCCGGACATCCTCGGCGAGGAGCACTTCGCGGTCGCCAACGCGACCAAGGAGCTGCTGCAGCGCTACAAGGAGCTGCAGGACATCATCGCCATCCTCGGCATCGACGAGCTCTCCGAGGAGGACAAGCTCGTCGTCGGCCGCGCGCGGCGCATCGAGCGCTTCCTGTCGCAGCCGTTCCACGTCGCCGAGCAGTTCACCGGCACCCCCGGCGCGTACGTGCCGATCGCCGAGTCGATCCGCGGCTTCAAGGAGATCCTCGAGGGCCAGCACGACGACCTGCCCGAGCGCGCCTTCTACCTCAAGGGCACGATCGACGACGTCGTGGCCGCCGCCAAGGCCTGACCGTGGCGGGGCACGCGACATTCACGGTCGAGGTCCTGACGCCGGAGGGCGAGGTCTTCGCGGGCGACGTCGAGATGGTCTCGACGCGCACGGAGACCGGTTCCATCGGCATCCGGGCCAACCACGCGCCGCTGCTCGGCATGCTCGCGCCCGCGGAGCTGCGGCTCTACGCCGACGGTGAGGAGCAGCCGCCGACCCGATTCGCTCAGGGCGAGGGCTACGTGCAGATCGCCGAGGGCAAGGTCCTCATCCTCACCGAGGAGGCGATCAAGCCGGAGGACCTCGACACCGCGGACCTCCAGGCCAAGCTCGACAAGGCCAACGCCGCGTTCGACGCGGCCGAGCCGCAGTCCGAGGCGCAGAAGAACGCCATCCGCGACCGGCGCCGCTGGGAGATGTTCCTCAGCGTCGCGTCGGGCGACGCGCAGTAGCGTCGGCGGGAGGCATCCACGCAGCACGACGACGGGCGCCCGGTGGGCGCCCGTCGTCGTTCGCGGGGCTGGGGTGGGGGGTCAGGCGGTCGTGGTCGCCGGGGCGGGACCGGCCTGCGCCCGGGCCTCGGCGGCGGCGCGCTCGGCGGACCGCTGCGCGGCCCGTGCCTGCTCGACGGCGTCGGCGGCCTCGCGGGCGCGCTCCTCGGCGGCCTGCGTCTCCTCGGCGCGCAGCGCGGCCTCGCGCTCGAGCTCCTCGGCGCGGGCCAGGGCGGCCGCCGCGGCGGCGAGGCGCGCCTCGCGGGCCTTGGAGCCCTCGAGCGTGCGGGGGCCGTCGTCGACGCCGAGATGGACGCCGTAGGCCTGCGCGACCGCGGCGAGCTCCTCGTGGGTGACGCTGCCGTCGGGCGCCGGCCCGCCGACGGCGGTGATCGTGTCCTTCGGGTACGGGACGCGCAGGTCGTCGCGCGTGGCGGACGCCTCGCGCAGCGGCACGAGGTGCTGCTTCTTGGAGATCCGCCCGGTGCTGATCTCGCCGACGACCGGCCGGTCGCCGTCGAAGTGCACCTCCGAGAGCTTCCCGACCTTCTCCCCGTCGCCGTCCAGGACGTCGCGGCCGATCCACTGCTCGATGTGCTCGATCTTCATGGGTCGGGTGTACCCCGGTCACGTCCGCTCGATGCCCGCCTCGCGACATCCCTGCTCGAGCGCCTCGAGGCCGAAGCCGTCGGCCGGGCCCAGCGCGCCGGTGCCCTGGAGCCCGGAGGTCGCCGCGGTGACCGCGCCCCAGGCGAGGATCTCCCCGGTGAACGTGTAGCCGTTGACCCCGGTCAGCCGGACGCTCGCGAGCTCGTTGCCGACCGAGTCGTGCGCGCTGGCGAAGATCAGCGACCCGGTCCGCTCGCGTGCCTGCGCGTCCGGGCCACCGGTCGAGCCGGGCACCAGGCGGGCTCCGGCGCGGCGCACGGCGCCCCGCACACCCGGGACGGCGAGCAGCGGCGCGCCGGCCGCGGAGAGCTTCTGGAGCGGCCGCGAGGCGGGGCCGAACCAGCCGAGGAACACCTCGACGTCGCGGACCCCGGCGGCGAGACGCGGCAGCGCGTAGTGCTCGCTCGTGCCGACCGAGACCGCGGACTTCCAGCGCCCCGGGCTCGTCTCGAACCGGGCGACGTGCCGCGCGGCACGCTCGGTCACGATCGCGGCGTCGCGGAACGCGAACGCGGGCTCGGTGAGCGCCTCGACGATGCTCGCCCGCGTCCCGCCGCTCATGTCGTTCGACCCGCCGCGGCCGGTCATGAAGTAGCCGACCCGCACGCGCGAGGCGCGCTCGCCCGCGTCGGCGAGCGCCAGCGCGCCCGCGAGGTTGCCGGGCACCCAGTCGTAGCCGAACGCGGTCAGCAGCCCGACGCCGGCCGCGTCGGCGCGCGGCCCCCAGGACTCGAAGATCCGCCGGATGAACGGCGTCTCGCCGGTCGAGTCGAGGTAGTGGGCGCGCGCGTCGATCGCCGCCTCGACCGCCGGGGCACCCCAGCGCGTGAACGGCCCGACGGTCGAGACGAGCACGTCCCCGGCCTCCACCAGCGCGCGGACCGACGCGGGCCGGTCGACGTCGGCGACCGCCGTCGGCAGGCCCCCGAGCTCGGCCGCGAGCGCCTCCAGCGCGGGGGCGCTGCGGCCCGCGAGAACCGGCCGTGCGCCCCGGGCGACGAGCGCCCGGGCCGTCAGCCGGCCGGTGTAGCCGGTCGCGCCGAACAGGACGATGCGGGCGGACATGACCCGCAGCGTACGGGGCAGCGGCTACCATGGTGCGAGATGGACGCCCGCGCCCTCGCCGAGCGGCTGATGACGTACGACACGTCGAAGCCGGACGAGCTGAACGCCGCGGCCGCCTTCGTGAAGGGCTGGCTGGAGTCCCGTGACGTGCGCGTCGCCCACCGCGACCACCACGGGCTGCCGGTCATCACCGCGGAGGCCGGTCCCGCCGACGGCCCCCTCGTGATCTTCCACGGTCACCTCGACGTCGTGCCCGCGCACGACCACCAGTTCACGCCGCGCGTCGAGGGCGACCGGCTCATCGGCCGGGGCGCCTACGACATGAAGGGCGCGCTCGCCGCGATGATGCTCGCCACCGGCGACGCCGCCCGCCAGGACGCCGTCCGGGTGCTGTTCGTCTGCGTGCCCGACGAGGAGAGCGAGGACGTGGAGGACCGCTCGACCGACCGGATCATCGCCGACGGCCTGCGCGGCGACTTCGCGATCACCGGCGAGCCGACCGACCTCCACATCGGCGTCCAGGCCAAGGGCGTGCTGGCGATCCGCTGCGAGGTCGGCGGGCGGGCCGCCCACGGCTCGACGCCGTGGCAGGGCGACAACGCGATCCTCAAGGCGCACGACGCCTACCGGCGCATCGAGACGCTCCCGTTCGCCCGGCAGAGCTCGGACATGTTCGACCGCCCGTCGATCAACCTCGCCCGCATCGAGGGCGGCGACGCGTTCAACAAGGTCCCGGACCGCTGCTGGATCGACGTCGACATCCGCTTCCTGCCGACGCAGGACCCGGGGGAGATCCTCGCCCAGGTCCGCACGATCGCCGACCTCGAGATCGTCAAGTGCTTCACGCGCGCTCCCGCGATGGTGAGCCGCAGCAACCCGTACGTCCTGGCCCTGCGCAGCGCGATCAGCAGCGCGATCCAGGGCGACGCGATGTCGGTCGGGCGCGACGGCGCGTCCGACGCCATCTCGTTCCTGGAGGCCGGTGTGCCGGCGGTCGAGTTCGGCCCCGTCGGCAGCGGCCACCACGGCCCCGACGAGTGGGTCTCGATCTCGTCGCTGGAGCGCTACCGCGTGGCGCTCGGCGACTTCGTCCGCACGCTGCCGGCGCACCTCGAGCAGCCGTCCGCCGGGCTCCGCGCCCTGGAAGGAGGGGGACACGCATGAGCGTCTACCCGAACTCGCCCCTGGCCCCCGACGACGGTCCGCCGCCGCTCGGGCGCAACCAGATCCTCAAGGCGCTCCTGGGCGGCCTGGCGATCGTGCTCGCGGTCGCGGTGACCACGGCGACCGCCGGCCTGCTGCAGATCAAGGGCGTCGCCGACGACATCGGCGGCCTGCCCGGCCTGGACACCGTCATCGGCGAGGGGGACGGCGCGCAGAAGGACAAGGGCGTCGACCGCGCCGAGGCGGGCGACCCGCGCACGTTCCTGCTGCTCGGCTCCGACCGGCGCTACAGCGACCTGAAGAAGAACAACAAGAACCTCCGCCGGTCGCTGCCCGCGCGCTCGGACACGATGATGCTCGTGCGCGTCGACCCCGACGAGGACGTCATCACCGTCCTGTCGATCCCGCGCGACCTGAAGGTCACGATCCCCGGTCACGGCACCTCGAAGCTCAACGACGCGTACTCGATCGGCGGCCCGGCGCTCACGCTCGAGACGCTGCGCGACGTCCTCGGGATCGAGATCAACCACGTCCTGAACGTGAACTTCGGCGGCTTCCGCAAGCTCGTCACCACGGTCGGCTGCGTCTACGCCGACATCGACCGTCGCTACTACCACTCCAACGTCGGCGTCCCGCCGAGCCAGCAGTACGCCGAGATCGACATCGATCCCGGCTACCAGCGGCTGTGCGGCCAGAAGGCGCTGGACTACGTCCGCTTCCGCCACGCCGACAACGACCTCGTCCGCGGGGCGCGTCAGCAGGACTTCCTGCGCGCGATGAAGGACCAGGTCGGGACCTCCGGTCTCGCCGACGACCGCGACAAGCTGCTCGACATCTTCAAGGAGTCCGTCCAGGCCGACGGGCAGCTCAAGAGCGTCGCCGGCCTCGAGAGCGTCCTGAAGCTCGCGCTGTTCAGCGCCGGCAAGCCCGTCAAGCAGGTGCCGTTCCCCGGCTCGTTCGCCGAGGAGGGCGGCGTCTCCTACGTCACCTCCGACGACGCGGCGATCGAGCGGACCGTCCGCCGCTTCGAGGACCCGCCGTCGCTGCAGCCGGCGAAGAAGCAGTCCTCCTCGTCGTCCTCGACCGGCGCGAGCAGCAGCGCGAAGAAGAAGCCCAAGCGCAAGAAGGCGGCGAAGATCGACTACTCGCTGCTGCGCAACGTCCGGCGTGAGGGCGAGGACCTCGTCGCCAACACGGTCGCCAGCGGCAAGGTGACCTTCCCGCTGTACTTCCCGACCCGCATCACGAACTCCGGGCGGTTCACGACCAACCAGCCCAACGACCCGAACCCGCGCGTCTACACGCTGCGCGACCGGGCCGGCAAGAAGCACCAGGCCTACCGGATCGTGATGCTCCAGAACCAGCTCGAGGGCCAGTACGTCGGCGTGCAGGGCACCACGTGGCGGACCCCGCCGCTGCTGAAGCGACCGACCTCCACGCGCGTCGTGAACGGCCGTCGGCTGCTGCTGTTCCGCGACGGCGAGCGGCTGCGGTTCGTCGCCTGGCGGACCAAGCGGGCCGTCTACTGGGTCTCCAACTCGCTGACCACGAACCTCTCCAACGACCAGATGCTCGGCATCGCGGCGACGCTCGGCCGCTTCGGCGAGGGCGGCAAGTGAGCGACGGCCCCGACGACGCCCCGCCCGGCGTCGCCTGGGGCCTCTACCGCCGGTTCGCCCTCGGCGGGCTGCTGATCGTCCTGCTGACCGCGGTCGGCACCGCGACCGCGGCGCTGATGGAGATCAAGGGGACGCTCGTCGACCCGCTGCAGCCGATCGTCGACCCGCCGCGCGGCCCGAAGCTCGAGAACGTCCTCGCCGACGTCCCCAGCGGCAAGCCGCAGACGCTGCTGCTGCTCGGCTCCGACATCCGCTACGCCGACCGCGGCACGGTCAAGGGCCTCAGCGACACGCTGATCCTCGTGCGGCTGGACCCCGACAAGGGCGCGACGTCGGTCATGTCGCTGCCGCGCGACCTCAAGGTGCAGATCCCGGGATACGGGACCGACAAGATCAACGCCGCGTACTCGCTCGGGGGGCCGACGCTCGCCGTCCGCACGGTCAAGGCGCTGCTGGGGACCCCCGACCGGCCGTTCGACGTGCACCACGTCGTCAACGTGAACTTCGGCGGCTTCCGGCGTGCGGTCGACCGGCTCGGCTGCGTCTACGCCGACATCGACCGCCGGTACTTCAACGACAACGACCCGCCCGCCGGCGGCGGCCCCGACTACGCCACCATCGACGTGCCGGCCGGCTACCAGCGGCTGTGCGGGCAGGACGCGCTCGACTACGTCCGCTACCGGCACTTCGACTCCGACCTCGTCCGCGCCGCCCGCCAGCAGGACTTCCTGCGCCAGGCCAAGGACCAGATCGGCATCTCCCGGCTCGTCTCCGACCGCGACGAGCTGCTCGAGATCTTCGGCCGCTACACCCAGACCGACATCAAGAGCACGGGTGCGGTCCTGCGGCTGCTGAAGCTCGTGTACCGCGCGACCGGCAAGCCGCTCGCCGAGATCCGCTTCCCCGCGTTCGACGTCGGCGACCATCTCGAGATCGGCGCCGACGACCTCCGCCGCGTGCGCGAGCGCTTCCTGGACGCGCGGGCCGCCCCGGCGGCCCGCGGCCGCACGCGCTCGACGTCCTCCCGGACGCGCCGCGCGCAGCGCCCGCGGTCCGCGCGGCGCAGCACGGTCCCGCGCGGCCTGTTCGCCGACCGCCGCACCGCGGAGGACCTCGGCGTGCGCCTGGGCGTCAAGCTCGCCTTCCCCGTGTACTTCCCGCGCTGGGCGGCGCTCGGCGCGGACTACCGCACCCAGGACAGTCGCACCTACGACCTGTTCGACCGCGACCGGCGCCGCCACCGCGCCTACCGGCTGGTCGTCAAGGCGCCGGGCGTCGGCCAGTACTACGGCGTGCAGGGCACCACCTGGAAGGACCCGCCGATCCTGCGCTCCCCGTCCGAGACGCGCCGGATCGCCGGCCGCACCTACGAGCTGTACTTCGACGGCAGCCGCCTGCGGATGGTCGCGTGGCGCACCGAGCGGGCCGCCTACTGGGTCCACAACACGCTGCTGCAGTCCCTCAGCAACGCGCAGATGCTGGGGATCGCGGAGTCGCTGACGCGCGTCGGCGCCGCCTGAGGCGACGGTCCGTGCGCCCGGGTCGCTAGCCTTCCCCGCCTCATGGCAGAGCGAGAGCCCATCGGCGTCATCGGCACCGGCTACGTCGGACTCGTCACTGCGGCGGGCTTCGCGGAGCTCGGCAGCGACGTCTACTGCATCGACATCGACGCCGGCAAGATCGAGCGCCTCAAGCAGGGTGAGATCCCGATCTACGAGCCCGGTCTCACCGAGATGATCGCCCGCAACCGCGAGCGCATGCACTTCTCGACCGACATCCAGGACGCGCTGGACAACGCGCGCCTGCTGTTCGTCGCGGTCGGCACCCCGCCCACCTACTCGGGCGACGCGGACCTCTCGGCGGTCCACGCGGTCGTCGGCGCGATGCCCGCCTCCGACCGGCACGCGCTGGTCATGAAGTCGACGGTCCCCTGCGGGACCGGCAAGAACATCAAGCGGCTGTTCGAGGAGCAGGGCAAGAGCGGCTTCCGCTACGTGTCCTGCCCCGAGTTCCTCAAGGAGGGCTCGGCGATCGACGACTTCCTGCAGCCCGACCGCGTGGTCGTCGGCGACGACGGCGACTGGGCGGGCGACGCGGTCGTCGAGCTCTACCGGCCGCTGCTGACCGCCGAGCACGGCGGCGAGGGCCCGGGCGAGCTCGTCCGCACGGACATCGCGAGCGCCGAGATGGTGAAGCTCGCGGCCAACGCGTTCCTCGCCACGAAGATCTCGTTCATCAACGAGATCGCCAACGTCTGCGAGGAGACCGGCGCCGACGTCCTCGAGGTCGCCAAGGGCATGGGCCTCGACAGCCGCATCGGCCCGAAGTTCCTGCAGCCCGGCATCGGCTTCGGCGGCTCCTGCTTCCCGAAGGACGTCACGGCGCTCAAGCAGCTCGCGGGCAACTCCGGCTACCACTTCCAGCTGCTGAACTCGGTCATCGAGGTCAACGAGCTGCAGAAGCGCCGCGTGATCGGCAAGCTCGAGAAGCACCTCGGGCCGCTGGTCGGCAAGCGGATCGCGCTGCTCGGCCTCGCGTTCAAGCCGAACACCGACGACATGCGCGAGGCGTCCTCGCTGGTGCTGTCGGCGCGGCTGCAGGCGGCCGGGGCGCTCGTCAGCGCGTTCGACCCGATCGCCGAGGACGAGGCGCGCAAGCTCATCCAGGGCGTCCGCTTCGCCGAGGACGCGCTCGACGCCCTCACCGACGCCGACGCGCTCGTGCTCGTCACCGAGTGGGACGAGTTCCGCACCCTGGACTGGACGCAGGTCGCCCGCCTGATGGCCGGCACCACCGTCATCGACGGACGCAACGCGCTGGACCCCGACGCCGTCCGTGGCGCCGGGCTCACGTACGAAGGCATCGGCCGAGGCTGAGGAGGAGGCACGGAATGCAGGCGGTGATCCTGGTCGGCGGCGAGGGAACGCGGCTCAGGCCGCTCACCTCCGGCATCCCGAAGCCGATCGTCACGTTCGTCGATCGGCCGTTCATGGCGTACATGCTCCAGTGGCTGCGCGGCCACGGGGTCGACGACGTCGTCATGGCCTGCGGCTTCCTGCCCGACGCCGTGCAGGCCGCGCTCGGGGACGGCTCCGACTACGGCGTGCGCCTCACCTACCTGCAGGAGCCCGAGCCGCGCGGCACCGCGGGCGCGCTGAAGTTCGCGCAGGACCACCTGCAGGAGCGGTTCCTGATGCTCAACGGCGACGTCCTCACCGACGTCGACGTCAGCGCGCAGATCGCCCAGCACGAGCGCACCGGGGCGACCGCGACGCTCGGCCTCGTGCCCGTCACCGACCCGTCCGCCTACGGCCTCGTCCTCACGCAGGACGACGGCGCGGTCACCGGCTTCCTCGAGAAGCCCGGCCCGGACCAGCTCGGCGGCATCGACGAGTACCTCATCTCGGCGGGCATCTACGTCCTCGAGCGCTCGGTCCTCGACATGATCGAGCCCGACCAGAACGTGTCGATCGAGACGCAGGTGTGGCCCGCGCTCGTCGGCAACGGCCTGTACGCCTCCGCCGACCGCTCCGCCTACTGGCTGGACATCGGCACCCCGCAGCGCTACCTGCAGGGCACCTCCGACATCCTCGCCGGCAACGTGACGACCCAGGTGCTCGACCGCCTGACCGACGGGCTGGCCGTCACGGGCGACGTCGCCGACGGCGCCACCGTGATCGCCCCGGCGATCGTCGAGGCGGGCGCCACCGTCGCGGCCGGCGCCACCGTCGGTCCCGGCGCGGTGATCGGCGCGGGCGCGTCCGTCGCCGCGGGCGCCACCGTCGAGCGCAGCATCGTCCTGGACGGCGCGAGCGTCGCGGCCGACGCGGTCGTGCGCGACGCGATCGTCGCCCCGCGGGCCACGATCGGGGAGCGCACCGTCGTCGAGCAGGAGGCCGTGCTCGGCGAGGGCACGACCGTCGGCGCGGACAACGTCCTGTCGCGGGGCGTCAAGATCTTCCCGGGCGCGACCGTCGGTGACGGCGCCGTCCGGTTCTGAGCCGCGAGTGCAGCAGGAGGAGAGAGGGATGAGCACGACGGAGCGCACGCCGCTGGACCGTGAGGCGGTCGCCGCGGTCGACACCACCGACCAGGTCACCGACGTCCTCGCGCTGCCCGAGCACCTGCGCGACGCGCTGTGGAAGGCGGAGTCGGCGGGCATGACCGGCTGGGACAGCGCCGCCGGGCTCGTCGTCGCCGGCATGGGCGGGGCGGGCATGGGCGGCCTGCTGGCCCGCGCGATCCTCGGCGACCACGCGGTGCGCCCGATCCTCACCACGCGCGACTACGCGCTGCCGCCGTGGACGACGCCCGACACGACCGTCCTGTGCACGAGCTACTCGGGGAACACCGAGGAGGTGCTGGCCTGCTACGAGGCGGCCGGTGCGCTCGGCGCGCGGCGCGTCGTCTGCACGACCGGCGGCGCGCTTGCGAAGCTCGCCCGCAAGGAGGGCGTGCCGGTCATCCCGATGGCGGGCGGCCTGCGCTCCCGGGCCGCGGTCGGCTACATGACCGTGGCCGCGCTCGAGGTCGCCGCGCAGTGCGGCGCTGGCCCGCGCCTGGCGTCCGACCTTGACGTCGCCGCCGAGCACCTGGAGGAGCTCGTCGACGCGTGGGGACCCGACGGGCCCGAGGACGGCCTGGCCAAGAGCCTCGCCCGCGCGCTGCACGGCAGCGTGCCGGTGATCGCGGGCTGCGGGCTCACCGCGCCGGTCGCGTACCGCTGGAAGAGCCAGCTGAACGCCAACGCGAAGCTCCCGGCGTTCTCGCACGAGCTGCCCGAGCTCGACCACAACGAGATCCAGGCGTGGGAGGGCGCGGCCGGGCTCGGCCCGTTCGGCGCGGTCTTCCTCGACGACTGCGACTCCCACCCGCGGATGGGCGGCCGGATCGAGCTGACGCGCCAGCTCGTGGCGCCGCACGCGACCTCGACCCACGTGGTCTCCTCGGTCGGCACGACGGCTGCCGAGCGGGTCTTCTCGCTCGTGCTCCTCGGCGACCTCGTCTCGCTCTACCTCGCGGTCCTGCGCGGCCAGGACCCGGCGCCGCTCACCTCGGTCGAGCAGCTCAAGGGCGAGCTCGCCGCGCGCTGAGTTCGGCCTCCCCGGGCTTGCCGCGACACCCGTCGCGGCGAGCCGTCATGCTTGCGCGCATGCGGCCGACGGGAGGGACCCTGGGACTGCTCACGGCGGTCCTGCTGACCGTCGGGGCCGCGGACGCGCGCGCCGCGACCGTCGCGGTCGAGTCCGACCGCGTCGTCGTGCGGACCGCGCCCGGGGACGCGGACGAGCTCGTCGTCGAGGGGTACCACACCGCCGTCCGGGTCGCCCGTGGGGCGACCGGCAGCGACCCGGTGGCGGGGCCGGGCTGCACGAGCTTCGGCATCTCGGTCATCTGCGAGGTCGCGCCCAACCCGGCGCTCGACGCGCCGCTCGCCCGCGTCGAGCTCGGGGACGGCGACGACGTCCTCACCGCGAGCGGCTCGGTGGCGCTCGACGTCGTCGCCGGCCCAGGCAACGACGTCGTCGCCGGCAGCTTCCGGACCGACCACGTCGACCCGGGCCCGGGCGACGACCTGGTCGCCGGGGGAGACGGCGCGGACGTGGTCCTCGCCAGCCCGGGCCTCGACGCGATCGGCGGCGGCACCGGCCGCGACACGCTCGACGCCTCCGCCGCCACCGAGCCCGTGCGCCTGGAGATCGGCGGGACCGGCAACGGCGGCGTCGGCCTCGACGAGCGGCTGCGCGACGTCGACGTCCTCGCCGGCGGCAGCGGCGACGACGAGCTCACGGTCGTCGGGGACCGCACCGAGCAGCCCACGCTCTACGGCGGGGCCGGGAACGACCGGCTGCAGCTGCGTCACGAGGGCACCGCGAGCGGCGGCACGGGCGACGACCGGCTCGCCGCCTTCCAGGAGGCCGGCGTCCCGTCGGGGCGCATCACCCTGTTCGGCGACGACGGGAACGACACGCTCGCCGCGACCGGGCTGCGGCTCGACGCCGTCCTGGACGGCGGCGCGGGCACCGACACGCTGCGGACCGAGGGCGGCGCCGACCGCCTCGACGGCGGCAGCGGCGACGACCTGCTCGACGCCGGCGAGGGCGACGACCAGCTTGAGGGCGGCCCGGGCGCCGACCGGCTCGCCGGTGGCGAGGGCGCCGACCGGCTGACCGGCGGCCCCGGTCCCGACGCGCTCGCCGGCGGCGGCGGCGACCGCGACACGGTCAGCTACCCCGACGGCCCCGGGGCGACCGTCACCCCCGACGGCCGCGCCGCCGACGACGGCGCCCCGGGCGAGGGCGATCTCGTCGGCGCCGACGTCGAGCTGCTCGAGGGCGGGCCGGGCGACGACCGCTTCGTCGCGCACCCGGGCACGTCGCGCGGCTTCGCGGGGCGCGGCGGCACCGACACCCTCGACCTCTCGCGCTGGCCGACCGGGGTCGTCGCGCCGTTCGGCGCGGGCCAGGCGTCCGGTGACGCGCTGCCGAACACCGCCGGGCTCGACCGCATCGACGGCACCGGCTTCTCGGTCGTCATCGGCTCCCCGCACGACGACGTCCTCCTCGGCACGCCGGGCGCCGACACCCTGCTCGGGGCCGACGGCGACGACCGCCTCTTCGGCGGGACCGGCGGCGACCGGCTCCTCGGGGGCGCCGGTCGCGACGAGGTCTCCTACGCCGGGCGCGGCGCCGGCGTCACCGTGACCGTCGGCGGCGGCGCCGACGACGGGGCGGCGGGGGAGGGCGACGACGTCGCCGCCGACGTCGAGACGCTCGTCGGGACCGCGGCCGCCGACGTGCTCACCGGCGGTCCGGCGGCCGAGGTGCTGCTCGGCGGTGCGGGCGCCGACCGGATCACCGGCGGCGGCGGCGACGACGCGCTGAGCGGCCAGCAGGGCCGCGACGTGCTGCGCGGCGACGCGGGCGCGGACGCCGTCATCGCCTTCGACGACGGCGAGGGCGACGCGGTCGCCTGCGACGCGGCCGACGCCGTCTCCGCCGACCGCGCCGACGCGCTGCGCGGCTGCGTGCTGCCGCGCCGCCAGGTCGTCGCCGCGCCCCGGCCGGTCGCGCCCCCCGGCACCGCACCGCGCGCCCGCGCCGCCCGCACCGTGCGCGGCACCGCGCGCGCCGACGCGCTCCGGGGCGGGCGCGGCGCCGACGTCCTGCGCGGCCTCGGCGGCCGCGACCGGCTCTCCGGCGGCCGCGGGGCCGACCGCCTGCTCGGCGGCACCGGCGACGACCGGCTCTACGGCGGGACCGGCTCGGACACGCTCGACGGCGGTCCCGGCGTCGACCTCCTGCGCGGCGAGGAGGCCCCCGACCGGCTGCTCGGCGGCCCGGGCGCCGACGTGCTCGCCGGGCAGACCGGGTCCGACCGGCTAGACGGCGGGCCCGGGTCCGACGCCCTGGAGGGCGCCTCGGGCGACGACCGGCTGCTCGGCCGCGACGGCGACGACACCCTCAGCGGCGGCTTCGGCCACGACACGCTCAGCGGCGGCGCCGGCGGCGACAGCCTCGCCGGCGACGAGGCCCCCGACGTCCTGGACGGCGGCAGCGGCAACGACCTGCTCGACGGGGGCTCCGGGCCCGACACGATCCGCGCGGGCGACGGCGACGACCAGCTGCTCGGCGGCACCGGCCGGGACCGCTTCTACGCGGGCGCCGGTGACGACGTGCTCGCCGCCAACGACGGCGGCAAGGAGGAGCTCATCGACTGCGGCCCCGGCGAGGACCTGCTGTTCGTCGACGTCCCGCGCGGCGACGCCCCGACCGCGACGCCCGCCGCCCGGGAGGTCGCGTCGGCCGCGCTGCTCGTCGGCTGCGAGCGGATCGTCGCCGCCGCCGAGCCGCACGTCCCCGGGCGCGGCGACGTCCACCTCTCCTCCGACACGGGCGGCGACGTGCGCGTCGGCACCCCGCTGGCCGACAAGCTCCTGGGCGGCGCGGGCGCCGACCTGTTCCTCGGCGGCGACGGGGAGGACGTGCTCTGGGGCGACTACCAGCCGGGGACCGCCGCCCCCGACCTGCTGTTCGGGCACGCCGGCCCCGACACGATGTACGGCGGCGGCGGACCGGACCTCGTCGACGGCGGGCCCGGAGCCGACTACGTCCAGGGCGACGCCGGCGACGACGTGCTGCGCGGCGGCGCCGGGAACGACCGGCTGCGCAGCGGCGCCGGGCGCGACGTCATCGAGGCAGGGGCGGGCGACGACCGGGTCTTCGCCGCGGCCGACGGCCGCGACCGCATCGACTGCGGCCCCGGGCGCGACGTCGTCGACGCCGACCCCGACGACACGGTGCGCCACTGCGAGGTCGTCCGCCGCGGGTAACCTTGACACGATCGTGGTAAGGTTGCCCGCGGATGGACGCGCTGACCATCAACGAGGCTGCCGAGACGACCGGCTGGTCGCCCCGCATGCTCCGCTACGTCGAGCGCCTCGGGCTCATCGAGCCCGAACGCTCCAGCGGCGGCTACCGCCTCTACGGACCCGCCGAGCTCCAGCGCCTGCGCACCCTGCGCGAGCTGCTGGGCGAGCACGAGCTCGGACTCGGCGAGATGGGCTTCGCACTACGCCTGCGCCGCGACCGCGACCTGCGGGACGCGGTGGAGGCGTGGTTCGAGGCCACACCGGCGCGCCCCACCGGCGTCCCCGCCAGCGACTGGCTGAGCTGGGAGCAGGACAAGCACTCGAGGCTCCTGGCCGCGGCCGGGGCGCCTCCCACGTGAACGACCACAAGGACACGATGAGCACCACCACCGTTCTGGCCCCGGACGACTACAAGGTCGCCGACCTCTCCCTCGCCGCCTTCGGCCGCAAGGAGATCCAGCTCGCCGAGCACGAGATGCCCGGCCTGATGCGCACCCGCGAGGAGTTCGGCCCCTCCCAGCCGCTCAAGGGCGCCCGCATCATCGGGTCGCTCCACATGACGATCCAGACCGCGGTCCTCATCGAGACCCTCACCGCCCTCGGCGCCGAGGTCCGCTGGTGCTCCTGCAACATCTTCTCCACCCAGGACCACGCCGCCGCGGCCGTCGCCGTCGGCCCCAACGGCACCCCCGACGCCCCGCAGGGCGTCCCGGTCTTCGCCTGGAAGGGCGAGACCCTCGAGGAGTACTGGTGGTGCACCGAGCGCGTCGTCGCCGGCTGGCCCGAGGGCAGCCCCGCGAACATGATCCTCGACGACGGCGGCGACGCCACCATGCTCATCCACAAGGGCAAGGAGTTCGAGGAGGCCGGCGCCGTCCCGGACCCGTCCACCGGCGGCTCCGAGGAGTTCGAGATCTTCCTCACGCTGCTGCAGAAGTCCCTCACCGAGGACACGCAGCGCTACACGAAGATCGCCGCCGAGATCAAGGGCGTCACCGAGGAGACGACCACCGGCGTCCACCGCCTCTACGAGATGCACCGCGACGGCAAGCTGCTGTTCCCGGCCATCAACGTCAACGACTCCGTCACCAAGTCGAAGTTCGACAACCTCTACGGCTGCCGCCACTCGCTCGTCGACGGCATCAACCGCGCCGTCGACGTCATGCTCGCCGGCAAGACCGCCGTCGTCTGCGGCTACGGCGACGTCGGCAAGGGCTCCGCCGCCTCGCTGAAGGCCCAGGGCGCCCGCGTCATCGTCACCGAGATCGACCCCATCTGCGCGCTCCAGGCCGCCATGGAGGGCTACCAGGTCGACACCCTCGACAACGTCGTCGAGACCGCCGACGTCTTCATCACCACAACCGGCAACAAGGACATCATCAAGGCGCAGGACATGGCCCGGATGAAGCACAACGCCATCGTCGGCAACATCGGCCACTTCGACAACGAGATCGACATGGCCGGCCTCCAGCAGACCGAGGGCATCGAGCGGATCAACATCAAGCCGCAGGTCGACGAGTGGAAGTTCCCCGACGGCCACTCGATCATCGTCCTCTCCGAGGGCCGCCTGCTGAACCTCGGCAACGCCACCGGCCACCCGTCGTTCGTCATGTCCAACTCCTTCACCAACCAGACGATCGCCCAGATCGAGCTGTACACGAAGACCGAGGACTACCCGATCGGCGTCTACGTGCTCCCCAAGCACCTCGACGAGAAGGTCGCCCGCCTGCACCTCGACGCCCTCGGCGTCAACCTCACCCCGCTGAGCCAGGAGCAGGCCGACTACATCGGCGTCAAGGTCGACGGCCCGTACAAGCCCGACCACTACCGCTACTAGCCCCAGAGACCCGTCTCGACGCCCGTGCGCGCACCCGGGGCGAAGGGCCCGTACGTCCGTACTTGCCCCGCGCCCCGGTCGCCCGCACGGACGACGATCCGGGCCTCTGGGCACTCCGTGTCGACGCCGGTGCGCGCACCCGGGGCGAAGGGCCCGTACGTCCGTACTCGCCCCGCGCCCCGGTCGCCCGCACGGACGACGATCCGGGCCTCCGGGCACTCCCGGGGCAGGCGGTCGCATGTCTGACGTCGCCGACCTGACGCTCGCGGCCGCCGGCCGGGACCGCATCGACTGGGCCGACGCCCAGATGCCGGTCCTGGCCGCCCTGCGGGAGCGGTTCGCGCAGGAGCGCCCGCTGGAGGGCGTCGTCGTCGCCGCGTGCCTGCACGTCACCGCGGAGACGGCCAACCTCGTCCGGGCCCTCCTCGCGGGCGGCGCCGAGGTCGCGCTCGCCGCGGCCAACCCGCTCTCCACGCAGGACGACGTCGCCGCCGCCCTCGCCGTCGAGGACGGGGCGGAGGTCCACGCCCGCCGCGGCGAGGACCTCGACGCCTACGTCGCGCACGTCGGGGCGCTCGTCGCCCGCAGCCCGCAGATCACGCTCGACGACGGCGCCGACCTCGTCAGCGTCATCCACGCCGCCCACCCCGGCGTCCTCGACGGGATGCTCGGCGCCACCGAGGAGACCACCACGGGCCTCGTGCGCCTGCGCGCCCTCGAGGCGCAGGGCCGGCTCGCCGTGCCCGTCATCGCCGTCAACGAAGCGCTCTCGGAGCGGGTCTTCAACGACCGCTACGGCACCGGCCAGTCCACGCTCGACGGGATCCTGCGCGCCACCAACCTGCTGCTCGCCGGACGCACCGTCGTCGTCCTCGGCTACGGCTGGACCGGGAAGGGCATCGCGCAGCGCGCCCGCGGCATGGGCGCGATCGTCGTCGTCTGCGAGGTCGACGAGCGCCGCGCGCTCGAGGCCCGCATGGAGGGCTACGAGGTCCTCCCGGCCCTGACCGCCGCCGAGCGCGGCGACGTCTTCATCACCGTCACCGGCGTCGCCCGGGTGCTGCGCGCCGAGCACTTCGCCCGCATGAAGGACGGCGCGGTGCTCGCGAACGCCGGGCACTTCGACGTCGAGATCGACCTGCCCGCCCTGCGCGAGGCCGCCGTCGGCCCGCCCGTCCCGGTGCTGCCGCTCGTCGACCAGGTCGACCTCGGCGGCCGGCGGCTCAACCTGCTCGCCTCCGGGCGCGTCGTGAACCTCGCCGCCGCCCAGGGCCACCCGGCCGCGGTCATGGACATGAGCTTCGCCAACCAGGCCCTCGCCGCCGAGGAGCTCGTGCTGCGCCGCGGCGCGCTCGGCCCCGGCGTGCACCCGGTCCCCGAGCGCGTCGACCGCGAGATCGCCCGGCTCAAGCTCGCGTCGCTCGGCGTGCAGATCGACACGCTCAGCGACGAGCAGGCCGCCTACCGCACGACCTGGGACCCCGCGCCGTAGGCGCGTCGGCACGCCCGCCGGAGCCGCGGGCCGGTACCGTCCGTCCCGCATGGAGATCAGAGCACAGGTCCTCGCCGCCGGTCTCGGCACCCGGCTGCGCCCCCTGACCCACGAGATCCCGAAGCCGATGGTCCCGGTCCTCGACCGGCCGGTGATGGCGCACATCGTCGACCACCTGCGCCGCGCGGGCATCCAGGACATCGTCGCGAACCTCCACTACTTCCCCGACACGATCCGCGACTACTTCGGGGACGCGATCGAGTACGTCGAGGAGGAGGAGCTCTCCGGCACCGCGGGCGGCGTGCGCCGCTGCCGCGAGTTCTTCGGCGACGGCACCTTCCTCGTCTTCTCCGGGGACGCGCTCACCGACATCGACATCGAGCGGTTCCTCGCCGCGCACCGCGCGAACGGCGGCGTCGCCACGATCGCGGCCAAGCAGGTCGCCGACACCCAGGAGTACGGGGTGATCGTCCACGACGCGCAGGGCCGCATCAGCGCCTTCCAGGAGAAGCCCCACCCCGACGAGGCGCTCTCCGACCTCGCGAACACCTGCATCTACCTGTTCGAGCCGGAGATCTTCGACTACTTCCCCGACACCGCGTTCGTCGACTTCGCCAACGACGTCTTCCCGGCGCTGCTCGCCCACGACGTGCCGTTCCACGTGCACGACATCGGCGACGAGTACTGGAACGACGTCGGGTCGCTCGTGGAGCTCAAGCAGGGCACCTTCGACGCGATCACCGGCGGCCTGGACCTGCGGGCCGAGGGCGACGAGATCGAGCCCGGCCTCGTGCTCGGCGACGGCACCTCGTTCGCGGGCGTCGAGCTCGTCGAGCCGCCCGTCTGGATCGGCCGCGACGTCACGATCGGCAAGCACGTGCGCCTGCAGGGCCCGCTCGTCATCGGCGACGAGGCGGTCATCGGCGACGGCGCCTGCCTGAAGGACGCGGTCGTCTTCCCCGGCACCGAGCTCCCCGCCGGCTCGATCCTCATCAGCGGCATCGCGGGCCACGTCGGCATCACCGAGAACCTCCGCCGGCCGGGAACCTGACGCGCCCGGCCCGGCCCGCGCGCGTCAGGAGGCGGCGCGGGTCTCGTAGCGCTCGGCGCGCTCGTCCGCACGGTCGGACTCGCCGAGCGCACGGATGAACAGGAACGCCAGCGCGATCCCCATGACGACCGACTGCTCGATCGCCATGATCGCCCCGGCCAGCGCCTGGTCGTCGGTCGCCGACAGGCCCCAGTAGCGCGGGCCCTCCTCGTACACGGCGTACAGCGCGCTGGGCGCGAAGGTCAGGAAGATCCCGAGGATCCCGACGAGGACCTTCGTGACGACCATGTAGACGACCGGTCCCAGGCCGCCGAGCGCCAGGCGCGACCGGATCGGGGACAGCAGGTGCCACCAGTACAGGCCCCCGCCGAAGGTGAAGCAGATGTGCTCGAGCACGTGCACGAACGGGTGCTCGACCGCCGCGTCGTAGAGCGCCGGGATGTGCCAGATCCACATCACGCCGACGTACAGGACGATCGCGAAGACCGGGCCGCCGAACCAGCCCGCGCGGCGCTCCAGAGGGTGCAGGCCACGGGTCGCGGGCCGCAGCAGCACCTTCGTGAGCCCGAGGATCAGCAGGATCGGCACGATGTCCAGCAGCAGCACGTGCTGGACCATGTGCATCGCGAAGATCTGCTCGCCGAGGACGTCCAGCGGCGAGAACAGCGCGGCGCACAGGAGCACGATCCCCAGGAGGAAGACGCACAGCCGCCACACCGGGGCGTCGCGCGGGCCGCTGGCGGTCGCCCGGACCGCACGGAACCGCCACAGGTACGCGCCCAGGAGCAGGGCGACGAGGAGCGCGGGCCCGGGAGCGAACGTCCAGGACGTGTCGGGCGACACAGACATCGCACACGATCGTTGCAGGTGGGTGTGGATCCGTGACGCCGGGTCGGGCCACCATGGCGCGATGACCGCCCGCGACCTGCTGCACCTCCTCGTCCCACCGCAGTGCCTCGTCTGCCGCGCGCCCGGCCACGACCTCTGCGGCGCGTGCCGCGGCGCGCTGCCGTGGCTCGTCGGAGCGCGCTGCGCGCGCTGCGGCCTGCCCGCCCCGTGCGGGCGCCCGTGCCCCGCGGCGCTGCACGCCTACGCCGCCGCCTGGGCGCCGCTGGCGCACGAGGGCCCCGCGCGCACGCTCGTCACCGCCCTGAAGTTCCGCGGCGCGATCGCGGCGGCCGACCTGCTCGCCGCCGCGATCGCCGCGACCGCGCCACCGGGCCTGCTGGCGAGCGCGACGCTCGTGCCGGTGCCCGCGCACCCGGGCCGGCGCCGGCGCCGCGGCTACGACCACGCGGGCCTGCTGGCCCGCCGTCTCGCGCGTCGCACCGGGGCGCCCGTGGCCGCCGGGGCGCTGCGCCGCACCGGTGGGCGCGCGGACCACCAGCTCGGCGCCGGGCGCGCCGAGCGGCTGGCCGGCACGCGGCTGTCGGTGCACGCCCGGCCGGGGCGGCTGCCGTCCGGCGGCCGCGTGGTCCTCGTCGACGACGTCCACACCACGGGCGCGACGCTCGACGCGTGCGCCCGCGCACTGCGGCAGGGCGGTGTCCCGGAGGTGCTCGCGGTGACCGCCGTCCGGGCCCTCCGCGGGGCCTGATCCAGCCCCTATCACAGATGGACGCAATGACGTGTTGCGGTTCGGTGCGGGTGGGGCTATGGTCGTCCCACACCGCCAACCCGACCCAGGAGGTCATGGGATGCAGATCGAGTGCAAGGGCCGCAACGTCCCGGTCACGGAGGATCTCCGTGAGCACGTGCGGAAGCGCTTCGCGAAGATCGAACGGCAGGTGAAGGGGGGTGTGCTGGAAGTCCACCTCTCCGAAGAAGCGAATCCCCGGATTCCGGAGCGGTTCGTCGTCGAGATCACGCTCCACATGAAGGGCTGCACGCTGCGAGCGCACGACTCCGCGCGCGACCTGCGTCACGCGATCAACCTCTGCGAGGAGGAGCTCGGCCGCCAGGTCAAGCGCCGCAAGGAGGTCCGTCGGCACCGTCGCGAGGCCCACGCCATGGGCGGCCTCGGCCAGCGGCTCGGGCAGCTGACCTGACCCACACGACCTGAACCCATGCGCCCCTTGCCGGGGGCGTCACGGAGGGCAGCAGGGCGCGGCGCGGCGCCGCCTCGCCGCCAGGCCCAGAGCCCTCTCACCCACAGCGTGCCCGCCGATTCCCACGGGGTCGGCGGGCACCGCTGCGCTGGTACCCTCGCTCCATGGGTCTCCTTGATCGCGCGCTGAATGCAGGCGAGAAGAAGCAGTTCAAGTCCTACGAGAAGCGCGTGGCGTCCATCGGGGCCTTCGCCGAGACGCTCGAGCAGGAGAGCGACGAGGTCCTGCGCGAGCGCTTCCAGGAGCTGAAGGAGCGCGTGCAGGAGGAGGGCGACTCGCTCGACGCCGTCCTGCCGGAGTGCTTCGCCATCACCCGCGAGGCGTCACGTCGCGCGATGGGCATGCGGCACTTCGACGTCCAGCTCATCGGCGGCATGGTGCTGCACTCCGGGCAGATCGCCGAGATGAAGACCGGCGAGGGCAAGACCCTCACCGGCACGCTCGCCGTCGTCCTCAACGCGCTCGCCGGCAAGGGCGTCCACGTCGTCACGGTCAACGACTACCTCGCCCGCCGCGACGCGTCGTGGATGACCCCGCTCTACCACTTCCTCGGGCTGACCGTGGGGATCCTGCAGAACATGCAGCCCTACGAGGAGAAGCGCGCCGCCTACGCGTGCGACATCACGTACGGGACGAACTCCGAGTTCGGCTTCGACTACCTGCGCGACAACATGGCCACGTCGCTGGAGGAGAAGGTCCAGCACGGCGGCCGCTACACCGAGGACGGCCGGCCGCTCGCGACGCACAACTTCGCGATCGTCGACGAGGTCGACAACATCCTCATCGACGAGGCGCGCACGCCGCTGATCATCTCCGGCGCCCCCGAGCAGGCGGCCGAGGACTACCAGCGGTTCGCCAAGCTCGCCAAGGTCATGGTCTCGGGCAAGAAGCCGGAGAACATGGACCCGCGGATGAAGAAGGAGTTCGTCGCGGACTTCGACTTCGAGTTCGACGAGAAGCACAAGACCGTCGCGGTCACCGAGCAGGGCGTCGCGAAGGCCGAGAAGTTCCTCGGCATCGACCACCTCTACCGGGCCGACAACGGGCATCTCGTCAACCACCTGATCCAGTCGCTGAAGGCGCAGTCGCTCTACCACCGCGGCGTCGACTACGAGGTGATCGACGGCGAGGTGAAGATCATCGACGAGTTCACCGGCCGCATCCTCGACGGCCGGCGCTGGTCGGAGGGCCTGCACCAGGCGGTCGAGGCGAAGGAGGGGGTGCGCGTCCAGGAGGAGAACCAGACGCTCGCCACCATCACGCTGCAGAACTACTTCCGCATGTACGACAAGCTCGCGGGCATGACGGGCACGGCGCTCACCGAGGCGACCGAGTTCATGAAGATCTACAAGCTCGGCGTCGTGCAGGTCCCGACCAACCGGCCGATGGTCCGCATGGACCAGAACGACCAGGTCTACAAGACCAAGGACGGCAAGTGGTCGGCGGTCGTGCGCGAGATCGCCGCCCGCCACGAGCAGGGCCAGCCGATCCTCGTGGGCACGATCTCGGTCGAGGTCTCCGAGATGCTCAGCGAGCGCCTGAACCAGCTCGGGATCAAGCACGAGGTCCTCAACGCCAAGCCCGAGTACGTCGCGCGCGAGGCGGAGATCGTCGCCGAGGCGGGCCAGCTCGGCGCCGTCACGATCGCGACGAACATGGCCGGCCGCGGCGTCGACATCAAGCTCGGCGGCAACGCCGAGCACCTCGCCGCCGTCGAGGTCCAGGGCAAGCTCGGGCTGAAGCCCGGCGACCCCGATTACGAGGAGACGCTCGCCCGCGTCCTGCCCGCGCTCGAGGCACGTGTGGAGGAGGACCGCCAGAAGGTGATGGACGCCGGCGGCATGTTCATCATCGGCACCGAGCGGCACGAGTCGCGCCGGATCGACAACCAGCTGCGCGGCCGCGCCGGCCGCCAGGGCGACCCGGGCGAGTCCCGCTTCTTCCTCTCCGCCGAGGACGACCTCGTGCGCCTGTTCGCCGGCGACCGGATCTACAAGATCCTCGACCGTCTCGGGACGCTCGACGCGGACGGCAACGAGGAGCCGATCGAGGCGGGCATGCTGTCCAAGCAGATCGAGAAGGCGCAGAAGAAGGTCGAGGAGCAGAACTTCCTCATCCGCAAGCGCGTCCTGGAGTACGACGACGTGCTGAACAAGCAGCGCGACGTCGTCTACCGCTACCGCGACGACGTCCTCGAGGGTCGCGACATGGGCGAGACCGCCCGCGAGAACCTCGGCGACGTCGTGCAGCGCCTCGTCGACGAGTACACCCCCGGCGACTACGTCGAGGAGTGGGACATCGACGGCCTGTGGACCGCGCTGGAGGACATCTGGCCGGTCTCGCTCGACAGCGACCAGGTGATCGCGTCCGGCATCTCCCGCGAGGAGCTCGTCGACCGGCTCGCCGAGGACGCGCTGGGCCGCTACGAGACGCGCGAGACCGAGCTCGGCGACGAGCTGATGCGCGCCCTGGAGCGCTACCTGCTGCTGCAGATCATCGATCAGCGGTGGAAGGAGCACCTCTACGACATGGACTACCTGCGCGAGGGCATCCACCTGCGCGGGTTCGCCCAGATCGACCCGCTGGTCGCGTACAAGAACGAGGGCTTCACGCTCTTCGAGGACCTGATGAACACCATCTGGTCCGACTTCGCGCGCATGATCTTCCACGTGCAGGTCGAGGTCGAGGGCGAGGTCGCCGACCCGGCGCAGGCCGGCGCGGGCGACGGCCCGGCGCTGCAGAACGCGCAGTACTCCGGCGGGGCGGGCACGCAGCAGCCCAGCGCGCTGCAGGAGGCCGCGGGCGGCGGCGAGGTCCTCGTCGACGACGAGCGCGAGCTCGTCCCGGCCGTCCAGCAGCGCCGCCTCGACGACACCGAGACGACCGGGCGCAACGAGCCGTGCTGGTGCGGCTCGGGCAAGAAGTACAAGAAGTGCCACGGCGCCTGAGCCGCTGAGATGACCCGTCGCACCGGCCCCGGGACGCTCAAGTCCGGGCCGGGCGACGCCGATGGGATCTGCGGATGGCGCCCCCGAACCCCGTAGCCGTGCCGTACGGCACGACGCCCACCGAGCGGACGGTGATGGCGCACGCGCTCGCGTTCCTCTACGGAGCGGGCGCGCTGCTGGCCAGCACGACGCTGCTGCTGCCGCACTCCGCGAGCACCGAGGAGCTCGGCGTCGCGATCCCGTGCGTGCTGGCGCTCGGGGTCGTCGTGGCGCTGGTCGTCGGCGCCGGCCGGTTCGGCGTCGGCGTGCTGCAGACGATCCTCGGGCTCGGCACCGTCCTGATCAGCCAGTGCGTGCTGTTCGGGGGCGACGGGGCGGCCGCGTACGCGCTGATGTACGTGTGGATCGCGCTGTACGCCAGCTACTTCTTCCGGATCGGCGCGGCGGTCGCGCAGCTCGCGTTCGCCGCGGCCCTCTACGCGGCCGTGCTGGCGCTGCAGGACGACACGCCCGTGGCCGCGACCTACTGGCTGATGGGCATGGGGACCGTCGGGGTCGGCGGCGTCATGATCGCCCGCCTGACCCGCGCGATCCGCGCCCAGGCGGCCGACCTCGCGGCGGTCGCGCAGATGGCGAGCGGGCTCTCCGACGTGTCGGAGTTCGGCCGCAGCACCTGCGAAGGCCTGCAGCAGTCCGCGCGCGCCGACGTCGTGATCATGCTCGAGCCGCTGGACGACGGCGCCGGGATGCAGGTGACCGCGATGGCCGGGGCGCCCGAGGCCGGGCTCGTGTTCAACGGCGAGCCGGCGCGCGAGGCGCTCCAGGCCGCGTACCGCACGGGCCGGCCGCAGACGATCCTCACCACCGCGACGGGCCGCGGCCGCCACCGCTTCGACGGCACCGTCCAGGGGCTCGCGCAGCCGATCCTGCGCGACGGCCGCGCGGTCGGCGTCCTCGCCCTCGCCTGGACGGCGCCCCGGCGCGGCCTGGCCGAGCGCGTCGGCACGGCGGCGCTGCTGTTCGCCGCCGAGGCGAGCGTGGCGATCGACCGCGCCGAGCGGCTCAGCAAGGACCGCGAGCGCGCGGCCCTGGAGATCAACGACAACATCGTGCAGGGGCTCGTCGTCGCCAAGTACCTCGCGACGGCCGGGAACGTCGACAAGGCCGTCGAGGCGATCGACGAGACGCTCGGCCGGGCGCGACGGCTGATCACCGACCAGCTCGAGGCGGTCGGGCACGGCGGCGGGCAGATCGCGCCCGGTGACCTCGCGCGCAGCGAGGCGTCGAGCGTCGGCGACCCGGCCCGGGCCTGAGCCGCGCTAGGGGCGCTCAGCCGCGCGGCTTGCGCTGGCCGCCGCCGGGGAGCCGGTCGGCGACGCGGCCGATCCGCTCGACCGCGCCCTCCAACGGCATCGCGAGACCGATCGCCTTCTCGAGCAGCGGCAGCGCCTCGAGCACCTCCCGGGCGCGGTCGGAGACCTCCTGCGCGCGCTCCTCGAGCAGCACGCCGTGGGCGATCAGCTGCTCGCCCTGCGCGCCGAGGTGCTGACCGGTGCGCAGGATCGCGTCGGCGTGACCCTCCATCCGCTCGCCGAGCGCGAGCATCGCGTCGGTCCGCCCCTCGATCCGCTCGCCGAGCGCCAGCAGGGCGGCGGTCCGCTCGTCGATGCGCTCCCCGAGGGTGAGCAGCCGGTCGATCTGGTCGGAGGCGCGGACCGCGACGGTGGCGAGCTGGTGCAGGTCGTCGAGCGCGCGGACGAGGAGCTTCGGCGGCACCACGAGGGGGCTCAGCACGTTCACGCGACCGACCATAGCGCCCGCGCGGTGCTAGCTTCGACGGTCGATGTCGACCCCCACCTCCAACGAGCCCACACCGCAGCGCCTGCAGGCGATCCGCACCCAGTTCGACGAGCTCCGCGCGCACGTGCAACCCGACGCGCTGGCCGCCCAGCTGACCGAGCTGGAGCAGGAGATGGGCGCCGCGGGCTTCTGGGACGACCAGGAGCGCGCCCCGAAGGTCAGCGCCGAGCACGCGCGCACCACGAAGCGGCTCGAGGGCTTCCGGGCGCTGGAGCGGGACGTCGAGGACCTCGACGGGCTCGCCGAGCTCGCCGACGAGGACGAGGAGCTCGCCGCCGAGCTCGAGGAGCAGATCGCCTCGGTCACCGCCCGCCTGGCGGAGCTCGAGGAGGCGCGGCTGTTCTCGGGCACCTACGACGCCGGGGACGCGCTCGTGACCGTCAACGCGGGCGCGGGCGGCACCGACGCGCAGGACTGGGCGGAGATGCTGCTGCGCATGCAGATGCGCTGGGCGGAGTCGCGCGGCTTCCGGGTCGAGCTGCTGGAGGCCAGCCCGGGGGCGGAGGCGGGGATCACCACCGCGACCTTCCGCGCCGAGGGCGAGAACGCCTACGGCCTGTTCAACGCCGAGAAGGGCGTGCACCGGCTGGTGCGGATCAGCCCGTTCGACTCGCAGAACCGCCGGCAGACCGCGTTCGCGGGCCTGGAGGTCGCCCCGATCGTCGACGAGGTCGGGGACGTCACGATCGAGCCGGACGACCTGCGCGTGGACACCTACCGGGCCTCCGGGGCGGGCGGCCAGCACGTCAACAAGACCGACTCGGCCGTGCGGATCACGCACCTGCCGACCGGGGTGGTCGTGCAGTGCCAGAACGAGCGCTCGCAGTCCTCCAACCGCGAGACCGCGATGAAGATGCTGCGCGCGAAGCTGCTCGAGAAGGCCGAGGCGGACCGCAAGGCCGAGATCGCGAAGGCCAAGGGCGAGTCGGAGTCCGCGTCCTGGGGCTCGCAGATCCGCTCCTACGTGCTGCAGCCGTACACGATGGTCAAGGACCACCGCACCGGCCACGAGGTCGGCGACGCGCAGCGCGTGCTGGAGGGCGACCTCGACGGCTTCGTGCGGGCGGAGCTGCTGCGGGCCGCCGGCAAGGCGCCGACCGCCGCGGGCGGCGACGACGAGGTCTGAGCGCTGGTGCTCCACGGGGAGGACCAGCCGCGCGCGCCGTACCTCGACGCGGTCGTCGGCTACGGGTTCCGCGGGCCGGGCCGCTTCCACGTGCCCGGCCACAAGGGCGGGTCGGGCGCCGACCCGGGCCTGCGGCACGCGATCGGCGACGACGCGCTGGCCCTCGACGTCCCGCAGGACATCCACGGGATCGACCTCGGGCCGTCCCCGACCCCGTACGAGCAGGCCGAGCGGCTCGCCGCCGACGCCTACGGGGCGCAGCGGTCGTTCTTCCTCACCAACGGCGCCACGCAGGGCAACCACGCGCTTGCGCTGGCGCTCGCGCCGCTGGGCGCGAAGGTCGTCGCGCAGCGCAACTCGCACGCGTCGCTCGTCGACGGCCTCGTCCTCAGCGGCGGCCTGCCGTCGTTCGTGGCGCCCGAGGTCGAGTCCGAGCTCGGCATGGCGCACGGCGTCGACCCGCAGCGCCTGGACGAGGTGCTGACGCGCACGGGGGAGGGCGTGACCGCGGCGTTCGTCGTGTCCCCGACCTACTACGGGATGTGCGCGGACGTCGCCGCCCTGGCGCGCGTCGCGCACGCCCACGACGTGCCGCTGGTGGTCGACCAGTCCTGGGGGCCGCACTTCGGCTTCCACCCCGACGTGCCGCAGAGCGCCCTGCACCTCGGCGCCGACGCGGTCCTGACGTCCACCCACAAGATCGTCGGGGCGCTCACGCAGAGCGCGATCCTCCACGTCGCCGACACCGGCCGCATCGACGCGCAGGCGATCGCGCGGACGCTGCGGCTGCTGCGCTCGACCTCGCCGTCCTCGCTGCTGATGGCCTCGCTGGACGCCGCGCGCCGGCAGCTGGCGATGCACGGCGAGGCGCTGCTGCACGAGACGCTCGCCGCGATCGGCCGCACGCGCGAGAAGCTCGGCACCGTCCCCGGCCTGCGCGTGATCGGCGCGGACTTCGTCGGCACGCCCGGGGTCGCGGACTGGGACCCGCTGCGGATCGTCGTCGACGTGCGCGGCACCGGTGCGACCGGCCACCGCGTGGCGGACGCCCTGCGCCGCGCCTACGACGTGAACGTCGAGCTCGCCACGAACGCGACGTTCGTGCTGCTCGTCGGGATGGCGGAGACGCCGACCGCGCTGGAGCGCGTGGCGGGCGACATCGACGAGATCGTCAAGGTCGTCAGCGTCGAGGGGACCGGGGAGGCGCTCGTGCCGCCGCCCGCGGTCGTCGAGAACGAGATGGTCGTCCCGCCGCGCGAGGCGTTCCTGGGCCGCGCCGAGCGCGTCCCGGTCGACGACGCCGTCGGGCGCGTCTCGTGCGAGTCGATCGCCGGCTACCCGCCCGGCATCCCGGCGCTGCTGCCGGGCGAGCGCATCACCGCGGAGACCGTCGCGTACCTGCGGGCGCTCGCGGCGAGCGGTTCGCGGCTGCACGGGGCCAGCGACCCCGCGTTCGCGCACGTGAACGTGCTCGCCGCCGACTGACTGCCATCCTCCCGGCCATGGAGATCGAGGACCTCGTCCGCGCCGCCCTGGCGGAGGACGTCGGCACCGGGGACGTCACCGCGATCGCGACCGTCCCGCCCGGAACCCGCGCCGTCGCGCGCATCACGCTGAAGGCGCCCGGGGTGCTCTCGGGCTTCGCGGTGGCCGAGGCGACGTTCCGCGCCTGCGACGCGGACGTCGCCCTGGAGTGGCACGTCGTGGAGGGGGAGCGCCTGGCGCCCGGCACGCTGGTGCTGACCGCCACCGGGGACGCCGCCGCGCTGCTGGCCGCCGAGCGCACCGCCCTGAACTTCCTGCAGCGCCTCAGCGGCGTCGCGACGCTCACGCGCGCCTACGCGGACGCGGTCGCAGGCACGTCCACGCGGATCCTCGACACGCGCAAGACGACCCCCGGGCTGCGGCTGCTGGAGAAGGCCGCGGTCGCCCACGGGGGCGGCACGAACCACCGCGTCGGCCTCTACGACGAGGTGCTCATCAAGGAGAACCACGCGGCGATGGCCGGCGGCGTCGGCGCGGCGGTCCGCGCGGCGCGCGAGCGGTTCCCCGACCTGCCGCTCGTGTGCGAGGTGCGCGACCTGGCCGAGCTCGACGAGGCGCTGGCGGCGGGAGCCCCGCGGCTGCTGCTGGACAACTTCGACGAGGCGGGGCTGCGCGAGGCCGTCGCCCGCGTCGGCGACCGCGCGGACACCGAGTCCAGCGGCGGCGTCACGCTGGACAGCGTCCGGGCCCGCGCCGCGACAGGCGTAGACTTCATCTCGGTCGGTGCGCTGACCCACTCGGCGCCGGCCCTGGACCTGTCCCTCATCCTGGAGCCCCTGACGTGAACCTTCCGATGGCCCCGGTCCGTGGCGGTGTCGCCGCTCCGTCCCCCGAGGAGATCCACGCCCTGCAGAGCGAGGTGCGCGCGCTGGCCGCCGAGCGCGGCGCGGTGATCCTCGCCCACAACTACCAGCTGCCGGAGATCCAGGACATCGCCGACTACGTCGGCGACTCGCTCGGGCTGTCGCGGCAGGCCGCGGCCTCGGAGGGCGACCCGATCGTCTTCTGCGGCGTGCACTTCATGGCCGAGACGGCGTCGATCCTCTGCCCGGAGAAGACGGTCCTGATCCCGGACCTCGAGGCGGGCTGCTCCCTGGCCGACTCGATCACGCCCGAGGAGCTCAAGGGGTGGCAGGCCAAGCACCCCGGCGCCGTGACGGTCATGTACGTCAACACGACGGCCGAGATCAAGGCGCTGACCGACTACTGCGTCACCTCGAGCAACGCCGTGAAGGTCGTCGAGCACATCTACCGCGAGCACGGCCAGGACACCGAGATCCTCTTCGGGCCCGACATGTTCCTCGGCGCCTACGTCGAGAAGTCGATCGGCCGGAAGATGCACGTCTGGGACGGCGAGTGCCACGTGCACGCCGGCATCCGGCCGTCGGACATCACCACCGTGCGCGAGGCCAACCCGGGCGCCGACTTCCTGATCCACCCGGAGTGCGGCTGCTCGACGAGCGTCATGGAGTACGTGGCCGCCGGGGACGTCGACGCGACCGGCGTCCACATGCTGTCCACGGGCGGGATGCTCGACTACGCGCAGGAGGCCAAAGGGAGCGGCCGCACGGTCGTCATGGCGACCGAGACCGGCATGCTGCACCCGCTGCAGCTCGCCGCCCCCGACGTCGACTTCGTGCCCGCCAACGCGGAGGCCAGCTGCCGCTACATGAAGATGATCACGCTGCCGAAGCTGCGGGACTGCCTGCGTGACGGCACCGGGGTCGTGAAGGTGCCCGAGGCGATCGCCGAGCGGGCGCGCGTGCCGATCGAGCGGATGGTCGCGATCGGCTAGCGCCCCGGGACGCTGGCGCGCCGACGTGGCCGTCGGCGCGCGCCCCGTGCACCCGGTCGGGTCCGCTCAGTCCTCCTCGTCGGAGACGACGTCCAGCCAGGCGAAGGTGCCGTCCTCCAGGCCGGAGGCGTGCAGCCAGGTGCCCTTCTGGACCGCGCCGTCCGGGCACGCGTCCTCGTCGGCCGTGTCGACCGCGTCGCCCTCATCGGTGGGCACGTCCTCGGTCGGGACGTCCTCGACCGGCGCGCCGTCGGCCGGGAGGTCCACGAACGGCACGTCGACCGGGGTGCCGTCGTCCCCGGAGCCGTCGTCCTCGGCACCGGCCGACCGCAGCGCCGGGAGCACCTCGTCGACGAGCTCGACGACGTCGCCGACCGCGTCACCGGCGTCGTCGGCCAGGTCGTCCACCAGCGGCAGGTCGAGTGCGCCCGAGAGCCAGTCGTCGGCGGTCCCGCAGCGCGACACGGTCTCGTCGGTGACCGTCGCGCGCGCGGTGCGGCCGCCGCCGAGGTCGATCGTCACGGTCGTGCCGGAGACGCGACGGACCCGGCCGGCGCCCTCGCGTCCGTCCTTGACGCCGTCGTCGTCGGTGTCGGCCTCGCCCGCGTCGTGCCCGGTCGGGCCCTCGAAGCGGTTGCGCAGCCCGTCGCGGTCGCTGTCCTCGCGGCCGTCGGGTCGCCCGTCGCGGTCGGAGTCGCGGCGGCGGGGGTTCGTGCCCGCCTGCCACTCGACGAGGTTCGTCAGGCCGTCGTGGTCCTGGTCGCGGGCGTCCTGCCCGGCGACGAGCGCGAGCTTGTGGCGCTTCTCCCAGGAGTCGGGGATGCCGTCGTCGTTGCGGTCGCGGGTCGCGGCGCCGGCGACCGCCGGCAGGGTGAGCAGGATGGCCGCCGCGGCGGCCAGGGGAGTCGTGCGCAAGGGGACCTCCGTGTCCGGGCGGGCGGGATGCCCGCGCTGCGAGCGGTCTCGGACGCTCAGGCGCCGGGGTTGAGCAGGTCCAGGCCCTGCTCGACGGCTGTCCGAACGGCGGGCAGCGCGGCGCGCTTGCGCTCGAGCTCCACGGGGGTGTAGCAGTGGACCTCGGCGCGGTCGCCCATCTCCTGGGCGTCCCAGAGGCTGCCGGCCTGGTAGACGCGCTCCAGCCACGGGACCCCGTCGAAGCCCGCGGACACGAGGACGACCACGAACTCCTCGCCGCGCTCGCGCTGCAGGCCGGCGCCGCGCCGGTCCGCGACGCGCGCCCCGCCGAGGTGCGCGGCGCTCAGCGGCCAGCGGTCACCGACGCGCTGGACGTAGCGGCGCAGCTCACGGTCGTTGATCGCCTCCACGACGGTCACCGCGGGGCAGTGTGGCGCAGGCGGGCCGCCCGCGCCACCCCGGGATCAGAACTCGTCGGCGTCGTGCGGGCCGACGCAGGCGACCGAGAGGGTCTGCGGGTCGACCTTCTTCGCGATCGCCGCCACCTCGTCGAACGTCACGGCGTCCAGCGCCTCGATCGCCCGGTCAGGATCGAGGTCCTCGCCGTGGACGATCGCCTGGTTGGCCGCGTAGCGCGCGACCGCGTTGGTGTTCTCGAACGCGAGGACGCGGCGGCCGGCCGCGTAGGCGCGGGCACGCTGGACCTCCTCCTCGGTGGGGCCGTCGGCGTGCAGCTCGGCGACGATCTCCTTCATCCGCGCGTACGCCTCGCCGCACTTGCTGGAGTCCAGGCCGGCGCTCAGCTGCAGGACCGGCACGTCCGCGTACGCGTGGTCCATCGCGTAGACCGAGTAGCAGAGGCCGCGCTGCTCGCGGATCTCGTCGAACAGGCGGGAGCCCATCGAGCCGCCCAGCAGCGTCGAGTAGATCGTCATCGCGGCCCGCTGCGCGCGGTCGTCGACGTCGATGTCGGGCCGGTAGCTCATCCGCAGGTGCGACTGGTTGCTGTCGCGGCGCTCCACGAGCGTCTGCGGCACGAACGCGGGCGCGGGCTCGTAGGGCTCGGGCTCGCCGATCGTGGGGAACCGCTCGAACAGCGCCGCGGTCGCCCCGTTGGCCGCCACGTGGTCGGTGTTGCCGACGATGAACGCGCCGCCGCGCGCACCGGTCCAGCGGCGCTCGCGGAACGCCACGATCGCGTCGCGCGTGAACGTCCGCAGGTGCTCGGCGGGGCCCAGCACGGAGCGGCCGAGCGGGTGGTCGCCGAACGCGGCCCGGTCGATCAGGTGCTCGGCGACCGCGGACGGCTGGTCGTCGTAGCGGGCGATCTCCTGGATGACGACGCCGCGCTCGCGGTCGAGCTCGTCCTGATCGAGCTTCGGGCGGCCGACGAAGTCGGTGAGCAGGTCGATCGCGTCGGGGGCGCTCTCCGCCCGGACGGTGATGTGGAACGCGACGAGGTCGTGGGAGGTGTACGCGTTGAGCGAGCCGCCCATCCGCTCGGCGGTCTCGTTGACCTTGCGGTAGTCGTCGTACTTCTCGCCGCCCTTGAACACGAGGTGCTCGAGGAAGTGCGCCATGCCGTTCTCCTCGGGCCGCTCGGTGCGGGCACCGGCGTCGAACGCCACGAGGATCGTGGTGGCACGCGTGCCGTCGAGGTGGATGCGGTGCAGCGGGAGGCCGTTGGCGAGCGTCTCCGAGGCGATCTGGGGCATGCACGCAGTGTAGGCAGGGTGCCGTGCAAGGCCCCGTGCACCGGCAGGGAAGACCGCCCGGGTTTGCAAACCTCTTGGACGATGGCCGCCACGGAAGCAGACCTGCGCGCGCGCCGCCGCGCAGCCGCCAAGACGCCCGACACCCGCCAGCGCGCGGCCGTGTCCCCGCCGCCGACGTCCTCGTCGGTGATCGACTTCCGGGGCGTCTCCAAGACCTACGAGTCCGGCGACGTCGGTCTCGAGAACGCGACGTTCTCGATCGACCGCGGGGACTTCGTGTTCCTCGTCGGGCACACCGGCTCGGGCAAGTCGACGATCATGCGCCTGCTGATCAAGGAGCACGAGCCGTCCTCCGGCTCGATCCGGGTCGCGGGCCGCGACCTCGGCGAGATCGACGCCAAGAAGGTCCCGTACTACCGCCGCAACCTCGGGATCGTCTTCCAGGACTTCAAGCTGCTCCCGAACCGCACCGTGTACGAGAACGTCGCGTACGCGCTCCAGGTGACCGGCTCGGGCCGCAAGGAGATCCGCGCGAAGGTGCCGGACATCCTGCGCCTCACGGGCCTCTCGACGAAGCTCCACAACTACCCGCACCAGCTGTCGGGCGGCGAGCAGCAGCGCGTCTCGGTGGCGCGCGCGTTCGTCAACCACCCGCCGCTGCTGATCGCCGACGAGCCGACCGGCAACCTCGACCCCGAGACGTCGATCGGGATCATGCAGCTGCTGTACCGCATCAACCGCGCGGGCTCCACCGTGCTAGTCGCCACGCACGACCACGCGATGGTCGACCGCATGCGCCGTCGCGTCATCGAGCTGGAGAAGGGCCGGATCATCCGCGACGAGATCGCGGGCGGCTACCGCCAGCGCGAGGAGTCGACCGCCGAGTTCGGCGCGCTGATGCGCGGCGAGCCGGCGCCCGCCCCGCGCCGCCGCGCGGACGACGACGACTTCGACTCCGCCTTCCGCGACTAGGACACGCACACGCCATGAAGCTCGGATTCTTCGCCAAGGAGGCGCTCCAGTCGGTGCGCCGCAACGCCGTCCCGAGTGCCGCCGCGGTCGCGTCGGTGCTGCTGACCGTCATGGTCCTCGGCGTCTTCATCCCGATCGTCCAGACCGCCACGGGCGCCGCCAACGAGGTGCGCGGCAAGGTGCTCGTCGACGTGTACCTGAAGAAGGACGCCAAGGACGCGGACGTCGAGCGCGTCCGCCAGGAGCTGACGGAGAACACCCGCTACGTCGGCAAGGTCGAGTACGTCTCGAAGTCCGAGGCGCTGCAGCGCGAGCGCAAGAAGAACCCGGAGGCCTACGAGCTGCTGGGCTCCAACCCGCTGCCCGACGCCTTCCGCGTCACCCCGGACGACCCGGCCAACGCGCCGAAGCTCCGCGACGAGCTGTCCCCGGTCACCGCGTCGGGCGCGCGCTCCACGATCGATCCCGCGATCGACGAGGTCCGCAACCGCAAGGACGACACCCAGAAGCTGCTGACGATCACCGGCGCGATCAAGTGGGTCACCGGCCTGCTCGCCGTGCTGCTGGTGCTCGCGAGCGTGCTGCTGATCTCCAACACGATCCGGCTGTCGCTCTACTCGCGCCGCCGCGAGGTCGAGGTCATGAAGCTCGTCGGCGCGACCGACTGGTTCATCCGCTGGCCGTTCGTCATCGAGGGCGTCGTGCTCGGCGTCCTGGGCGGCGGGACCGCCGTGCTGCTGCTGCTCGTCGGGAAGATCGCGATCGTCGACCCGTTCGCCTCGAACTTCCCGCTGATCGGCACGCCGGAGACGCTCGGGTTCGGCGCGCTCGCCGCGCTGCTGCTCGTCGCCAGCGTCGCCGTGAGCGCGATCGGCTCGGGGCTGTCGCTGCGCCGGTTCCTGCGCGTCTGAGCGCGTCCGGGCGCCCACGGTGATCCGCAGGTGACGGGTCAGCCCGTACCCTGGGAGTGATGCTCGACGATCCCCGCCACCAGCCCGGTCACGATCCGGCCGGTGGCCCGCTCCGACCGCCCGCGGGCCTCGGCCCGTTCGTGCGCACCGCCGTGGTGGCGGTCGTGCTGTGCCTCGCCCTGCTCGCCGGCGGCATCTACCTCGGCGGGCACCCGGACAGCCTGCCCGACTTCGCCCGCGACGCGCTCGTCGGCGACCAGGACACGCGCGTGGTCCGCGAGGCGCTCGACACGATCGAGGACCGCTACTACGCGAAGGTCGGGCCCGAGAAGCTCACCGATGCGGCGATCGCGGGCGCCGTCCAGTCGCTGGACGACCGCTTCTCCAACTACTTCACGCCCGCCGAGTACCGGCAGTTCCAGGACGTGCAGAACAGCGAGTTCTCCGGGGTCGGCCTGACGGTCGGCGAGCACCCGGAGGGCCTGCGGATCTCCGACGTGTACGACGACACGCCCGCGGAGCGCGCGGGGCTGAAGGCCGGGGACGTCATCGTCGCCGTGAACGGCCGGTCGCTGAAGGGCCAGAAGTCCGGCCAGGCGACCGACCGCATCAAGGGCCCGCCCGGCACGAAGGTGACGCTGACGGTGTCGCGCGACGGCAAGCGCCGCGACTACGACCTGACCCGGGCGCGGGTGAGCGTGCCGGTCGTCGCCTCGCGCGTCGAGACGGTCGACGGGAAGAAGCTCGCGGTCATCGGCCTGGCGCAGTTCTCCTCCGGCGCGCACGCCGAGGTGTACGCGGCGATCCGCAAGTCGCTCGCCGCGGGCGCCCAGGGGATCGTGTTCGACCTGCGCCGCAACGGCGGCGGTCTCGTCAGCGAGGCGCAGCTGGTCGCCAGCGCGTTCCTGCCCGACGGGCCGATCGTCAGCACCCGCGGCCGCTCGGTGCCCTCGCGGACCCTCAACGCGACCGGTGACCCGGTCGCCAAGGACATCCCGCTGGTCGTGCTCGTCGACCGGGACACCGCCTCGGCGTCGGAGATCGTCACCGGCGCGCTGCAGGACCGCGACCGCGCCGAGGTCGTCGGCACCAAGACGTTCGGCAAGGGCGTCTTCCAGGAGGTCATCCAGCTCTCCAACGGCGGCGCGCTGGACATCACCGCCGGCCAGTACTTCACGCCCAAGGGCCGCAACCTCGGCGGCAAGGGCGTCAAGCAGGGCGCCGGCATCCAGCCGGACGTGCGGGCGCAGGACGACCTCGACACCACGAAGGACGAGGGCCTCGACCGCGCGCTGACGGAGCTGCGCAAGAAGCTGTGAGCGCCCGCCGCGGCCACGGCCGGCAGCCGCGACGCGGCGGCTCCGGCGGGTCGGGGCGCGGCGGCCGCGGCGGCCCGGGGCGCGGCACGGGTGCGTGGGGTCGCGACGGGGACGGTGCGCCCGCACCGATCCGCCCGTTCCTCGTCGGCACCGTCGCGCGCCGCGGGAAGCTGACGTTCGTCGAGCCGCTGTTCGAGCGCGGCCGGCCGCTCGCGGTGCCGCCCCACCACGACGCCCGGCCGGGTCGGCTCGTCGTTGCGCGCACCGGCGCGGGCGGCGGGCGCGCCGCGAAGCCGCGGATCGACCGGGTGCTCGGCGACCCGACGGTCGCCCGGCACGTCCTCGAGGGCCTCATGGTCCACCGCGGACTGCACCGGCGGTTCCCGCCCGGCGTGACCACCGCGGCCGTCCAGGCGCGGGACCGCGTGCTCGGCGGCGAGGACCCCGGGGCGGGGGCGCGCGTGGACCTGCGGGACCTGCCGACGTTCACGATCGACCCGGTCACCGCCAAGGACTTCGACGACGCGATCAGCGCCCGCGAGCTGGAGGACGGCCGCGCGCGCGTGTGGGTGCACATCGCCGACGTGAGCGCGTTCGTGCGGCCGGGGTCGCCGGTGGACCGCATCGCCATGGAACGCGGCACGAGCGTGTACGTGCCCGGCCTCGTCGAGCCGATGCTGCCGCACGCCCTCTCCGACGAGGCGTGCTCGCTCGTGCCGGGCGAGGACCGGCTCGCGGTGACCGTCGAGCTCGACCTCGACGGCGCCGACGTCGTGCGCGTCGCGTTCCACCGCTCGCTCGTGCGCAGCGACGCCCGCCTGGACTACGACCACGTCGACCGCGTGCTGGAGGGCCGCGCCACCGCCGCCGAGCCGTGGGGCGCGCCGCTGGCCGTCGCCCGTCGCGTCGCCGCCGCCCTGCAGGAGCGCCGCGACGCGCACGGCCGCGCGCTCACCGTCGAGTCCTCCGAGCCGGAGTTCCGCTTCGACCGGGCCGGGCACGTCACCGCGCTGACGCCGAGCGTCGCGTCGGAGGCGCACCGGCTGATCGAGCACCTGATGATCGCGGCCAACGAGCAGGTCGCCCGCACCCTCACCGAGCGCGGGCTCCCGACCCTGTACCGGATCCACGAGCAGCCCGACCCGCCGCGCGTCGAGCGGCTCCTCGCGCAGCTCGCCGCGCTCGACGTGCCGGTCCCCGTCGTGCCCGACGACCTGACCCCCGCGCGCGCCGGGGCCCTCGTCGCGGAGGTCTCGCGCCGCGTCGACGAGCACGTCCGGGCGCGCGGCCACGGTCGTGCCGCGCTCACGTCGCTGGTGCTCCGCACGCTCAAGCAGGCCGCGTACTCCCCGCAGCCCACCGGGCACGCCGGGCTCGGCCTGCGCCACTACTGCCACTTCACCTCCCCGATCCGCCGCTCGCCCGACCTCGTCTGCCACCGCGCGCTGCTCGCGTCGATCGGGGCGGGGGAGGAGCCGCCGCGCGCCGCGCGGCTCGAGGAGGCCGGCCTGTGGGCGTCCGCGCGCGAACGCGACGCGATGCAGGTCGAGCGCGCCGCCGACGACGTCGCCCGCGCGTTCCTGCTGGAGCGGCGGATCTTCGAGGGCGCGGGCGCCCGCGAGTTCGATGGGGAGGTCGTCGGCCTCATCGGCGCGGGGGCGTTCGTGGCGTTCGGCGACGGCTTCGAGGGCTTCGTGCCCGTGCGCCGGCTCGGCGACGACTGGTGGGAGCTCGACCCGGAAGGCACCGCCTTGCGGAGCGACGGGCGCAGCGGGGCCGTGCGCCTGGGCGACCCGCTGCGGGTCCGGGTACGCGGGATCGACGCACCCCGCGGACGGGTGGACCTGGAGCCGTCCTGAACCCCCTGCCGGGTAGGGTCAGGGGCATGCCGCAGGCGATGAAGTGGTGGGGCTGGGGCCTCGAGGGGATCGAGTTCACACACGAGGACAAGCCGCAGCTCGCCGGCTTCATCCGTGAGCGGATCGGCCTCGACATCACGACCGCGACCGCGAAGCCGGCCCGGTTCGAGGACCTCGGCGTGCCCGAGCCCACCCTCCCCGAGGCGCTGGGCGACGCGCTGCGGGCCGCGGTCGGGGCCGAGCACGTCTCGGTCGACCCGCTGGACCGCGTGATCCACGCGCGCGGCAAGTCCATCCGGGACCTGATCCGCACCCGCCGCGCCGACCTGCCGCGCGTCCCTGACGCCGTCCTGCGCCCGGGCACCGAGGACGAGGTCGCCGCGGTGCTGGCGGCCGCCCTTGAGCACGACGCGGTCGTCATCCCGTTCGGTGGCGGCTCCTCGATCTCCGGCAGCATCGAGCCACCCGCGGAGGAGACCCGGCCGGTCCTGTCGGTCGACATGAGCCGCCTGGACCGGGTGCTGGCGATCGACCCGGCGTCGCGGCTCGCGCGCGTCCAGGCCGGCGTGTACGGCCCCGAACTCGAGCAGCAGCTCGGCGCGCAGGGCTTCACGATGGGGCACTTCCCGGACTCCTTCACGCACTCGACGCTCGGCGGCTGGATCGCCACGCGCTCGTCGGGCATGCAGTCCGACCGCTACGGGGACGTCGCGGACATCACCAAGGGCCTGCGGGTCGTCACCCCGACGGGCACGCTCGTGGTGCAGCCCAACCCGACGATGTCGACCGGGCCGAGCATCCGCGAGATGGTCCTCGGCAGCGAGGGCCGGCTGGGGATCATCACCGAGGCGACCGTGCAGGTCCGCCGCCTGCCCGCCGAGCGCACGATCCTCGGCTACCTGTTCCCGACCTTCGCGGCCGGTCTCGCGGCGATGGAGGAGATCGCGGCCAGCGAGTACACCCCGTCGGTCACGCGCGTCTCCGACGCCCCGGAGACGCAGTTCTCGTTCGCCACCCGCAAGGCGTCGACGCTGCTGGACACCGTCCAGTCCAAGGCGCTGCAGCTGTTCCTGAAGAAGCGCAAGGGCTACGACCTCGAGCAGATGTGCCTGTCGTTCATCGGCTACGAGGGCTCGCCGGAGCACGTCAAGGCGCAGCGCAAGGGCGTCGGGCGGATCGTCGGCCGCCACGGCGGCCTGTGCATCGGCGCGAGCCCGGGCGTCCTGTACGACCAGAAGAAGTTCGACACGCCGTACATCCGCGACTTCCTGCTCGACCGCGGGGCCGCCGCCGACGTGTCGGAGACCGCGATGCCGTGGTCGAAGCTGCAGGCGGTCCACACGGCCGTGACCGCGGCCGGGCACGGCGCGTTCGCGCAGCTCGGCGTCCAGGGCTACCTGATGTGCCACCTGTCGCACAGCTACCACGCGGGCGCCTGCCTGTACTTCACGTTCGCGTTCCCGCCCTCGCCGGGCGGCGACATGCTCGCCGAGTACGACGTCGTCAAGCAGGCGATCCAGCAGGCGTTCGTCGACAACGGCGCGACGCTCTCCCACCACCACGCCGTCGGCACCGAGCACGCGCAGTGGCTGCAGGAGGACATCTCCGCGCCGGGCGTGCGGCTGCTCGGCGCGCTGTTCGACGGCACCGACCCGGGGCGCAACCTGAACCCCGGCAAGATCGTCTGACGATGTACGACACGTCCTGGGCGCGGACCCCGCCGGCGCGGCTGGCCCGCGAGGGGATCGTCTGCGGGGTTTTCGACCCGCTGATCTCCTTCTACTGCCACCGCACCGTCCGCGGGCAGGAGCACCTGGACGGGCTCGACGCGCCGGTCCTGTTCGTCGCCAACCACGCCAGCCACGCGGACACCCCGGTGCTGCTGCGCTCGCTGCCGCCGCGCTGGCGGCGCCGCACCGCGGTGGCCGCCGCCGCGGACTACTTCTACTCCAAGCAGCACCTCGCGGTCAGCGTGTCGCTGGCGTTCGGCACGATCCCGCTGGAGCGCCGCGGCGGCGGCCTGGACGAGGACGCCACCGCGCACCTGCGCCGCCTGCTCGACGACCGCTGGTCGCTCGTCGTGTACGCAGAGGGCACCCGCTCCCGCGACGGGTCCGTCGGCAAGCTCCGCACCGGCGCCGCGGTGCTTGCCGCCACCTACGGGCTGCCGATCGTGCCCGTGCACACCGCGGGCACCCACGTGGCGATGCCGACCGGCCGGCGCTGGATGGAGCGGCCCTCGCGGCTCTCGCGCCACCCGATCTCCGTGACGTTCGGGGCCCCGATCCGCGCCACGCCGCAGGACGACCGCTTCGAGGTCATGGAGCAGGTCCGCGTGTTCCTCGAGCAGCAGGGGGCGCGCACGACACCGGACCCGAAGCTCGCCCGTCGCCGCGCCGCCCGGGCGGGCGCCGACGCCTCCGAGGGTGCGGGCGGGGGAGAGGCGGCCTGATGGCGCGCGTCTTCCTGACCGGCGGTGGTGGGTTCATCGGCGGGCAGCTCACGCGGCGGCTCGTGGAGCGCGGCGACGAGGTCGTCGGGCTGGCCCGCACCGATGACGCGGCCGCCGCCCTGCAGGCGCTCGGTGCGCGGGTGGTGCGCGGCGACGTCCTCGACGCGGCCGCGGTCGCCCAGGGCCTCGCGGGCTGCGACGTCGTCCACCACGTCGCCGGCGTCAACTCGCACTGCCCCAAGGATCCCGAGCGGCTGCTGGCGGTCAACGTCCGCGGGACCGAGACGGTCGTGCGCGAGGCCGCCGCGGCCGGGGTCCGGCGCGTCGTCTTCACCTCGTCGGCCGCGTCGCTCGGGGAGGCGCACGGCACGGTCGGGACCGAGGACTCCCCGCACCGCGGCAGCTACCTCTCCGTCTACGACCGCAGCAAGCACGAGGCCGAGCGGGTCGCGTTCGCGACCGCGCAGCGCGACGGGGTCGAGGTCGTGGCGCTGAACCCGTCCTCGGTGCAGGGGCCGCCGCGGCGGGGCGGCAACGGGGCGATCATCATCGCCTACCTCAACGGCCGCCTGCGCGCGTTCGTCGACACCTACGTGAGCGTCGTGGACGTGCAGGACGTCGTCGCGGCGCACGTGCTCGCGGAGACCGCCGGGACGCCCGGGTCGCGCTACGTCCTCAACGGCGCGACGATCACGTCGACCGAGGCGCTGCTGCTGGTCTCCGAGCTCGCCGGGGTTGGCGGGAAGGTGCCGATGGTGCCGCCCGCGCTCGCCCGCGGGACCGCGACGCTCGTCGAGCGCGCCCTCGCCGTCACCGGTCGCACCTCGCCGATCTGCCGCGCGCGCGTCGACACGATCCTCCACGGGCACCGCTACGACGGCTCGCGCGCGACCCGCGAGCTGGGGCTGCAGTACACGCCGGTGCGCGAGACGTTCCGCCGCACGATGGAGTGGGCGGTCGCCGAGGGGCTCGTGACGCGTCCGCTGCCGGGCGCGGCCACCGCGTAGTCTCAGACGGAGATGTCCAAGGGCAAGCGCAAGATGGCCTCAGGGGACGTGGCGACCAACCGGCAGGCCGCGTTCCGCTTCGACTTCCTCGACACGCTCGAGTGCGGCATCGTGCTGCGCGGCTCCGAGGTGAAGTCGCTGCGCGTCGGCACCGCCCAGATCAAGGACGGGTACGCCGCGGTCTCCGGTGGCGAGCTGTGGCTGCACAACGTGCACATCCCGCCGTACGGTCCCGCGTCCCGCGAGAACCACCAGCCGGAGCGGCCGCGCAAGCTGCTGCTCAAGGCCCGCGAGCTCGAGAAGCTGCAGCTCCAGGTCAAGGAGAAGGGCCTGACGCTCGTGCCGACCCGCCTGTACTTCAAGGGGCCGCGCGCGAAGGTCGAGATCGCGCTCGGTCGCGGCAAGAACGCCTACGACAAGCGCGAGTCGATCAAGAAGCGCGACCAGGAGCGCGAGACCCAGCGCGCCCTGCGCGACGCCGGCTACGCCTGAGCGGCGCCCGCGCTCAGACGTCGTCGAGGTCGCGCTCGAGGAACGTGGCGTCCATGCCGACCGCCAACGCCACGAGCAGCGTCACGTACACGGCGGCGACGCGCGCCCGGGTGCCCTTCGGGACGCGGTAGTACTCGCGGCCGCCGGGCTCGGCGCGCCGCTTCCAGCGCGTGTACACGTCGAAGGCGCCGAGCAGCGCGATGAGGATGAGGATCGGGCTGGGGAACGTGAAGACCATCACGAACACGAGCCCGAGCCCGACGAACCACATCCACGGCGTCAGCGCGGCGATCGCGCGACCGCCGTCCAGCGGCGTGACGGGCGCGAGGTTGAACAGGTTCAGGAAGAACCCGACGAACGCCAGCGCCCGCCAGAACTCGTCGCCGGTCAGCGCGTAGGGGACGAGGCACAGCGCCGCGGCGAGCGACCCGAGCACCGGCCCGGCGAGGCCGACGCGCGCCTCCATCGCTGCGTCCTTGGGGAGGTCCTTCATGGCGATGACCGCGCCCATGAACGGGACGAAGACGATCGGGGACGTCTTGATCCCCTCGCGGCGCATCTGCAGGCCGTGCCCGAGCTCGTGCACGAGCAGCAGCACGACGAAGCCGATCGCGAACCAGATCCCCCAGATCAGCGAGTACGCCGCGATCGACACGAGCATCGACAGGCTCGTGGTGAGGAACTTCGCGCCCTTCAGCGCGACGAACGCGACCTTCCCGAACTTCAGCAGGAACGCGCCGACGACCGCGACCGGGCCGACGTATCGCCGCCAGCCGTCGGGGCGCGGCGGCGGGTCGGACGGGACGCCCGCGGGCGAGTCGGGCCGGTCGTCGGGGCCGGTGCCCGCCGCCGCGTCGGGCAGCCGCGCCGGGTCCGGCGCGGCGGCCGGTGGCAGCCAGCCCGCCGGCGGGGTCGGTGGGTGGCCCGGGGGGCTCATCCGCGGGTGGCGAGGACCGCCTCGGCGGCCTCCTCCGCCTCCTCCAGGCGCTGACGCACGAGCGCGAGGCCCGCGGTCCAGAAGCCGGGGTCGGTGAGGTCCAGGCCGGCGATCTTCCCGAGCTCCTCGGGGCTCCTGGAGCCGCCCGCGGCGAGCATGTCGACGTAGGCGGGGACGAACGACGCGCCCTCCTCCTCGTAGCGGCGGTACACGCTCAGGGCCAGCAGCTGCCCGTAGGCGTACGCGTACACGTAGCCGGGGGAGCCGATGAAGTGCGGGATGTAGGACCACCAGCTGCGGTACCCGTCGGTCAGCTCGACGGCGTCGCCGAGCAGGTCGTGCTGGGTCTGGTGCCAGAGGTCCCCGAACCGCTCGACCGACAGCTCGCCCTCCTCCCGGCGCGCGGTGTGGACCGCGTGCTCGAACTGGTTCATCGCGACCTGCCGGAACACGGTGGCGATGCCGTCCTCGAGGTTGCCGGCGAGCAGCGACAGCCGCGACTCGGGCGTGTCGGCCTGCCCGAGCAGGCGCTTGAAGACGAGCGTCTCCCCGAACACGGAGGCGGTCTCGCAGACCGTCAGGGGCGTGTGCTGCTCGAACGGGCCGCGCGGGATCGCCAGCGCGGCGTGCAGCCCGTGGCCGAGCTCGTGCGCGAGCGTCAGGACGTCGCGGCGCAGCGACGTGTAGTTCAGCAGCACGTACGGGTGCACGGTCGGCGTCGTGTACGCGCAGAACGCCCCGCCCCGCTTGCCGGGCCGCACGGGCGCGTCGATCCAGCGCTCGTCGAAGAACCGGCGGGCGGTGTCGCCGAGCACGGGGGAGAAGTCGTTGAACGACTCGAGCACGAGGTCCTTGGCGTCCTCCCAGGGGATCTGCTCCTCGTCCCCGGTGACCGACGCGGCCCGGTCGTAGTCGGCGATCCGGTCGATCCCCAGCAGCTTCGCCTTCAGCGTGTACCAGCGGCGCGGGATGTCGTAGGCGCCCTTGACGGCGTCGACGAGCGCCTGCACGGACTCGTCGCTGGCCTCGTTGGAGAGGTTGCGCGAGGAGATCCAGGAGGGGAAGCCGCGCAGCCGGTCGTCGACCGCCTTGTCGTGCAGCAGCGTGTTGAAGAGGTAGGCGCGCGTGCGCAGCCCGGGCTCGAGCGCCGCGGTGACGGCCTCGGCGGCGGTGCGGCGCACCTCGCGGTCCCCGGCCTGCAGGCGGCTGAGCGCCACGTCGAGCGCGACCGGCTCGTCCTGGTCGGGGAGGTGGACCTGCAGGGCGCTGGTCAGCTCGCTGAACAGGCGCGACCAGGCGTCACGGCCGCTGACCGCCTTCTCGGCCAGGAGCTTCTCCTCCGGCTCGGAGAGGAGGTAGGGCCGGTAGGCGCGCGCGGTGCGCAGGTGGTGACGGCACTGCTCGAGGCCGTCGGCCTGCAGCAGCTCCTCGGCGCGCGCGTCGTCGATCGCCGCCCACTCGAGGTCGAAGAACACGAGCGTCGTCTCGATCACGGTCCCGCGCTCCTGGACCTTCTGCATCAGCGCGCCGTGCTCGGGCTTCTGCGTGTCGGCGCTGAACTGCAGCGACGCGTAGCTGCCGGCGCGGCCGACGAGGTCGGTGATCGCGGCCAGCTCGGCCATCGCCTCGGCGAGACCCGGCCCGTCGAGCTGCGCGACCTTCCCGGCGTACCGCTGCGCGAACGCGGAGGCGCGGCTCGTCGCCTCGTCCAGCTGCCGGTCGACACCGGCGGCGCCCTCGCCGTCGACGAGGTCCTCGAGGTTCCAGGCGACGTCCAGCTCAGTGGTGCTCATGACATCCAATCTAGACGACGGCGGGCGGGTCCTTTCGGACCCGCCCGCGTACGTCACCTACATCCTTCGGCGTGCGCCCGAAGTGCTACGAGGCCGGGAACTTGTCCGGGAACTGCTTGGCGATGCCACCCGCGAGGGTGTTGGCGATCATCGGCATGTGCGACGCCGCCGTCTGCAGCAGGTCGAACGCCTTGCCGTCGCCCGCGACGACCGAGTCGATGGCGGCGAACGTCGCCTCGACGTGCGGCTTCAGGGCCTCGGCGACCGCGTCGGCCGGGAGGTTCGGGTTCGCGCCCTCGAGGAACGCGCCGAAGTCCGTGCGGTAGCCGTCGAGCTCCTCGGCGGCCTTCTCGGCAGCGGCGTCGTCCTTCTCCGCCTTGGCCTTCGTGTAGTCCACGAAGAAGCCGATGTGCTTGCGCCACAGGGGCAGGAACGCCTTGGCGGCGTCGTCACCGTAGACCGAGCCGATCGACTCGCTCAGGGCGACGGAGTTCGTGTCCAGCGCCTCGGCGGCGGCCTTGAAGGCACCGGAGTCGAGGCCCTCGGTCACGCCCGTGACGATGGCGATGCCCGCCAGGTACTCATGGCCGACGAGCTGGTCGGTCAGGAGCGCGCGGAGCTCGGAGGCGCCCGCGTCGGTCGCGCCCGAGAACTTGTCGGGGAACTGCTTGACGATGCCGCCCGCGAGGACGTTCGCCGTGTTCGGCATGTGCGACGCCGCCTCGACGATGCGCTCGTAGACCTTCGGCGAGCCGGTGGCCGCCGCGCGGACGACCGCGAAGACGGACTCGACGTGGGGCTTGAGCTCCTCGGCGACCGCCTCGGTCGGGAGGTTCGGGTTCGCGCCGTTCAGGAACGCGCCGAAGTCGGTGCGGTAGCCGTCGAGGTCCTTGGCGGCCTTCTCGGCGGCCGCGTCGTCCTTGGTGGCCTTGGCCTTCGCGTAGTCGACGAAGAAGCCGATGTGCTTGCGCCAGAGCGGCAGGAACGCCTTGCCGGCGTCCTCGCCGTAGACCGAGCCGATGGCGTCGGACAGCGCGACCGAGTTCTTGTCCAGGGTCGCCGCGGCGGCCTTGAACTCGCCCGAGTCGAGCCCGTTGCCCAGGCCCTGACCGATGGCGATCGCGGCGAGGTAGACGTGCTCGTCGAGCGTCGACGTCAGCGTGGCACGGAGCTCGGCGGCGCCGGACTCGGTGCCGAGGGCCGCGTCGGCGGTGCCGCCGTCGGTCTGGGTCGCCGTGCTGGACGACGACGACGAGTTGTCGTCGTCGTCACCGCAGCCGGCGACCACGAGGCCCGTCGCGATGAACATCATCGCGAACAGGCTCAGGAACAGCTTGCGCATGGTGCGTGCGTCCTCCAGGTGGTGTGGTGTGGGGTCTCCCGCGCCGGAGCGCTCCCGCGCCCGGCATGAAGAGTGTTCGCCGCTCATCCTCTACCGGATCACTGCGCGGCGCCAATTCCTCGTCGCGCTACACTTCGTGGCGAAGGACACTCACCCCGGGGACGACAGGCTTCGACGTGGTCGGTTTCGGGCGGGTGGTTGCGAGTCGAGGTTCCGGGTGGCCTCGTAAAACCCCGGAAAAACCATACGTGCGGACTCTCACGAGTACGCCCTCGCCGCCTAGCACACCGCTAGAGCCGTGAGGTCTCGGCCCCTGCCTGTCGGCCGCGGGGATCGCCGGGATCAGATGCCGACTCACCCGGGGAGGTCCGCTTCCGCCGAACCGGGGACATCTTCAGGGAGCTGGTCCTGAGCAACCCGGCCGGCAAGGCGAGCCCAGGATGAGAACAGAGTGCCGGCTACGCTCGTAGACGCTGCTCGTCCGCGGTCGCGGACGCGGGTTCGATTCCCGCCGTCTCCACTGGGACCCGGCTCGTTCGAGTCGGGTGACGTTGAAGGACAAGACCAGCAGGGAGTTCAGCCGCCGGGTCAGGCGGCTGAACTCGTTCTGCGGGGCGTGTCGCCCGAGGCCCGAGGGCTGCCCTCCGCGGGCCTGCTGCTCCTTCAGATCTCCTGGTCCCGTCCGATCTGGACGGTGAAGCGCTGTGGCGTGGTGTGACGGCGTCCGAGCCACAGGAGAGACACCCGCCATGAAGAAGAGCTCGGCGCCGCTGGCGGTGGCGCTCGTGATGTCGCTGGCCCTCGGCGCCACGGCCGTCGCCGCGAAGCTGATCACCGGCAAGGACATCAAGAACGGCTCGATCGGCCTGGTCGATCTGTCGGCATCGGCGAAGAAGGGGCTGGCCGGCGAGGACGGCCGCGACGGAGCGGCCGGTGCTCCGGGCGCGAAGGGCGACCAGGGAGCCACGGGCGATCGGGGCGCGGTCGGTCCGGCCGGGGCCGCCGGCCGGCAGGGCCCCGTCGGCGGGAACGGCGCCCCCGGCCCGCAGGGCGCCACGGGCGCTGACGGCCAGAGCGGCCCGATCGGCCCGCAGTGGCCCACCGATGCGGCCGGCCAGTCCGGCGCGGCCGGCCCGACGGGCCCGACGGGTCCCGCGGGCGCGACCGGTCAGGACGCCGTGTCACTGTTTGTCGAGGGCGTCACCGACACCGCGGCGCCGATCGCGTCGTCGTCGCCGGCTCCGGTCATCGCACCCGGCGCCACCGGTGTCGCCGAGGTCGACTTCCCCGCGAACCTGAACGGCTGCTCGGTGTTCGCGAACACGAAGAAGCTGTCCGTCCGCGCGGGCGCCAACATCGTGAACGAGGCCGATGGCGTCGTCGAGGTCCGGGTCGGCTCCCACGCCGACCTGACGCCCACCGACGAGCAGTTCAAGCTGCTCGTCGTCTGCCCCTAGTCCACGGCGGAACGTCCGGACGCCCGGCGTCCGGGAAGCGCGCATCCCAGCGAGCTCCCGGACGCAGCGGGTCCAGGACGCGCTTCGGGCCTCGGGCGTCCCGCGATGCCTCGTCCCTGCCGCCGCGTCGGCTCCGATGGTCCCGTCCGGCGACGGCGACGTCGCCGCTCAGCAGTGGCGCAGGTCGTCCGCGCCCAGGTCGAGCACCGCGTCGATGTGCTGGACGAGCGCGGAGGCGGCGCCCGTTCCCGTGCCGGCCAGGACCTCACGGCACGCGACGAGCAGCTCGTCGCGGGCTTCGAGCTCGGCCGCGAGATCGTTCTCGAGCTGCAGCATGCGGCGAGTCTGCCGGGCGGGGAGGGCGGCATGCACGAGAAGTTGCAGCGCGGCGACTAGGCTGCGCCCATGAGCTACACGACCGCCCAGGCCCGCGCCGGCATCCTCGAGGAGATCGCGGCCGCGGTCGCGGAGCTGGAGACCGCCATGGGCCAGCTCGGCGAGGCCTACGAGCTGCTGGACGAGCAGACCGCCGACCACCTGGAGGCGGACCTCTTCCGGCCGGTCCAGCAGGCGCTCGGTCGCGCGAAGGCGACCGCCGCGGGCTTCGCCGGCCGCCACGGCCTCGACCCGGCCGCGGTCGTCGCCCCGGGAACGCCCGGCGTGCACTCGCAGGGGGCGGCCTCGTTCGTCACCGCCGCCGGGGAGGCCGTCGAGGAGGCCGCCACGCTCATCGCCGAGCTGCAGGACTCGATGGCGCCCGTCGAGGTCGGGGACGCCGAGCTGCGCGCCGGGCTCGCGTCGATCCGGGAGATCGCCGAGACCGTGCCCCACCAGGTCCAGGAGTTCCTGCGCCGGCTCGGACGCTGAGGCTTACCGCCCGCCGTCGCCCACGCGCTGGAGCCCGAGAACCGCGAGCCCGGCGAGCAGGCCCCAGAACGCGGCGCTGACCCCCAGCGCCGTGATGCCCGAAGCGCACGTCACCAGGGTCACGACCGCCGCGTCGCGGTGGCGCTCGTCCGCCAGCGCGGTCGCCAGCGCCCCGGCCAGCGCGGTCACCAGCGCGAGCCCGGCGACCGTCTGCACCAGCAGCATCGGCACCGCGGTGATGAGCGCGGTCGCGAGGGCCGCGCCCACGCCCAGGACCACGTAGACGCCGCCCGCGCTCACCGTCGCGATCCACCGGCGCTCCGGGTCGGGGTCCGCCTCCGGGCCCGCGCCGAGCGCGGCCGTGATCGCCGCGAGGTTGATCGCGTGCCCGCCTAGCGGCGCGCCCACGATCGTGCCCAGGCCGGTCCCGGTGAGGATCGGCCGCAGCGGCGGCCGGTAGCCGAACGAGGCCAGGACCCCCATGCCCGGGATGTTCTGCGAGGCCATCGTCACGAGGAACAGCGGCACCCCGATCCCCACGATCGTGCCGGGATCGAACGCGGGCGTCGTCCACACGAGCGTCGGGGCGAGATCCCCCTCGATCGCAGCGCCCGAGCCCGGATCCAGCAGCACCGCCAGCGCCGTCGCGACCAGCGCACCCGGCACCGCGTAGCGGCGCGCGAACCGCATCAGCACCAGCCAGACCGCGATGACGGGCAGCGCCTGCGCCGGCAGCTCCGCCGCCGCGGTCGCGGGCGCCAGGCACAGCGGCAGCAGGACGCCCGCGAGCATCGCGCTGGCGAGCGGCACCGGGATCGCCGCGATCGCGCGGCCTAGCGTCCGCGACAGGCCCGCCAGGACGATCAGCGCACCGCAGACCAGGAACGCCCCGAGCGCCGCCGCGTAGCCGCCGTCGACGGGCCCCGCGGTCGCCAGCAGGGCCGCCCCCGGCGTCGACCACGCGACGCTGATCGGCATCCGGAACCGCAGGCCCAGGACGATCGCCACGACCGCCTGCGTCAGACACAGGACCGTCAGGCCCGACGCCGCCTGCGCCGGGCTCGCCCCGACGCCCACGAGTCCGGAGAGGACGATCGTGAACGCGCCCGCGAACCCGACGACCGCCATCACCGCGCCCGTGACGAGCGGCTGGGCGTTGGCCCTCACGTCGTCGTCCCGGCCGGCGGGGGGTAGAGGACCCACGAGAGCGCGGTCGAGTCCTCCAGCGCGTGGTAGCGGTGCGGGACGTCGGCCGCGAACCACACCGCGTCACCGGGGACGAGCTCCTGCTCCTCGCCGGGCGGGCCGACCAGCAGCCGACCGGACAGGCACAGCAGCACCTCCTCGCTGCCCGGCAGGTGCGCGACGCTCGCCTGATCGGTCCCGCGCGGCACGTCGCACCAGTACGCCTCCGAGCGGTGCGGGGCGCTCTTGGCGTGCACCAGCCAACCGGTCATGCCCGAGTCGGCGAGCATCCGCTCCCCCGAACGGGCGTCGATCCGTCGGACGCTCGGCGTCTCCTCCTCGGCCAGCAGCGCGCCGAGCGGGACGCCGAGCGCGCGCGAGAGCCGCCACAGCGTCTCCATCGACGGATTGCCGTGCCCGGACTCGATCCGCGAGACGATCGTCGTCGAGAGCCCCGCGGCGCGCGCGAGAGCACCGAGCGAGAGGCCCTGCGCGGTGCGGTGCAGATGGACGACCCGCCCGACCCGACGCGCGAGGACGTCGAGATCGGGCGGGTCACCGGGGGAACCAGAGCTATCGACCATGATGGATGGTCGACAACTCTAGTGAAGGGCGGGGTCCCTCCCGCCCGCGCTCACCCGCCTCAGCGGGAGAGCGCCGGCCCGCGGCGCGTGCGCGCCTTCGCCGGATCGTGCCAGTGCCGGCCGGGGGACCGCCGGATACCGCGCAGGTCCGGCAACGGGGCGAGCTTCGCCGCGGGAGTCGGGGTGGACGGGCTGGTTCTGGAGTGCGCCATGCCGGCAGGCTGTCGCACAGGAACCCCCACCACCATGGCCCGGAGGTCTACGCTCCCGCGCCATGAGGGCGAGGACGACTCCACGACGCGCGACCACGATCGGGGCGGTCCTCGCGGCCACCGCGGCGCTCGGGGCGCCCGTCGCCGCGGCCGCCGGGCCGCCCGCCGCGCCCCCCGTGCGCGTCGGCGTCGGGCAGGCCGACATCACGCCGCCCACCGGCTCGCCGCTCGGCGGCTGGGTCCGGGCCGACCGGCTCGGCCGTGGGGTCCACACCCGGCTGATGGCCAAGGCGATCGTCCTCGAGCGCGGCGGCACGAAGGTCGCGCTCGTCTCCGTCGACCTCTTCGCCGCCGTCGGCGGGCTCGTCAAGGAGGTCGCCGACCGCACCGCCGACCGCGGCTTCACCGAGCGCAACGTCGTCGTCTCCGCCTCCCACACCCACGCCGGACCGTCGGGGTTCGCGAACTTCTCGACGCTCAACACCGTCGCGCCCAGTCCCGCGACCATCGGCAACCCGTCCTCGTTCGTCGAGTTCCTCGACCCCAAGCCCACGGACCGGCGGCTCTACACCTTCCTCGCGCAGCGGATCGCGCTCGCCCTGCGGCAGGCCGACCGCGACCTCGGGCCCGCCCGCGTCGGCTGGGGCTCCGCCACGCTCCCCGACGTCACGAAGAACCGCTCGATCGAGGCGCACCTCGCCGACCACGGGCAGATCCTCGCGCGCGGACAGGGCCGACCCGAGCTCGACCCCGACGGCGTGCTGCACACCATCGACCCGGACGTCGACGTGCTGCGCGTCGACCGGCTCGTGCGGCGCTCCACGCCGTGCACCCGCCAGGGACGCCGCACGCGCTGCCGCCGCACCGTTGCGGTCCCGATCGGCGGCTGGCTCATGTTCGCCAACCACGGCACCGTCAACCCGTCGAGCTACCAGTTCTACAACCAGGACCACCACGGCCCGGCGACCCGCGTCTTCGAACGCGAGGTCCGGCGCCGCGGCAAGGTCCCCGCCGCACGGGCGGTCGTCGGCGTCTACGGCAACGGCAACGAGGGCGACCAGTCCGCCGGGCTCGACGAGCAGGGCCCCGAGCACGCCGAGGAGGTCGGCCGCGCCGAGGCCGCCGCGATGCTGCGCGCCTGGAGCGCCGCGGGCCGGTCGATGACCACCCGGCCCGCCCTGGACCTGCGCTGGACGCGCGTGTGCTTCTGCGGCCAGGACTCCTCCGCCGGGCCGACGAGCGCCCAGCCCATCCCCGGCCTGCCGTTCCTCACCGGCAGCGAGGAGGGACGCGGCCCGCTCTTCGACCTCACCGGGATCCCGCTGGAGGACCAGCGCAGCCCGGTCGAGGACGGCTTCGCCGGTCACGGGCACAAGATCGCGGTCCCCGCGTCGAGCACCGACTCCTACCCCAACGGCGCGCCGCTGTTCACCGTCCGCGTCCGCGACCGGATCATCGCCTCGCTGCCCGGCGAGCCGACCGTCGAGACCGGCCGCCGGGTCCGCCAGAGGATCCTCGACGCGATCGGCGGCGCGGGCGTGCGGCGCGTCATCGTCGCCGGCCTGACCAACGAGTTCTTCCAGTACTTCGTGACCCCCGAGGAGTACGCGCGCCAGCACTACGAGGGCGGCTCGCAGATCTACGGGACCAACGCGAGCGTGCTGCTGACCGACGCGCTCGTCGCGCTCGCGCGCAACCTCACCGGTCGTGGCGAGGCGCCGCAGCCCTACGACTTCGACCCGCGCAACGGCGTCGTCGCCGACGGCGAGCCCTACCCGACCGGCGCCACCGACGGGCGGATGCTCGCCCAGCCACCGGACGGCCGCCGCGGCGGCCAGACCGTCCCGTTCTCCTGGCAGGGCGGCCCCGGCGGCTACGACAAGCCGCTCGACACGGCCTTCCTGACCGTGGAGCGCCGCGTCGCCGGACGCTGGCGCACGGTCAGCGATGACCGCTGGATCGACCTGCGCTGGCAGGTCGACGACGCCGGCCGCCACCGCGGCGAGTGGCTCGTCCCCCGCGGCGCCGACGCGGGCACCCACCGCATCCGCATCACCGCCAACGGCTACGCGCTGACGACGAGCCCGTTCACGCTCGTGCGCTGATCAGTCGTCGTCCCCGTCCCCGTCCCCGTCGCCGCCGCGACCGCGGCCCCGGCCCCGTCCGGAGTCGTCCTCGCCGTCGTCGTCGCTGCCCGACGGCGCGACGGTCGCGACCGGGGGAGGCGCGGTCGCCGCGGGCGCGGGTGTCGACGGGGGACGCGGCGGGCGCGTGGGCGCCGTCGCGCGGGTGGAACGGGTGGTCCGGGTCGTCCGCGTCCGGGTCGGACGGGCGGTCGTGCGGGTCGGAGCGGTCGTCGTGCGCCGCTGCACGGTCGCGCCGAGGTCCGCGGGGGAGAGGATCCCCGGCGTGCCGCGCAACCCGATCTGCGGCGATGCGATCCGCGTGGTCAGCAGCGCCAGGCCGACCGCGAACGCCACGCCCGCCAGCACGAGCGCCAGGCCCAGGACGGCCGTGCGCAGACGACCCTGCGGGATCACGACGGCACCTCCAGGGTCGCGACCGCGCCGCCCGCCGGGCCGCGCCGCAACGACGCCGCGCCGCCCCAGCGCTGCGCGAGCTCCCGCGCGATCGCCAGTCCCAGGCCCGTGCCCGGCGTGCGCGAGCCGCCCGCCCGCGCCGCACTGCCCCGATGGAAGCGGTCGAACACCTCGTCCTCCTCGCCGGGCTCCGGGCCCGGACCGTCGTCGAGCACCTCGACCGCACCCGGGCGCGCCCGCAGCGTCACGGTCACCCCGGGCCCGCCGTAGGCCAGCGCGTTCTCCACCAGCACGTCCAGCGCGCGGTGCAGGTCCGCCTCCGCCGCCACCCCGGTCACCGGCTCCCCGTCCGCCAGCACGAGCGTCGCGCCCTGCGCGTGCGCCTGCGCCGACCAGCGGTCGAACGTCTCGGCCAGCACCGCCTCGAGGCTCAGGCGCTCCGCCGGCGCGTCGCGCTCGCCCGCCTGGGAGAGCACCAGCAGCTCGTCGACCGTCCGGGAGAGCCGGTCCAGCTCCGCGATCGCCGCGTCGGCGTCCTCGCGGACCGCGACCGGCACGTCGGCGTGCCGGATCTCCTCCAGCCGCAGCCGCATCCCCGTCAGCGGCGTGCGCAGCTGATGCGAGGCGTCCGCCACGAACGCCCGCTGACCGTCCAGCAGGCGACCCAGCCGGACCGCCATGTCGTTGAACGCGACCGCGACCCGACGCTGCTCCTTCGCGCCCGTCTCGGGGGCGCGGGCCTGCAGGTCCCCGACCGCCAGCCGCTCGGCGGCGGCCTGCAGCTGCCGCGACGGGCGCGCCAGCTGGGCCGCCAGCACGGCGGCGAGCAGCAGGCCCGCCCCGAGCACGATCCCGGACACCGCGGCGATGCCGGTGGTCGCGCGCGTCGTCGCGTCCGCCACCGCGCGCGTGTCCTGGGTGATGCGCACCGCGCCGTCCGGCTCGCCCGCGCGCACGACCGGGACCGCGGTGGCGAGCAGGTCGGTCCCCAGCGTCGAGCTCGACCGCTCCTCCTGGAACCGCCGGCCCGCGAGCGCCGCCGCGATCTCCGGGCGCGCCCCGAAGCCCGCCCCGATCGCGCCCGCGTCCTCGCTGTCGGCCAGCACGACCCCGGTGCGGTCGGTCACCACCACGCGGCCGCCGGTGCGCTCGCCGCCCTGGCGGACGAGCTCGCGCAGCGAGGCGGCGTCGAGCTCGGGCACCGTCGCCGCGAGCAGCGACGCCTGCGTGCTGGCCTGCTCGCGCACCTCCGCCTCGACCCGGTCGTGCAGGTTCACGGTCAGCGGGACCGCCAGCGCGATGATCGCGACCACCAGCGGGTAGGCGATCGCCAGCAGCAGTCGCGCGCGCAGGCTCACGGCACGTCCATCCGGTAGCCGACCCCGCGCAGCGTCGTGATCGGCGGCGCGCCCGGGGGCAGCTTGCGGCGCAGGCCCGCCACGTGCACGTCCAGGGTCTTTCCGGTCCCGAACCAGCCGGTGCCCCAGACCTCGTCGAACAGCTCCTCGCGCCCGGCGACCGACCCTGCGCGGCGCGCGAGCGCGAACAGCAGGTCGAACTCGCGCCGCGTGAGATCGAGCTCGACGTCGTCCACCCGCGCCGTGCGCGCGGCGGGATCGACCTGCAGCGCCGCGACCGTCACCGCCTCCTGCGGGCGTCGCGTGCCCGCGTCGCCCGCGCTGCGGCGCAGCACCGCACGGATCCGCGCGACGAGCTCGTCGCTGCTGAACGGCTTCACCACGTAGTCGTCGGCGCCGAGCTCGAGCCCGACGATGCGGTCGATCTCCGCGCCGCGCGCGGTCAGCATGATCACCGGGGTCTCGCTCGTGCGCCGCAGGTGCCGGCAGACGTCGCGGCCGTCGCCGTCGGGCAGCCCGAGGTCCAGGAGGACGAGATCGAAGCTCCGGCGGTCGATCAGGGCCGTCGCCTCGCGGACCGAGCGGGCGCTCGTCGGCTCGAAGCCCGCACGCGCGAGGGCGCGCAGCAGCGGCTGGAGGATCGAGTCCTCGTCCTCGACCACGAGCAGGCTCTGGGCTCCGGGCATGGGGAGGTTCTACCGGGTTCCGGGGCGCGTTACCCGGCGCTTACCCGGTGCTCGCCGGCGGCTGACCGGCGCTCCCGCACAGTACGGAGCATGATCACCCGCCCCAAGCTCATCGTCACCTCCGTCACCGTCGCTGCGCTCGGCGGCCTCGGCGCCATCGCGCTCGCCTCCCAGCCCGACGCGGCGGACCCCGCCGTCACCGCGGCGCCCGCCGCCGCCGTCACCGCCGCCCCGGTGGCGACGCCCGAGCCGGTCGTGGAGGTGCGGACCGAGACCGTGCGCCGCACCGAGACGGTCCCCGCCACCTCGCCCTCGCGCGGGAGCTCGTCCTCGTCCTCCTCGCGGCCCGCGCCCGTCGCGGCGGCGCCCGCGGCGAGCGCCGCGACCGCGCCCGTGCGCGTCGCCCGCGGCGACGACGACCGCTCCGACGACCACGGCGGCGAGCGCGAGCGCGACGACCGCTCCGAGGCCGGTGACGACCGCGGCGGTGACGACGACCGCTACGAGGCCGGTGACGACCGCGGCGGTGACGACGACCGCTACGAGTCCGACGACGACCGCGGCGACGACCACGGCGGCGAGCGCGAGGACGACGGCGAGGATGACTGAGCGCCGCGAACCCGTCCGCTGGCGCGCCCGCGCCACCCAGACGCTCGGCACGTCGGTGGCGTGCACGGTCGCGGCCGGCGGCTTCCTCGCCGTGCAGGCCGCGACCGGCAACGATCCGGCGCTGCAGCAGATCGCGGCCCGGGAGCACGCCGCCCGGGTCGCCACCCAGACCGCGGCCCGTGACTGGGCGCAGGCCAACGCCCGCGCCCAGGCGGCCGCGGCCACCCCGCGACGGATCGTCGTGATCCGCAAGGTCCTCGTCACGCGGCGCGTCGTCGCCGGCGCAGGCGGGGGAGGGGCCGCCGCCCCGGTCGTCCGCACCGCCGCGCCGGTCGCGGTCGCCCCCGCAGCGCCCGCGGCACCGGTCGCCGCCGCCCCGGCCCCGGCGCCCGTCCCGGTCGCGCCGCCGCCGCCCGTCGTCAGCCAGGGGTCGTGAGCGACGTGTGGGAGTCGCTCACCGTCCCGACCATGGGCACGCGGCTGACGCTCGTCGGCGGCGCGCAGGACCGGCCCCGCGCCGGCGTCGCCGCCCGCCTGCGGGCCGTCGCCGACGAGCTCGACCTGCTCGCCGCGCGCTGGACCCGCTTCGACCCGGCGTCCGACCTCGAGCGGCTCAACGACGACCCGCGCGACACCGTGCCCGTGCACCCGCTGCTCGGCCGGGCGATCGCCGCCGCGCTGTGGTGCCGCGAGCGCAGCGGCGGGCTCGTCGACCCGACCCTGGGCGCCCAGCTGGTCGCCGCCGGCTACGACCGCAGCTTCGCGCAGCTGCACGCCGCCGACGGCCGCGACGCCACCACCTCCCCGCGTGCGGGCGGGCCGCGACCGGACCGGCCGCATGTCACCGTCACCGCCGACCACCGCGCCGTCACCCGGCCGCCCGGGGTGCGGATCGACCTCGGCGGGACCGCGAAGGGCCTCGCCGCCGACCTCGCCGCGCGCCGCCTGCGCGACCTCGACCGCTACGCCGTCGACCTCGGCGGCGACGTCCGCGTCGGCGGCACCCGACGCGACCTGCCGCAGCAGGTGCTCGTCGCCGGCCCCGAGCCCGACGCCCCGGCGATCGCCCGCCTCACCATCGACCGGGGCGCCGTCGCCACCAGCACGATCGTCCGCCGCGCCTGGCGCGCCGCCGACGGGACCGTCGCCCACCACCTGCTCGACCCGCGCAGCGGCGCCCCCGCCGACACCGGCGTCGTGCAGGCCACCGCCCAGGCCCGGACCGCCCTCGAGGCCGAGCTGCTCGCCAAGCAGGCGCTGCTCGAGGGCCCCATCGCCGGGGCCGCGCTCTTGCGCGCCCGCCGTGGCGGCGTCCTCGTCCTGTCCGACCGCACCGTCCTGGAGATCCCCGCATGACCGTCGTCACCGACCACGCTTGGTGGCTCGCCTCCCGTGCCGCCGGGATCGTCGCGCTGCTCGCCATCACCGCCTCCGTGGGCCTCGGCCTGTGGGCGTCGATCCGCGCCCGGCGCCGCCCCGGCATGGCCGTCGCGATGCGCGGCGCCCACGAGCACCTCGCGCTCGTCGGCCTGATCTCGATCGGCCTGCACGGCGTCACCCTGCTCGGCGACCCGTACCTGCGGCCCGGCGTCGACGGGATCGCCGTCCCCTTCGCGCTCGACTACCGGACCGTGTGGGTCGCGGCCGGGATCGTCGGCGGCTACCTCGCCGCGCTGCTCGGCCTGAGCTTCTACGCCCGCAAGCGCCTCGGCGCGAAGCGGTGGCGCACCGCCCACCGCTTCGCGATCCTCGCCTACGTCCTGTCGGTGACCCACACGCTGGGCGCCGGCACCGACGCCTCGACCGCGTGGATGCGGACGCTGCTGCTGCTGACCGGCGCGCCGATCCTCGCGCTGTTCCTGCTGCGGATCACGCAGCCGGCGACGCCGGCCCCGCCGCCGAAGGCCCCGCGGGCACCGCGACCGGCTCCGGCGACACCTGCGTGATCGCGAGATCGATCGGGGTGGGGGCCGCGTGCAGCGCCTTGCGGTCCTCGCCCTTGCGCGGGATGCGGCTCATCGCCAGCTCGGTCATCGCCGTGATCGTCAGCGACGGGTTGACCCCGATGTTCGCGGGCACCGCGGCGCCGTCGCAGACCATCAGGTTCTCGTAGCCGAAGATCCGCTGCTCCTTGTCGATCACGCCGGTCGTCGCGTCCGCGCCGATGACCGCGCCGCCGAGGATGTGCGCGGTCGACGGGATGTTGAAGAGCGCCTCCATCGTGGAGGACTGCGGCACCCCGCCGGTGCGGTCCGCGAACCACTGGGTGACCGTGTTGCCGATCGGGATGAACGTCGGGTTGGGCTTCAGCGGGTCCTGCTCGGTGACGAGCTTGACGCCCTTGCCGAACCGCTTCGGCTTCGCCCGCAGCGCGATCGCGTTGTCGAGCGTCTGCATCACGAGGATGATGATCGCGCGCTTGCTGCCGCCCTTGAAGAACGTCGCCTTCCAGAACTGGCGCGGGTGGCGGATCGCCGTCGCCGCCCACTTCAGCGGCCGCGTCACGCGCGTCCCGTCCCCGGTGAGGATCGTGTTGAGGTACTGCATGGAGCCGCCCGCGTCGCCGTAGACGCACGTCTCGATGTGCGTGTCCGGGTCGGGGTAGATGCTCGAGGTGATCGCGACGCGGTCGGTGATGTCGGCCGGGAAGTCCTCGGGCACGGTGATGCCGAGGATCGCCTCGCTGTTGGTGCGCACGAGCTCGCCGAGCTGGTCGCTGATCGACAGCGAGCCGCGGTGCTTGATGTTCGCCAGCAGGCGGTTCGTGCCCAGCGCGCCGGCGGAGAAGATGACGCCGCGTGCGCGCAGCTCGCGGCGGCCCTTGCGCACCCAGGAGCCGGCGCGCTCGTCGGTGACGACGTAGCCGTCGGAGCCGTCGGCGCGGGCCAGCGGCCGCACGTCGAGCACCATCCGCGACGGCTCGACCCGCACGCCGAGCTGCTCGGCGAGGTACAGGTAGTTCTTCACCAGCGTGTTCTTCGCGCCGTGCGGGCAGCCGACCATGCAGCGGCCGCAGTCGATGCAGCCCGTGCGGTCCGGGCCCTCGCCGTCGAAGAACGGGTCGGGGACGGTGACGCCCGGCGTGCCCTGGTAGACGCCGACGCGGGTCTTGGAGTACGTGTCGCCGCAGCCGATCTCCTCGCCGAACTCCTTCAGCAGCTGGTCGGCGGCGTCGTCCTTCCAGTAGTCGGTGACCCCGAGCATCCGCTCGGCCTCGTCGTAGTGCTCCTCGAGGTCGACGCCCCAGTTGCCCAGGGAGGACCACTGGCCGTCGTTGTAGAACCGCTCGGGTGCCCGGTAGAGCGTGTTGGCGTAGCCGAGCGACCCGCCGCCGACCCCGGCACCGGAGGCGATGAAGATGTCCTTGAAGATCGACAGGCGCAGGATCCCGCGCATCCCGAGCTTCGGCGCGAAGAAGTAGTTGCGCGCGTCCCAGGTGCTCTTGGGGAAGTCCTTGTCCTCGAACCGGCGGCCGGCCTCGAGCACGAGGACCTTGTAGCCCTTCTGCGCGAGCCGCAGCGCGCTGACGCTGCCGCCGAACCCGGATCCGATGACGATCCAGTCGTAGTCGTACTGCCGCTCCACTCCAGCCATCCGTCCGTCCCTCTCCGTGCTTCGTGACCGTGCGGTCAGCAGCCTAGCGCAGGAACGTGACGCCTGCGTCAGGTTTACGCGGGCATGTGCCGGATCCGGTCGCGCGCCTCCGCGTAGCGCACCGCCTCGTAGGCGATCATCACGACGTACACCGCGGTGATCGCGGTCAGCGTCACGAGCGCGTCGATCTCGCGGGCGAGCGGGATCAGCGCCAGGCACAGCGCCGCCGCGGCGATCCGCCGCCACGCGACCGTCCGCACGTTGCGCAGCCGGAACAGCACGTGCCCGACGAGATACAGCGCCGCGCCGCCGCACAGCGCCACCGCCGGGACCGTCTTCAGCGGCTCGTCGACCTCGCCGAGCGTCTTCTTGATGCCCAGGGCGACGAGCACGATCCCCGCGATCATCAGCAGATGGATGTAGCTGTAGGAGTCGCGCGCCATCGCGTTGCGCACGGCCCCCGTCGCCTCGTGCAGGTGCCGCTCGGCGACCAGCGCCACCACGTCGAAGTAGACCCACCACAGCGCCGCCGTCAGCGCGGTCCCCAGCACCGCGGCGAGCACGACCGGCCCGGTCAGCTCCTCCTCCGAGGCGCCGACCCCCAGCGCGACGATCGACTCGCCCAGCGCGATGATCACGATCAGGCCGTGCCGCTCGGCGAAGTGCCCCGCCGACACGCGCCAGCCCCCGGTGCCGCTCAGCAGCCCGCCGCCGAAGTCGATCAGCAGCGCCAGCGCCCACAGCGCCCCCTGGAGCGTGCCGTCCGTGAACGCCGCGGCCAGCAGCAGCCCGCACGAGATCGCCGTGGTCGTCCCCAGCCGCTGGACCGCGTGCCGCAGGTCCACGTCGTCGTCCGACAGCGCGTACAGCCCGATCTGCAGGAACCGCACCACCGCGTACGCGCCCGCGAACACGACCGCGTCGTCGTCGAACGCCTCCGGGATCGCCAGCGACACCACGAGCATCGACGCCATCACGGCGAAGAACACGAGCCGGGTGACGCCCTCCTCCGGGTCGATGGCGTTCGTCAGCCACGCGTAGCCGACCCACGCCCACCAGACCGCGCCGAGCACGAGCATGCCGCGCGCCAGCCCCTCCGCCGACGGGTTCGCCGCCATCGCGGCGGTCACCTGCGTGAACGCGAAGACGAACACGAGGTCGAAGAACAGCTCGAGCGCCGTGACCTTCCGCTCGGCCTCGTCGTGCGTCTGCGGCACGAGCATCGGATCGTCGTCGGGCAGCGTGCGGGTCCCCATCGCCGCGCAATGCTACGCGCAGCCGCGCGACCCGGCCCCGGGCTCCCGGTAGGTTCCGCCCATGAAGATCCGAGCAGCTGTCCTGGAGGAGTTCGGCGCACCCCTGGTGGTGCAGGAAGTCGACCTCGCCGAGCCGAAGGCCGGGGAGGTGCTCGTCCGCGTCGTCGCGTGCGGCGTGTGCCACACCGACATGTACACCGCCTCCGGCGTCGACCCGTCCGGCTACGCGCCGACCGTGCTCGGGCACGAGGGCGCCGGCGTCGTCGAGCGCGTGGGGGAAGGCGTCAGCTCGCTGAAGGTCGGTGATCACGTCGTCACCCTGTTCGCGCCGCAGTGCCGCGAGTGCGACCACTGCACCTCCGGCAAGACGAACCTCTGCATGGCGATCCGCGCCGAGCAGAACAACGGCTACCTGCCCGACGGGACCACGCGCCTGTCCCGCGACGGCGAGCCCATCCGGCACTTCATGGGCACGTCGACCTTCGCGGAGTACACGGTCATGCCCGAGATCGCGCTCGCGAAGATCAACCCCGAGGCCCCGCTGGACCGCGCCTGCCTGTTCGCCTGCGGCCTGTCGACCGGGCTCGGCGCGGCGATGAACACCGCCAAGGTCGAGGCGGGCTCCACCTGCGTCGTCTTCGGCGCCGGCATGGTCGGCCTCGGCGCGGTCGCCGGCTGTCGCCTGCAGAACGCCGGGCGGATCGTCTGCGTGGACCTCTCCAGCGACCGGCTCGAGCTCGCCAAGGGGCAGGGCGCCACCGACACGATCGTCGCCGACGAGCACACCACCGAGAAGATCCTCGAGATGACCGGTGGCATGGGCGCCGACTACACCTTCGAGGCGACCGGGCTCGTCACGGTCATGCAGCAGGCCGTCGAGACCGCCCGCATGGGCTGGGGTCTCGCCACCATGGCCGGGGTCGCCGGCAAGGGCGAGACGCTCGACGTCATCCCCCGCTGGCTCATCCAGGGCCGCCGCGTCGCCGGCTCCTCGTTCGGCGGCGTCAAGGGCCGCGACGAGGTCCCGCAGCTCGTGCAGCGCTACCTCGACGGCGACATCGACGTCGACGCGTTCATGTCGCACCGCATCACCCTCGACGAGGTCAACAAGGGCTTCGACCTGATGCACCACCAGGACGGCATCCGCTCGGTCATCGAGATGGGGACCGCCTGAGCGGTCCGGTGGGCGGGGCCTCCCTGCGGGCGCCCCGCCGCGCTAGATCCCGGCCGCCGGCGGCGGCCAGCCCGGCTCCATCTCGTACTCGTCGTCCTCGCCGAGCGTGATCACCAGCGGGTCGTTGCCGCGGGCCGAGATCGAGATCGGGGTGTCCGGGTCGTTCGTGCGCCACGTGGCGATCACCGCGTCGCGCGGGCCGATGCGGCGGGTCAGGCCGATCACCGCCTCGGCGTAGTGCTCGACGCCGCCGATCATCGCGGCGATCTCCCCGGTCTCCCGGTTGACCTCGAACGGCGGGAGCTGACGGACCTCGGGCACGTCGGGCTCCGGGACGTCGAGCTCGATCGCGTGCGGGAGCTGGAAGACCTGCTCGTCCACGACCACCTCGATCGGGAGCAGCTGCCCGACGTCGACGAGCGCCGGGCCCTCGCCGACCCCGTGCTCCATCAGCGCGATCGCGCGGATCGCGCCGCTGCGGTGCAGGAACTCGCGCAGGAGCGCGACGACCGGGTCGAGCGGACCGACGGACGCGACGAGCACCGCGGGCTCGTCGTCGTCGCGCTGCGGGTCGGGGCCGGGGGCGTCGTCCATGCTCCCATGGTGCCATGTGGCTTCAGTCGGGCGCCCTTCCTGCCGAAGGAGGTCGGGATGGCGTCTCGCCCCGCCCCGGTTCCCCACCCCGACGAAGCTGCGAAGCAGGTCGCACTTGCCGACCTCTCCGGGGAGCTGCTCGCGCTCCTGCGCCCGGGTGGCGAGGTCGTCGACGCCAACAGCGCGTGGACGGAGCTGCTCGACTTCGAGCCCGGGATGGGCGTCGACGCCCTGCGGCAGCGGCTGCACGAGGACGACCGGCTCGCGTTCGAGGAGGCCCGCCGCACGGTCCTCCAGGGCGGCGACGTCCACGGCCAGGTCGTCCGCTTCCTCGCCCCCGACGGCCGCTGGCTCGAGCTGGAGTGGAGCTGCCGGCTGCTCGCCGACCACGGCCTGCTCGCGATCCGCGGGCGCGACGTCACCGAGCAGCGCCAGCTCGCCCGCGAGCACGACCGGCGCGCCCGCCACCTCGAGCAGGTCAACGACGAGCTGCGCGAGTTCGCCTACGTCGCCTCACACGACCTCTCCGAGCCGCTGCGCATGGTCACCAGCTACCTCGACCTCGTCCGTCGCCGCTACGACGAGCAGCTCGACGACACCGGCCGCGAGTTCATCCACTTCGCCGTCGACGGGGCGCACCGGATGCGCGCCCTGATCGACGACCTGCTGCGCTACTCGCGCATCGGCGGCGCGCTCCCCGACCACGCGCCCGTCGACCTCGACGCGCTGCTGCGGACCGTCTGCCAGGACCTCGAGGAGACGATCGGGGAGGCCGGCGCGACGATCGAGGCCGCGCCGCTCGGCACCGTCGTCGGCGACGCCACCATGCTCGGGCAGCTGCTGCAGAACCTGCTCGTCAACGCCGTGAAGTTCCGCACCGCCGAGCGCGCCCCGCACGTCACCCTCGGCGCCCGCCGCACCGGCGGCACGCTCGTCCTCGAGGTCAGCGACAACGGCATCGGCATCGACGCCACGCAGCTCGAGCGGATCTTCCAGGTGTTCACGCGCCTGCACTCGCGCGACGAGTACGACGGCACCGGCATCGGGCTCTCGATCTGCCGGCGGATCTGCGAGCGCCACGGCGGCACGATCACCGCCCGCTCGGTCCCCGGCGAGGGCACGACCTTCGTCGTCACCCTCCGCGACGAGGCGGTCGGCGCATGACCATCGTCGTCGGCACCGACGGCCGCCCGCGGCCCGCGCGCGACCACGGGCCCGGCGCCGCCGCGCTGCGGATCCTCGTCATCGAGGACAACCCCGGCGACGCCGTGCTCGTCCGCGAGATGCTCCGGGAGACCGCGGAGACCGGCTACGTGCTCACCCACACGCGGCGGCTGCGCGACGGGATCGCCCACCTGCTCGAGGCCGGCGCCGACTGCGTCCTGCTCGACCTCGCGCTGCCCGACGCCACCGGCCTGGACGCCGTCGCGCAGCTGCGCACGGTCGCCGTCGACCTGCCGATCATCGTCCTGTCCGGCCGCGCCGACGAGACGCTCGCGGTCCGCGCCGTCCAGGAGGGCGCCCAGGACTACCTCATCAAGGGCCAGGTCGACCCGCGGCTGCTCGCCCGCTCGATCACCTACGCGATCGAGCGCAAGCGCGCGGAGGTGCAGCTCGCCCACCAGGCGCTGCACGACGCGCTCACCGGCCTGCCCAACCGGGCGCTGTTCCTCGACCGGCTCGCCCAGGCGCTCTCGCGGATGGACCGCCACGAGGCCCAGGTCGCGGTCCTGTTCCTCGACCTCGACCGCTTCAAGATCGTCAACGACTCGCTCGGCCACGGCGCCGGGGACCGGCTGCTCGTCGACGTCGCCGCGCGCCTCCAGGACGCGCTGCGCGGCGGCGACACCGCCGCCCGCTTCGGTGGCGACGAGTTCGCCGTCCTGTGCGAGGCGGTCGACGGCGAACGCCAGGCGATCGCGATCGCCGAGCGGATCGCCGCCGCGCTCGACGCGCCCTTCCAGCTCGGGGGCGAGGAGGTGTTCGTCCGCACCAGCGTCGGCATCGCGCTCGCCGGCGGACGCGGCGACGGGGGCCCCGACGCGGTCGTCCGGGACGCGGACGCCGCCATGTACCGGGCCAAGGAGCGCGGCGGCGGCGTCTACGAGGTCTTCGACGACGGGATGCGCGAGCGCGCGCTGCGCCGGCTGGAGACCGAGAACAGCCTGCGCCGCGCCCTGCTGCACGACGAGTTCGTCCTGCACTACCAGCCGCAGGTGCGCATGGTCACCGGCGCGATCACCGGCGTCGAGGCGCTCGTGCGCTGGAACCACCCCGAGCGCGGCCTCGTCTCGCCCGCGGAGTTCATCACCAGCGCCGAGGAGACCGGGCTGATCACGACGCTCGGCGCCTGGGTCCTCGAGGAGGCCTGCCGCCAGTCGGCGGCCTGGAGCGCCGCGCGGCCCGGCCACCCCCCGATCACCGTGTCGGTGAACCTCTCGGCCCGCCAGATCGCCCACCCGGACCTCGTCGCCACCGTCGCCGCGACGATCGAGCGCACCGGGGTCGACCCGGCGACGCTGTGCTTCGAGGTCACCGAGACCGCGGTCACCGACGACCACGACCGCGCCGCCAGCGTCCTGCACCAGCTCAAGGCGCTCGGCCTGACGCTCGCGATCGACGACTTCGGCACCGGCTACTCGTCCCTGCGGGCGCTCCAGCGCTTCCCGTTCGACGCGGTGAAGATCGACCGCTCGTTCGTGCGCGGGATCGAGACCTCCGAGCAGGAGGCGGCGATCGTCGCCGCGATCGTCTCGCTCAGCCACGCGCTGGGACTGCGGACCGTCGCCGAGGGGATCGAGGACGTCCGCCAGGTCCAGCGGCTGCGCGGCCTGGGCTGCGACACCGCCCAGGGCTACTTCTTCGCGCGGCCCGCGGCGCCCGAGGCGCTCGCCGAGCTGCTCGGCGTCACGCCGGGGTAGCGAGCCGCGTCGGGGCGCTGCGGCCGCGCAGCACGACCGCGTCGCCGAGGGCCCACAGCGCCCGTTCGTCGGCGGCACCCGCCGCCTCCAGCGCCCGCTCGCTCGCGGCGATCAGCCGCGGCTGCTCCTTGGCCAGCTCGGTCAGTCGCGCCGCCTCGTTCACCGGATCGCCGATCACCGTGTACTCGAAGCGGTCCGCCGCGCCGACGTTGCCCGCCACCACCGTGCCGTAGGACACGCCGATCGCCGCCCGCACCCCGTCGACCTCGGCGACGAGGCGATCCTGCATCTCCCGGGCCGCGCCGAGCGCCGCGCCCGCTGGGTCGTCGTGGGCCAGCGGCGCCCCGAACACGCACAGCGCCCCGTCGCCCTCGAACTTGTTCACCAGGCCGCCGTGCGCGCGCGTGACCTCGACGACGACGGCGAAGAACGCGTTGAGGATCGTGACGACCTCCGTCGGCGAGCGGTCGCTGGCGAGCGCCGTCGAGCCGACGAGATCGACGAACAGCGCGGCGGCCTGACGTTCCTCGCCGCCGAGCCGCACCCCCTCCTCCATCGCGCGCTGCGCCACGTCGTGGCCGACGTGACGGCCGAACAGGTCGCGCACCCGCTCACGCTCCCGCAGGCCGCCGACCATCCGGTTGAAGCCCGCCTGCAGGAACCCGACCTCGCTCGCGTCGTTCACCGGCACGCTGACGTCCAGGTCGCCCTGCTCGACCCGGCCGAGCGCGTCGCGCAGCTGCGCCAGCGGATCCGCGATCGAGCGCGCGGTCAGCACGATCGCCAGCAGCCCGATCACCAGCGAGATCGCGCTCAGCGCGACCACCGACCGCGCGAGCTCGACACGCCCCACGTCCTCCTGCCCGAGCGCGACCGCGCACAGCACCAGCGCCCCGGTGATCGGCACCGCGCTGCCCAGCGCCCAGCCGAACACCGACCGCACCGCGACACCCGGGACGATCCGGTACCGCTGCGGGGCCGCGTCCTCGAGCGCGCGCGCGACGATCGAGCGGCCGAACCGCACCGCCAGCAGCGACGCGACCGCCGCGGTCGCCACCCCGGCGAGCAGCACGGTGATGCCGACCTCGAACGCCCACAGCGCGTCGACCGTCAGGTTCAGGCCGCTGAAGATCACCGCCGCGAGCGCCCACAGGCCCAGCTGCATCGAGAACAGCCGGATCGGCATCGCCACGACCCGGCGCCGCTCGCGCGCGGTCGGCGCCCGGCCCTCGCGCATCCAGACCGTCGCCCCGTCGCCGATCCGGCGACCGACCCGGACCCCGACCAGCAGCGCGAACGGCACGTAGATCGCGATCGCCACGAAGTTCCGCAGCGCCGTCTGCGACGCGAACGGGTCGACCGGGAGCGGCAGCACGAGCGTCAGCAGCAGCACGACGATCGCCACGCCGACGAGGCTCGACGTCACGCACGCCGCCACGATCGTCAGCGTCGTGATCCGCTGCACCGCGTCGTCGTGCGTCTCCCCGGGCGTGCCCGCGAGGACCGCGCGCAGGACCGCCAGCCGCTCGCGCAGCATCTACGGCGTGTACCGGTCGATGCGGCCGCTGCGGTACATCGACACGAACAGGGCGTCACCCGCCGGGGACAGCGCCACGCCGAGCGGGTCGCGCAGCGCGAACGGGCCCGCCAGCCGGTCCGGCGCCGCGTCGTAGCCGCCGTCGGACCGCGCGGCGAGCCGGATGCGCAGCACGTCGCGGCCGGTCGGGTCGCGCGGGCGGATCGTCGATCCGTTCTGCGCGACGAACGCGGTCAGGCCGCCGCCGTCCCAGTCGGGGGCCACCGCGATCCCGACGGCGCTGGAGTGCGTCGGGAGGTCCAGCAGCGGCGCGACCGTGCCCGCGCACGCCGGACCGCCCTGGCCGGCGCAGTCCGGGAAGCCGTAGTCGCGCACCGGGGCGCCCGTGTCGACGAGGTTCAGCTCGTCCGGCGGCCGGTCGGGGCCGAGGTCGTCGCGGCCGTTGTCGGTCACCAGCAGCCGGTCGGTGCCGGGGATGAACGCCAGCCCGTACGGGTTGCGCAGCCCGCGCGCCTCCGTGCGCAGGCCGCCGCCGTCCGGGGCGAACGACACGATCGAGCCGCTGTAGCGGCGCCGTGAGCGCTCCGCGTCGAACTCGCTGCCGACCCCGAGGTAGATCCGGCCGTCCGGGCCGACCGCCATCGAGTCGAGCGTGTGACGCCCGATCGGCAGGCTGCGCACGACGACCTCCTTGCGGTCGAACGAGCGGCCGTTGAAGCGGAAGTAGCGCACGACCCGGCCGGTCCGGCGGCTCGCCGCGTACGAGACGTACAGGCTGCCGCGCAGCCACACGAGCCCGAGCGCGACCGGCAGCCGCTTGACGACGTGGCGGGGCGCGCTGACCCCGGGACCCGCCGCCAGCCAGACCCCGTCGTCCGGGGCGGCGGCCCCGACCCCGGAGGTCGCCCACAGCCGGCCCTGCCCGTCGAACGCGAGGTTCGTGGGGGAGGGGACCTTCGCGACCGTCGTCCGGCCCGCCTGGGCGGCGGCCGGGACGGCGAGGGCGGCGAGCAGGAGCAGGCCGAGGGTGGCGATGCGGCGCACGCCGCGACCGTACTCGACCGGGCGGCGCCGCTCCGCTCAGGCGACGCGGCCGCTGATCGGCCGGCCGTCCGCGTCCCACAGGTTCAGCCGGCCGGCGCCGTCCGGGTACTCGCCCATCGCCGCCTTGTAGGCGCCGTCGTCCCCGTACAGCTCGAGCGTCGCCGGGCCCTCCGCGCGCTGCCCGACGCGGGTGCGCAGCGTCCCGTCGCCGTCCAGCAGCTCGATGCCCGTCGCCCCGTCCGGCCAGACGCCGAGGCCGGCGCGGTAGCTGCCGTCGCGGTCCCAGAACTCGACGCTCGCCTCCCGCTCGGGCTCGGGACCCTGGGCGAGCGCGGCGCGCAGGTGCCCGGCGGCGTCCCAGACCATCGCGCCCGCCGGACGGCCCGGGGCGTGGCCGACGCTCACGCGGTGGTTGCGGGCCTCGTCGAAGACGTCCAGGCCGCTGGAGCCGTCCAGCCAGGACCCGACCGCGACCCGGAACGTGCCGGCCCCGTCGGCGAGCTTCAGGGCGCTCGACCCGTTCGGCTCGACCGTCAGCGTGGCGCGCACCAGTCCCTGCTCGTCGGCGAGGTCGAGGGACAGCGCGCCGTCGGGCGCGGTGCCCAGCCGGGCGCGGACCCGGCCCTCCTCGTCGACGACCTCGAAGGCGGTGGCGCGAACGGTCTCCATGCCCGGGGTACGGGCCCGGGCGCGGGCCCGCTCAGGCGTGGCCCTTGCGCAGCCGGTCGGCGATCTCGCGCGCCCACGGCGACCCGACGGCGTCGAGCGCCTGCGCGCTGGCCTCGTGGTCGTAGGGAACGCGGCGCAGCTCGACCCCGTCCGGGTGCACGAGCGCGTAGGCCGCGCGCACGTCGCCGTCCAGTGGCATGCCGACGCTGCCCGGGTTCAGCAGCACCAGGCCGCCCGGTCCGGGCCGCTCGAACTGCAGGTGCGTGTGCCCGAACACCAGGCGCGGCTCCTGCACGCCCGCCGCGTTCTGGGCGTCGTGGTCGGTGTGCGTCGGCAGGAACGACGTCATGTCCGACCCGGCGCTGCCGTGCACCGCGCGCGTGGCCGTCCCGTCCGGCGGGTCGGGCAGCGCGACCTGCGCGTCGAGCGCGCCGAGCCGCCGCACGACCTCCGCGGGCAGCGCGGCGAGCGCGTGCGCGGCGGCCCCGCCGACGAGCTCGTTGTCCGGCCGGTCGCGGCTCGGGGTCCCGGCCAGCTCGTCGGCGAGCCAGCGGTCCCAGTTGCCGCGGATCCACGTCGTCGCGTCGGCGGGCAGCGCGTCGAGCCGGGCGACCGTCTCGACCGGCCAGGCACCGAAGGCGGCGTAGTCGCCGCCCAGCAGGTAGGAGCCCGCGCCCTGCGCGCTCGCGTCGGCGAGCACCGCCTCCAGCGCGGGCAGGTTGCCGTGCAGGTCGTAGAGCAGGGCCAGCGGCGCGGTCATGCCCACACGAATACCATCGGGCTGGTGGAGGTGCGCGGCCCGACACTCACGCTCCGTCCTCCGACCGCCGAGGACGTCCCGGCGCTGCTGGAGCTGGGCAGCGACCCCGAGGTCACCCGCTGGTTCAGCTGGGGCCCGTACCGCTCCGCCGACGAGCCCGCCGCCTACGTGCGCCGCGCCCGCGCCCGGCAGGACGCGGGCGAGCAGCTCGACCTCCTCGTGGTGCACCGCGAGGCCGGACCGATCGGCGTCACCGGCCTGTCGGAGTGGAGCCTGCGCGACCGGCGCGCCGTGGTCGGAACGTGGTTCGGCCGCGCGTGGTGGGGCAGCGGCGTGAACGCGGAGAGCAAGGCGCTCGTGTTCGCGCTCGCCTTCGCCGGCTTCGGGCTCGCGCGCGTCGGCGCGTACGCCGACGTGCGCCACGAGCGCTCCCAGCGCGCCCTGGAGAAGGTCGGCTTCACGCTCGAGGGCACGCTGCGCGCCTGGCACCGCCACGGCGACACGCAGAAGGACGTCCGCTTCTACGGCCTGCTGCGCGCCGATTGGGAGACCTCGCCGCTGCGCGAGGTCCCGTGCGACCTGCACGGCGACCTGCCGCCCGCGTTCCTCCCCGGCTGAGCGGCGACCCGTCCCGGCGTCGCCCTACGATGGCGGCGATGAGCGACACGTCGGGGACCCGGGTCGACCTCACCGCACCGCTGCCGGGCGGCGACGCGAGCGCGGTGCTGCGCTGGCGCGTCGCGCGCGGCGGCCTGCGCGGCGACGGGGACGCCGACCGGCTGTCCGCCACGCACGCGACGCTCGAGACCGTCGACCTCGACGGTCGTCGCCGCGAGCGCCGGCTGGACCTCTCCGAGGCCGACGCGTACCTCGCCGAGGCCCGCGCGATCCACGAGCGCGCCCGCACGATCAGCGCGGGAGCCGCGCAGCGCAAGGACGAGCACCGCGCCGCCCGCGAGCAGCTCGCCGCGACGCTCGACGTCACCTGCGCGCGCTGCGCGCAGCCACGCGAGTACCGCGGACGGCGACACCTCATGGCGGTGCAGCGACCCGAGCAGTTCGGGCGGCTCGAGGACCTCGGCCTGGCCCGCCCGGGTCTCGTCGTGCACCACGAGTACGCGTGCCCGCGGTGCGGGTCGATCGAGCTGTTCGCCGACGGCTTCGTCGACCACCCGGTCGCCAGCGCCGCCCCGGTCAGCTGACGAGCTGCGCGAACGCGCGCCGCAGGCCACCCGGCCCGCTCAGCGGCGGTGGGACTCCCAGGAGAAGCCGCGGATCGCGAGCGCGATGCCCGCCACGCCCCAGATCGCCACGACGGCCAGACCGCTGAGGTGATCCCCGAGCCCGGATCCGTCGACCATCGCCCCGGAGAGCCCGTCGATCAGGTGCGTCAGCGGCAGCGCCTGCGCGATGTCCCGCAGGAACGTCGGGGCGTTCTCCGCGTCGAAGAACACGCCGGAGATGAAGATCACCGGCAGGAACACGATGTTCACGTACGCGGGCGCGGCGTCGAAGTTCGGGATCACGTGCGACCACGCGACGCCGAGCGCGGCGAGCGTCACGACCCCGGCGAGCACGAACACGGCGAGCTCGAGGTAGTCCTTCGGCCAGTCGACGCCGAAGAACGCCTTGCCCGCGAGCACGACGAGCGTCACCTGCACGACGGCGTTCGTCACCGCGTTGGCGAACACGCCCGCGAGGTAGGCGCCGGACGGCAGCGGCGTGCCGCGCATCCGCTTGAGCACGCCCTGCTCGCGCAGGAACGTGAGGTTCATCGCGAGCGCGCTGAACGTCGTCGACATGACGCTCATGCCGGCGATGCCGGGCACGATCACGTCGAGGTTCTCCTGCGAGCCGCTGAAGACCGCGCCGAACAGCATCAGGAACAGCAGCGGCAGCGCGAAGTTGAAGAACGCCGCCGACGGGTTGCGCCAGAACATGCGGCGCTCGAGGCGGTACTGGTGCCAGGCGAGCGTCACGGCGTCAGCCACCGGAGCCCACCTCCTCCGCCGCGGTCTCCGCGGTCAGCTCCAGGTACACGTCCTCGAGCGTCGGCCGGGTGACGCTCAGCTCGCGCAGCGGCTCGTCGCGCGCGAGCGCCGCGCTCGTGAGCTGGTGCAGCAGGGCGGTGGGGTCCTCGGTCTCGCGCGTCTCGAGGTCGCCCGCCTCCGTCCGCCAGGTGACGCGGTAGCGGGAGGAGCCGACGCCGAGCGCCGCGGGCGGACCCTGCGCGACGATGCTGCCCTCCTTGAGGATCGCCACGCGGTCGCACAGCGCCTGCGCCTCGTCGAGGTAGTGCGTGGTCAGCAGCACGGTCTTGCCGAGGTCCTGCAGCGAGCGCACGACGTCCCACGCGGCGCGACGGGCGGCCGGGTCGAAGCCCGTGGTCGGCTCGTCGAGGAAGATCAGCTCCGGGTCGCCGACGAGCGCGAGCGCGAAGTCCAGGCGCCGGGCCTTGCCGCCGCTGAGCGTGCGGACGCGCTGCTCGCCGACGTCGCCGAGGCCGGCGAGCGCCAGCACCTCGTCGACGTCGCGCGGCCGCGGGTAGAGCTTGGCGAAGTGCGCGACCGCCTCGCGGACCCCGATGTGCCGGTACATGCCCGTGGACTGCAGGACGATCCCGACGCGGGAGCGCAGCTCGCGGGGCCGCTGCGCGGGGTCGTGGCCGAGCACGGAGACGATCCCGCTCGTGCGCGTGCGGTACCCCTCCAGGATCTCGACCGTCGTGGTCTTCCCGGCCCCGTTGGGACCGAGCAGGCCGAAGACCTCGCCGCGGTGGACGTCGAAGTCGATGCCGCGGACGGCCTCGTGCGCACCGTAGGCGCGCCGGAGTTCGCGGACGAGGATCGCGATGTCTGCCGAGGGGCTGGCCGGCATCAGTGCCCCGCATCATGTCAAGGTGGGGTCCTTGCGGTGCGCCTGCATCGACATCGGCAGCAACACCACGCGGCTCCTCGTGGCCGAGCCGGACGGCTCGACGCTGCGCGATCTCGACGGTGTCCGCGCGTTCACGCGCATCGGCGCGGCCTGCCGGGAGGACGGCACGATCCCGCGCGAGAAGATCGACGAGGTCGCGCTGACGGTCGCCTCGCAGAAGGCGATCGCGTCCGCCGCGGGCGCCGAGCGGCTGCGCGCGGTGGCCACCGCGGCGATCCGCCGCGCGCCGAACCGCGACGAGCTGCTCGCGGCGATCCGCGAGCGCAGCGGCGTCGAGGTCGAGGTGCTCAGCGGGGAGGACGAGGCGCGCCTGGCGTTCCTCGGGGCGACCGGGTCGTGCCCCGGCGCGGTGGTGCTCGACGCGGAGGGCCCGGTCGCGGTCGTCGACGTCGGGGGCGGCTCGACGGAGATCGTCGTCGGCACCCCGGGCGGCACGGTCGACTGGGTGGTGTCGGTGCCGCTGGGATCGAGCGTCCTGCCGATCGAGCGCCCCGAGCCCGACGGGGTCCCCGACCCCGCGTCGGTCGCCGCGGCGCGCGCCGCCGCCCTGCAGGGCTTCGACGGGATCACGCCGCCCGCCGTGACGCGCGCGGTCGCGGTCGGCGGCAGCGCCACGTCGCTGCGGCTGCTCGCGGGCGAGACGCTGTCCCCCGCGGGGCTCGACCGCGCCCTCGACGTGCTGCTCGAGCTGCCCGTCGACGCGGTCGTCGAGCGGTTCGCGCTGCACCCCGACCGCGTGCGGATGCTGCCCGCGGGGCTCGTGCTGCTCGGCGCCGCCTCCGGGGCGCTCGGCGGGCGCCCGCTGGAGGTCGGTCGCGGCGGTCTGCGCGAGGGCGTCGTGCTCGAGGAGCTGGAACGTGGCGGGTGGTCGGCCGCCGGGTAACCTGGGCTCGTGGCCAAGGCACGACCGATCAAGGGCCTCTCCCCGGACATGCGCTTCGGCGACGCGGCCGCGCGCACCGTCCGCGTCCGTGCGCAGGAGCTGATCGACCACAGCGAGGGCGTCCTCGACACGAGCTCGATCCAGCGCGTCCACGCCATGCGCGTCGCCAGCCGTCGCCTGCGTGCCGTGCTGGAGATCCACCGGGCCTGCTTCCCGCCCGAGCTGTTCAAGCCCGTGCTGCGCGAGGTCAAGGACCTGGCCGACGCCCTCGGCGCGCGCCGCGACCCGGACGTGCAGCTCGCGTCGATCGAGGAGTTCGCCGCCGCGCTCGGCGCGGGCGAGCAGGCCGGGATCGCGCTGTTCGCCGACCGCCTGCGCGCCGAGCAGGAGGAGGGCAACCGCGTGCTCGCCGACGCGCTCGCGCGGATGCGCCACAGCGACCTGCCCGCCCGCCTGCAGGAGCTCGCCGACAGCGCTACGACCCCGGAGCCTGCGGTGGAGGACGTCTCCGCGGAGGCGCCCGAGTCGCCTGCCGCCGAGTCCGTGGACGTCTCCGCGGAGGTGCCGGGCGTCCCGGTCGCCGGCCCTGCAGACGCCTCCGCGGAGGTGCCGGACGTCCCGGCGGCCGAGCCCGCAGACGCCTCCGCGGAGGTGCCGGACGTCCCGGCGGCCGAGCCCACGGACGTCTCCGCGGAGGTGCCGGACGCCCCGGCCACCGGCCCGTGGGAGGGGCGGCCGGCGCTCTGGGACCTGCCGGCGCAGCCCGCGGCCGGTCCCGCCGCCACCCCGCTCGGGGAGCGGCCTCCCCGACCGCCGCGCCCGCCCCGGCCCGCGCCGGCGCGGCCGGACGCCGACCCGGCCACGGGCACCGACCTCGCGCCCGCGCCGACGCGGACCGGGCTGCTGCGCGTCCTGCGGAGGTCCCGATGAAGGCCCGCAAGGTCGCGGGGCTCGACCCCGACGGCACGCTCGCCGACAACGTCGCGCGGATCGTCCTCACCCGCCTCGACGAGCTCTGCGCGTTCATGCCCCGCGCCGAGGACCCCGAGGAGGTCGAGGCGCTGCACGACATGCGCATCGCGGCCAAGCGCCTGCGGTACATCCTCGAGCTGCACCACGGGAACTTCGGGCCCTACGCCGCCGACGCGGCCAAGCGCGCCAAGCAGCTGCAGTCCGTCATCGGCGAGATCCACGACTGCGACGTGACGATCCCCCGCGTCGAGGAGCTGCTGGACGAGGCACGCCGCGCCGACGTCGCCGCGATCCGCGCCCGCGCCGCCGGGCAGGACGACATCGAGCCCGCGCTCGCCGCCGCGACCCCGCACGCCGAGGCCTACCAGGGTCTCGAGGCGATGCGCTCCTACCTGCAGGCCCGGCGCGAGCTGCTGTTCGAGGGCTTCCTGCGCACCTGGCTCGAGCTGCAGCGCGAGGGGTTCCGCCCGCGGCTGGAGTTCGCGCTCGGCGAGCGACCCGCGACGATCACACCGTCTTCACAGGATGGCAACGTGGCGCGGGAGGAGCCGCACCTACCGTCCGGGTGACATGAACGAGCCGCCCAGCACCCCCGAGGCCGTCCAGGAGCCGATCCGCGCCGTCGACACCACGGCCGTCGAGCAGGCCGTCGCGCCGGCGGTCCCGTCCGACCTCGACGCGCCCGCGCTGTACTTCAACCGCGAGCTGTCCTGGCTGGAGTTCAACAACCGGGTGCTCCAGCTCGCCGAGGACGAGCGCCAGCCGCTGCTGGAGCGCGTGAAGTTCGTCGCGATCTTCAGCTCGAACCTCGACGAGTACGTGATGGTGCGCGTCGCCGGCCTGCACGACCAGATCGACGCCGGGCTCGTCGACCGCGGGCCGGACGGCCTGACGCCGTCCGAGACCGTCGACGCGATCCGCAAGCGCGTCGTCGAGCTGTGCGAGCGCCAGACCCGCTGCGTCGAGCGCGACCTGCGCCCGGCGCTCGAGCAGCACGGCATCCGGATCGTCGACCACGCGGACGTCGACGAGCACGACCGGCGCGATCTCGCCGAGCGCTACCGCCGCCAGATCTTCCCCGTGCTCACGCCGCTGGCCGTCGGGCTCGGGCGGCCGTTCCCGTACATCTCCAACCTGTCGCTCAGCCTCGCCGTGCTCGTGCGCGACCCGGTCAGCGGCGTCTCGACCTTCGCGCGCGTGAAGGTGCCCAAGGAGATGCTGCCGCGGTTCGTCGAGGTCGCCGAGCACGTCTTCGTGCCGCTCGAGCAGGTCATCGCCGCGCACCTCGACGCGCTGTTCCCCGGCATGGAGATCGTCGACCACGGCGTCTTCCGCGTCACCCGCGACGCCGACTTCCAGGTCTCCGACGAGGCCGACGACCTCCTGCGGGCGGTCGAGGCCGAGCTGCGCCGCCGCCGCTTCGGCGAGGTCGTGCGCGTCGAGATCGACAGCGCCATGAGCGACGGTCTGCGCGAGCAGCTCGTCGAGGCGCTCGGCGTCGAGCAGCGGCAGGTCTACGTCCAGGACGGCCTGCTCGACCTCGGGGACCTCTGGCAGATCGTGAAGCTCGGCGGCTTCCCCGAGCTGCGCGACACCCCCTGGTCCCCGGTCACCCAGCCGCGGCTGCAAGGGGAGGACGGCCACCGCGCGGACCTGTTCGCCGCGATGCGCCAGGGCGACATCCTCGTCCACCACCCCTACGACTCGTTCAGCTCGTCGGTCGAGCGATTCGTCGAGCAGGCGGTCAGCGACCCGGACGTCCTCGCGATCAAGCAGACCGTGTACCGGACCTCCGACGACTCGCCGCTGGTGCCCGCGCTGATCCGCGCGACCGAGCGCGGCAAGCAGGCGGTCTGCCTCGTGGAGCTGAAGGCGCGCTTCGACGAGCGCGCGAACATCGCCTGGGCGCGCGAGCTCGAGGAGGCGGGCGTCCACGTCGTCTACGGCCACCCGTCGCTGAAGACGCACGCGAAGTGCGTGCTCGTCGTGCGGCGCGAGGGCGACGGCGTGCGCCACTACGTCCACGTCGGGACCGGCAACTACCACTCGTCGACCGCGCGGCTCTACACCGACTTCGGCCTCTTCACCTGCGACGAGCAGATCGCCGGCGACGTCGCGGACATGTTCAACTTCCTCACCGGCTACGCGCGGCCGCGCGCGTCGCGCCGGGTGCTGGTCGCGCCCAACCACCTGCGCGACGGGATCATCGAGGAGATCGACGCGACGATCGCCGCGCACCACGACGACGCGCCCGCGCGGATCGTCATGAAGATGAACTCGCTGGTCGACAAGAAGTGCATCCGGGCGCTCTACCGGGCCTCCCAGGCGGGGGTGCGGGTCGACCTGAACATCCGCGGCATCTGCTGCCTGGTGCCCGGCATCCCCGGCGTGTCGGAGAACGTCCACGTGACCTCGGTCGTCGGCCGCTTCCTCGAGCACTCGCGGATCTTCGGCTTCGAACGCGCGGGGGAGCTGCGGATCTACATCGGCTCCGCCGACCTCATGCCGCGCAACCTCGACACGCGCGTCGAGCTCGTCGCACCGGTCGACGATCCGGTGCTGCGCGACGACCTCGCCGACACGCTCGAGCGCTGCTTCGCCGACGACAGCAACGCCTGGGACCTCGACGCCGACGGCACGTGGACGCGCCGCACCCCGGGCCCCGAGCCGCGCTCGGTGCACCGCGAGCTGATGCTCGGCCACCAGGCCCGCGCCGCCGAGGGCCCGGCGGCCTAGCCTCCCGGCGCGGCGCGGCGCGGCGCGGCGCCGCGCCGCGCCGCGTCAGGGGCGGTCGCGCAGCGCCGCCGCGAGGACGTCGACCACGTGCCGCACGCGCGCGGCGCGCCAGCGCGGCGCGGTCGCGTCGATGCCGAGCCCAGCGAGCATCGTGTCGGCGTGCGCGTCGGGGAAGAAGCACAGCCCGACCGTGGTGACGAGCAGCTGGCGTCGCGCGGCGGGCGGCCAGGGCACCGCGAGCCCGTCGAGGACGACGTCGAGCGCGTCCTGCACCGCGGTGGAGTGGGGAGGACGCGCGGGACCGATCCGCCGCCCCTCGTTGAGCGCCTCCCAGGCCATCAGCCGGACGAACGCGGGCCGCTCGGCCAGGAAGCCGACGTACCCGCCGACGATCGCCGCCAGCGCGCGGCGCAGGGTGGCGTCGTCCAGCGGCCGGCGGGCGTCGGCGACGAGCGCCCGCACGCGGTCGGCGACCGGGCGCAGCGCCGCCTCGCGCGCGTCGAGCTCGCGGCCGACGACGGCCTCGTAGAGCCCGTCCTTGTCCCCGAAGAAGTAGGCGGGCAGGGCCGACGACACGCCGGCGTCGGCGGCGATCCGTCCCATCGCGGCACCGTCGTAGCCGTCGCGAGCGAACGCGTCGCGGGCCGCGTCGAGGATCGCCTCGCGGCTCGCGTCGGCGTCACGGCGCCGCCGCGGACCGGATTGCGTACTTCCTGATTGATCAGTAAGTTGCGCGGCCATGTCCCGAGCATCGCACACCGGCCGGTCGGTCGCCCACGTCGACGGCGTCTGGTTCGACGACGCGCGCGACGCGACGATCGGGGTCCTGGACCACGGGCTCCTCTACGGCGACGGCGTCTTCGAGGGCATCCGCTTCTACGGGCCGGAGCCGTTCGCGCTCGACGCGCACCTCCGTCGGCTGCGCGCGAGCGCCCGGGCGCTGGTCCTCGACGTCCCCTGGAGCGACGAGGAGCTGGGCGCGCTCTGCCGCGAGACCGCCCGGCGCACCGGACTGCAGGACGGCTACATCCGCCTGGTCGTCACCCGCGGGATGGGCGCCCTCGGCGTCTCGCCCGCCTCGTGCGAGCGTCCGTCGCTGATCCTGATCGGCGCGCCGCTGGCGCTCTACCCGGCGCAGGCGCTGGAGCAGGGGGTGGACGTCGTGACGAGCTCGCTGCGGCGCGCGGCCTCCGACGCGCTCCCTCCGCAGGTCAAGTCGCTGAACTACCTCACCAACGTGCTCGCCTCGATCGAGGCCCGCCGGCAGGGCGCGCACGAGGCGCTGCTGCTCGACGCCGAGGGCCGCGTCGCCGAGTGCACCGCCGACAACCTCTTCGTCGTGCACGACGGCGTCGCGCGCACCCCGCCCGCCACCGACGGCGCGCTGCGCGGCATCACCCGCGACCACGTCGTCGGCCTGCTCGACGCCGCCGGCGTCCCGGTGATCGAGGCCTCGCTCGTGCTCGCCGACGTCTGGACCGCCGACGAGGCGTTCATGACCGGCACCGGTGCGGAGGTCGTCGCGATCCGCAGCGTCGACGGCCGCCCGTTCCCCGCCGCGCCCGGCCCGCTGACCCGGCGCGCGCAGGAGCTCTTCGCCGCCTCCGTGCGCGCCGGCTGACCGGGCCGGCGTGGCGTGCGATGCTCGCCGCGCGATGAGTTCCGGCCGCCGTCCCGGTCACACGGGCATGACCACCACCACCGAGCCGGACCTCGCCGCGCGGCTGGAGCGCCACCGCCGCGAGATCCACGTCCACTGCTACCGCATGACCGGGTCCTACGAGGACGCGCAGGACCTCACCCAGGAGGCGTTCCTGCGCGCCTGGCGGCGCCTCGAGGCACCGGACGGCACGCCCGTCGACGCGCTGCGCCCGTGGCTCTACCGCATCGCCACGAACGTCTGCCTCGACGCGCTCGCCAGGCGGCAGCGCACCCCGGGACCGGAGGGCACCGCCGAGATCACCTGGCTGCAGCCCTACCCCGACGAGCTGCTCGAGCGTGCCGCGGCGGACGCGGCCGGCGAGCCCGAGGCGGTCGTCTTCGCCAAGGAGACCGTCGAGCTCGCCTACCTCGTCGCCGTGCAGCACCTGCCGCCGCGCTCGCGCGCCGTGCTGATCCTGCGCGACGTGCTCGGCTGGTCCGCCAAGGACACCGCCGCGCTGCTCGACATCACGGTCGCGGCGGCGAACAGCGCCCTGCAGCGCGCACGGACCATGCTCCAGGAGCGGCTTCCGGAGCGGCGCGAGGAGTGGTCCGCGGAGGCCGACGAGGCCGAGCGCGCGCTCGTCGCGCGGTACGTCCGCGTCAGCGAGGAGCACGACACCGAGGGGCTCGTGGCGCTCATCCGCGAGGACGGCGCCTGGTCGATGCCGCCCGAGCCGATGCTGGTCCGCGGCAACCGGCAGATGATGGCGTGCTGGGAGCAGGGCGGCTGGGGCTCCGCAGAGTTCGGCGACGTCCGTTGCCGCGTCACCCGGGCCAACGGCAGCCCTGCCGTGGCCGTCTACGTGCGCCGCCCGGGCGACGACGCGCACCGGGCCCTGGCGATCGACGTGCTGCGCATCGAGGACGGGCTCGTCGCCGAGATCGTCACGTTCGTGCCCGCCGTCTTCCCCTGGTTCGGACTGCCCGAGACGCTCTGATGGCCCGCGACCGGTTCGCGGTGCGCGAGCTGTCGCTGCCCCCGGGGCGACCGCTGCCCTACGACCCGGCCGACTGGGAGGACGGGCTCGTGGTCGTCGTCCGCGGCGTGCTCGTGGCCGAGGGACGCGACGGGGAGCGGTGGCGGTTCGGGCGCGGCGCGGTGCTGTGGCTCGGCGGGCTGCCGTTCGTCGCGCTGCACGCCGGGGTGTGCCGCGACCCGCTGCTGCGGCTGCGGGTCATCACCCCTCGAGCTGCTCGGAGAGCTCCATCCAGGAGGCCTCCAGCTCCTCCTTCTCCGCCGTCAGGGTGGTGAGCTCCTCCTGCAGGCCGCGGAGGCGGTCGAAGTCCGTCGCCGCCTGCGCCATGTCCTCGTGCAGCTGCGCCTCACGGGTCTCGAGCTTCTCGATCGCGCGCTCGAGCCGGGCGACCTCCTTGCGCGCCGTGCGCGCCTCGCCGCCGGAGAGGCCGGGCTTCTGCGCGGGAGCGCCGGCCCGGGCGGCGGAGGCCACGTCCTTCGCGCCCTCCGCCGCGAGGCGGCGCTGCTCGACGTACTGGTCGATGCCGCCCGGCAGGTGACGGACGCGGCCGTTGGTGCCGAGCGCGTAGACGTCGTCGGTGACCCGCTCGACGAAGTAGCGGTCGTGGCTGACCACGACGAGCGTGCCGGGCCAGCGGTCCAGCAGGTCCTCGAGCGCCGTGAGCGTGTCGATGTCCAGGTCGTTCGTCGGCTCGTCCAGCAGCAGCACGTTGGGCTCGTCCATCAGCAGGCGCATGAGCTGCAGGCGGCGACGCTCGCCGCCGCTGAGGTCGCGCACGAGCGTGCGGCCCTTCTCGCCCTTGAAGCCGAACCGCTCGGCGAGCTTCCCGGCGGTGAGCTCCTGGCCGTCGGCGGTCGTCGTGCGGCCCCGGACCTCCTCGAGCGCCTCGATCACGCGGAGATGACCGGGCAGCTCGACGGCGTCCTGGGAGAGGTGGGCGAGCTTGACGGTCGCGCCCCGGATCACCTGCCCGTCGGTCGGCTCCAGGGCGCCGCTGAGCAGGTTGACGAGCGTCGTCTTGCCCGAGCCGTTGACGCCGACGAGCGCGACGCGGTCGCCGGGCCCGAGCCGCCAGGTCGCGCCGCGCAGCAGGACGCGGTCGCCGTACGCGAGCGAGACGTCCTCCGCCTCCAGGACCTTGTCGCCCAGCCGCTGCGAGGCGAACCGCAGCAGCTCGACGCCGTCACGGGCCGGGGGCTCGTCGGCGATCAGGGCGTTCGCGGCCTCGATGCGGAACTTCGGCTTGCTCGTCCGCGCGGGCGGGCCGCGGCGCAGCCAGGCGAGCTCCTTGCGCATGAGCTGCTGGCGACGGTCCTCGCGGGCGGCGGCCTGCCGGTCGCGCTCGGCCCGGGCCAGCACGTACGCGGCGTAGCCGCCCTCGTACTGGTGGACGGCCCCGTCGGAGACCTCCCAGGTGGCGGTGCAGACCGCGTCGAGGAACCAGCGGTCGTGGGTGATCACCACGAGCGTGCCGCGGCGGGAGGCGAGGTGCCGGGCCAGCCAGTCGACGCCCTCGACGTCGAGGTGGTTCGTCGGCTCGTCGAGCAGCAGCAGGTCGGGGCTGTCGAGCAGCAGCTTCGCGAGGCCGATGCGCCGGCGCTCGCCGCCGCTGAGCGGGCCGATGACCGTGTCGAGGCCCTGCGGGAACCGGGTGATCGCGACGCCGCCGAGCAGGCCGTCGAGCACGTCGCGGAAGCGGGCGTCGCCCATCCACTCGTGGTCGGCGCGGCCGCCGACGAGCTCCTCGCGGATCGTCTTGGTGCCGTCGAGCTCGTCGGCCTGGGCGATCACGCTCGTGCTGACCCCGCCGGTGCGGGTGAGCTGGCCGGCGTCCGGCTCCTCGATCCCGGCGAGCAGCTTCAGCAGCGTCGACTTGCCGTCGCCGTTGCGCCCGACGATCCCGATCCGCTCGCCCTCGGCGACGCCGAGCGTGACGCCGTCGAGCACGGTCCGCGAGCCGTAGCCCTTGCGGACGTCCTTGAGGTTGACGAGGTTGCGGGCGGGCGGCGGCATGCCCGCTGCATCTTGCCGGTCCGGCGCCACCGGCCGCCCACCGGGCTACGGCGAGGGCAGCGGGCGCGCCCGTGCCGCCGCCGCACGGACGGTGGCGAGGTTGATCTCCACGCCGTCGTGCACGTCGGGCGGGTAGCCGCCGGCGAGCGTGACGACGACCGGGACCCCGGCGGCCAGCGCCGCGTCGAGGACGAGCTCGTCGCGCGCAAGCAGCCCGGCCTTGGTGAGCGACAGGCGCCCGAGGTCGTCGCCCTCCCACGGGTCGGCGCCGGCGAGGTAGAGGACGATCTCGGGGCGCGACTCGCGCACCGCGATCGCCAGCGCCCGCTCCAGCGAGCTGAGGTAGAGGTCGTCGCCGGTCCCGGTGGGCAGCTCGACGTCGAGGTCGCTGGGGATCCGCGTGAACGGGTAGTTGCGCTCGCACTGGAGGCTGAGCGTGTACGCCTCCGGGTCGGGGGTGAGCAGCTCGGCGGTGCCGTCGCCCTGGTGCACGTCGCAGTCGACGACGAGGACGCGCCGCAGGCGCCCCTCGCGACGCAGCTCGGTCGTCGTCACCGCGAGGTCGTTGAACAGGCAGTAGCCCCGCGCGCTCGCGCGGCCCGCGTGGTGCGTGCCGCCGCCGAGCATGACGCCGATCGTCTGGCCGTCCAGCGCGTCGCGGGCCGCGCGCAGCGTGCCGCGTGTCCCGCGCCGGGCGCGCTCGACGAGCTCCGGCGACCACGGCAGCCCGAGCACGCGCGACTCGCGGCGGTCCAGCGCGCCGGTGCGCATCCGCTCAAGGAACGCGCGGTCGTGCACGCGCAGCAGCGCCTCCCAGGAGATCTCCGCGGGGGTGTCCGCGCGCGTCGCGAGGCCGTGCGCCAGCACCGCGTCGCGCAGCAGCGCGTACTTCGCGAGCGGGTAGCGGTGGCGCTCCGGGAGCGGGAACGGGTGATCGGCGTGGGTCCACACCCGCAGCACCCACCCATCATGGCAAGCACCGGACCCCGGCCCTGTGGGAGCATGCGCGCCCTGATGAACACGATCGTTCAGGTCCGTCCGCGCCGACGTCCCGCCCGCCGGGCCGCGCTCGCCGCGCTGCTCGCCCTCGCCGCCGCGCCCGCCGCCGCGTCCGCCGAGCCCGGCCCGGTGATGACCGAGCCGCTGCCGCAGCGCCTGGCCGCGATCAGCTGCCTGGGGGACCCGGCGACCTCGGTCGCGACGCCCGTCCTGCTCGTGCACGGCACCGGCGTGACCTCGCAGGAGAACTGGCCGAGCAACCACCAGCCCGTGCTGCTGCGCCGCGGCCACGCCGTCTGCACGGTCACGATGCCCGGCTTCGGCTACGTCGACGTGCAGCGCAGCGCCGAGTACGTCGCGACCGCGATCCGCGAGGTGCACCGCCGCGCCGGCGGGCGCCGCCTGTCGATCGTCGGGCAGAGCCAGGGCGCGTTCCAGCCCGTGTTCGCACTGCGGATCTGGCCGGACCTCGCCGCGATGGTCGACGACCTCGTCGGCCTGGTCGGCGCCTACGACCGCGGCTCGACCGCCATCACCGCGGAGTGCGCGCGTCCCGAGGGCTGCGTCCCGGCGTTCCACCAGATCGCCACGGGCTCGGAGCTCCTCACCGCGCTCGCGCGCCGCGCGCTGCCACCCGGCCCCTCCTACACCGCGATCGGCACGCTCGCCGACGCGACCGTCACGCCGCAGCCGGCCGCCAACGAGCAGCGCGGCATGACCTCGGTGCAGATCCAGGACCTGTGCCCGGGACGGCGCATGCCCACCGGCCAGGACCACATCCTCATGGCGGGTGACGCGGCCGCGTTCGCGCTGACCACCGACGCGCTCGGGCACCCGGGACCGGCGGTCGTCGCGCGCGCGGACCGCAGCGCCTGCGGGAAGCTGTTCTTCGACGGCGTCGACCTCGCCGCGTTCGCGCTCGTCGCGCCGGCGATCCTCACCCGCAGCGGCACGCCGACCCGGGAGATCCCGCCGCTGCGCTGCTTCCTGCGCCCCGACTGCGCGGACCTCGACGGCCGCGGCCGCGTCCTCACCGGGGCCACCGCCCGCCGCGCGCGGGACCGCGTGACCGTGACGCTCGCCGCGCAGGCACCCGGCGAGATCCGGGTGCTGGCCGGGACGCGCCGCGTCGTCCGCCGGGTCGCGCCCGGGACGCGGCGGCTGACGCTGACGGTCGGCCGGGCGGTGACCCGTCTACGGATCGACGCCCGGCCGGACGGCTACGTGCCGTGGGTGCGCGAGCGCACCCTGCGGCTCACCAGTGGACGCCCTTCATGACCGTCGCCATCGCGACCTGCTCGATGCTCGCCTTCTCGCTCTCGTCCTTCTCGCCGCGCGCGGCCGCAGAGTCGGGGAAGACCTTGTAGGCCATGTGGAGGATCTGGTCGGAGACCTTCGGGGCGAGCGCGTAGAGGACCTCGCCCGCCGTCCCGAGCTTCGTGTTGATCTGCTTGGGCCGGGAGCGCGCCGCCTCGCAGATCATGTCCGCCGCCTCCGACGGGCTGATCGTCGGGAACGAGTCGTACATCTTCGTCGGGGCGATCATCGGCGTCCGCACGAGCGGCATGTGGATCGTCGTGAAGTGCACGTTGTCGCCGATGACCTCGGAGGACACCACGCGCGTCCATCCGTCCAGCGCGCTCTTCGACGCGATGTACGCGCTGAAGCGCGGGGGAGAGGTCTGCACGCCGATCGAGCTGACGTTGATGACCTGGCCGAAGCGGTTCTCCTGCATCGACGGCAGCAGGCACATGACGAGCTTGATCGCGCCGAAGTAGTTCAGCTGCATCGTCCGCTCGAAGTCGTGGAAGCGGTCGTGCGAGAGGTTGATCGAGCGGCGGATCGACCGGCCCGCGTTGTTCACGAGGATGTCGACGCGGCCGTGGTCGGCCAGCGCGCGCTGCGCGAGGTCCTCGATCGAGTCGAGGCTCGTCAGGTCCGCGCTGTAGACGTGGGCGGTGCCACCGGCCCGCACGAGGTCGTCGCGCAGCGCCTCGAGCTTGTCGAGCGACCGCGCGACGAGCAGCGGGATCGCGCCCGCGGCCGCGAACTTGCGCGCGGCCTCCTCGCCGATCCCCGACGAGGCGCCGGTGATCATCACGATCTTCCCCCGGACCGCGGCCTCGAAGGAGCGGTCCTTGAACAGCTCGGGGTCGAGGTGGCGCTCGTAGTACTGCCACAGCACGTCCGCGTAGTCCTCCAGCGGCGGCACGGCGATCCCGGAGCCCTTCAGCGCCCGCTCGGTGTCGCGCGTGTCGAACTGGCAGCTGAAGCCGACGTGCTCGACGACCTCCGGCGGGATCCCGACGTCCTTGAGGATGCCGTCGCGGATGCCCTTGAGGGCCGGGAGCTTCAGCAGCATCGAGATCGTGCCCTTGGGCAGCGCGTCGGTGAGCTTCTTGTCGACGCGGATCGCGAACTGCGGGGCGTGCGCGGTGCGCGCGAAGATGTTCAGCACCTCGCCGGAGCGGATCGACTTCGGCGCCGTCAGGTGGAACGCCTGGCCGTCGAGGCCCTTCTGGTGGGCGATGTGGTCCATCGCCTTCGCGACGAAGTCGACCGGCACGATGTTCGTGTGCCCGAGCTCCGGGCCGACCAGGGGCAGCCACGGCGGCATCGCGTCGCGGAGCTTCTGGATCAGCTTGAAGAAGTAGTACGGGCCGTCGATCTTGTCCATCTCGCCGGTCTGCGAGTGGCCGACGACGACGGCGGGCCGGTAGACCCGGAACGGGATCTCGGTCTCGGTCCGGGCGATCTTCTCGCTCTCGAACTTCGTGCGGTGGTAGGCGGACGGGAGCTTCTGCCCCTCGTCGAACATGTCCTCGCGGAACAGGCCGCGGTGCGCGCCCGCCGCCGCGACGCTGGAGGTGTGGTGGAAGATCCCGGCGCCGACCGCGTTGGCGAACTCGACCGCGTGCCGCGTGCCGCCCGTGTTCAGCAGCTCGTTCGTCGCGTCGTCGGCGGTCATGTCGTAGATGGCCGCGAGGTGGAAGACGTGCCCGATCTTCCCCTGGTGCTCGGCGATCCACTTCTTCGACACGCCCAGCCGCGGCTTCGCCAGGTCGCCCACGACCGGCTTGACGCGCTTGGCCGCCTGCGGACCCCAGCCCTCCATCAGCGCGGCGAGCTTCTTCTTCGACCCGCTGCGCACGAGGACGTGGACGTCCCCCTTGCGGTTGGCCAGCAGCTCGGCCACCAGGTGCCGACCGATGAACCCGGTCGCGCCCGTCACGACGTACGACATACAGCCTCTCTCTCCCGCGGAACCGACGAACTCGGGCGACCCTATCCGGAACGCCGGTGGTCCCGCCGGGGCCTCGACGCGACGCGCCCCGCAAGCCGGAGGGAGGGGCTTCAGGCGGGGCGCGGAGACTGCAGCGGCGGCCGGGTCGACGGGCCGCACGACAAAGCCTCGCGGAGGATCCGCGAGGCCATGTGAAGAACCTGCTGGGGGACGGGCACGCCGGGCGCGCCCGGGGGCCGGTCTACCAGCCGCCCTTCCAGATCTCGTCGTTGGCGCGGCTCTTGGCCGCCGCCTTCTTCTCGTCCTTGCGCTTCTCCAGCTTCCACTGGATCAGCGACATCGTGAGGATGAACAGCGGGAAGAACGCGATCAGGATGAACCCGGCCTTCGTGACGACCCGGTCGTTGGTCTCGCCGTAGAGCCCCTCGCCGGACGCCTGCGCGAAGGCGGACGGGGCGAGCAGCGCGAAGGTGACGCAGGTGGTGAGGGCGATGCGGGCGAACGCGGTCATGGCCCGGCAATCGTATAGAACGAGGGGGTCATGTCGTCGCTCGCCAGAGAACGCCTCGGCGCCGGGATCGAGATCCTGCGCCTGGACCGCCCCGAGGTCCGCAACGCGCTCGACCGCGCGACGCTGCGGGAGCTGCTCGCGGCGCTCGCCGAGCTGGAGGCCGATCCGGCCCTCCGGGTCGTCGTCGTGTCGACCACCGCGACCCGCGCGCTGTGCGCCGGCGCGGACGTCGGCGAGCAGCTCACGCCCGCCGAGGGCGTCGAGCGGATGGAGCTGTTCGCCGAGGTCTACGCGCGGTTCGAGGCGCTCCCGGTCCCGACCGTCGCGGTGTGCGTCGGCAACGTCGTCGGGGCGGGCGCCGAGCTCGCCGCCGGCTGCGACCTGCGCGTCGGTGGCGACAACCTGAAGCTCGCGTGGGCGGGCGCGCGCCTCGGCGTGCCGGTCGGTCCGGCGCGGCTCGCGCCGCTCGTCGGCCTGTCGGTCGCGAAGGACCTCGTCTTCACCGGGCGCGTCGTCGGCATGGAGGAGGCGGCCCGCCTGCACCTGCTGCACCGCACCGCGCCCGAGGCGCAGGCCGAGGCCGCGGCGATCGAGCTCGCCGAGCAGCTCGTCGCCAACGACGCGGACGGCCTGCGCACGCTGAAGGCGATGTTCCGCGAGTACGAGGCGCTGCCGCTGCCCGAGCGCGTCGCGCGCGAGAACGCGCGCCTGGTCGCGTTCCAGCGCGACGGCGGCGGCCTGCCGCAGGCCCCGCGCGGCTGAGGACGCCCCCGCCCGTAGGCTGGGGGCATGTCCGATCTCGCCGCCCTCGCCGACACCCTCCGCGCCGCGCACCGCCCCGGCGACCCGCTGGTCGTCGTCAACGTCTGGGACGGGTGGAGCGCCCGGACCGTCGCCGCGACGCCCGGCTGCGAGGCGCTCGCGACCGCGTCGCACTCGATCGCGGAGGCGCGCGGCTACGCCGACGGGGAGCAGATCCCGGTCGAGGAGATGCTCGCCGCGGTGTCGGTGATCGCGTCCGCGACCGACCTGCCCGTCACCGCCGACCTCGAGTCCGGCTACGGGGACACCGGCTCGACCGTCGCCGCCGCGATCGCCGTGGGCGTCGTCGGCGCGAACCTCGAGGACAAGGCGGAGGGGATCGACGAGCACGTCGCCCGCGTGATGGCCGCCCGGGCCGCGGGCGACGCCGCCGGGGTCGGATTCGTGATCAACGCGCGGACGGACGAGTACCTCAAGGGCGACGGGGTCCGGGCCCGCGCGATGGACGCGGGGGTCGCGTACCTCGAGGCGGGCGCGGACTGCGTCTTCGTGCCCGGCGTCCGCGACGCGCAGACGATCGGGATGCTCGCGCAGGCGTTCGAGGGGCGGCTGTCGGTCGTCGCGGGCCCGGCGTCCCCGTCGCTGGCCGAGCTCGCGTCGCTGGGGGTCGCGCGCGTGTCGTTCGGCCCGGGGACCATGGGGCTCGCCGCGCAGGCGCTGAGCGACGCGGCCACCACGCTGCACGCGCGCGGCGCCTACCCGCAGGCCCTGGCGTTCCGCCCGCCGGCACCCTGAGCGACCTCCCTGAACGGTCGCGTTCGTGAGAGGGTGCGCGCATGCGCGCCGTCGTCTGCCAGAACGCCGAGCTCACCGTCGAGGAGCTGCCCGATCCCGTCCCGCAGCGCGGGCAGGTCCGCCTGGAGGTCCTGCGCTGCGGCATCTGCGGCTCGGACCTGCACGCGCGGCACGGGATCGACGACTGGGCCGACATGACCGCGGCGTGCGGGTACGACCGCTTCGGCCGCTCCGACCAGCAGGTCGTGTTCGGCCACGAGTTCTGCGGCGCGGTCGCCGAGTACGGCCCGAAGACCAAGGCCGACGTCCCCGCGGGAACGCCGGTCGTGGCGTTCCCGCTGCTGCGCGCGGGCGGGGCCGGCGGCGGCGTCGACACCCTGGGCCTCTCCCAGCACGCCCCCGGCGCCTACGCGGAGCAGGTGCTCGTCGAGCGGTCCCTGATGCTCCCGGTCCCCAACGGGCTGGACGTCGAGGTCGCCGCGTTGACCGAGCCGATGGCCGTCGCCTACCACGCGGTCCGCCGCGGCGAGGTCGGCAAGGGGCAGGTCGCGATCGTGATCGGCTGCGGTCCCGTCGGCCTCGGGGTCATCCTCATGCTCAAGGCGCGCGGGGTGCGCACCGTCGTCGCCAGCGACTACTCGCCGGGCCGGCGTGCGCTCGCCAGCCGCTGCGGCGCGGACGTCGTCGTCGACCCGCGCGAGACGGACCCGTTCGCCGCGGCTCCGTCCAAGGACCACCTCACCACGATCCCCGAGGCGCTCGAGCTCGCCGTCGGCGCGACCGAGAAGCTCTCGAAGCTGCCGTTCGGCCCCTGGCCCGGCTTCCGCCTCGCCGAGAAGCTCGGCATCGAGCCCAAGCACCCGGTGATCTTCGAGTGCGTCGGCGTCCCCGGCGTCATCGATCAGCTCGTCTCCAGCGCTCCGATGTACTCGCGCGTCGTGGTCGTCGGCGTCTGCGTCGGCACGGACCAGATCACCCCGGCGATGGCGATCAACAAGGAGGTCGACCTGCGGTTCGTCATCGGCTACACGCCGCTGGAGTTCCGCGACACCCTCCACCTGCTCGCCGACGGGAAGGTCGACCCCCGGCCGCTGCTGTCCGCGACGGTCGGCCTCGAGGGCGTCGACGCCGCGTTCACCGCGCTCGCCGACCCGGAGGCGTTCGCGAAGATCCTCGTCGACCCGCGCAGCGACGCCGCCGAGCCCGTCGCGCCCTGAGCGGACTCACCACATCCGGGTCGCGAGCGACTCCACGATCTGGGCCTCGGCATCGTCGAGGTCCACGTCGTTGCCGTTGCGCGCCGCATGGTCGCGCAGCACCACCGAGAACGGCGCCAGCGCGTCCGGCGCCGGCCAGCCGTCCGGGTCCCAGACGCCGCTGCGCAGCAGCGCCTTCGCGCAGTGGAAGAACACCTCCTCGGCGACGACGCCGAGCGCCAGCCGCGGGGAGCCCGGGATCCCCTCCAGCGCCTCCGGGTCCCGCGTCACGCACGCCGACCCGTTGACCCGCAGCACGTCGCGGCGGCCGGGGACCACGAACAGCAGTCCCGCGCGACCGGTCTGCACGACGTTGCGCAGCGTGTCGATCCGGCCGTTGCCGGGAGCGTCCGGCAGCGCGATCCGGTGGTCGTCCAGCACCCGCGCCCAGCCCGCCGGGCCGCCCCGGGGCGACACGTCGCAGCGCCCGTCCGCGTCGGCGCTCGCGACGAGCACCAGCGGCGACGCGGCGATCCACGCGCGCGCGTGCTCGTCGAGCTCGCGCAGCTCCTTGGACCGCGACAGCCGCGTCGCCGGCGGCGGGGGCACGAGCTCGCGCAGCCCCTCCTCCGACGTGATCAGCTCCTGGAAGGCGGGCATCGCCCGACCCTAGCGCCGCCTACCATGGGGGTCGTATGGCCGTGATGATCGCCTCCGACCTCGCGAAGGACATGTCGGGCACCCCGCTGCTGCGCGGCGTGTCGTTCAAGCTCGAGCGCAAGGACCGCCTCACGATCGCCGGGCGCAACGGCGCCGGCAAGACGACGCTGCTGCGGATGCTCGCCGGCGACACGTCGATCGACGGCGGCGAGCTCGTCCTGGAGAAGAACTGCAAGGTCGTGCTGCACGACCAGCGCCCGCCGCGCGACCAGGACGTCACGCTGCGCGACTACGTGCTCAGCGCCTGCACCGAGCCGCTGGAGCTCGAGGCGGAGCTCGCCGCGCTCGAGGCGCGCATGGGGGAAGGCGACGAGAGCGTCTTCAGCCGCTACGCCGACGCCCAGGCGCGCTTCGAGGCCGCCGGCGGGTACGGCTGGCGCGACGCCACCAACGGCGTCATCCACGGCCTCGGGTTCGTCGAGGACGATCTCGACCGGCCGCTGCACACCTTCTCCGGCGGGCAGATCACCCGCGCGTCGCTGGCCCGCGCGCTCGCCGCGTCCCCCGACCTGCTGCTGCTCGACGAGCCCACCAACCACCTCGACATCGAGTCGCTGGAGTGGCTCGAGCAGAAGCTCGTCGCGCTCGACGCCGCCGTCATCATGGTCGCGCACGACCGCTGGTTCCTCGAGGCCGTCGGCACCTGCGTGCTCGAGGTCGAGGCCGGCCGCACCCGCTTCTTCAAGGGCACCTGGCACCAGTGGCGCAAGGAGCAGGCGGCGCGCGAGCTCGCGCTCGGCCGCGCGATCGACAAGCAGCAGAAGGAGATCGCGCGCATGGAGGCGTTCGTCGAGCGGTTCCGCGCGAAGGCGACGAAGGCCAAGCAGGCCCAGTCCCGGGTCAAGGCGCTCGACAAGATCGAGAAGATCGAGCGCGACCCGCGCGACACCCGCGAGATGGGCTTCCAGTTCAAGAAGGCCGAGCGCACCGGCCGCGTCATCTTCGAGCTCGACGGCGCGCACCTCGAGGTCGGCGAGCCGCCGAAGGTGCTGCTGCACGACGCCGAGCTGTGGCTCGAGCGCGGCGAGCACGTCTCGCTCGTCGGCTCCAACGGCACCGGCAAGTCGACGCTCGTCAGCGCCCTCACCGGGCAGCGCGTGTTCGACGCGGGCAAGCTGCGCACCGGCCACAACGTCAAGGTCGGCTACCTCTCCCAGCACGGCGACGAGCTCGAGAAGGACGGGGCCCGCACCGTCGCGGAGGCGGCGGTCAAGCGCACCGGGCTGTCCCCGAACGAGGCGCGATCGCTGCTGGGGAAGTTCCTGTTCAGCGGCGAGGAGCAGGAGAAGCCGCTCGACGGCCTCAGCGGCGGCGAGCGGCAGCGGCTGTCGCTGGCGATCCTCGTCGCCTCCGGCGCGAACGTGCTGATCCTCGACGAGCCGACCAACCACCTCGACATCGAGAGCCGCGAGGCGCTCGAGGACGCGCTGACCGCGTTCGACGGGGCGCTCATCCTCGTCAGCCACGACCGCGCGCTGCTCGAGGCCGTCGGCACCCGCACGATCGCCGTCGAGCGCTACGGCCTGCGCTCCTACGTCGGCGGCTGGCAGGAGTACTTCACCGAGCGGCAGGCGCGGCTCGCCGCCGGCATCGACGACGGCGACCTGCCGCGGCCGCCCGCGATGGGCCGCGCGTCCGCGCGGTTCGCCGCCGACGAGCGGCGGCCCGACGGGATGGCCGCGCGCCGCTCCGACGACGCCCCGACGTCGGCGGCCGCGCCGCGCGGCGGTGGCGGCTCGGCCGCGCCGTCCCGCTCCCGGATCGGCGGGGAGACGGGGGCCACGACGGCAGCCGCGGGCGCGACCAACGGGGCGGCCGCCACGAAGAAGGCGCCGTCGAAGAACCGGCTGCGGATGCAGCAGAAGCTCGAGCGGGCGATCGAGGACGCGGAGGCCGCGCTGGTCAGCACCGAGGAGGAGCTCGCCGCGCCCGAGGCGTGGGCGACGCCCTACGAGAGCGCCAAGTCGACCGCGAAGCACACCGCGGCCAAGCGGGCCGTCGAGGCCGCGTACGCGGCGCTCGAGGAGTTCGAGGCCCAGGCGACCGCCTGAGCCTCGAGTCTCCGCCCGGACCGGCGCCTAGCGCCGCTTCGCCGTCTTCTTCACCTTCAGGGCCTTCGTCACCGCGCCGCCGGAGGTCGCGGCGGTCGAGGCGCGGAACGTCAGCGTCCCGCCCTTGGCCACCAGCCGCTTGGTCACGGCGCGCGAGAGCTTCACGCTGACCTTCTGGGAGCTGCCCGACAGGACCGCGATCCAGCGCGGCTTGAGGACCTTCGTCCCCGCCAGCGAGGCGCTGACCTGCACGACGCAGCCCTTCGCCGCCAGCTTCGGGCAGCTCACCGTGAACGACGCCGACTTGCGGCTCTTCGTCAGCAGTGCCTTGCCGATCGTGGCCCGGGCCCGCGCGCTCGCGGCCGCGCCGGGCCGCGACGTCGAGCCCGGCGTCGTGGCCGACGGCTTCGTCGTCGTGGTCGTCGGCTTCAGCGGCGTCGAGCCGGGACGCGAGCCCAGCAGCGACGACAGCGTCGAGGCGAGCGTCGTCAGCGCGGGCGTCGTGCCGCTCGTCGCCTGGACGCGGGTCACCGACTCCAGCAGCGGTCCGACGACCGGGAGGTCCGCGACGCCGGTCGTCGTCAGCAGGCCGTTGACCGTGCCCAGGAGGCTGTCGAGCTGCAGCAGGTTCGCCCCGACCGGCAGGCCGGCCAGCAGCGCCTGCAGCTGGGCGAGCGGGTTCGCGAGCCCGGCCGCGCTCGGCGCCGCACCGGAGAGCGTGCCCGTCAGGCCGGTCACGAGCGAGCCGAGCGGCAGGCCGTTGCCGAGCGCCAGCAGCTCCGTGATCTTCGCCGGGTCCAGCGCGCCGACGAGCGTGGTGAGGTCACCGCCCGTCGCCCCGCCCAGGACCCCGGCGAGAGGGGCGGGCAGCAGCGTGTTGACGAGATCCCCGAGCTGGGTCGGGTCGAGCGCCCCGAGCAGCGCGGTCAGGTCGCCGCCCGACGCGCCGGTCAGGAGGTTCGCGACGAGGTTCAGCCCGTCGGTCTGGCCGAGCGCCGTGTCGAGCACGTCCCCGAGCAGCGGCAGGTCGAGCACGGTCAGCGCCTGGGTGAGCGCGTCGAGCGACAGCCCGTCGAGGATCGTCGTGAGCTGCGTCGGGTTCGCGTTGGCGATGATCGTGCCGAGGTCGACCGCGGGCAGCGACTCGAGCGTCTGCGCCAGCGGGGCGGGCAGCGTCGAGGTCACCTGCTGGAGGATCGGGGTGAGCACCGGGCCCAGGACCGGCAGGCTGCCGAGCCCGAGGATGCGCTGCGTGCCGACCCCCGACGGGGTGACGGGCGCCTGGGCGGCGCTGGCCGCCGAGGCGGTCACGCCGGCGGTGGCGCCGATGGACAGTGCGGCGATCGCGGCGACCGTGCCGGAGCGCTTGATCTGATGGTTCATGGTTGTCGGTGACTCCCCTCACGGGCACCGCGACGCTGCTGTGGGACGCGGTTCGGTGCCCTTCTCCGGACCCGGTTGCGGGCCCCTACCGGGGAGCGCATCGGCGCCATCCCCGGTGACCTGAAGGGCCCGCTGGACGGATGTCGTGGGGTGCGAGCCCGGTGCGCCCGGCGTCGCGTCCATGGCCGGTCACACGATCTTCACCGCACGGTCACCGGCCGGTCACGGCAGACCCCGGTCCGGGGAGGACGCTCGATTCATGGACCTGCACGCGCGCATGGGGATCAACGTCCATCGCGAGACGTGGCCGACCACGGCCGCCCTGAAGGGCATCGAGGCCTCCGGCTTCGGCTGGGTGCAGATCCACACGCCCCCGAAGGAGATGCTCTGCGACCGCGAGCGGCTGCGGCTGCACGCCCGCGGCGTCCGCGCCGCGCTCGAGCCCACCGGGCTGCGGCTGCTGCTGCACGGGCCCGACGACCTCGCGCTCGGCGCCCTGGACCACGACCGTGCCTTCGACGGCCTGCTCGACTACGCCGTCGAGGCCCGCGCCGAGATCGTCGTCTACCACGGCCTGAACCACCTCGACGCCGACGGCCCCGCGGGCGAGCGCTCGCGGCTGCGCGCCGAAGGGGAGGAGCGGGCCCTCGCGCGGCTCGGCAAGCGCGCCCACGCGCTCGGCGTCACCGTCGCGGTCGAGAACCTCGCGCCCGTCTTCCCCGGCCCGCCGCGCCTCACCCACGACCCGCTGCGCATCCACGACCTCGTGCGGCGGCTGCGCAACCCGTCGGTCGGCATGCTGCTCGACCTCGGCCACGCGCACGTCACCAGCGGCCTGCACGGCACCGACCTCGAGGCGGTCGTCGCCCGCGTCGCGCCCGAGGTCGTCCTCTTCCACGTGCACGACAACCTCGGCGCCCGCCGTCACGGCCTGGGCTTCCCCGGCGTCGACCCGCTGCGGCTGGACCTGCACCTGCCGCCGGGGGCGGGCACGCTGCCCTGGGACCGCGTCCGCGACGTCCTGCTCGCCCACCGCGCCCCGCTGATGCTCGAGATCGAGCCGTCCCACCGGCCCGCCTCGCTGCCGCAGCTGTTCGAGCAGTCCCGCGCCGTGCTGCGCGGCGAGCGGCCCGCGAGCGTCGGGATCGCCGCCGCGTAGGCTTCGCGGCCGTGACGACGGCCGCCGCCCTGCGCTCCGCCTGCCTCGCCCTGCCCGGTGCGCAGGAGACGTTCCCGTTCGGCCCGCAGACCATGGTCTTCAAGGTCGGCGGCAAGATGTTCGCGCTCGTCCCGCAGGACGGGACGCCACCGACGATGAGCGTCAAGTGCGATCCCGACCTCGCCGCGCAGCTGCGCGAGACCCACGAGCAGGTCCGGCCCGGCTACCACCTCGACAAGCGCCACTGGAACACCGTCGTCTGCGACGGGACGCTCCCGGACCGCTTCCTGCGCGAGCTGCTCGAGGACTCCTACGACCTCGTCGTCGCGAAGCTCCCCAAGCGCGTGCAGCGCGAGCTCGACTGGCCCGGGCTCGCGGGCTGAGCGGCCCCGGCACCCGGCGCGGGTAGCCTGCGGGACGTGACCGACGATCGTCAGCTCCAGGCCGTCCGCGCGCTGCTCACCGCCGCGCGGACCATCGGCCGCGGGACCACCTCGATGCGGGTCGTGCTCGGCCAGGCCCACGGCCTCCTCGCACCAGAGCTGCTGCCGCCCGCGGTGCGCGCGGAGCTCTGGGCCGAGCTGCAGGAGGCCGCCGACGCCGTGGCGCCGCTGCCCTACAAGGAGGTCGAGAAGCTCCTGCGCGACGCCTGGGGCGGGAAGGTCACCGACGAGCTCGACCGCCTCGACGAGACGCCCGCGACGGTCGGTCCCGCCACCCAGACCCACCTCGGGGAGCGCGACGGCGAGCCCGTCGCCGTGACCGTGCTGCGCCCCGGCCTGACCGGGATCGTCCGCGCCGACCTCGCGCTCGCCGACCAGCTCGTCGGGCAGGCCCGCTCCGTGTTCCCCGCCGTCGACGTCCCCGCGATCGTCGGCGAGGTCCGCGAGCGCGTCATGGACGACCTCGACCTGGAGTCCGTCGCCTCCCAGCAGCGCGGCCTGCACCGTGCGCTGCGCCGCCACGACGACCTCGGCGTCGCCGCGCCCGTCACCGAGCTCTCGCACCCCGGGGTCCTCGTGCGCGCGCACGTCCCGGGCACCCCGATCCTCGAGACCACCGGGGCCGACCGCGCCCGCGCCGCCGAGCTGCTCGTCCGGCTGGCGGGGGGCGCCGTGCGCCACGGGACGGTCGCCGCCGACCTGCGGCCCGAGACGCTCGTGCTCGACCGGTCCGGGCGGCTCGTGCTGCTCGAGGCCGGTGCGGTCGCCCGCATCGACGGGGACCGCGCCGACCACGTGCTCGCCGGGCTCGACGCGCTCGCCGCCGGGGACGACGCCGCCGGCGCCCGCGCGCTCCAGGCGCTCGGCGCCCTGCCCGCCGAGCACGCCGCGACCGCGGTCGCGCTCGGCCGCGAGCTGCTCGGCCCGCTCCTCGCCGGCGGCCCCGTCACGGTCGACGCGGCCGCCGCGACCGCCGTGCTCGAGCGCCTCGACGACCGGATCGGCGACGCGCTCGCGCTCGCGCCGCACGCGTCGGTCGCCCCCACGGACCTCTGGCCGCTGCGGATGCTCGGGCAGGCCGCGCTGCTCGTCGTGCGTCTCGGCGTCGAGCTCGACTGGCTGACGCTCGCGCGCGACGCGGTCCGCGACGGCTGGGACTGACCCCCGCGCGCTCAGCGCTGCGCGGTGCGCACGTCGCGGTCGGGCGGCAGCGTCCAGCCGTCGCGCGCCGACCAGCGCACCGGGCTGCCGTCCGGCAGGTGCGCCAGCGCGCGCCCGCAGCGCGGCGTGCCCCACAGGGTGGCGACGTGGGGCCGGTCGGCGTCCGCCGCGTCGCCGAGCCCGCGCGCCACGTGCTCGGCGGGATGCGTGACGACGACGTGCCCGTCGCGCACCCACACCGGGATCGTGTCGAGCGGGGCCGGGACCACGTGCTCGCGCCCGCCCTTCACCCGCTGTCCGGACCACGTCTCGATCCAGCGCCCGGGCGGCAGCACCACCTCGCGCTCGCGCGCGCCGTCCTCGAGCACCGGCGCGACCCACAGCGACGGGCCGAGCCCGAACGCGTCGGCGACGGTCCACGCGTCCGCGAAGCCGGGAGCGAGCAGCGACAGCGGCCGCACGATCGGCAGGCCGGTACGGGCCGCCGTCCGCGCCGCCGCGCGCAGGTACGGGACGAGCATCTCGTGCAGCAGCACGCAGCCGCGGTAGCGCTCGAGCGTCGCGGCGTCGTAGCTCCAGGGCTCCTGCTGCAGCCGTCCGTGGGCCTGCATGAGCGGCGTGAACGCCCCGAGCTGCGCCCAGCGCAGCAGCAGCTCCGGCGGGCAGCGGTCGATCCCCTTGTGGCCGAGGTAGCCGCCGACGTCGTGCGACCAGTTCGAGAAGCCGGAGTGCGCGGCGCTGATCGTCGCGGCGACGAGCGCCTGCAACGACCAGAAGTCCGACGCCTGGTCGCCGCCCCAGAGGATGCCGTGGGCCTGCTGGCCGCTCCAGCCGCTGCGGCCGAACAGGACGCCCTCGCCGGGGTGGACCTCGTCCAGCGCGCGCTGCATGCACGCCCGGTACAGCTCGCCCCAGCGCCACGCGGTCGTCGCCCCGGTGCTGCCGTCGGCGAAGCGCACCTCGTCCTCGAGGTAGTAGCCCTCGCCGTCGTCGGCCTTGATGCCGGCGACGCCCATCCGCAGGACCCGCTGCGCCTGCTCGCGCCACCACCGCTCCGCCTCCGCGGAGGTGAAGTCGACCGGGGAGCCGGTGCCCATCCACCACTGCCGCACCAGCGGGCGGCCGTCGGCCTCGCGCACGAAGTGCCCGTCGCGCGCGCCTGCCGCGTAGTTGGAGGCGGGCTCGCGGTGCAGGCGCCGGGAGGCCGGGTCGGGCGGGATCTGGCCGTCGCGCGAGTCCACGTTCGTCCACGGGGTCACCCAGACGACCGTCCGCACGCCCTGCGCGCGCAGCGTCTGCACCATGCCCGCGAAGTCCGGGAACTGGTGCGGGTTGGGGATCCAGGTGTTGTAGTTCGTCTCCCACGGGGAGTCGAGGACGACCGCGTCGAGCGGGATGCCGTGCCAGGCGCAGCCGCGCGCGTCCTGCAGCACCTGGTCCTGGTGCTCGTGGACGTCGCGGGACTTCCAGAAGCCGTACGCCCACGCGGGCAGCAGGCCGGGGAGGCCGGTGCGGCGCAGCTCCGCGCGCAGCCGTGCGGCCGGTCCCGGCCCGGTGAACACGTGCGCGCGAAGCGGGCCCGAGCGCGCGCGGACGCTGACGATCGTCGTGTCGCGCCGGGCCCCGAGCTCGAAGCGGGTGCCGTTGCCGTGGGTGTCGAGGGCCACCGCGTACCCGCGGCTGGACTGCAGGAACGGCACGGGCGCGTAGTCGCCCTGCGGAATGCCGCCGAGCTCGAGCATCTCCGGCGGGCAGTCCGGACCGGTGTACCAGCGGTCGGCGCCGAGCTGGATCCGGCGGCCGCGATGGTCGACGTCGTGCCCGTGGCGGGCGCCGAGGCCGGCGAAGTGCTCGCCGGTGCGCGTGTCCCACTCCAGCGCCACGCGCAGCGGGTCGCCGTCGGCGTGGGCCTCGAGGAGCACCTCCTCGTCGGCGGGCAGCGTGATCCGCAGCGTCGCGCTGCGGCCGCCCTGGAGCGTCAGTCCCAGCAGGACGCCGTCCGCGGTCTCCTCGCGCAGCGCGAACGCGACGGTGCGCTCGGGGAAGCCGGTGCGCTCGTCCGGGATCACGCCCTCGGTGTGGCGCACGAAGCGGTCGGCGACGGTCCCCGTGCACGCCCAGACGTGCAGGCCGCGCAGCAGCCGGTGCCCGTCGCGGCGCAGGTGGATGCGGAACGGTCGGTCCTTGATCTCGAGCCGCAGGTGCGCGCGGGTGAGCACGAGGGCATCGCGCTCCGCGTCGATGCGGACCGCGCCGGGGGACGTCGTGGCCATCGCGCGACACGTTCACGGTCGCGCGTGACGATCCCGTGACGATCGGGTGAACGGCCGTCAGGCGGCGTCGGGGGCGCGCGCGTTGCGGGCGGCGCGCTGCGCCAGGGCGGCGAGCTCGTCGCGCAGCTCCTGCGGCTCGCGGACGGTGAACGGCACGTCCATGACGCACAGCCAGGCGGCGATCTCGCGGTAGGACGTGCCGCTGGTGTGCAGCAGGCAGTGGTCGTCGTCGAGCGCCTCGAGCTCGCCCGCGTAGGGGCTCACGCGCGGGCGCAGCTGCTCGAGCGACCCGTCGAGCACGAGCGTGCCCGTGACCCGCCGGTAGAGCGTGCCGATGCCCTGCTGGACGTAGGCGGCGAGGTCGCGCGCGGGGGCGGGGCGCGGCGCGCACCGCCGGCCCGGGACGGGCGTGCGCTGGATCCGGTCGACGCGGAAGGTGCGCCAGTCCTCGCGCGCGCAGTCCCACGCCACGAGGTACCAGCGCCGTCCCGCCGAGACGAGCCGGTGGGGCTCGACGAGGCGGTCCATCGTCTCGCCGTCGCCGCGCCGGTACTCCAGGCGCAGCTGGGTGTGGTCGCGGCAGGCGGTGGCGATCGCCATGAGGACCTCGGCCGCGACGGGCGTCGTGAAGCGGTCGCCCATCGGGACGGTGTACGACTGGAGCACGTTGACGCGGCGGCGCAGATGGCCGGGCAGCACCTGCTCGAGCTTGACGAGCGCGCGCATCGAGGTCTCGGCGATCCCCTCGACGGAGCCGGAGGTCGCGGCGGTGCGCAGCCCGACGGCGATCGCGACGGCCTCGTCGTCGTCGAGCAGCAGCGGCGGCAGGTCGGCCCCGGGCTGCAGCTGGTACCCGCCGGCGGCGCCGCGCGTGGCGGTCACGCGGTAGCCGAGCTCGCGCAGCCGCTCGACGTCGCGGCGGATCGTGCGGTGGCTCACCTCGAGCCGGTCGGCGAGCTCGGAGCCGGGCCACTCGCGACGGGTCTGGAGCAGCGAGAGGAGGGAGAGCAGCCGGGCGGAGGTCTCGATCACACCACCCAGGATGACCGGGAAGGCGGTCAGGACCTGTCCTCGTTCGCCCGCCGGACGCCTCCGCGGAGACGCATTTCGAGCGGCTGCCCGCCATGTTGGCGCGTTCAGGGGAGCTCGACCGAGAACGGGCCGCTCGTGGTCGCGTCCACACCCGCGGCGACGTCGGGGCAGACGGACAGCCGCAGGCGCAACGTCACGGCGGCGGGGGCGGGGACCGCGAGCGGGATCGCGATCGTGCCCGCGCCGCGGTCCAGCGGCCCCTCCGCGAGCCCCAGCGGCGTGGTCGACCCCGCGTCGGACAGGACGACGACCTGCACGCCGCAGGCCGGTGCGCGCGGGTCCTCGCCGGGAGCGAACCGCAGCGTGAGGGTGCGGCGGTCGGCGCTCGTCGTGCGTTCGCGCAGGTCGGCGATGCCGCGCACGCGCTCGCAGTCGGCGTGCAGGAGGTCCCCGACCGCCGGGCCGTCCACGGTGTCGGCGCCGGGACCGCAGCCGAGGGCGCTCGTCGCGGTGCGGGGTGCCCCGGGGTCGGCGAGCGTCAGGGCGACGCGGTCGTCGCCGGGACCCGCGTCGACGCGGGCGCCGGCGGCGGGGCCGCGGACGAGGTCGTCCCCGGCGCCGGCCCGGACCGTGTCGCGTCCCGGGCCGGGGGAGAGGACGTCGTCGCCGGGGGTGCCGGTGAGCCGGTCGGCGCCCGGTCCACCGTCGAGTCGCGGACCGTGCAGGCGGTCGTCGCCCGCGCCCCCGTGCAGGCCCGCGCCCGTGGCGGCCGCGCACGCGGGGTCGCAGCGCGGGGAGCGGTCGGCCAGCACGTCGGCGCCCGGGCCGCCGTCGACGGCGCGGACGGCCAGGCCCGCGGCGGCGGTGACCGTGAGGGCGTCGTCGCCCCCCAGCAACGCCGCGCGCAGCCGCGACGCCGCCGGGCACGACACGCCGCGCGCGCGGTGACCCGCGGCGCCGGAGACCGCCCGGCAGCCGTCGCCCGCCGCGAGCCGCCCGCGCGTGGCGGTGACGCGCAGCCGTCCGCCGTGGCGGGTGACCGTCACGGCGTCGCGGCCGGCCGTCCCGAGGATGCGCAGCTCCCGTCGGCGGACGGCGGCGCCCGGCGCGTCCCCCGCCCCGGCAGGGACGACGACCAGCCGCACGCGCGCGGCGGGCGCCGGTGCGGCCCGCCGGGCGACGGAGGGGGAGGGCGCGGCGGGGGCGACGACCGGCGACCCCGCCCGCGCGTGCAGCGGGGCGGCGACCGCGTGCGGGGCGCCCGTCCCGGCCACGAGCCACACGGCCGCCGCGGCGACGGCCCGGGCGAGCGGACGCGGGTGGCGCACCGGCCGGGCGGTTACCGCGCGCGGACGGCGTCGGCGAGCAGGTCGGCGTGCCGCAGCCAGACGGCGACGTCGCGCTCGCCGCGCTCGGTGAGCGCGAGCGTCAGGCCGCGGAAGAGCGTCGCGATCTCCTCGTGGGCGACGTCGGCGCGCACCGAGCCGTCCGCCTGTGCGCGGGCGAGCAGCCGCCGGCCCGCGGCGGTCGACTCGGCCTTCGCGGCGACGAGCTCGGGGTCGTCGCAGTCGCTGATCAGCCCGTGGGTGAGCAGGCCGCGCGCGCGGCTGCCCGCCGCGGCGCGCAGGACCTCCCGCAGCGCGGTCCAGCCGTCGACCGACGCGTCGGCCGACCACTCGTCGGTCATCGTCGCCATCCACCGCAGCCGCTCGGCGGCGACCGCGGCGACGAGGTGCTCCTTCGTCGGGAAGCTCCGGTAGACCGTCGCCTTGCCGACCCCGGCGCGCGCGGCGATCGCGTCGACGCCGACGTCCGGGCCCTCGCGCGTGAACAGCTCGGTCGCGGCGCGGACGACGGCCTCGCGGTTGCGGACCGCGTCGGCGCGCTTGCGGACGGGGGTCGGCGACGTGCTCATGCCCTCGACAGGGTGGCAGGCCGCTCGGCCAGCGGCGCCGTCGCCGCGAGCTCCTCGGCGAGGCCGACGCCCGCACGGGAGCGCCCGGGCTCCGGGATCACGCACGACACCGCGGTCGCGACGGCCGCCACGCCGCCCATGACGAGGAACGCGGTGGTGAACCCCGACTCCTGCGGCACGACCGTCCCGGCGAGCGCGCTGCCGGCGAGGATCGACGCCGCGGCCTGCGAGCCCAGCGACGCGCCCGCGGAGCGCACGAGCGCGTTGAAGCCCGTCGCCTCGCCGGTCTGGTCGGGACGGACAGCGGCGACGATGAGGTTGGGCATCGCCGCGAACGCGAAGCCGATCCCGGTGAACAGGACGCAGCCGAACAGCAGCACCTGCAGCTCGCTGCCGTGCGCGACGCCGAGCAGCACGAGCCCGAGGGTGGAGAGCGCGCCGCCGATGACGAGCGGCACGCGCGGCCCGACCCGACCGGCGAGGGCACCGGCGAACGGGCCGGTCACCAGCATCGACAGCGATCCGGGGAGCAGCAGCAGGCCGGCCTGCGTGGCGTCGAGACCGAAGCCGTAGCCGCTGGACTCCGGGCTCTGCGCGAGCTGCGGCACGAGGATGAACGAGCCGAACATGCCGAAGCCGACGAGGAACGTCGCGACGTTCGTCATCAGGATCGGCGGGCTGCGCAGCGTCTCGACGTCGGCGAGCGGCTGCGCGGTGCGCGCCTCGACGCGGTACCAGACCGCCAGCACGGCGAGCCCGGCGAGCACGAGCGCGACGAGGCGGCTGTCGGTCCAGCCCCAGGTCGTCGCGCGCGAGACGGCGAACAGCGGCAGCACGAGCCCGACGGAGAGGATCGCGGCGCCGCGCAGGTCCACCTTGCCGGGGCTGCGCACCGGGGACTCGGGGACGAGCAGCTGCGCGCCGACGGCGGAGACGACCGCGAGCGCGGCGGCGACCCAGAAGATCCAGTGGTAGGAGGCCTGGTCGACGAGCAGGCCGCCGCCGACGATGCCGATGCCGCCGCCGATGCCCGCGATCGAGGCGATGAGGCCGATGCTCGACGGCACCTTCTCGCGCGGGAACTCGTCGCGGATGATCCCGAAGCAGAGCGGGAACACCCCGCCGGCGACGCCCTGCAGGACGCGGCCGGCGACGACGACCTCGAGCGTCGAGCCGAGGGCCGACAGCGCCGATCCGGCGGCGAACGCGACGAGCGAGATCACGAGCAGGCGGCGCTTGCCGAACATGTCGCCGAGGCGGCCCATGATCGGGGTGAAGACGGCGGCGGTGACGAGGTAGCCGGTGAGCACCCAGGCGACCCCGGCGGCGTCGGTGCCGAACTCCTCCTGCAGCGTGGTGAGCGCCGGGATGAGCGTCGACTGGGCGAGCGCGAAGGTCGCGGCGGCCATGCTCAGGACGAGCAGGCTGCGCATGGGCTTGGGGCGGGGGGCGTGGGGGGACACGGAGACTCCGAGGGGGGAAGCGGACTGCGGAGTCCGGATGTTAACGAGAAGTGGACTCCGGCGTCCGGTTCCCCGTCGCGGCGGAACCGTTCGGGCCCGCCGCGTTCACCGCCTGGTCACGGGCTGGTGGCAGCCGCTTCACAAACGCCCTGCGTAGCCGGAGGAACCTGCGCCCCATCACCACCGACCAGATGACAGGAGACGCACCGATGACGCTCCACCGCACGAGCCGGGCCGACCTCCACTGCCACAGCACCGCCAGCGTGCTGAGCAAGCTCGGGGTCCAGCGCTCGCTCGGCCTGCCCGAGTGCGCCACGCCGCCCGAGGACGTGCTCGAGCTCGCCACGCGCCGCGGGATGGACTTCGTGACCATCACCGACCACGACACGATCGACGGCGCCCTGCAGATCGCCGACGACCCGCGCGTCTTCCTCAGCGAGGAGGCCACGCTCTGGTTCAAGGGCGAGCCGCAGGCCGTCCACGTCCTCTGCCTCGGGATCACCCCGGACGACCACGAGTGGATCCAGGCCCACAACACGGACGTCGAGCAGGTCGCCGAGTACCTGCACGAGCACGGCATCACCTGCGCGCTCGCGCATCCCTTCTACGCGGTCGAGGCGCCGCTCACCCCGCGCCACCGCCGCCGCCTCGCCCAGCTCTTCCCGATCTGGGAGACCCGCAACGGCAGCCGCGCCCGCGAGCTCAACGCGCCCGCCGCCGTCTACATCGAGACGCACGGCGGCACCGGCATCGGCGGCTCCGACGACCACGCCGGCGTCGACATCGGCCGCACCTTCACCGAGACCCCGTACTGCGCGACCGTCGAGGAGTTCCTCGCCCACATCCGCGCCGGCCGCGCGACCGCCCGCGGCGAGCAGGGCAGCGCCGCGAAGTGGGCGCACGCCGCGATGGGCCTCGCCACCCGCGCGCTCGGCGTCCCCACCGACGACGAGCCCGCCCCGAACCCGCAGATCGTCCTCACCATGATCGAGCGGGTCATGCGCGAGGGCGACGCCCGCTCCGGTGCCGCCGTCGGCGCCGACCTCGGCCCCCAGGACGCCCGCGCGCTGCTGCGCGCCTGGCTCGACGCGATCGAGTTCGACGGCACCGAGGCCGAGTTGCTCGCCACGCTCCAGGACGAGGACTTCAGCCACGCCGACCTGTATCGCAAGGCCCGCCGCGCGCACGAGCGCAAGCTCGCGCGCCAGGTGGACGCGGTCGTCGCGCTGACGTCGGACCCGTCCAAGCGCGCCGCCGACTACCTCGGTGCGGCGAGCGGGTTCTTCGACGCGTGCGTCGCCGCGATCCCCTACGCGCCCGCCACCGCGTTCCTCGGCAAGGAGAAGGCCAAGCTCGTCCACCGCGAGAACGAGCCGCTGCGCGTCGCCCTCGTCGCCGACGCCGTCGGCGGCATGCACGGCGTCACGCACACCCTCGACGAGATCCGCGAGCGCGGCGTCCCCGGCTTCGAGGTCGAGGTCGTCGGCACCGACCACAACACCGACCGGCGCCTCAGCGCGGTCGCGGAGATCGACATCCCGTTCTACGCCGGCCTCCAGGTCGGGGTGCCGTCGCTGCCCGCGGTCGTCGAGACGCTCGCCGAGGGCCGCTACGACCTCGTGCACCTCTGCTCGCCCGGCCCGGCCGGGATCGCCGCGGCGCTCGTCGCGCGGATCATGGAGCTGCCGGTCCTCGGCAGCTACCACACCGAGCTCGCCGCCTACGCCGGTCTGCGGACCGCCGACCCGCTGCTGGAGCACGGCGCCCGCGCCGCGATCGCCGCCTTCTACGGGCAGTGCGACCACGTGCTCACCCCGTCGCCCGCCAGCGACGAGGTGCTGCGCGGCATGGGGATCGCCGACGGCCGCATCGGCCGCTGGGACCGCGGCGTGGACATCGCCCGGTTCGACCCGGCCAAGCGGACCCCGGGCCTGCTCGGCAGCGACGCGATCAACGTCCTCTACGTCGGACGGCAGACGAAGGAGAAGGGCGCTGACCTCCTCGCCGACGCGTTCCTGCGGGCGCGCGAGACCAACCCGCGGCTGCACCTGAACCTGGCCGGCGGCGGCCCCGAGGAGCACCAGCTGCGCGCGCGCCTCGGCGAGCACGCGACGTTCCTCGGCTGGCTGGAGGGCGAGGAGCTCGCCCGCGCGTACGCCAGCGCCGACGTCTTCCTGTTCGCCTCGCGGACCGACACGTTCGGCCAGGTGCTGCTCGAGGCGCAGGCCAGCGGCCTGCCGGTCGTCGCGGTGAACGAGGGCGGCCCGTGCTCCATCGTCGAGGACGGCGTCACCGGCCTGCTGCGCGACCACGACGCCGACGCGCTCGCCGCCGCGGTCAACGAGCTCGCCAACGCCCCGCTGATGCGCGAGCGGCTCGCCCGTAACGGCCTCGCCGCCGTCCGCGAGCGGACCTGGGACGCGGCGCTCGGCCGCCTCGCCGCCGGCTACCACCGCGCGCTGCAGGTCGGCGGCGTCGCCCGCGACGAGACCGGCCGCCGTGTCGCCTGAGGCCGGCAGGCTCCTCGGCGGGGATCACGACGAGGGGCCCCGCCGCCACCTCGCGCTGGTTCCCGACCGGCCGCTGCGCGTCGTCGACGTCGCGCTCTGGTACGGGGAGCGCAGCGGCGGGATCCGCACCTACCTCGACGCCAAGGTCGCGCAGCTCGCCGACCACCCGGACGTCGAGCACCACCTCATCACCCCCGGGCCGGCGGAGCGGCACGCCGGGGGGCGCCACGAGCTGCGCGCGGTGCGCCTGGCCACCTCCAACGGCTACCGGATCCCGCTCGGCGGCGGCGGGCTGCGCCGCACGCTGCGCGACCTGCGACCCGACGTCGTGCTGCTCCACGACCCGTTCTGGACGCCCCGTGGGGTCAGCGCCGTCGCCCACGAGGTCGGCGCGCTCGCCGTGGCCGTGCACCACGGCTCCAGCGAGCTCGACGCCGCCGGCATCCCCGGCCCGCAGAGCGCCTACGTCCCGCTGTTCCGCGCCTGGCTGCGCCGCGCCTCGCGCGAGGTCGACGCGATCATGTCGGTGGTCGACACCACCGCCGACTGCGGGCGCCCCGCCGACGTGCCGCTGCGGCTCGGCCTGCACGACGCGTTCCGCCCGCGCCCCGAGGTCCCGCGCGGAGACGAGACCGTGTACGTGGGCCGCCTCGCCCGCGAGAAGGGCGTCTTCGCGCTGCTGGAGGCCGCCGCCCGCAGCGCCGAGCCGTGGCCGCTGCGGTTCGTCGGATCGGGTCCCGCGCGCGAACGCCTCGCCGCGCGGGCGGCGCGGCTGCGGATCGCCGAACGCGTCCACTTCGCGCCGTTCGTCGGCGACCGCGACGAGCTCGCGCGCCTGTACGCGGGCGCGCGCTGCGTCGTGATGCCCGGCGAGCACGAGACGTTCGGCCTCGTCGGGATCGAGGCGGCCGCCAGCGGCGCCCGCGCGGTCTGCTGCACGACCGCGCCGTCGGGCCGGCTCTGCGGCACGCTCGTGCACCGCTACGCGCCCGGGGACGTCGACGGCCTCGCCGCCGCGATCGCCGCCGCGCGCGCCGCGACGCCCGACCACGACGCGTCGGCCGCCCTCGCCCGCCGCCACGCCTGGCCGCAGGTCTTCGCCGCCGAGCTCGACACGCTGCGCCACCTCGTCCGTCGCCCCCGCGTCCGGGCGGTCTGAGCGATGGCCCGGGTGACGCGACCGCTGCGCCTGGCCGTCGCCCTCCACGACGTCGAGCCCGCGACCTACGAGCGCTGCGCGCTGATCCGCGACTGGCTCGACGACCACGGCGTCGACCGCGTCACGCTGCTCGTGATCCCGGCGCCCGACCTGCACCCGTTCCACGACCGGCGCCCCGAGATGGTCGACTGGCTCGCCGACCGGCGCCGCTTCGGCGACGCGATCGCCCAGCACGGCTTCCAGCACCGCCAGACCCAGCCGGGTGCGCCGGGACGGCAGCTGCTCGCCGGCTGGCAGGGGGGCCGCGCCGCCGAGTTCGTCGGGCTCGACGAGGCCGAGACGCGCCGCGCCGTCCGCGCCGGTCGCCGCGTCCTGCGCCTCGCGGGCGTCGAGCCGCGTGGCTTCGTCGCCCCCGCCTACGCGTACACGAACGAGCTGCGCACGACGCTCGCCACGCACTTCGAGTGGTGGGCGTCGCTCTCCCACGTCGTCCACGACGGCGGCCGCCGGGCGACGCTCAACCCCGCGCTGTGCCTCGGCACGACCTCGGTCACCAAGCGGCTGCTCTCGCCGCTGGTGGTCCGCGCCGGCGCCGGGATCGCCGGGGACGTCCTGCGCCTGGACCTCCATCCCGCGGACCTCGACCACCCCCGCCACATCGGCGCCGTCGAGGCGGTGCTGCGCGGCGCGCGGCGGCGCGTCGCGGTCACCTACGACGAGCTGGCCTGCGGGGCGTGAGCCTCGACGCGCTCGCCGAGCGCACGCTGCGCGCCAACTGGCGGACGGGCGTCCGGCGTGGCGTGCCGTACGCCTACACGGTCCCGGCGACGCCGCGCTACCGCCACATGTGGCACTGGGACTCCTGCTTCCACGCGATCGCCTGGTGCCGCTACGACCGCGGCCGCGCCCGTGCGGAGCTGCGCACGGTCCTGCGCTCCGGAGACCCGGACGGCTTCCTGCCGCACACGGTGTTCTGGGACGCGCCCGCGGGCTGGCGGCGCGCCCCGTTCTACGCGACCGAGCGGTCGTGGGGGAGCTGGCGCACGACGACGATCGACCCGCCGCTGCTGCCGCTGGCGTGGGAGCACGTCGCGCGCGCGAGCGCCGAGGAGGACCCGGGCTTCGCGACCGAGGCGCTGCCCGCGCTCGCCGCGCACCTGGACTGGCTGCAGGCCCGCCGCTCCGTGCGCGACGACGGGCTGCTGACGATCGTCCTCCCGGACGAGTCCGGCCTCGACGACGCGCCCGCCTACGACCCGGTGTTCGGTCCGCACGTCCACTACCGGCCCGGCTACTTCCGGCTCGTGCGCCGCTGGCAGCGGCTGGGCTGGGACGCGCACCGCATCGCCGCGACCACCGACCGCCACTGCGTCGACGTGCTGGTGACGACCGCCTACGCGCTGTCCCTGCACGCGATGGCGCGGCTCAGCGGCGAGGCGCGGTGGGCGACGCGCGCCGCCCGCGTCGAGCAGGCGCTGTGCGAGCAGTGCCTCGACCCGGCGACCGGGCTGTTCCTGCACCTCGCGGGTCGCGCGCGCACGCCGGTGCGCGTGTCGACCTGGGCGGCGCTCGCGCCGCTGGCGCTCCCGGGCGTGCCGCTGGACGTCCGCCGGCGGCTCGTGGAGGAGCACCTGCTCGACCCGCGCCGCTACCGCGCCGCCGTCGGCATCCCGTCGGTCAGCATGGACGAGCCGAGCTTCCTGCCCGGCTTCGACCGCTGGCGCACGTGGCGTGGCCCGTCGTGGGTCAACACGGCCTGGTGGCTGGTCCCGGCGCTGCGCGACCTCGGGCACGGCGCGGAGGCCGACCGGATCGTGACGGGCCTGACGGAGGCGGCGCTGCGCGACGGGCTGCGCGAGTACTACGACCCGCGGGACGGGCGCGGGCTCGCGGCCCGCGGGTTCGGCTGGTCCTGCCTCCTGGCCGGGCTGGTCGAGGTACCCTCGGCGGCATGAGCCCGATTCCCGGCGACCCGTACGACCGCAAGCCGTTCGAGCTGAAGACGAAGGACGGCAAGACCATCCGGCTGAAGGTCAACGACGCGATCGAGGGCCCGCCCGAGGTGCAGGGGGCGGTCCAGCGCAACGAGGACGGGCCGGTGGCGCCGGACGTCGCGCCGCCCGAGCCGACCGAGTAGGCGGCCCCTCAGCGGTCGCCGTCGGCGGCCGGGGCCGCCAGGACCTTCGGGCCGAAGCCCTGGACGGCCGGGTCAGCGGCGAGCCCGAGCCGGTCGAGGCCGAACAGGTCCTCGAGCGTGCGGAGCAGCGCGAGGTGGTCGTAGGGCTTGTCCTGCACCGTGCCCGCGGTCACGAACGGGGAGAGGACGACCGCGCCGGTGCGTCCGCCGCCCGGCACGCCGTCGGGGCGGCCGCTGCAGCACGGGCGGGCGTCGGCGAACGGCCCGGTCGCGGGCGCCTGGTCCCAGACGACGATCACGAGACCGTCCTTGCGGTGGGCCGCCGTGCCGGTGAGCTTCGGCACGAGCGTCGCGAGGAACGCGTCGGCGGCCGCCGGTCCCGACGGGCGCCCGTCCGGGCAGGGGACCTCGATGCCGCTGTCGCAGACGTCGGGCACGACGAGCGAGAAGTCGGGGATCGCGTCGTCGCCGGCGGCGAGGTCGCGGTCGAGCTGGCCGAGGTCGACGACGCTGCCGCAGTCCGCCCCGGCCGTGACGGAGGCGAACCACAAGGCGGGGACGCGCGCGGTCGCGAACGCGTCCCCGGGGCGGGGCTGCAGGCCCGCCGGGTCGGGCCGGTCGAGCTCCGGTGCGCGGCACGAGTCCACGCCGGTGGCGCCGAGCGCGCCCGCGTAGACCTTCCACGTGCGGCCCGCGCCGGTCAGCTGGTTCAGCAGCGACGGCGTCGCCTCCGGCAGCACGCACGTGCCCGCGGTCGGGGTCGTGCAGCCGGCGAGCTGCTCCGGGGTGGCGGCGAGGCCGCCGAGCAGCGCGACGCCGTTGCCGATCGCGCCGCGGGTGACCGCGTGGTAGCGCGGCAGGACGAGCCCCTCGGCGGCGAGCGTCCGCGCGACGTACGGCATCGGGGAGTCGGGGCCGAAGGTGCGCTCCGACCGCCCGTCGGCCATCCACACGACCGTGACCTTGCCGACCGTCGGGAGCGCCGGGCGCGCCGGGCCGGCGGTGGTCGGAACGTCCCCGGTGGCGGGGTCCTGGTCGGTGGCGGGGGCGTCCGTCGGCTCCTCGTCGGCGGCGGGCTCCTCGGCCGCCGGGGCCGGCGCGTCCGTCGCCGGAGCGCCGACCGCCGGGGCGGGGGCCGGGTCAACGGTGACCGCGGGCGCGTCCGTGGCGGGCTCCTCCGCGGCGGTGCCGGGGGCGGGGGTCGGCGCGGGGGCGGGTGCGAGCAGCGGCGCCGGGGCGGGCGCGGCGGCGAGCGGTCCGGCCGCCGGGCCGACCACGACGACCGGGTCGCCGGTGGCGGCCAGCGAGCTGTCCGGTCCCGGCCCGGAGGCCAGGCCGATCCCGATCCCGAGCGCGAGCACCGCGCCCGAGGCGCCCGCCGCCGCCCGGGTCGAGAGCGTCAGGCGCGCCGGACGGCCGGCGCCGTCGGGCGCGTCCGGGTCGGTCGTGGGCGCCCAGGGCCAGGCGCGGTCGGGGAAGCGCTGCTCCGCCCAGGCGCGCACGACATCCAGCGGCGGACGGTCGCGGTGCATCGTGATCTGGCCGGCCCGGGCGTCAGCCGTCGTCGCCCGCGCGCACGGGGGCGACCGGGATCGACACGTCCGACGGCGCCGTGGCGACCGAGGGGTTGTCGAGCTGGCCGAGACGCTCGATGAGCGTGGTCCACTGGTTCGGCTTCAGCACCGCGTCGATCTGCTGCCCCAGCTGACCGGTGCCCGCCACCTGCGGACGGAAGCCCACGTGGATGTGGTCGGCGTGGTCGGGGAGCGCGAGCGTGTTGTCGGTGCCCTCGAACGCCATGAGGCTGATGATCTGGTGCGGCTTCATCGTGCCCTGCAGGGTCAGCAGCCGGCGGATCACGAGGTCCGTGACGGACCCTTCGCCCTGATGCCCGAGAACCGGGATGCCGTTGACCGTCGCGATGTCCATGGCGGTCCCCGTAGTGTGCTCGGAGACGTTGCCGGAGCTTGTGTAATACCCGTGACCGCAGCGCAGCGAGGTGATGCCCAGCTCCAGGCCGGAGGCGGCGAGGAACTCGAGCGTCGCCAGCACGCGCCGGTCGACGACCCCGGCGCGGATGTCGTCGCGACCGCACGGGTAGATGTCCAGCCGCCGGTTGTCCAGGACGCGCCGCTGCAGCGCCTCCTTGCCGAGCAGCAGGATCTGGCCGATCGACGGGGTCTTGGCGTCCGGGCCGAACAGCGGGTTCTCGCCCTTGGCCCGGTAGACCGCGGTGGACTCCAGGAGCTTCCAGCCGTCGAGGATCGGCTTGGGGTCGATGCGCGGCGCGCCGCGACCGGCGGGCCGGATCTCGAACCGCAGGTGCGACGCGACCTTCGGCGTCGGACGGGCGAGCACGCCGAGGGTGGAGCCGGCGAGCACGCGCGAGCCCTCCTTGAGCGCGACGCGGACGAGCTTCGTGCCCTGCGCGACCTGCGGGCCGGTGGCACCGACGACGGCCGGGTCGACCTCGGTCGCGGGCGCGGCGTCGGCCGGGGACTGGGCCAGCTGGCGCGCGCCGCCGGCGCGGTACGCGGCGGGCCGCTGCGGGTTGGCGAACAGCCGCTCCTTGCCCGCGGCGGCCTCGGCGCGCACCGGGGCGGCGGGGGCGTCCGCGGTGGCGACGGGCACGTCGGCGGCGGTCGGCGGCAGCGCGGTGGTCGCGACCCCGGCGGCCCGGGCGGCCCGGAGGTTCTCGGCGAGCTCGGAGCGGGCCGGCGCGACCGGCACCGCCGGGGCGACCGACGCGCCGCGGGTGCGGAACGCGGGGACGGACGCCTTCGGCCGCGGGGCGGTGCTCGCCGGTGCGGCGGGCGCCGGGTCCAGCGGCAGCGGTCGTGCGCGCAGGCCGGTGCGGCGGGCGGCGTCCTGCTCGCCCTCGCGCGGCACCAGGTGCGTGGCGGCGACCCGGCCGAGATGCGCATAGGTGTACGTGTTGCCGTAGACGTCGCGCAGCTGCACGAACCGGCCCAGGCGGGCGGACCGGCCGATGCGGACGATCTCGCCGTCCTGCACCGCGACGGCGGGCGAGCCGGCCTTCGCGAACACGTCGATCCCGCGGCGGCCGGCGGTCGACTCGACGAGCCGCGCGGCGTTGCGGCCGCGGCGGACGCGCTGCGTCGCCTCGCGCTCGGACAGGTCGTCGGCGTAGGTGGCCTTCGCGGCGACCGGGAACAGCCCCTGGGTCAGGCCGGTCAGCGAGCCGACGAGGTCGGCGGGCAACCCGCCGATCAGCCGGGCGCGCATCAGGACGCTCTCGACGTACCAGTCGGCGTGGTTGTAGGCGAAGATCGCCTTGCGGATGTCCTCGTCGGCGCCGGCGGCCTTCAGGTACCGGGCGGCGGCGAAGATCGCGTCGACCGGGTTGTACGGGTCCTTCGCGCCGTCGCGGTTGGCGTCGACCCCGTAGGCCTTCCAGGTCGCGGGCATGAACTGCATCCAGCCCAGTGCGCCGGCCGTGGAGACGTTGAGGTTGCGGCCGTAGTCGGTCTCGATCTCGTTGATCGCCGCGAGGATCTCCCAGCGCACCCCGTACTCGATCCCGGCCGCCTGGTAGATCGGCAGCAGGAACGGCGGGATCCGGAACTTCTCGATCAGGAAGTTCGGCACGCCCTCGGGCGCGACGCCCGGCAGCGCGAGCGTGAAGGTCGGGTTGTCCGTGGACGGGGAGCCGTCGGCGTTGCGGCCCTCGCCGGTGAGGCGCTGCTCCTCGGCGGCGCGGTCGGCGGCCTCGTCGGTCTCGTCCTGCGTGCGCTCGTCCTGCTCGGCGGCGTCCTGCGCCGCCTGCTCGGCCGCCTCGCGACGCTCGGCGGTCTCGCGGCGCGCACGGTCGCGCTCGCGGTCCTTCGCGGTGGGCGTCCCGACGACCGCGGGCCGCTCGTCCTCGCGCTCCGGGCGCGGGGTGGGCGTCGGGTCGGGCGCGCCGACGACCGCAGGGCCCTCGTCGGGCGTGGCGGTCGGCGAGGGCGCCGCGGACGGCGTCCCGGTCGGCCCGGTCGGGGCGTCCTGGGCGAGCGACGGCGCGACCCCGGCACCCAGCCCGGCGGCCCCGAGGAGACCGGCCGCGGCGAGGCCTGCGGTGATCCTGGACCGGTCGCTCACGCCGACATGGTGACACCGGTGGGCAGAAGCTGCGCCCCACACTGCCAGCAGAAGGCCGCGCCGTGCGCGTAGAGCCCTCCGCAGCTGGGGCAGGCGCCCGCGGCGCCGGCGTCCTCGAGCCGCACGAGCCGCTCGGCCTCGGCGAGCTGCGCGTCGACCTCCTGCAGGCGCGCGGCGCGCTGCACGAGCACGTCGAGACGGAAGTGGTCGCGGATCGCCATCTCGTAGGTGAGACCGCCGAGGTCCCACTGCAGCTCGGCGACCTCGCGGGCCAGCTCGTCGCGGCGGGCGACGAGCTCGGGCTGGGTCAGCGCGGCGGTGCCGCCCGGGGGCAGCGGGTCGGGCCCGGCCGGCGGGACGCCGCCGGTGATCCGGTCGCGGACGGTGCGCATGGTGTCGGTCAGGGGGCTCATCCGAAGGTCTCCGCGTCGCTGCCGCCGCCGGCGGGCTTGCTGTCCTTGGCGGGGGGCGGCCCCTCGCTCTGGATCTTGTCCGGCAGCTTCTTGCTCTCCTTCTGGAACGTCTCGGGTGCGGCGTTCTCCTGCTGGCCCAGCGTGTCGTCGAGCGGCGCGGCCTCCGGGTCCGCGGCGGGCGCGTCCTCGGTGGTGTCCTGCTTGTCGTCGGCCGTTCCCCCGGCGGCCTGAGCCGCGGAGGCCGAGACCCGGACGACCGTCGCATCGGGGAACGATGCGGTGACGGCGTCGAGCGCGGCCTGCGCGTCCTTGCGCGCATCGTAGACGCCGCTGTAGACGAGATAGGCACCCGGGTCCAGCGACGGGTAGGCGTCGGTGTCCAGCGCCCCGACGGACGGGGCGCCCTTGGCGGTCGCGTCGGCCTTCGCGGCGGCGACCGCCGCCGGGGTCGTGCCGTCCTTGGGCAGCGTCTGCAGCCGGATCGTCCAGCCCTCGGTGCCCGCGGGCCAGTCGGCGGTGAACGTGGCGGGCGCCGCGGTCCCGGTGGGGGCGGCCGCGACGGCCGCGGCGGGCGCGGCGACGCCACCGACGGTGATCACGGTCGGCCGCTTGCCGTCGCCGTCGCCTGCGTTGCCGATCGCCACGCCGACCCCGAGGGCCAGGAGCATCGTCGCCGCCGCGGCGACGAGCGTCACCGGGCGGTCCGACGAGGCGAGGACCCCGCCGCGCCGCGCGGCGGGCGGCGGCACGGCGGCGGCGGCGAGCCGCAGCGTGCCGGGCGGGTCCGGGGGCACGGGCGGTGAGGCGTGCCCGCCGACCGCCGCGGCGGTGCCGGGCTCGTCGAGGAACCGCAGCGGCGCGTCGGCGCGACGGGCCCCGCAGTTCAGGCAGTAGCGCTGGTCGGTCGCCAGCGGCGCCGAGCAGGACCGGCAGGTCTCGCCGGGACGGCCCAGGCGCGGCTGGTGCAGGAGGTGGGTGTCGGTCACGGGAGCACGGTGGGGAGGACGGAGGTCTCGAGCTCCGCGCCGGCGGGATCGCCGACGAAGAACACCTGGTAGGCGACGGTCGCCCGCGCGCGCAGGCGCGGCACCTGGCCGCGTCCGGCGGCGACGATCCGCCCGCCGCGGCGCGCGGCCACGGTCACGATGAGGTTGCGCTGCTCGACGGTGGACTCGTTCGTCACGCGGCCGATCGCGGACGCGCCGCTGGAGGGGTCCTGCTCCAGGCCGCCGGGCGTCAGCCGCAGCCGCGGGATCTCGCCGCTGCGGGGGCGTGCCTCGCCGGCCTTCACGGTGGCGGCGGCGGCCTTGCCGTCGGTGAGCAGCTGGTCGTTGACCCACAGGACGGGCTCGCCCGCGGGCAGCACCGGCAGGCCGGTGAGGGACGGGTCGAGCCCGGGCGCGTCGTTGGCGCCGATCGCCCGCCCGGCCCGGTCGGTGACGGTCACGGCGAGCGGGACGCGGGCGAGCGCGCGGCTGCCGCGGGCGCGGATCTCGACGGCGACCGCGGTCCCGTTCTCGTCCTGCAGCACGGTCGGCTCGCCGAGCCGGACGTCCGGGTTGGACGCGCCGGTCACGGTGACGCCCTGCTGGTTCAGCAGCGTCGCCCTGGACTCCTTCTCGAGCCGGGCGGACACGCTCTGGGTGGACTCGCAGCCCGCCGCGAGGACGGCGAGCGCGAGCGCGCACGACCCCACGACGGTCCGTCTCATCCGAACTCCCCGCTGACGTAGTCCTGGGTGCGGCGGGCCCGCGGACGGTGGAAGACCTGGTCGGCGGTGCCGTACTCGACGAGCTCGCCGAGGTACATGAAGCCGACGTGGTCGGCGATCCGCTGCGCCTGCTGGAGGTTGTGGGTGACGATCACGACCGCGACCTCCTCGCGCAGCTGCACGATCAGGTCCTCGATCGTCGCGGTCGACTGCGGGTCGAGCGCCGAGCACGGCTCGTCGAGCAGCAGCACCTCGGGGCGCGCGGCGAGCGCACGGGCGATGCAGAGCCGCTGCTGCTGGCCGCCGGAGAGCCGCAGCGCCGGGTGGTCGAGGTCGTCCTGCACCTCGCGCAGCAGGCCCGCGCGGCGCAGCGCGTCCTCGACGGGCTCGCGCAGCTCCTTCTTCCCGGGCCGCTTGGAGCCCTGCTCGCGCAGGGCGTAGGCGACGTTGTCGAAGACGCTCATCGGGAACGGGTTGGGCTGCTGGAAGACCATGCTGACGCGGCGGCGCAGCCGCGTGACCTCGAGCAGGTCGACGTCCTCGCCGTCGAGGAGGATGCGCCCGGAGCGCGTGGCGGTCGCGGTCAGCTCGGTGAGCCGGTTCAGCGACCGCAGCAGCGTCGTCTTGCCGCAGCCCGACGGGCCGATCAGCGCGAGCACCTCGCCCTGACGGACGGGGATCGTCACGTTGTTGACCGCGACCTTCTCGCCGTAGGCGATCGTCAGGCCGTCGACGCGCATGCGCTCGCGCCCGTAGGCGGGCGCGCTCGGCGTGCCGGTCGCGGTCGCCTCGCCCGGGAGGGCGGGGACGACGCCGCGGTCGGCGGGCGCCGCCGGCCCGCGCGGCACGACGTCCGCGTCGGGGGTCGTGCCGATGCGGCGGATGGGCGGGGGAATCAGCGGATCCACGATGGCGACTCCGCGCGGCCGCGCGTGATGCGCGTGACCGCGGCGTTCAGGAACAGGACGATGAGCAGCAGGACGAACGCGGCGGCGTAGGCCTTCTCCGGTGCGTTGCCGTCCCCCGCGGGGGAGTTCGTGTAGACGTAGCTCGTGAGCGTCGACCCGGTGCCCTGGAGGAACGAGATCACCGGCGTCTCGCCGGCGGGGTCGAACTCCAAGGACGCGCCGAGCAGCACGACGACGATGGCGGTGTCGCCGATGATCCGGCCCATGCCGAGCGTCGCGCCGGCCGCGATGCCCGGGCGCGCGGCGGGCAGCAGGACCCGGCGGATCGTCGCCGCGCGGGTCTTGCCGAGCGCGTAGGACGCCTCGCGCACGTGCGACGGGATCTGCTGCAGCGCCTCCCGGGTCGTGCCGACGACGAGCGGCAGCGCGATGAGGCTCATCATCAGCCCGGCGATGATGAAGCTGCGGCCGAACACGCCGCCGCCCTCGGAGGTGAAGCTCAGCGGCGCGAAGATCCCGTTGCTGAACACGGTCAGGCCGAACAGCGCGAGCACGATGCTCGGGGTTCCCGCGATGACCTCGACGCCCGACTCGACGGCGCGCGCGAGGCCCGCGGGGCGTCCGTACTCGCTGAGCCAGATGCCGACCGCGGCGCCGAGCGGCGCGGCGATCGAGATGCCGATCGTCGTCAGCAGCATCGTGCCGACGAGCGGGTCGAAGAAGCCACCGGACTTCGCCTGGTCGTTGTCCGCGACCGGCGACTCGACGAACAGCCGCGGCTCGAGGTATTGGGCGCCGCGCACGGCGAGGTAGACGAGGATCGTCGCGGTGATCAGCAGCAGGCCGATCCCGGCGACGTAGCAGGCGGCGAGGCCGAGCCGGTCGATCAGCGGCCAGGAGGCGCTGGACTCGACCGGGCGGGTGCGGCGCGCGGGCGGCCGCTGCGAGGGGGGCGGGGAGGCGACGGCCATCAGGACCGGATCCCGTACTTGCGCATCGGCAGCTTCGCGGCGTACCCGGCCATCGACAGGAGCGCGCTGGAGATCAGCAGCAGGGCCCCGAACGCGTAGAGCGTGTCGCCGAGCGTGCCGCGCGAGAGGCCCTCGGAGTTGTCGACGATCGTCGCGGCGAGCGGGCGGACCGGCTCGAAGAAGAAGGTGAGGCCGTCGAGCGGGTTCGGCGCGAACCCGCGCGACCCGGAGACCATCGAGAGCATGATCGCCTCGCCCAGGGCGCGGGCGGTGGCGAGCACGGCGGCGGCGACGATCGCGGGGCGGATCGTCCGCAGCCCGATCTTCGTGATCGTGCGCCAGCGGTTGACGCCCAGCGCGGCGGAGCCCTCCAGCCACGACTTCGGGACGCCGCGCAGGGCCTCCGCGATGATCGCGATCATGATCGGCGAGATCATCACGACGAGCACGAGCGTCCCGACGAGCAGCGAGTTGCCGTTGAGCTGCACGACGAACCCGACGCTCTCGCGGCGCTCGTCGCCGATGAGGTCGTTGACGAACGGGACGAGGATGAGCAGGCCGAGCAGGCCGTAGACGACGGACGGGACGGCGGCCAGGAGCCGGATCGCCGGCTCCATCACGCGCCGCACGCGCTCCGGGGCGAACTCGACGAGGAAGATCGCGGCGAGCGTCGAGAAGACGATCCCGATCAGCATCGCGAACCCGGTCGTCAGCAGGGTCCCCCACAGCAGCGGCCACGCGTGCAGCGTGTACTCGCCGTCGACGGAGCCGTCGAAGATCGCCTGCAGCTCGACGTCGACGTCGTGGCCGCCCGCGAACCAGGAGAGGCCGTTCTCGCTGAACGACGGCCACGCCTTCGCGAGGACGAAGATGATCATCCCGGCGATCAGCGCGAGCACCAGCGACGAGACGCCGCCGAGGATCGCGCCGACGCGCCGGTCGGACCAGCGGCCCAGCTGTCGGTCCCCCGACGACAAGCTAGGCCCCGGCCTTCAGGGGGACCCACTCGGACGCGATGATCCGCTGCGCGGCCGCGTTGCCCTTGACCCAGCGCAGGAACTTGCCGGTCGCGCCGGTCGCCTTGCCGCGGGTGACCATCCAGAAGTTGCGGACGCCCGGGTAGGTCTCGGCCTTCGCGTTGCGCAGCGTGCAGGCGACGCCCTTGTAGGGGACGGCGTGCGTGCCGGCGGTGGCCTCGAAGGTCAGGTAGCCGATGCCGCGCTCGTCGCTGGCGACCGCCTGCTGGACGAGGCCGGTCTCCTTCTTCTGCTGGGCGCCCGCGGAGACGCGGAGGTTCTGGCCCATGAAGATGTTCTGGAACGCGTCCTGCGTACCCGAGGAGGGCGTGCGCGCGTAGAGGCTGATGATCCCGGTGACCGTGCTGCCCGGGACGTCCTCCCAGCGCTTGACCTTGCCGGAGAAGATCGCCTGCACGTCGGCCTGCGAGAGGTTCGGCAGCGGGTTCTTGCGGTTCGTGACGATGCACAGGCCGTCACGGGCGATCTTGTTGAAGACGAGGCCGCCCGGGTCGGAGCGGACCGGGTCGCGCGAGACGTTGCCGATCGACACGCGGCCCTTCGCGACGTCGGTGACGCCGATGTCCGAGCCGCCCTGCAGGAGGCTGAACTGCGCGGCGCCGGGGAAGGCCTTGAGGTAGCCCTGGATCAGCTTCTTGGCGAGCGGCTTGATCGAGGTCGAGCCGCTCATCGTGATCTTCGGCTTGGCCGCCGGGGCGGTCGCCGGGACGACGGCGGCGGGCACGGCGCACGCGGCGGTCGCGAGCAGGACGGCGGGGAGGGGACGGCGCACGGTGCGGTGACTCCTTCGTCGGACGGGGGATGGCGCTGGATGGCTGGACCGGACGGCGCGCACGGGCGACGGCGCTCCGGGCGGCACGGCTGCGGAAGTCTGGGACGGCCCGGGGTGGCGGTCGTGAACAACGGGTGGCCGTCTGGAGAAGAACTGGTGAACGTCCGCGATCCGGTGCGTCGCTTCACCAGAACTTCCCCAGTCGTTCACACCGGACCGGCGGTGGCGCTCCAAGGTCCCGCGTCGCATGCGTGCCGGTCAGCACCGCACCGCCCGCCGGGCGGCCCTCACCCTCGGCTGCGCCCTGCTCGCCCTCCCGGCGACGGCGCCGCCGCGCGCCGACGCGCGGATCACGCCCGTCACCCCGATCGCGGGGCCGAGCACCGCGATCGTCGAGCTCGGCGGCGTCGCCATGGCACCCGACGGCACCGGCGGTCTCGTCTTCCGCCGCCGCGACGAGGACGGGCGCACGCACATCTACGCGTCGCGGTTCGACGGGGTCACGTGGGCCGCGCCCGTGCGCGTCGACCGCGGCCAGCGGTTCGACTCCTCCTGGCCGGCGATCGCCGCCGCGGGCGGCGGCCGGCTCGTCGTCGTCTGGGTGCAGGAGTTCGGCGTCGCCACCGACCGCCTGTTCGCGGCCACGCTCGACCCCGGCGCCACCGGCTTCCAGGCCCCGGTCCCCGTCGACCTCAACGTCGGCGAGGCGATCGCGACCTATCCCACGGTCGCGATGAACCGCGCGGGCACCGCCTACGTCGTCTACCGGGTCGTCAACGCCACCCCGCAGCAGAACACGTCGCTGCCGTCGGACACGGTCGACGCCGACGTGCGCGTCGCCCGCACCAGCGGCCAGTTCTGGTCGGTGCTGGGCGCCCCGATGGACCGCGACATCGCCGTCCCCGTCGCCACCCCGACCGCGCTGAACGCTCCGCGCATCGGCGTCGACGTCGCGGGCAACGCGGTCGTCGCCTGGCAGGAGCCCGACGCCACCCAGACCGATCGCGTCTTCGCGCGGCGCCTGTTCGGCGGGACGATGGGCATCGCGCTCCAGGTCTCCCCGTCGGAGCGCGACGGCCGCCCGGTCCGCGGGCGGACCGACCAGCTCGCGCTCGCCGTCGCGGGCTTCGGCCAGGCGGTCGTCGGCTACCGCGAGCTCGGCGAGGGCGACGAGGCCGCCGCCGACGCCCGCGTCTGGACCAACGCCATCCCCGAGTCCTTCAGCGACAAGGCCGCGGCGTTCGCGGGCCCGCGCCTGGCTGACGGCGGACCGGCCGCCCCCGACCAGCCGCTCTCCGCCCCGCCCGGACCGGTGAGCGTCGCGACGACCCCCGCGGGCGCGGTCGCCGCCGGCGTGGCCGTCGGGCCGGCGTCGCTCGTCGTCTCCGGGGACGACCGCAGCGTCGGCGCCCCGGTGCGCCTGGACGACGGCACCTCGACGGCCTCCGGCGACCCGGTCGTCGGGCTCTCCTCCGCCGACGCGGCCGCCGCCTACGCCTGGCGGGTGCAGCAGGGCCGGGTCGGGGCGGTCGCCGCGCGCGAGGTCCGCGCCGACGGCGTCCCGACGACGCGCGTGCTCTCCGCACCGCGCGGCGGCCGCGTCACCGACCTGCGCCTCGCGGGCTCCGGCGTCGGGGACGCCGCGATCGCCTGGGTGCAGGGGGAGGGGGACGGGACCCAGATCGCCGCCGCGGTGATCGACGCGCCGCCCGCCCAGTTCGCGGCGCAGGCGCCGCTCACCTGGGTCCGCACCCCGACCGCGAAGCTCGCCTGGGACACGGCGCCGCACGCGATCGGCGGCGTCAGCTACGACCTCACCGTCGACGACGAGCAGGTCGCGACCGGCCTCACCCGCACCCGCACCGAGCTCCCGCTCGCCGATGTCGAGGACGGCCGCCGCACGCTCGTGGTCATCGCGCGCGACAGCGCCGGCCAGGAGACCGAGAGCATCCCGACCGAGCTGCGCGTCGACCGCACGGCGCCGACCGTCACGGTCGGCCGCAGCGGCCGCCGCGGCGTGCGCGTCGCGATCACCGACGGCGCGGCGGGGGAGTCCTCCGGCCCGAGCGCCGCGGGCACCACCGTCCGCTTCGGGGACGGCCGCGGGACCCGCGGTCGCGTCAGCCGGATCGTCCACACCTACCGGAAGGCCGGGCGCTACCGCGTGACCGTCACGACCCGCGACCGCGTCGGCAACCGGCGCGTCCTGCGCCGCACGGTGGTGGTTCGGTGAGGCGGGCAATCCTCGCCGGCCTCGGCCTCGCGCTGCTGCTCCCCGGCAGCGCCGGCGCCGCCACCGGCTTCCAGGCCGGCGCCGACCTGCTCAGCAGCTCGCTCGCCCGGCTCGAGCAGGCCGACGACACCACCACGAACGTCGCCCTCACCCGCGACGCCCGCTTCGCGCTGATCACGACCCGCGCGACGAACCTGTTCGCCGACGACGACCCCGACCCGCCCGGTCGCACCCGCGCCGGGGGCGTCTTCCGGCGCGACCTCGCCAGCGGCGCGCTCGAGCTGGTCGCCGCCGGGGACGAGCTCGACGAGGCCACCCGCGAGCTCGTGATCCGCGGCGCGCGCGGCGCGTCGATCTCCGACGACGGCCGCCTCGTCGCGTTCACCACGAACGCGCCGCTGGTCGCCGCCGACCGCAACGGCAACGCCGACGTGTACGTGCGCGACCTCGCCGTGCCCCGGGGCGCCCCGGGCGCCTACGAGCTGATCAGCGCCCGCGACGGCGGGGACGTGCCGGCGACCTACGGGGTGCGCGATCCGGATCTGCCGGGCCGCAACCCGGGCACCGAGACCTACCCGGGCGGTGCGATCTCCGCCGACGGGCGCTTCGTGGTGCTCCGCACGGGCTCGGTGACCTCCGACCTGCCCGACCGCGCGACCACGGACACGCCCCCGGGCACGCTGCTCGTGCGCGACCGGGCCGAGCGCCGGACGATCCTCGTCACCCGCGAGAGCGAGACCGGCGAGCCGGTCGGCGGCGCCACCGGGCCGGCGACGATCAGCGCCGACGGCAGCACCGTCGCGTGGGTGGGGATCCGCGCCGCGCAGCAGACGCGCTTCCAGCCCGGGGAGAACCGCAACCCGCTCACCGAGCACTACCTGTGGCGGCGCATCGCCGACGGTGCGGCCGCGCGCACCCGGCGCATCACCGGTGCGGTCGACACCGACGACCCCGCGTGCGACCCCGAGACCACCGTCGAGCCGTCCCCGACGGCCACCGGGCCCTGCTACGGGCCGCTGGCCGACCAGGAGGCGGGCCGCGTCGGGATCGGGGCGCGCGCCCCCCAGCTCTCCGCGGACGGGCGCACGGTCGTGTTCCTCGCGGCGGGCGCGTTGCGGCCGGACAGCACCGGCTTCGAGGGCGTCGAGGTCTTCACGACCTCGATGGCGCCCGGGGCCACGCGCAAGGACGCGACCACGCAGCTGACGCGCGGCGCGCTCTCCGGCGACCCCGCGGCCGCGGCCACGATCGACGACCTCGCCTGGTCGGCGGACGGCCGCTGGCTGGCGCTGCTGACCAACCGCACCCGCTTCACGTTCCCGGCGCTCACCCCGATCGGCACGTTCCGGCGCACCCCGGACACCCGCGAGCTGCTGCTCGCCGACCTGCAGCGGCGGACGGTCGAGCGCGTCGTGACCGACCGCGGCGGGGGCGACATCGACGCCGACATCGGCCGCCAGCCCGCGATCGCCGCGGACGGCGCCACGCTCGCGTTCGTGTCCAGCACCCCGGACCTGTTCTTCGGCGACGCCAACGAGCAGGCCGACGCCTGGCTCGTGCGCCGCGCGCCCCCGGTCGTGGCGGAGCCACCGCCCCCGGAGGAGAACCAGGGCCAGATCGTCGTCACGCAGACCGCCGAGCCCGACGAGCCCGACCTGGGCCTCGGCGTCCGCGACCGCCGGGACGGAACCGTCCGCGTCTCGGTCCGCGCCCCGGAGCCTGGCGCGTTCACCGTCTTCGCCCGGGCCGGCAAGCCCCTGCGCACAGTGGCGCGCGCGACGCGCACGGTCCGCAAGGCGGGGCGCGCCGCGTTCCTGCTGAAGCTCACGGCGGCCGAGCGCCGACGCCTGGCGCGCAGTCGCCGTCTCAGCGCCACGGTCCGCGTGCGCTTCGTCCCGACCGCTCCCGGAGCGCGTGCGCTGACCGAGGTCGGCAGCGTCCGCTACACGCTGCGCCGCGCCGCCTCGAAGACGAGCAGGACCCCGCCGAAGACCAAGACCCGGGCTCGTGGTGCATCGAACTGGAGAACTTCTGGTGAACGCGATGGGGCCGACCTGTGACCGACCGGTGGCCGTTCGGTGAACACCCCTGGTGCGCGGGCCGCCGGTCCGCTCCTCTACCCGGCGCCAACCACCACCACGAGTCGTTGAAAGGACCCGTCACCACGATGGCACTCCCCACGACGGCGAAGGCCCGGGGCGCGCGCATGCTCGCCACGGTCCTCGCCGGGTCAGCAGCCGCCGCCGCCCTCTCCGCGCCGGCCGCACACGCCGCATTCGTCACCCCCGCCTGCAAGGGCGCGGACATCTCCGGCGTCGGCGCGACGTTCCCCGTCCAGGCGCACGTCGGCTGGGTCGCGAACTTCAGGTCCGACACCCCCGGCGCCTGCGGCGCCACCGCCCCGAACGTCACGTACAACCCGTCCGGTGCGATCACCGGCTCGGGGGCGGGCCGCATCGCGATGGGCCTGCGCTCGGCGGCGGGCAGCAGCAACCCGAACCCGAACCAGAACCGCGACGCCAACCGGCGCTTCGCGGGCACCGACGAGCCGCCGACGCCCGCGCAGACCCTGCAGATGGAGCAGGGGCCGATCGACAACAACGGCGTCGACGTCACCCCGACCGACAACGGCGACCTGCACGTCATCCCGGTCGCGGTCGGCGCGGTCGCCGTCGACGTGAACTTCCCGCAGGGCTGCACCGTCCCGACCGCACTCCAGGCCAACGCGCCCGCGGACTCCACCGTGCGCCTGAAGCTCGAGGCCGGCCAGCTCGAGAAGGCCTTCGCGGCCGACACGCTCGTCGACACCTGGGGCGAGCTCGTCCCCGGCATCACCGGCACGCCCTCCGACGCGAACCTCGGTACCACCTGCGCCGGGGCGCCGATCCGCCGCGTCGTGCGCCAGGACGACTCCGGCACGACGTTCGCGCTGAAGGACTGGCTGGCGAAGGTCAACCCCAACCGCGGCTGGAGGACCACGTTCGGCGCCACGCCGAACACGACGTGGCCGAACACGGTCAACGAGTCGAGCGCGGCGACGTGCCCGTACACGTCCAACCTCTGCAAGGCGGCCTCCAGCGGCGGCGGCAACCAGCTCACGCTGCTGGCCAACGCGCAGTCGCAGGGCTCGATCGGCTACGGCGTCGTCGCCGACTCCCGCACGCGCGGCTTCGACGTCGCGAGCGCCACCGACACGACGTTCTGGGTCGCGATCCAGAACGACGCCGGCGGTACCGCGTACGACCCGAGCCGCTCCCCGAACGGCTACAAGCAGAACGGCCTCGCGGGCTCGAACTGCGGCGGCGTGACGTTCACCGGCGTCCCGGCGACCACGCTCGGCGACTGGGAGGCCGTGTCCGCCGCGGGCGGGGCGGGCTCGACCGCCTACCCGGCCTGCACCGTGACCTACATCCTCGCGTGGGACGACTACGGCCCCGTCTACGGGCTGTCGGCCGACAACGAGAAGAAGGCCCGCACGGCCAAGGACTACCTGTCCTCGATCGTGACCGCCGACGGCCAGGCCGACCTCAGCGCCCGTGACTACGCGCCGCTGCCGACGAGCCTGCGCACGATCGCCCAGAACGGCGTGGCGGCCATCGGCTACAACAAGGCGGACACGGGGGTCGTGACCCCGCCCGCCCCGGCGCCGGCGCCCGCGCCGGCCACGCCCGCCCCGACCACCCCGGCGGCCGGCGGCACCACGCCGCAGCCCGCGCCGCAGGCGCCGAGCAACGTGTTTACCGTCGCCTCGGGTCGCGTCAGCAGCACGAACCTGCTGCTGAGCATCCAGGTCCCGGGGGCCGGCACCGTCCGCGCCGTCGCGACCGCGAAGGTCAAGGGCAAGACGGTCCGCGTCGGCAGCGTCTCCGCGACCGCCAGCGCGGCGGGCACGGTGAAGCTCACGATCAAGGCCTCCTCGGCGGCGAAGAAGCTGCTGAAGAAGGCCGGCCTGAAGGTCTCGGTCGCGGTCACGTACACGCCCACGGGCGGCACGGCGGCCTCGAAGTCGAAGGCCCTGACGCTGAAGAAGCTGAAGGCGGCCAAGAAGAAGTAGCCGGACCCGCAGCACCCCGACGGCGGGGCGGACGCGCACGCGCGCCCGCCCCGCCGCGGTCGTTCCATCCACACGAAGGACGTTCATGAGTCAGCCCAGCAAGAGCAGCCGCCCGCACCTCGGGCAGCGGTCCAACCCCGTTCTCACCGTCGCCAAGGACGTCGGCACCGCGCTGCGCACGTTCCTGCTGCGGGACCTGCTCGCGACCTTCCTGCTGCTCGCCTCGATCGCGCTGACGATCACGTTCTTCTCGCTGCTGGACTCCACGCGGCCGGAGTCGCCCGGCCAGCGCGCGCCGCTGTCGGCGATCGTCAACCTCGCCGAGGCGGGCCTGATCACCAACGCGACGCTGCTGGACCACGACTCCGTCGTCGCCGTGCGCACCCGCAGCGACCTGCGCCTCTACGCGCCCTACCCGGCGTCCAACGCGCAGACCCAGTCGCTGTTCCGCACGCTCGACGAGGGCGGCGCCGCCGTCACCGTCGACCAGCAGTCCTTCAAGGGCGAGCGCCAGGTCATCGTCCAGTTCCTCGTCCCGATCCTCCTGCTCGTCGCGCTGTTCGCGTTCTTCACGAAGCTCATGAACGACGGCGGCGCGGGCGGGATCGCCGCGTTCTCGAACATCGGGCGCAAGGGCAAGAAGAAGGGCAAGGGCACCGCCCACAAGGTCACCTTCGACGACATCGCGGGCGTGCCCGACGCGGTCGCCGAGCTGCGCGAGATCCGCGACTACCTCGCCGACCCCGGCAAGTACGTGGCGCTCGGCGCCGGTGCCCCGAAGGGCGTGCTGCTCGTCGGCCCTCCCGGCACCGGCAAGACGCTGCTGGCCAAGGCCGTCGCGGGGGAGGCCGACGCGACCTTCTTCTCGATGTCCGGCTCGGACTTCGTCGAGTCGCTCGTCGGCGTCGGCGCGGCGCGCGTGCGCGACCTGTTCGCCAAGGCCCGCAAGGCCAGCCCCGCGATCGTGTTCATCGACGAGCTCGACGCCGCGGGCCGCAAGCGCGGTGCGGGCATCGGGCAGGGCAACGACGAGCGCGAGCAGACGCTCAACCAGCTGCTCGTCGAGATGGACGGCTTCGGCGGCGACGCCGGCCTCGTCGTGCTCGGCGCGACGAACCGCCCGGACATCCTCGACGACGCGCTGCTGCGCCCCGGCCGCTTCGACCGGCAGGTCACCGTCGACACCCCCGACGTCTTCGGTCGCGAGGCGATCCTCGGGCTCTACGGCTCGAAGAAGCCGCTGGCCCCGGACGTCGACCTCGGCGAGATCGCCAAGCTGACGCCCGGGTTCTCCGGCGCGGAGCTCGCGAACGTCATGAACGAGGCGGCGCTGCTGACCGTCCGCGAGGGCCGCGAGAAGATCGACCAGCGCACGCTCGAGGAGGCGATCGACCGCGTGATCGCCGGGCCGGCCAAGCCGCACGCGCTGACCGAGCACGAGCGCTGGCTGATCGCGATCCACGAGTCCTCCCACGCCGTCGTCACCCGCGCGGTCGGCCAGACCGTCGTCGCGCAGAAGCTGTCGGTCGTCGCCCGCGGCCGCCAGCTCGGCACCTCCGCGGCGATGATGGGCGACCGCGACGCGGTCGTGCAGCAGGAGCCCGACCTGCAGCGCCAGCTCGTGTCGATCGTCGCCGGCGCCGCCGGCGAGCAGATGGTGTTCGGTTGCCTGTCCACCGGGGTGCACGACGACCTCCACGCGGCGACCGCGATCGCCCGCTCGATGGTCACCTCCTACGGGATGAGCGACGCGCTCGGCCCGGTCACGATCGGCGAGAAGCAGGGCCAGGTGTTCCTCGGCGCCTCGCTGCAGGACCTCGGCTCGGTCGGCGCCGCCACCCTCGACCTCATCGACCGCGAGGTCGAGCGGATCGTCGCCGACGCGAAGGCGCGCGCCGAGCACGTGCTCGACCGCAACCGCCAGGCGCTCGACGAGACCGCCCGCGCCCTGCTCGAGCACGAGACGCTCTCCGGGCACGCCCTCGACGCGGTGCTCGCGACCGTCACGCCGATGCCCGTGGAGGAGCTGCGGCACATCACCGCGGGCCGCCCGCCGCAGGAGCCCGCACGCGACGAGGACCCGCAGCGGGGTGCGTAGGAGCCGCGACATCGCCGCGGCCCTCGCCGGGCTCGCGCTGCTGCTCCCGGCCGCCGCGCAGGCCGAGCCGACCTGGCGCCTGGAGCAGCCCGCGCCGCCCGCCGGGGCGCCGTTCAAGGTGCCGCTCGGCGCGCCCGGCGACCTCGACTTCTACGCCCCGAACCGGGGGCTGCTGGCGATCGAGGGCAACGACACCGTCGCCCAGGGCCTCTACTTCTACGACGGGGTCGAGTGGCGACCGCTGGCGACCGTCTGCGGTGGCGGCGCCGCCACGACGCGCATCGCCTGGGCGGGCCCCGACGAGTTCTGGACGATCACCGAGCCCAGCAAGCCGCGCGCGGGTGCCGGGATCGCGCTCTGCCGCTTCAAGGGCGGGGTGGTCGTCGGCAGCTACTCGAGTCCGAACGCCTCGCCCGACCCGTTCCGCCAGATGACGAGCGCCGCGTGCAGCGGCCCGACCGACTGCTGGTTCGGCGGGATCGGCAGCGCGGACGCCGCCGGCAACCGCGTCGGCGCGTTCTTCCTGCACTGGGACGGGACCGACCTGCGCACCGTCTACGACCCGCAGGGTCGCGGGGTCAGCGACCTCGTCACCGACGGCGACCGCTACATCACCACGCGCTACGTCGGGCGCCGCGCCGAGGACCGTGGCGGCAGCCCCGACCTCGCGCGCCCCGAGCCGACCGGCCCGCGACTGATCCGCTCCCTGACCGCGGGGCGCTTCGGCGACGAGGGCTGGCTGGCCAACAGCGACGTCCGCTACCCCGAGGACGCCACCGAGCTGCTGGCCGCCGACCGCGACCTCGACGGCGACCTCTGGGTCGTCGGCGGTGGCGCCGCCTCCGGGCCCGCCGCCCCCGCGGAGGGCCAGTACCCGCGCGGCCCGATCGCCGTCCGCCGCACCCCGGTCGCCTGGCAGGACGTGCCGCTGGACCCCGAGGCCGTGGCGCCCGACGAGACGTTCGTCGACGTCGCGGGCCTGCCCGGCAGCCCCGACGCGCTCGTCGCGACGAGCCCGTACGACGAGCGCCGGCAGACCACGGTCAAGGCGCGCGTCGCGATCGTGCAGCCCGACGGGACGGTCCGGACCACGCGCCTGCCGACCAGCGGCGCGGGCCGCGGCGCGGCGGCGAAGGTCGCCTGTCCCGCCCCGGACGACTGCTGGATGGTCACCGCGGCCGGCTGGCTCTTCCACTACACCGACGGCACGACCTTCGAGCGGGTCACCGACCCCGCGTTCGCCCGGCGCATCGACCAGCGCCCGAACGAGTCGCAGGAGCAGTTCGTCCCGGACGGCCCGCCGGTCGACGACTCCCAGCTCTTCGCGCCCCCGCCCGAGGCGCCCGCGCCGACCGTCGAGACGCCCACCGTGGCGCCCGTCACGGCACCGGCGCTGCTGACGAACCCGCGCGCCCGCGTCGTCCGCACCCGCCGCGGGCTCGTGCTCGTCGTGTCGTTCACGCTGCGGCGCGACGCGCGGCTCGGCCTCGTCGCCAGCCGCGGCGGCCGCGAGGTCGGCCGCGTGCGCCTGACCCGGCTGAAGAAGGGCCGCCGCGCGCTGCGACTGCGCGTCACCCGCAAGCGCTACCCGACGAAGCTGCGGTTCACGCGGCCGCCGTCCAGCACGCCGACGACGACCTCCGGCGACGACAGCGTCACGACCGGCGACACCGTCACCACGGGCGGCGACACGGTCACGACGGGCGGCGACACCGTCACCACCGGCGGCGACACGGTCACCACGCGATGAGACGCGCACTCCGCACCGTGCCGATCGCCGCCGCGGCGATCGCCCTCAGCGCCGCCCTGCTCACGAGCCCCGGCCAGGGCCAGGACGGCGGCGGCGGAATCGTCGCCCAGCCCGTCCTCGGCGTCGCCGACGCCCAGACCGTGCTGCTCGGCGCCGTCACGGTCGACGGGGCCCCCGGCGAGACCTGGGCCTACCGGGTGATGCCGGCCGAGTACGCCGGTGCCGTCCTCGACGGCCAGACCGTGCCGAACGGGCCGCTCGGCGACGGGCTCGTCGGCGACCCGCAGCTCGTCCTGCTGCGCCACACCGACGCGACCGGCTGGCGCGTCCAGGAGACGCCGCTGGACCGCGAGGGCCGCACCTCGCGCGGCATCGTCCCCAACCCGCGCGCGGCGGAGGTCCTGCCGCGCGGCGGCGGCTACCTGCTCGGCCGCGCCCAGGGCACGGCGGCGCCGGGCGACGAGACGCGCATCCTCGTGCGCAACCCCGGCGGCCGCTTCGGCGAGCTGCCCGCGCCGCCCGACGACGTCCTGCTCCCCGCCGCCACCCCCGAGGTCGACGACCCGGGCGAGGCGCTCGCCGGCGACCGCGGTCTGGGCAACGCGGTCGCCACCGGCTACGAGGACGGGGACACGACCCACGTGCTCGTCGCCCCGCGCGGGCGCCAGGAGCAGTCCGCCGTCCTGCACTGGGACGGCGAGACCTGGAGCCGCGAGCCGGTCGAGATCCCGGCCGGCTCGGAGAACACCTTCGAGATCGTCGCGATCGACGCGACCGGCCCCGGCAACGCCTGGTTCGTCGCCCGGCCGGCCGGGGCGCTGGACCGGGGCATCGTCCTGTTCGAGCGCGACGCCCGCGACGAGGACGCCCCGGTGTGGCGCGAGCGCCCGCTCGACGCGGCGCGCTTCGCCGACGCCGCGACCCCGGCGCTCGGCATCTCCGACGTCACGACGCTCGACGGCGGGCTCCAGCAGACCCTCACCGTGACCGCGGACGGGGTCTGGGTCGACGGCAGCCTGACCGCCGGCGGCGCCACGCGCGACCTCACGCTGTTCGTCGACCCCGACCGCGACGCGCCCGCCGCGCGGGTGCTCGGCTCCTGGTGCGACGCGCAGACCCCGGACGGCGAGGCGATCTGCGACCGGCCGCTGGGGGTGCGCTTCTCGCGCCGCACCGGCTACCGCTCGCTCGGGTTCGCCGCCGGTGACGGCGGCTTCGGCGGCCGTATCGTCTCCAACCCGCTGCGCCCGGGGGGCGAGGACGACACGAACCTCGGCACCTACCTGTCGCTGCAGGGCGCGACGTTCCGCCGCCTGCCCGGGGCGGGCGGCAACCTCCGGCGCTCGGCCGCCTTCTCGACCCCCGACGAGGGCTGGCTCGAGGGCCCGGTGCAGGTCACCCGTCGACCCGTCGCCTCCGCGCTGCGTCCGTGGCCAGTGGCCGTCCGCGCCCCGTTCACCGCCGTGTCGCACCAGCCGGGCGCCGCGGGCGGCGACCCGAACACGCAGGCGCTGGCGGTCGGCGCCTCCGGCGCGGTCGCCCGGTACCTGCCGGGCACCGGCTGGACGCGCGAGTTCCTCCTCACCTCGACCGGCGCGGTCACGAGCCCGACGCTGCGCGGCGTCGCCTGGCCCGAGCCCGGCCGCGCGTACGCGGTCGGAGACCTCGGCGCGATGTGGCTGTGGCGCTCGGAGACCGGCCTGTGGGAGCGCGACCCCGCGGCCCCCGTCGGCTTCGAGGCGAACCTCATGGGCGTGGCGTTCCAGCCCGGCTCCGGCGCACGCGGGTACGCGGTCGGCCGCCAGGGCACGCTGCTGCGCTACGACAAGACCTGGACGCAGGAGGCGCTGCCCGCCGACGTCGCCACGCGCGACATCACGTCGGTGACGTTCGCGGGCGCCCAGGCGATCGCGGTCGCCGGCCGGGACGTCCTCGTCAGCGACGGCGGTCCGTGGCGCGTCGACGAGCAGCTGCGCGAGCTGCTGCGCGGCCTCAAGGGCGCCGACCCGCAGCTGCTCGTCGCCGCCGGCCTGCCGGACGGCGGCGCGGTGGTGGCCGGGCGCAACCTCGTGCTGCAGCGCGACGGGGCGGGCCGCCCGTGGCGGTTCGCCGACCAGCCGCTGCCCGGCGTCACCGCCGTGGCCGCCGCGGCCGTCCGCGACGGCGACCGCGTCCGCGCGGTGCTGTCGGTCGTCCCGGGGATCCAGTACCCGCCGGGCGAGACGCTCCCGGACGTCGACCCCGACCTGCCGCCGCCCGTGCTCACGCCGATCCCGCTGCCCGGCGACGGGTACGTGCTGCGCGAGGTGCCGGGCGGCTGGCGCGACGAGCAGCGCCAGGCGTTCAGCGGCTCGGGCGCCGACCGGCCGGTCAAGCCCGACCCGGTCGCCGCGTTCGACCTCTCCCCGGCGGGGACGGGCTGGGCCGTCGGCGGCTGGAGCGGCGAGCTCGACAGCGCCGGGCGCGGCTCCTCGGGCCGCAACGCGACCGGGCGGGCGAACCGCCAGCGCGTGCAGACCGCGGCGATCCTGCGGCTCGGCGACGGCGCGCAGGAGGCGCCGCCCGCCGTCGGCGCGGCGGAGATCCCGCTCGACCAGTCGACGGTCACGTTCGCGGTCGCCGGGCACGCGCAGTGTGAGCGGGCCTGCGCCGATCTCGCCGGGCAGGACCTCGCCCCGGACCGCGCGCTGCGCACCACCGTCGCCCGCGTCGCGCAGCTCGCGACGCGCCCCAACGGCCCGCGCGCCCTGCTGTTCACGGGCGGCCGCACGAAGCCCGGCGGCGAGCCGCAGTCCCGCGCGGAGGCCGACCGCTACGCCGAGCTCCTCGGGGTCGGCGGCGGCCTGCCGGTGTTCCCGGCGGTGTCCGCGGGGGACGTGCCCGACGGCTCGGCCTCGACCTTCCGCGGGGCGTTCGCCGGTGCGGGCGCACCGCTGGGCACCGGGGCGCCGGGCCCGACGATCACGCCCGTGTCGGGTCCCGGTCCCGACGGGGCGGCGACCCACTACGCGTTCGAGACGACCGGCCCGACCGGCACGGTCCGGGTCATCGTCATCGACAACGCGGCGGGCTCGCTCGCGGCGTCGGACCCGCACCAGAGCCCGGCCGAGCCGCAGCTGCCGTGGCTGCGCGACCAGCTCGCCGCGGCGAAGGCGAAGGCGACCCCGGCGATCGTCGTCGGCTCCCGCGACCTGACGAGCCGCCAGCAGCCCGCGCTGAACGTCGCCACCGACGCCGACGAGGTCGCGCGCGTGCTCGTCGACGGCGGTGCGTCGGCGTACTTCTACGAGCGGCCGGAGGAGAACCGCGTCACCCGCATCCCGGCCGGCGCCGCGACGACGATCCCGGCCTTCGGGACCGGCACGCTCGGGTACCGCTCGCCGCTGTCGAACACCAGCGACGGCCCCGACGCCCTGTTCGGCGACAGCGGCTTCCTGCTGGCCCAGGTCGACACGGTCAACCGTGACGCCGCGACGAACCGCGCCCCGGTGGGCGTCCGGCTGATCCCGGTGATCGACGACCTCGCGCTGCAGGCGATCGACGGCACGCTGCTGCGTCGCTCGCGGCCCTCGCTGTTCCAGGGGCTCGGCCGTCGCCCGGTCGCCGGGGACCGCTGGGGCGACATCTCCGGCGCGGACGGCAACCCCAACCCGCCCGGGGGGGACCCGTACACGGCGTTCCCCCCGGCGCAGTGCGCGACGGCGGGCTGCGCGACCCGGCTGACCCCGGAGTTCGCGTTCGCCTCCTCGGCCCCGGACATCGCGGACTTCGTCCGCCAGGACCCCGCGTCGACGAACCTGCGCAAGCCGTTCCTCGGGGCCGACGACAAGGTCGTCACCGACGCGGCCTCGGGCCTGATCTGCCCGTTCAACGCCGGGACCACGAACGTGACCGTGTCCGCGGGCGGCCTGGCGTTCACGCAGCGCGTCACCGTCCTCGCCGGGAGCGTGCAGCGGCCCTGCGGCACCCGTCCGCTCGATCCGAGCCGCTTCCCGGCCGCGACCCCGGCGGCGGTCCCACCGCCCGCCGCGGCGCCCGCGGCCGCGCCCGCGAACAGCCCGCCGCCGCCGGTCTCGCCGCCCCCGCCGCCCGCCCCGCAGCAGCCGCCGCCGACCCCGGCGCCCGCCGTCAAGGCGGTCCCGCCGGTGCAGCCGCTGCCGCCGGCGGCCCCGCCGACGGAGGTGCCGCCCGCGCGCGACCTGACGCGCGCCCAGGTGCCGGCGCCGCCCCCGCCGCCCGCGGGCGGCTTCGGCCGGCCGATCCCGCCCGGTGGCGCGGTCATCCGCGTGCTGGAGGAGAAGCGCGAGGAGGAGATCGCGCCCGAGTCCTCGCAGGCGTTCGCGGCCTACGACGTCGACGAGGGACCGTCGGTCCCGTACGGGCCGTTCGTGTTCGGGATCGTGCTGCTGGCCGCCTTCGCGGGCGCGTCGGTGCGGCCTGGGCTGCGGCGGCGCAACCGTCGTGCCGAGCACGCCGTCGCGGTCGCCCGCGTCGAACCCGATCCGCTGGACCCCCGCACCCGACACCGGAGAACCCGCTAGATGCGCACCCCGTCCGTCGCGCGCGCCGCGCTCGTCCTCGCGACGTTCGCGCTCGTCGCGTCCACCACCGGCCTCGCCGACGCGGCCCGGTCGTCGATCGCCCGGGTGGTCTCGAGCCCGAAGCCCAACAGCGTCCTGAAGCTCGACAAGAACGCGCGCTTCCCGGCGCGCGCGATCCCGAAGGTGGCGAGCGCGCGGTCCGCGGACCGCGTCGGCGGCAAGACCGACGAGCAGCTGACGGGCAGCTGCGACCCGCAGACCGTGGACCTGGGGACCTGGTGCCTGCAGTCCTCGCCGTTCCCCCTGACCAACGAGGACCAGGGCAAGAACGACTACTTCTTCGCGACGCAGGCGTGCGTCGACGCGGGCGGCTGGCTCCCGACCGCCGCACAGCTGGTCGGGGCGGCGGCGCGCGTGAAGCTCGCGTCGACGATCGGGGACTCGCAGACGACGGCGTCGATCGACATCGACCCGACGGACGGCCTGAAGGACCGCCGCGAGATGAGCGCGACGCTGATCACGACCGCGGCAGGCTCGAGCGCCGCCGGGTCGACCGGGGTCAGCGACGGCTCCCGCGGCGACCCCAAGACGGGGGAGCCCGACCCGGTCCCCGAGCCGGCGAACCCGCGGCCGGAGACGCTCCAGTACGTCACGGTCTACGACAACGGCGACAAGGGCGGCTTCGCGGGCGCCCGACCGGTCGGGACGCCGGAGACGTTCCGCTGCGGCTTCGACAAGCAGGAGGGTGCCGCGGACGCGGAGGAGGGGTCGTGAGCGCGCCGGCGGACGAGCCGTTCGCGGTCGGGCCGCTGGAGCTGCGCCCGGCCGAGTTCACGGCGCTGGCGGCGGGCCGGCGCGTGCCGCTGACCGTCCGCGAGTTCGAGCTGCTGCACGAGCTGGCGCGTCGCCCGGATCGGGTGGTGCAGCGTGCCGAGCTGTACGACCTCGTGTGGGGCGGGCCGATGACCTACCGCGACCGCTCGGTCGACGTGTTCGTGCGCAAGGTCCGCACGAAGCTCACGTCGGTGTGCCCGGACTGGGTGTTCATCCACACGCACTTCGGGATCGGCTACCGCCTGTCCCCGGAGCGCGTCGTGCTCGGTCCGGCGGCGACCGATCAGGGACGCGACGCGGCGCGCCCCTGAGCGGGACCGGGGGCCGCGGCGAGCCAGCCGGTCAGCTCCTGCAGCCCGCCGGGGGCGGGGGAGTAGTAGGTCCAGGTGCCGCTGCGTCGCGCGTCGAGCACGCCGGCCTGCACCAGCACCTTCAGGTGCTTGGACAGCGCGGGCTGCGAGATCGCGAAGAGCGGCAGCAGCTCGCACTGGCAGACGGGCTCGTCCGCGGCGCGGACGACGTCGACGATGCGCAGCCGGGTCGGGTCGCCGAGCGCCTTGGCGATCCGGGCGAGCCGGCCCGTCGCGTCGTCGTCGAGCGTCGGGACGACGGGGATGCAGCAGTCGGCGGCGACGGCGGCGGCGGGCACCCGTGAAGATTCGCATAACGATCTGGTGATGTCAAAACCATCTGGTTATGCTGCGCGCCGTGTCCGCCACCCGCATCGCCATCAACGGCCTCGGCCGCATGGGGCGCCTCGCGCTCCGCGTCCTCGCCGACCGCGACGACCTCGAGGTCGTCCACGTCAACGAGCTCCACGGGGACGCCGCGACCTCCGCGCATCTCGTCCAGTTCGACTCCGTCCACGGCCGCTACGCCGGCGAGGCCCGCGCCGACGGCGACACGCTCGTGCTCGACGGCCACCGCATCCCGCACACGTCCGCCGCGACCCCGGACGCCGTCGCGTGGGACGCCGACATCGTGCTCGAGTGCACCGGCCGCTTCCGCACGATCGACACGCTGACGCCGTACCTCGACGCCGGCGTCGGCACGGTGGTCGTCGCCGCACCGGTCAAGGACGATCGCGCGCTGAACGTCGTCGTGGGCGTCAACGACGACCGCTACGACCCCGCCGTGCACCGGGTGGTCACCGCCGCCTCCTGCACGACGAACTGCCTCGCCCCGGTCGTCGCGGTCCTCCACGCGGGGCTCGGGATCCGCCACGGCTCGATCACCACGCTGCACGACCTGACCAACACGCAGGTGATCGTCGACGCGCCCCACAAGGACCTGCGCCGCGCGCGCTCCTCGTCGCAGTCGCTGATCCCGACCTCGACCGGCTCCGCCACGGCGATCGGCCTGATCCTCCCCGAGCTGCAGGGCCGGCTCGACGGCCTCGCCGTGCGCGTGCCGCTGCTGAACGCCTCGCTCACCGACGCGGTCCTCGAGGTCGAGCGCGCGACGACCGTCGAGGAGGTCAACGGCCTGCTCGCCGCGGCCGCCGCCCCCGGTGAGCGGCTGCACGGGATCCTCGGGTTCGAGGAGCGCCCGCTCGTCTCCGTGGACTACCGCACCGACCCGCGGTCGGCGATCGTCGACGCGGGCTGCACGCGCGTCGTCGGCGGGACCCAGGTGAAGGTCTACGCCTGGTACGACAACGAGTGGGGCTACGTCAACCGGATGGTCGAGCTCGCCGGCATCGTCGCCGCCGGGTCCGCCTCGCGATGAGCCGCGACCTGCGCAACTACGTCCTCGTCACCGGGGCCTACTGGGCGGACACGATCGCCGACGGCGCGAGCCGCATGCTCGTGCTGTTCTTCTTCTACGAGCGGGGCTTCTCGCCGCTGGAGGTCGCCTCGCTGTTCCTCTTCTACGAGGTCTTCGGGATCGTCACGAACCTCGTCGGCGGCTGGGTCGCGGCCCGGTTCGGGCTGCGCAGCACGCTGCTGGCCGGCCTCGGGACGCAGCTGCTGGCGCTCGGGATGCTCGCGCTGGCACCCGACGCCTGGCTCGTCGTCGCCTACGTGATGGTCGCGCAGGCGCTGAGCGGGATCGCGAAGGACCTGACGAAGATGAGCTCGAAGAGCGCGGTCAAGCTCGTCGTGCCCGACGAGGGGTCGCTCTACCGCTGGGTGGCGGTCCTCACCGGCTCCAAGAACGCGCTGAAGGGCTTCGGCTTCTTCCTCGGCGGCGCGCTGCTGGAGCTCGTCGGCTTCCGCGCCGCCCTCGGCATCCTCGGCGCGATCGTGGCGACGGCGCTGGTCGCCGTGGTCGTCCTGATGGACGGGGAGCTCGGCCGCCCGGACGCGAAGGCGAAGTTCCGGCAGATGCTGTCGCAGAACCGGGCCGTCAACCGGCTCGCCGCCGCCCGCGTCTTCCTCTTCGCCAGCCGCGACGTCTGGTTCGTCGTGGCGCTCCCGGTCTTCCTGCGCACGGAGCTCGACTGGAGCTTCTGGGAGGTCGGCACCTTCCTGGCCGTCTGGGTCATCGGCTACGGCACCGTGCAGGCGTCGGCGCCCCGCTGGGTGGGCGCGCCGGACGGTCGCAGCGCCGCGATCCTCGCGTTCGTCCTCGCGGCGTTCCCGGCGGGCATCGCCGCGGCGCTGGCCTCGGCGGTCGACCCGGCGGTCGTGCTGGTGGCCGGGCTGATCGTGTTCGGCGTCGTCTTCGCGCTGAACTCCGCGGTCCACTCGTACCTGATCCTCGCCTACGCCGACGGCGACCGGGTGGCGATGAACGTCGGCTTCTACTACATGGCCAACGCGTTCGGGCGGCTCTCCGGCACCGTGCTCTCCGGCGTCGTGTACCAGTGGCAGGGTCTCGAGGCGTGCCTGTGGCTGTCGGCCGGGTTCGTCCTCGCGGCGGGCGCGCTGTCGCTCTCGCTGCCCCGCTCGGCGCGCACCCGCGGAGGCGTGCAGCCCGCGGTCTGACCGGGATACGGTGCCGTATGACGCGGGCGCAGTGGCAGGTCCTCACGACGGTCTCCGCGGGCACCGCGCTGCTGCTGCTCGACGTCACCGTGGTGAACGTCGCCCTACCCGCGATCGCGGGCGACCTCGACGCCGACTTCGCGCAGGTCCAGTGGGTGATCGACGCGTACGCGCTCACGCTCGCCACGACCCTCCTGACGGCGGGCGTGCTCGCCGACCGGCTGGGACGCCGGCGCGTGTTCGTCTGGGGGCTGCTCGCGTTCGTCGCGACGTCGGTCGTGTGCGCGCTGGCCCCGGACGCGACGACGCTCGACCTCGCCCGGGGGGCGCAGGGGATCGGGGCGGCCGCGATGTTCGCGACGTCGCTGCCCCTGCTCGCCGACGCGTTCGGCCCCGAGCGGCGCGGCTTCGCGCTGGCGGTGTGGGGCGCCGTGACGGGCGCGGCGCTGGCCCTCGGACCGGTGGTCGGCGGGCTGCTCGTCGACGGTCCGGGCTGGCGCTGGGTCTTCTGGCTCAACGTGCCGGTCGGGCTGCTGCTCGTGCGGGCGACGCTCCGCGTCGTGGCGGAGTCCCGCGACCCGCGACCGCGGCGGCCGGACCTCCCCGGGATGGTGCTGTTCGGCGCGGCGGCGTTCGCCCTGACCCTCGGGCTCGTCCGCGCCCACGCCGACGGCTGGGGCGCGCCGACGGTCGTCGGGGCGCTGCTGGCGGCGGGCGCGCTCGCGGTCCTGTTCGTGCTGGCCGAGCGGCGGCATCCCGACCCGATGCTCCCTCCGGCGCTGTTCCGGGTCCCGGCGTTCACGGGCACGCTCGTGGTCGCGTTCGCCCAGTCGCTGGCGCTGTACCCGCTGTTCCTCTACCTGGCGATCTACCTGCAGGACGTCCTCGGCCACGGGCCCACCGGGACGGGGCTGCGGCTGCTGCCGCTGACGCTCGTGCTATTCGCGGTCGCGCCGCTGTCGGGCCGGCTGACCGGTCGGCTGCCGCTGCGCGTCCCGCTGGAGGCGGGACTGCTGCTGATCGCGCTCGCGCAGCTGCTGCTGCGGGCGGTGGAGCCGGGCTCCGGGTGGGAGGTGCTGCTCCCGGGGCTCGTCGTCGGCGGCCTGGCGATCGGCGTGATCAGCCCGGCGCTGGCGGCGGCGCTGGCGGCGGCGATGGTCGCGGTGCTCCCGCCGGAGCGGGCGGGCCTCGCCTCCGGGGTGACCAACACGTTCCGTCAGCTGGGCATCGCCACCGGGATCGCCGCGCTCGGCGTGCTGTTCTCCGACCGCGTCGCCGGCGCGCCGGACCCGGCGACCGGGGTCGTCGACGGGCTCGACGCGATCTTCCTCGCGGCCACGGTGGTCGCGCTGGCGGGCGCCGCGCTCGCGTGGCCGCTGCTGCGCGGACTGCGGGTCAGCGCCGCTTCAGCGTGATGCCCTCGAGCACGTGCGCGACGGTCTCGCACGCGTCGACGGAGGCCTCGAGCGAGGCGAAGATGTCCTTCCAGCGGATCACGGCCATGGGGTCGATCCCGCCGACGAAGAGGGCGGCGACGCCGTCGCGCTCGAGCCGGTCGCCCTCGTTCTCGAGCCGGTGGATCTCGACGAGGTGCGTGCCCATGTCGCTGCCCGTCCGCAGGCACCGCAGCGCCCGCGCGACCTGCTCGCCGGCGCCGACGAGGACGTCGGCGAGCGCGACGGCCTGCTCCATCGGCGCCTCGACGCGGTAGACCGACAGCTCGTCCGCCGTCTGCTCGGCGTAGTCGACGACGTCGTCGAGCGCGGTGGCGAGCGCGTGGATGTCGGCCGGGTCGAACGCGGGACGCCGGCGGCGGGCCGCGCCGTTGAGGCGGTGGATGATGTCGTGGGTGATGCGGTCGCCCTCGTGCTCGCAGAGGATCAGCTCGCGCGCGAGCTCGTCGTGCTCGGGGTAGTCCTTGAGGAGGTCGCGGAGCAGGAGACCGGCGCGCTGCACGTTGCGACCGGACTCCTCGAGGAGTCGCAGGAGCTCCTCGTCGGGCGCGGCACGGCGCAGCAGGAGTGGCATCCCGGCGACCCTAGGCGCCGCGCCGTTCGCGGACCACGCGGTTTCACCGGTCTTTCACATCCGGTTCACGAGTCGGTCACAGGCCGCCGGTCCCCGCGCGTGGAGGATCGCCGCGATGCACGCAGCCGCCTCCCCCGATCCCGTCCTGCGCGTCGGCGAGCTCGAGGTCCGACCCGCGGAGGGCCTGGCCCACGCGGCGGGACGGACGCTCATGCTCTCGGTCCGCGAGTTCGGCCTGCTCGTCGCGCTCGTCGGCCGTGCCGGCCACATCGTGCGCCGCGAGGACCTGTACCGCCAGGTCTGGGGCGCGGAGCTGCGGCGCGGCGACCGCAGCGTCGACGTCTACGTCCACAAGCTGCGCGTGAAGCTCGAGGAGGCGCTCCCGGGCGTGCGCTCGATCCACACGCACGTGGGCTTCGGCTACCGCCTCGAGCTCGAGCCGATCACGAGCGATTCACACCCTTTTCACAACGAGGGCACACCTCGGTAACAGACTCCGGCGGGCCCGCTGGGAGCCTGCCGAGCGCATGAACAACCAAAAGGAGAAGCAGTGAGGTCACGTTCCATCACCGCGGCGCTCGCCTGTGGCGTGCTCGCGTTCGGCGTCGTCGCCTGTGGCGACGACGACGAGGACACCACCGCCGGGGGCACGGGGACCAACTCCGAGCAGACGGCCGACGGCGGCAGCAGCGCCGACCTGTCCAGCTTCAGCGGCAGCATCCGCATCGACGGCTCCTCCACGGTGCAGCCGGTGGCCGAGGCCGCGAACGAGGGCTTCACCGGCGGCGGCGCCTCGACCGAGATCTCGGTCGGCGGCGTGGGCACCGGCGACGGCATCGACAAGTTCTGCCGTGGCGAGCTCGAGATCGCCGACGCCTCGCGTCGGATCGAGGCCGAGGAGCTCGAGGCGTGCGAGAAGGGCGGCGTCGAGCCGGTCGAGGTCCAGGTCGGCATCGACGGCCTCTCGGTCATCGCCAACCCGAACCTCGCGATCCCGAACGACTGCATCACCACCGAGCAGCTGAAGCAGCTCCTCGACCCGAAGTCGAAGGTCGCCAACTACTCCGAGCTGGGTGACGGGTTCCCCGACACCGAGTTCGCCGCGTTCACCCCGGGCACCGAGTCCGGCACGTACGACTTCTTCACCGAGACGGTGCTGGAGACGGACGCCGAGCAGCGCACCGACAAGGTCGAGACGTCCGCGGACGACAACCAGATCATCCAGGGCATCTCGGGCACCGACGGCGCGATCGGCTACGTCGGCTTCTCGTTCGCCGACCAGAACAAGGACAAGGTCAAGATCCTGAAGGTCGACGGCGGCAACGGCTGCGTCGAGCCGACGGTCGAGACCATCGCGTCCAACGAGTACGCCCCGCTCTCGCGGCCGCTCTTCATGTACCCGAGCGTCGCGGCGCTGGCCAAGCCCGAGGTCAAGGGCTTCCTCCAGTACGTCCTGGACAACAACGAGGAGATCGTCCGCGCGGCCGACTACGTGCCGCTCACCGACGAGCTCAAGACCGCCTCGCAGGCGAGCCTCGACGCAGGCAAGCCCGTCACCGCGGCCGACCTCAAGTAGGGAAGGACCGGGCCGATGGCATCAGGACCCGAGGTCGTCGGCCGCCCTGGCGCCACGAGCATCTCGCTCGTGCGCCAGCGCACCCCGCGCTCCGTCGGCGAGCAGGGCATCAAGCTCCTGCTCGCCGGCGCGGCCGGTCTGTCGATCCTCATCACCGTGCTGATCCTCGCGGCGCTCGTCCGCGAGACGATCTCGTTCTTCGGGGAGGTCCCGGTCGGGGACTACCTCTTCGGGACCGACTGGAACCCGCTCGCGGGCGGCGAGTCGCAGTCCTTCGGCGTGCTGCCGCTGCTGTGGTCCACGCTGTACCTCACCGGCATCGCCCTCACCGTCGCGATCCCGCTCGGGCTCGGCGTCGCCGTCTACCTCGCGGAGTACGCCTCGCCGCGGATCCGCAAGATCTTCAAGCCGGTCATCGAGCTGCTCGCCGGCATCCCGACCGTCGTGTTCGGCTTCTTCGCCCTGCAGTATTTCACCAAGACGTTCCTCCAGGGCTGGCTGGGCCTCGACGTCAACATCTTCAACGGCCTCAGCGCCGGGATCGTGCTCGGCTTCCTCGTCCTGCCGACGATCGCCTCCGTGTCCGAGGACGCGCTCTCCGCCGTCCCCGCCTCGCTGCGCGAGGGCGCCGCCGGCCTCGGGGCCTCCAAGCGCCAGACGACGATGAAGGTCGTCTTCCCGGCCGCCCTCTCCGGCGTGGTCGCCGGGCTCGTCCTCGGCGCCTCCCGGGCCATCGGCGAGACCGTGATCATCCTGCTGGCCGCCGGCAACGCGCCGAACCTCAGCCTCGACCTCACGATCAGCCACCAGAACATGGCGGCGTTCATCGCCAACACCGCGCGCTCGGACGTCGCGGCGGGATCGATCGGCTACTCGACGCTGTTCGCCGTCGGCATGACGCTGTTCGTCATCTGCTTCACCCTCAACCTCCTGGCGATCCGCTTCGTGCGGAAGTACCGCCAGGTCTACGAGTAGGACCTGACCGCCATGTCGACCGTCGCCGAGACCACCATCGCCCGGAAGGCCGTCACCCGCTCCTCGGGTGGCGAGAGCACGAAGGGCGCGATCTTCCTGTCGCTGCTCTGCCTGACCCTGACGATCTCCGTCGTCTTCCTCGTCGCGCTGATCTTCAGCGTCGCCCAGGACGGCGTCGGCCGCCTGGACACCGGGCTGATCACCGAGTACTCCTCGCGCTTCAACATCGAGAACGCCGGCCTGCGCGCCGCGATCCTCGGCACGCTCTGGCTCATGGGCCTGACCGCGCTGGTCATCATCCCGATCGGGGTCGCCACGGCGATCTACCTCGAGGAGTACGCGGACCCGACCAAGCGCATCAACCGCATCATCGAGATCAACATCCAGAACCTCGCGTCGGTCCCGTCGGTCGTGTTCGGCCTCCTCGGCCTCGCGATCTTCGTCCGCGGCGAGCTGTTCGGCGCGAACTACTCGCTCCCCTTCGGCCTCGCGACCGGTCGGCCGACGCTGCTGGCCGGGGCGCTGACGCTGTCGCTGCTGGTGCTGCCGGTGGTGATCATCGTCTCGCGCGAGGCGATCCGCGCCGTGCCGCCGTCGATCCGCGAGGGGGCGCTGGCGCTCGGCGCGACGAAGTGGCAGACGATCTGGAAGCAGGTCCTGCCGGGCTCCGTGTCGGGCATCGCGACCGGGGTGATCCTCGCGCTGTCCCGCGCGATCGGGGAGACCGCGCCGCTGATCCTCGTCGGCGCCGCGTCGTTCCTGCTGTTCGACCCCGCCTACGACAAGACGTTCACGGCGCTCCCGATCTCCATCCTCTCGTTCACCGGGGAGGCCCGCGCAGGCTTCCTGGATCTCGCCGCGGCCGCGATCATCGTGCTGCTGGTCATCCTGATCCTGATGAACTCCGTCGCCATCTACCTGCGCAACCGCTATGAGCAGAAGTGGTAGTCCCGACCCCGAACCCGACGACCTCGACTCCACGCAAGGACCCGACATGAGCACTCCCGAGGACACCGTGGCGTCCGAGCGCGAGACCGCGCCCGCGGCGCAGACCAAGATGGGCGTCAGCGCGGGCCTGCGCAAGGACACCCGCGACCCCGGCGCCACCCGCAACGAGATCTTCAAGCTCAGCGGGCTGGGCGTCACCTACAGCGGCAAGGTCGCCGTCGAGGGCGTCGACATGTCGCTCTACGAGAACGACATCACCGCGTTCATCGGCCCGTCCGGCTGCGGCAAGTCGACCGTCCTGCGGTGCCTGAACCGCATGAACGACCTCGTCCCGGGCGCCACCGTCCAGGGCACGCTGACCTACCACGACGTCGACCTCTACGCGCCCGAGGTCGACCCGGTCGCCGTGCGCCAGCGCGTCGGCATGGTCTTCCAGAAGCCCAACCCGTTCCCGAAGTCGATCTACGACAACATCGCGTTCGGCCCGCGCGTCCTGGGCATGAAGGGCGACATGGACGAGATCGTCGAGACCTCGCTGCGCAAGGCCGCGCTGTGGGACGACGTCAAGGACCGCCTGAAGGACAACGCCTTCGGCATGTCCGGCGGCCAGCAGCAGCGGCTGTGCATCGCCCGTGCGATCGCGACGTCCCCCGACGTGATCCTCATGGACGAGCCGTGCTCGGCCCTGGACCCGATCTCCACCGGGAAGATCGAGGAGCTCATGCTCGAGCTCAAGTCCCAGTACACGATCGTCATCGTCACGCACAACATGCAGCAGGCGGCGCGCGTGAGCGACCGGACGGCGTTCTTCATCGTCGACCTGTCGGCGGGCGAGTCCAACCGCATCGGCCGGCTCGTCGAGCTGAACCCGACCGAGAAGGTCTTCACCAACCCGGACGACTCCCGCACCGAGGAGTACGTCACCGGCAAGTTCGGCTGAGCGCCGGTCGGACCCCATGGCAGAGTCGCGCACGCACTTCACCGAGGAGCTCGCCCGCATCGAGGAGGCCGGACTCGGCGGCCTGCAGATCGTCGTCGGGCAGATCGACCGCACGCTCGAGGCGCTCCAGCACCAGGACGTCGAGCTGGCGACCCAGGTCATCCACGACGACGACCGCGTCGACGGCCGCTACCTCGAGGTGCACCAGTCGATCCTGTCGCTGCTCGCGCTGCAGGCCCCGGTCGCCGGGGACCTGCGGCTCGTCGCCGCGCTCCTGCACGTCGTCAAGCACATGGAGCGCATGGGCGACCAGTGCGTGAACATCTGCAAGCTCCTGCCGCTGCTTGGCCACGAGCCGCCGGTCGACGAGGAGATCCAGACGAAGATCCTGCGCATGGGCCAGCTCGCCCGGTCCGAGGTCGTCCAGGCCCGGCAGGCGTTCTCGATGCGCGACGTCGGTCTGGCGGAGGACATCCTGCGCCAGGACGAGGAGATCAACCAGATCAACCGCGAGCTGTTCCGCCGCGCGATCCGCATCGGCACCGACGAGGACGCCCGCGAGTGGGGGATGACGATGGCGATGATCGCCCGCGCCCTCGAGCGGATCGGCGACAACGCGGTCGACATCGGCGAGCAGACGGCGTTCGTCGTCACCGGGCTGTTCCGGGAGTTCTCGGACTCCTCGCACCCCACGCAGCGCCTCGATCGCTGATCGACCGGTTGCCGGTGCGCGGATGTGTGCGGTTCGGCACACGTTCGCAAGGTCCTGTGAAAATGTCGTGACCAGAGCCCGCAACCCGGTTTTCGCGACGGGGTAGTGGCTACCATGGGCCGCGTCATGCACGACCTGATCCCCTCCGGTGCGGACCCGCTCCGCATCGCGGTCATCGACACCGACTCCGGCTTCCTGCAGGTGCTCGGCAAGCGCCTCGAGCGCTTGGGCTGGGAGCACCGCGTCCTCGCCGGTGCGGTGCCCGTCGAATCGCTCGTCGCCATGCGCCTCAGCGCCCTGGTCGTCGATCTCGCCACGCTCGGCCCCGCCGCGTGGGAGTACCTGGACAAGCTGACGACCGGGCTTCCCGGTCTCGGCGTCATCGTCTGCACCGGGCAGTCGACGGTCGCCCAGCGCGTCCGCGGCCTGCGCCTCGGCGCCGACGACTGGCTCGGCAAGCCGTGCCACCCCGAGGAGCTCATCGCCCGCATCGAGGCGGTCGTCCGCCGCCGCCGCCGCAGCGAGGATCGCTCCGCGGCGCCGATCGCGGCCGGCGAGATCGAGATCCGCTCCGACCGCTTCCAGGCGTTCGTCGGCGACCGCTCGATCGACCTCACCCGCCGCGAGTTCGAGCTCATCGAGCTGCTCGCCGGGGCGGAGGGCCGCGTCCTGGAGCGCGAGGAGATCTACCAGCGGGTGTGGGGCTACGCGATGGCCCGCGGCGACCGCTCGGTCGACGTCTTCGTCCGCAAGCTCCGCCAGAAGCTCGAGAAGGCGTCCCCCGACTGGCGGTACATCCACACGCACTTCGGGGTCGGGTACCGGTTCGCGCCGGAGCCGGTCGACGGCGAGCCGCCCGCGCCGCGGCCGGAGCTCAGCGTCGTCCCGGACCCCGCGTCCGCGGACGCCGAGCGTCTCGCCGCCGCGCTGCGGTAGCCGGGGCTCCCGGCGCGGTACGCTCACGACGTGAGCACCGGCCTGCGCAACACGCTGATCGTCTTCGCGATCGCCGCCGCCGTCCACTTCGTCCCGGGCGGTGGCAGCACGGCCGACACCGTCGGCGCGCTCCTGTCGATCGCGATCACGGTCTGCTTTGTGCTGATCGGCGCGCGCCTGTACCGGGAGAACCGGGTCGAGATCTTCTCGTTGGGCGACCGTCACCGCGGCCTGCTGTATGGGGCGCTCGGCGTCGCCGTGTTCGCGATGGCCGCGCGGCGCGAGCTGTGGGAGACCGGGGCGGGGCTGCTGCTGTGGATGCTGCTGATCGGCGGGGCGTCGTACGCGCTCGTGCAGGTCTACCGGTACTACAAGAGCTACTCGTTCTGACGCCGTTTCGGCACAGGATCGTCACACCCTGGTGGTAGCGCCGTGACGCGGCGTCCCGGATCGTCGGTCCCATGGCCGACGGCACATCTCCGGGACGCGGACAGGCGGGACAGGCGAGCGTCGAGCTCGTCGCGCTGCTGCCGCTGATCGCCCTCCTCGCGGCCCTGCTCGTGCAGGGCGCGCTGGCGGGCTGGGCGCAGTGGTCGGCGGGGTCGGCCGCCCGGGCCGCCGCTCGTGCGGCGGCGGTCGGCAGCTCGCCCCAGGACGCGGCGCGGGCCGCGGTCCCCGACGGGCTCCGCCGCGGCGTCCGCGTGCGCCCGGACGGCGAGGGCGTTCGCGTCACCGTCCGGATCCCGGCGCTGGTCCCGGGCGTCGGCAGCGTGCACGCGCGCGCCCGCTTCACGCCGCAGGGGGCGGGGTCGTGAGCGTCCGCGACGACCGGGGGCAGGCGAGCATCGAGCTCGTCGCGATCCTGCCGCTCGCGCTGGTGGTCGTCCTCGCGATCGCGCAGGTGCTCGCCGCCGGCGGGGCGCGCGAGCTCGCCGCGACGGCGGCGGCCGCCGGGGCCGCGGCGCTCATCCAGGGCGGCGACCCGGAGGCCGAGGCCCGCGCCGCGGTCCCCGGCCGCGACCGCGACGACGTCGACGTGCGGATCCGGGGTCGCCGGGTCACCGTCCGGGTGCGGCCGCGCGCGGTCGCCGGCCCGGTCGCCGACCTGCTCGTCGCCGAGGCCACCGCGGACGCGGGGGAGGCGGCGGTCCGATGAGCGTTCCCGACGTCTCCCGCGTCGTGCTGCTCGCCGGCGCCGCCGACCCGACCGCGGTCGGCGCCGCGCTCGCCACCGGCCTGCGGTCCGCGCGCGGCGACGGCGTGGCGGTGGTGGCCGTCACGCCCGGGTCGGCCTGCGGCACGGGCGCGCCGACCACGGCTCCGGCCCGCGCGGCCGCCCGGCGCCTCGCGGCGTCCCTGCGGCTGCGCGGCACCCACGCCACGGCCAGCGGCCGGCTGGTGCACGTCCGGCTCGCCGACGAGCCGCTCGCGGCCACCGCCGAGGCCGTCCGCGTGGCCGCGGCCTGCGACGGGCCGATGGTGGTCGTCGTCGCCGGGCCGCGCGAGCCCGCGCACGACCCCCTCGTCGCCTCGGCCGACGTGGTCGTGGCCGCGGTCCCCGGCACCGTGCCGGACGGTCTGGCGGCCGTGGCGCGGGCGGACGGGATCGCGCACGTCGTCGCGCTCGACCCGTCGGTCCTCGCGCGCGGCCTGGCGCTCACGGGCCTGCCGGTGCTCGCCCCGCTGCGCGCGCTCGGCCGCACGCTCGTCGAGGAGGCGGCGTGACCCGCCTGCGCGACGACTCCGGGCAGGCACTGTTGCTCGTCCTCGGCGCGGTGCTGCTGGCCGGGGCGCTCACGGCCGCGATCGTGGCGGTCGCCGCCGGCTTCACGGGCCGTGGCGACGACCAGCGGGCGCTCGACCTCGCGGCGCTCGCGGCGGCCGGCGTGATGGCCGACCGCTACGCCGAGGTGACCGATCCGATCGGGGAGCCCGGTCCCGGCGCGCCGCTGCCCGTCGGCCTGGACCTCGACGGCTACCGCGCCGCCGTCCGCGACCGCGCGGTCGCCACCGCCGCCCGCAACGGGCTGCGGGACGTGCGCGTCGACTTCCCCGGCGCGGGCCCGGGCGCGGTGCCGCTGCAGGTCCGGGTCCGCGCGGCGCGCGGCGGTGGGGCGGACGGTCCCGACGCGGCGCTCGCGGCGATGGCGGAGGCGCTCCCGCCCGCCGCCGCGGTCCTGCCCGCGACCGCATCGGGCGCGGGCGCCTACGACGGGCCGCTCGCCTACCGCGACGGCAAGCCGATGCGCCCGGACGTCGCCCTGGCCTACGACCGGCTGCGCGCCGCCGCCCGCGCCGACGGCGTCACGCTCGTCGTCGTCTCCGGCTTCCGCTCCGACGCCGAGCAGGCCGTGCTCTACGCCCAGCACCCCGACCCCAGGTGGGTCGCACCGCCCGGCAAGAGCCTGCACCGGCTCGGCACCGAGCTCGACATCGGCCCCCGGTCCGCCTATCCCTGGCTGATCCGCAACGCCCGTCGCTTCGGCTTCCTGCAGCGCTACTCCTGGGAGCCCTGGCATTACGACTACTCATTGCGTAGTAACCTTTCGGGTTGTGTCCAAGGTCTGGGCGGGCGTCGTACGCGTGTCGCACATGGGCGCCCGCCGATCGGGCGCCGACGACTTCCACTCCGAGCGCGATCAGGTCGCGGCGCTCGAGCGCGCCGTCGCGCGGCTCGGCGGCGACCTCGAGCTTCTCCCGGCCGAGCTCGGGGTGAGCGGCGGCCTGCCGCTCGCCGACCGGCCGTCGCTGCTCGCCGCCGTCGAAGGGGTCGAAGCGGGCCGGTACCGAGGGATCGTCGTCGCCTACCAGTCGCGGCTGGCGCGCGACACGCTCGAGGAAGAGCTCATCCATCGCCGGGTCGAGGCCGTCGGCGGGTCGGTGCAGTTCGCGACCGGCGCCGTGGACGGCGCCACGATCGACGGCAGGCTGCAGCGCCGGCTGCTCGGCGCGTTCAACGCGGCGGAACGCGAGCGGCACGTCGAGCGGTTCGCCGATCTCCGGGAGGCCGCGACCCGTGCGGGGATCTGGCAGCGACGACAGACCCCGGCCGGGTACCGGCGCGATCCGGACACGCGACGGCTCGTGCCCGACGACCGCGCCG